>NZ_JBBHZH010000005.1:0-382878 GCF_049843495.1 Agrobacterium sp. M50-1 | reverse complement strand
TTTTGACCGTGCTCGGCATGGTGGCGCAGATGGAACGGCGCTTCATCAGAGAGCGGCAGCGCGAGGGTATCGAGCGCGCGAAGAATCTCGGTGTATACAAGGGTGGAAGTCGTCGTGTGGATCGCGATCTCGTTATACGCCTATCGACGCAGGGAATACGGCCATCCGCCATAGCTGCTTCGGTCGGCTGTTCTCGAATGCAGGTCTACCGAATACTTCAAAATCCCGCAGATGAGGGCGGCGTGAACACTGGACCAAAAAGAGAATGATATATCGATAGATAGACTAAAGATTATAGTCCAAATATCCGCTGGCAAGTCGATTCCATCCCTGAAGACAGGCGATAGCTGTCCGTCGGAATACCGATATCGCGGCGCGCGTTTATCGCGACTATCCGTCCTGCTTTCACCGTGACGGCGATCTCGCAACTTTTCTGCGCGTCGTGCGCAGAAATGAACTCCCTGCGTCTAATTGTCATATTTTGCATATAGTCCGCTGTCTCAACATATTGTCCCGGAATATGCGCGACAATGGTGCGAAACCACACGCGGTTCCCTTCCTTGTCCTGGCCTGTCGGTGCCCCGAACCTGCTCTGAAAGTCTGCGAGTGTCTTGCCTCGCCATTGGGAGTCAAGTTTTCGGTATGGTGACAGCATCGCAGCGACGACACCGCTATTCGCGTCGTTGATCGCCGACGATGTCTGATTCAATGCGGTGCATCCAGTCAGGAACAGAGATCCGACAATAATGGAGGAGAATGATTTCAACATCTTCATTAATTATATCGGCGTCTTCTACAATGAATCGGATGACTTACCCCAACCCTCATCAAAACCGCCCTTCGCTATGATCGCCATTAAATATGGATTTGTACTCAGCAAGCGCTTCAATAGTGGATTTAATATCCAAACTATATTCTGGATTCTGCCTTTCAAAATCCGTCAAAACCATAATACTATCATCAATACGATAATTTGTTCGATACATTCCATAGAAGGTTTCAAAAATATTCTTTAACCATCGCTTCTCATCATATTTTGCCTTTTTAAACTCTTCTATCAAAATATCCCCTGAAAAATTTATCGTTTTTCCATAGTAAACAGCAGACAAAACTGCTAATATTCTTTCTTCTGGATCGTTGTCAATACGCGACAAAATCTCAATAACTTCTTTTTCCGTTCTGTTTTCCGGCGATTTGTACTTCACTTGACAGGCCTCCCTTTGGCCGTGAACAGCCCAGCACGGATAAGTGCATTTCTCTCAGACGGCCGCACGCGGTTTAAAGGGGTCGCAAGTAAATCGCCGCATGCAAACATGCTGACTCACGTCGTTGGGCTGAACGTAGCGTGTCAATTGGAGGCCCAATCCGATTATCCGGTGCAAACCCACGCCTAATTGGCCGCGCATTTTATGAAGTAAGATCACTTAGTCACATCGCAGAGCTCCCTACTTCGGCGAGCCTAACCACTCTTCGTCATCAATAAATGTTTCATAGACGTCACCAGAGTCGCTCAAGCCAAGCCGCGTGAGATAATTTGATAGATCTACAAAAGTGGCGTATTCAATATAATCATTACAAAACCATGTCGCTTCACATTCATAGCACAAATATACTGTTCTATGGGCCGCTCCTATGTGGACCTTCTTCACCCAGTCTTGGTGGCAGCGAGGGCATTCTATCTTCATGATTAGCTAGCACCAACATCCCACTTATTGGAAAAACAAAAGCTCTCAGAGAGCTTAGTACCCAAGTGGGAGAGAATCTACCAGAACTTTGGGAACTCCATAAACGCGTCTCGTAATTTACTAACAAATGTCCCGTCGAGGTCACTTTTCAACTGTGCTCCAAGGCGCATAAACCCGTTCGAGTTCTGCGGTTCGTATGCCTGAATTTCAATCTCAAAGCAGGTTGCAGTTCGCTCAATGGAAAAAATAAAATACTGACTCATATCAAAAAACTTGAGAGTTTGGGCTTGGGGCGAAGAAAGATCGGCAACAAACAACTCCCACATTGACGCCTCGAGCCAGATATCCGTCGCTTCATATGTAAAGCATCCCGTAAAATGTGACAGGGTCAACTTAACGCTCCAACGCGATGAACCTTGATCATTTGGGTCACACTCTAAATAGTTCATCTCTAAGTAAACACCTTCAGCGGCGAAGCTTATGTCACTCATGGGATATACAACGCGTGTTTGATTACGGGAAAGACATCCCCAGGCCTTTTACCGAAAATTATTTCCCATCCATTTACATTGTAAACTTTACCAAATTCGATGCTAGCCGAGGAAATCTCTTTTACGGCATCCGAGAAGCTACGCAAAAGAGTCTGATCATTTATCGGATTCGAAGATTTCTGGAGGTATTCAGCCATGTGTTTTGTCGCATTTGAGTTTACATAAAATTCGATATCGCCCGTTTTTAGCTTGAAGGTTGCAGGTATGTTTGTGTTCGGCAAGTTTCCTGCGGTTGTGGTAATATCATCCCAGACGGTCCCCGTCTTGCCACCAGTTCCGCCCTCGGTAATCTTTTCAGCACCCGATCCGAATAACTTCAAGCGGGTTGCGAGCGTGACTACTTGCACCATCGCCGCCGGGTCACCGCCGCTGGCTTTCTGAATTATCTCCGGTAATCCAAGGATCATGAGAGGATCGGTTACTAAGAGATTGATCGTCCCAGCAAGTTGTTCCGCTTGTTCATTGCTGAGGCCACTCGCGCCATTCGGCGCCAAAATCTTTAGAATTTGGCTCAGTCCACCCGAAGCATCGAGACGATCGAAATTCGCTTGTTGCTCACTTGATGAGGACCAATAAGACACGATACCAGCGTAGCTGGAGAGTGCGGCTACGGCATCCGCTAGAACAGCGGAGCAACCTGCGCCACTGTATCCATTACTTCGGCAATCGAGGTATTCCCTCTGCTGCTGTTCGTCTTTTGCCTCAAGTCGTGCTTTCTCCGCGCACGCTGACTGATCCCCTCCGGCACACGAAGCCTTGGCCTCATTCAACTTTTCATTATCTGCATGATTGAGGTAATTATAATTAACGTTGTCTAGCCCGGCGGCTGCGCCGGTTTCACCTCCGACCGCCGCACCGACTATTGCCGCCACCCACTGCGTGATGGCACTCTTCTGGTCGTCGGTCAGGTTCGGATTGGCGCTCAACACCTGCTGCAAGACGCCATTGACGACTTCGCTCAATCCACCTGCCAATGCTCCCGATCCGGCATTACCGCCTGCAAGCTGCGCGACAAGGCCCCCGACCGCAGCATGGAGGGCAATCTTCGCCGGACTGCCTTCGGCAAAGCCGAGTTTAGCGGAGATATCACCAACGGCGATGTTGGCAAGCGCCGAGAGGGCAGCCGCACTCTCCTGCTTTGCCTTCAGGCGCTCAATGTCAAATGGGTCGGCCGTTGTGTTGGCGTTAGAGAGGTCTGTGTTAAGCGCGGCCAGATCTTGTGTCTGATTGGTGAGGGTCAACTGACCCGGTGTCAGCGTGGCACGGGCAACCCCCTGGTCATCCTCCTTGGCCGGCTGGCCGACTACAGGAACGGGAATGCCGCCGGGCGTCAGGGATATTCCAAGACTGGAGCTCGACGCCTCGGAGCGATTGCCTATATCCGACCATGTCAGCGAACTGGCAGAAAGCGTATTTTCGGCGGGATCAGCTGTTGAACCTATGACGCCACCGGCGAGATCGACATTACCACCGACCCTGACGTTATATCCGCCAGAGCCCGCGATTATGCCGCTTTGCTCGGAGACGTTGGCATAGTTGCCTTCAACGTTGCTTTTCTGAACTCCACCGGAGACCTTACCCGCCGTAGAAAGATTGAGGCCACCGCCAGCTGTCTTTTCGTCGTAGATCATCGTGTCCTGGCGGCTGACGATGTTGAGATCGCCACCGACGGCAGCAGTAACCCGTTCACCGGACACAACAGCTCCCGCAAGCGTGGTGTCGTTGCCAGAAACCAGCGTGACATTGCCGGTGCCCATGACATGGGTGTTGAGGTGAGTGACGCTGTTGGCGTCCTGCTTACCGCTGCCTGCTGCAACACCGCCACTCAGACCGCCGTTCGTAAGATTGACACCAATTGAAGCGTTTGCAGACTGGCTACGGCTTGAGGACGAAGAAGCAGACTGGGCACTTTCCAACAGAATGGACCCGCCAGCCATAAGAAGCACGTTCCCGGATGCCGGATCGGTTAGGGAGCCTGCCGCAATCTGAACACCACGACCGGTCAAATCACCAGAATTTGCGACTATGCTGACCGAATCCCCTGCCTCAATCGTTGTGACAACCGGCGTTAATGTCGAAAGCGTTGCGCTACTCTTTTGGTACGTAAATCCGACGGACAGACTTGCAGAGGCCAGCGGCTGCGAACCGCCGTCGATCTGCTTGAGAATATCTTTTACTCGATACGCCGCGAGCGCAGCCGGTGCGAGAGCATAGGCACCGTTCGGACCGCCGAGCTTTCCGGCAGCGTTAGCGAGACTACCCGCAGCACTCGCAAGCCCGGAGGACACAGATAGGCTGACGCCAGCAAACATCTCCTCATGCATGTGTTCATAGTTGGACTTGTCCTGGGCCGAGAGCAGATTGACGTTGTGGTCTGCAAGGATAGTAACATCGCGCTCAGCGGACACCTCAGCCGCTTGAAGGTTGGCATCGCGGCCCGCAGAGATTAGCAGATCACGGCCGGCAGAAAGGGTGGACCTGGCATTGGTCTCGGAAGACTGGCTCGTTTGATCAACCGACTTGCCGTAGCCAATGCCCACAGAGGCGCTACCACCGCCTGAACTGAAAGAAAGACCGAAACCGGAACGCTGCTCCTTCTCCGCCGATGCGGCACTTTCTGCCCCTGGCGTGATATTGACATCACGGGCAGCCTCCAGCGCAATGTCACGCCCCGCCATGATGGACGAGCCGATCACATTGACGTCGTTTTCGCGTGCTGTGAGAGTGACGTCAGTCCCCGCCGTCAGCGCAGAGCCAACGTTAAGGGTAGATGACTGGCTCTTTTCTTTCTGCTCCTTGCCCCAGAGCGATAGGAAGCCGCCGCCGGAACCGGCGAACAGGCCGGACTTTTTGCTGCTGCTCTCCAGCGCGTGCTGTTCCTCGGCCCCGATGATGGCGACGCTGTCGCCCGTGACGCTGATCGCATCCCCGGCCGTTATGGTTGAGCCCGCTATGACGGTGTTACCAGCAGAATCCAGCTTGACGTTACCGGACGCGGAAAGCTCGGAGCCGACTGTCGCTTCGTCGTAGTTGTACTGGGTGGAGCTTTTCTTGGAGAGGAAACCCTTGGCTGATGAACTCTGCTCAAACTCCGCCGTATTCTTGCCCGACGCGATCAGCAGATCTCCACCTGCACTGACATTGATATCGGCTTTGCTGGTTTCATCACCAGCCATCACCTTCGAGGCGGAGACGACGGTATCTCCACCTGAGACGATGGACACGCCCTTCCCGCCGCTGACCGATGATCCGACGACGGTCTGCGTTTCCATGTGGCTCGTCGTCTGTTTGCTTCCGCCGAACAGACCGCCCTTTTTCTTGTAGGCGTAATCGATCGTGGTAGTGTCGACAGCCTCGGCGACTGTCACATCGCCGGTCGCTTTCAGACCAACCGTTCCATCGGCAGCAATGTTGCTGCCAATGACGTTGAGGTTGCCACCAGCATTGGCGGAGATCGATCCGCCCGCGGTGATCTCGGAACCCTGACTGGTGGTTCTCACAACCGTCGTAGAACTCCGCTTGTCGCGCAAAGTGCTGGTCGTTGACCGTTCGGTGACGGAGATATTGATGTCTCCGTCAGACGTCAGGCCGAGATCGCCGCCGGCCGTCACCTTCGCATTGGCGAGCAGAATGCCCTCATTGCCCTTCAGCGAGGCATTACCCCCCGCCGTGAAGGTGCCGCCGATTGCCGCAATCGATGAACCGGAAACGCTAAGATCGCCCGTCGAGGCAATCATCCCCGATGTTGCAAGCAGGCCGGTATCGATCGTCACCTGATTACCCGCGATCAGCGCGCCCGCAGAATTCAATCTTTCCCTGTCATTGGCTGCAAGATGCAGTACCGGCGCAAGAACGCTCGCGCCGTTCACCATCTGCCACTCATAAACGACGACGGATTCGGTGAGGCTGGCGATCTCCTCAGCCGACAGCGGTTCGCCAAGCGGGCGCTGCTGCGCTCCGAGATAGGCGGCTCCATTGTCGAGAAGCTGCTTTATCTGGGTAATTGAATCCTGCCCGGTAAAACCTGAGCCCGTGGCCAGTCTGATCTGTTGCTCAATATACTGGTTCTCGAAATAGGCGTCCCCAAGGAACTGGATCTGGCGATCCGGCTGGTAGCCGATGCGACCAAGGAAATAGCTGGAGCCATAGAATTTCGAGACGTCGAGGAAGGCGGCGCGGGTTTCATAGAGGAATGTCTGGCCGGGAATGGTGCCGCCAAAGCCGCCGGACTGTGGGGTGGCGACACCGCCAAGCGTGAACAGCGCACCGCTTGCCGTCATGCCGGACAGGAGTTCGGTCGGATTGTTCGAAAGCGCAGGCGCTGCAACGGCAACACGGTCGGCGATCGTTCCGGCCGAAGCAGTATTGTTGACAGCAGCAAAGCCGGTGATACCAATTGCTCCGCCCGAGCGGATTGCCGCTGGAACCCCACCGATCGCCTCGACGCTTTCCACGGTTCGTCCGGGGCCGATATCCTTTGACGCATCCCGCGTTCCAAACGGGCTGGGGCCAGGCATGGAAACCTGATATGAGAATTCATGGCCTCCGGTATCGCCGCTGTCCCGCCTTTCTTCCCACTGGAAGATGACATCAGGATAATATTGGCAACCCGAGCTTTGATTGCAGTTGACCGACGTCGTGCGCTGCAGCTGCAAGCCGAGATTTGTCAGCGTGCCTGTGCCAACAAACGTCATGCCGGAGCCGGCTTCAATGTTGCTATAGGCATTGGTAAGATCGACGGTATCGACAAAAAGCGTATTACCCGCCTTGATCGTCGCCGCGGGGCTTCCAGCCGATGTAAGGCGGTCCTCGGCCACATCACGATAGACATGGCGAATGGGGGCACCAATGACGAATTGCTTATCAGCAAAAGAGACGGAAGATGAACAATCTCCACACAGGCGTGCATAATAAGTGTCATAAGCCGACACGAGTGTGTTTGAGATTTGCTGGCTCGTATAGGTCGGAGCCACGCTTTTCTCGTTACGCAGATTTGCCGTCAGGATCGAGATATTGCGACCAGAGGAAATCAGACCTGAACTGTTGACCGTAGCAGCATTGCGCGCGCCAGAAGCACTCCCAGCAATTGTGAGGTCACGACCTGCGACAATCGCCCCCTGATAATTGGCAAGCACGCCGCCCACGAAAAGTGCCGCGTCGTCACCGGCATAGATGAGCCCCGTGGCGGTGTTGGTCAGGTTGCCGGCGATATTGAGGGTAAGATCATTACCAGCAGCCAGTTGACCGGAGTTGGCAAGTTGCGAAAGCGACAGCGTCAGATCATGGGCCGCAAGAATATTGGTGGCGTCATTCGCAGCAAGGCTACCCGCTTGGATCGCGATGTCACCTGACCCCTGAACGGAACGAGCTGTGCTGCTCACGGTGACAGCATTGAGCCGCGCACCCGTCAGATCTGTCGTTCCAGATGAGGTGAGATCAATACCACCTGACGTCAGCGTGCTGTTGGTGAGATTGATATTATTGGCATTGATGTAGAGCGTGCCGGATGTGGCAAGTCTGCTCCTGTTATTGGAAAGGTCGGCATTTTGCTGCCTGATCCTGATGTCGCCGCCGGCGGCCGTGCGTTTATCGAAGCTGATGACACCATTTGTCGAAGACAGCAAAACGTCTCCGTTTGCCTCTAGACTGTCATAACGGATGTCGCCACCGGCCGAAGCCTGTAAATTCCCTTCTGCAAGCACGAGCCCGGAAATCCCCAGATCAAGGCCGGAGAGCAGAGCCAAGTCACCTTTCGAAAGGAGTGAGCCCGCCGTGATCGCTCCTGAGGCCGCCGTAAGTGACATCGCCGCGCCAGACTGGGCCGTGCCGCTGATGGCAATGGAGCCAGCCCCCGACCATAGCGAAACAGGTCCGGCAGCCGACGCGTCGGCCAAGGCAATACGCCCGTCTGCCAGAAGGTTGAGTGCGCCACTCGCCCCGAGAGTACCGGCGACATCGATGAAGCCTGCTCCGCCATTGATCAGGATATCCTCTTCCGCACCGATAGAAGCGACCCTGGCGTCCTTGCCCGCCTTGACCGACACCGATTTTTTCGAGGTCAGACGACCGGCCGAAACACTTCCCTTCGAGGAGATGCTGACGCCGTTATTGCCAGAGGCATTGCCGATCGAAATTTTACCGTCTGCCGACAGCGAAAGCTCCCCGGCATTGGCCGCCATGTCACCGCGCATGCGAACGCCAGCGCCCTTTTCCGTGACAACCATCTTGATGCGGCCGGCCTGCATAGCCCCGAGTGCTGAACCATCGATTGCGTATTCAGGTGTCCCGGAGGTGGCATCGAGCGCTGTTGCCTCCCCGGTGGTATAATCGAACATGCTCTTACCGGCGGTCAGACGCAGGTCCTCGCCATAGATCGTTCCGTCGATCTGGATGGTACGGGACACGACATCGAACAGACTGACTGCACCATCACCGAGCGCAAAATTCCCACCCCTAGGGCCGAAAGTGACATCCCCTGCGTTGACCGTGAATCCATTGAGACGTCCATCGCTGCCGATGTCAGGTACACCCGTCGTCAGCGTGGCTCGTGGCGTGTTGATGAAACCGCAGCCGTCGCAGGTGATCCCGTTCGGATTGGCAATGATGACATCGGCCCTGCCACCGAACACTTCGGTTGGACCGAGAAGCGAACTGCGGTTTTGCGACGTGACCTCATTGAGGATGACGGACGCAGGGCCTTTACCTTGCAGATTTGGATTGCCGGGTGTCACGCCACCCAGTTTCGAGGTGCCCACCTCACCATTGAAGTTGTTGAGAATGACCCCCAGTGTGCCGACGTTGAAATTGTTGTATTTGTTGTGCGACAGACCTTGGCTATTGGGTCCGACGATATCAATGAGCGGCACGCCGTTCGGAGCAGCCCCTATCCCGGGGCGATTTGCAAAAGATCCTCCAACTTCCGGCGATATGTCCTGTGCGTGAAGAAGCACTGGCTGAAGCACGAGCGTAAAACTGACAACGGTGGCAATGATTTTTTGAGCCAGCGTCCCTGCATTGGCGAACAATGCGAGGTCGGTTGTTTTGCGTGGAAGACGCTTAAACTGTGATGTCATTGTTGTTCGCCTCTCGTGGCAGACGGAATTTGGGGCTTAGCGGTGTTTTCTGCTCGTGTCGGCCTGGGACGGCTTGGCGTCGAGTTTCTTGTAGACATCCGCCAGCTTCGACTGCGGGGCCGGGCATTTTTTGCTTTTGGCAATCTCGCCAAGGACCTGATTGCGGTTACGCAATGCGTCGATCTCCAGTTTCTCTGGCGATTTCGGATCCATAAAGAAAAGAGCCGGCCAAAACAGAAGAACACCTGTCGCACCGAGGACGACGTTTTTACCCTGCGCATCGGATCGTTCTTTCACCGTCGCCAGGACCTGCCGTTCGTTAGCCTCGAATTCGCGCTTGATGCCGGCGCAATCGAAAGCGCTGTCGGCAGGGTTTGTCGAGGCAACCGGATGCGCTGCCCGGCCACCGCAACCGGAAACGACACTGGCAGTCGCCACCAGCGCGAATACGACAGACAATTTGGGGGTGTGAAAAGAAGATCTGACCATAATATTCTCTTTTGAAGCCTACCAGCGTGCCGTCACGCTGGCGAAAATGAGATTGCCGCGTCCGTTACTGACGCTGCTGGAAAATGCCTGGGAGTAGCCGAAATCGGCACTGATGTTTCCCCCAACGAGTTTCGCACCAACGGTCCAACTCGCGAGATAGCCGTCTGGAATATCGAAGCGATGCTGCGAGAACACGCGGCCATAATCGAGGGCCAGGTAGGGGCGTAATTCGCCCAGAACGGGCGCCAGACTTGTGCCCTCCCATGGCATTGTCCGCCAAACCAGTTCGTTGCGGCTGAAAAATCCGTTGTTACCGAATATGACGCTTTCCCTCAGGCCGCGTACGTTGCTGGAGCCACCAAGCCCGATCTGTTCTGCGCCAAACATGTTATCGGGCGAATATTGGGCATTGAGGAGCGTCGTTAACTCGAACCGCTGGCCAGCCGCCTCGAACGGCCGCGTCGCGCTGACGGTCGTGTTGAATTTCAAAAACCGAGGATCGGCCATGCCGGCTCCGGGCTCTCCGGCCTCCACCGCGTCAAAGAGATCGAGACCCTTATCAAGGGCAAAATCGAGAGCGATGACGCCACCCAGAATTCTCTGTGAACGCGACAAGCCCAGAGTGCCTATCGTGTATCGGCGGCTTCCCACCTCAATTCGATTGCCGAGAAGAAAGTTGTCGGTCTGCTTGTAGGTGAGACCGCCTCTGAGCGTCGTGATGGAATCCTTGTCGCGCAGAATGACGCGATCTATGCCAAATCCAGCCTGACCGGAATTGCCCGAGGTTTCGATCGGCCCAAAATTGCCGGGAATGGTGCTGTCATATTCGTACCAGGAGCCATTCGTTGAAAACGTCCAGTAGCCATAAGGTACGCTTGTATTAACCGAATAGCTGTTGCTGTGCCCGCGGCCATCGTCGTCCCAAGGATAATCCGGACCGCTACGCCCATAGGAGAACCCCAACTGATCATTGATGCCCAACAGGTCGTCGAAGCCGACGGAAACATTGGTCTGGGAGTAACCGGTACTCTCTTGACCGAGGTTGTTGTTGGAAATGCTCGCGTACCAGCGCTTGGCGGGTTTGTTCTCGACATTGAGGATAGACGTTCCATCTTCCTTGCCCGGCAACATCGAGGTTTTCGCGTCGTTCGATGACAGCCGGTTGATCTGGTCCAGCCCCTGTTCAATATCGCGAATATTGGCGACCTCACCCTTCACGCCGGGAAAAGCCGTCGCGAATGCGCCGTTTCTCGCGACCGGGTGGCCATTAAGGTAGATATCCGAGATCGTGCCTTCGACTACCACCAGCCGCAGCAATCTTGTTCCGGCAATATCCTGTGGGGGAACATAAGCGCGCGAAGTCACAAATCCCTTGTCTAGATAGAGGTCGGTAATGGCCTTGAGCAAGGCGGTAATATCCGCAACACCGATGCAGCGATTATCGTAACGCTCGGTCACTTTTCCGACCGCAGCGCCAGACAGCCTTGTCGCACCTTCGATCTCTACACGTGAAATATCGAAGCAAGGACCAGCGGATTTCGCGTCGCCTCCCGGCGCCCGGCTCTCACGACCAGCGACGCCATCAGGAGTTATCTGCTTCAGGTTTTCAAGCCTCTGCAACTGCTGTTGCTGGTCCTGCCGGCGGGAAAAATCATCGGCGGGCGACTGTGCAGTTGCCTGCCCTGACGCGAGCAGGTTTGCAAAAATCGCAATGGCAAAGGTTCGCTTGAAACCATTCGCCGCGCTCTTCGGAGAATTGGCTAAGATTTGAGCGGCCGGCACAATTGCGAGACAAAAGTCAGGAGGGACTAGCCGTCGGAAACCAGGAATGAAAGCAGCAAGTGGCATATTTCGGAGGCCTGCATTTGAAATGAAGTTTGTCGCGGCAATGCCGCCCATGCTTCACTCTGCAGCTGTCCTTGCTGTCGATCCCCTACCGGGTGCATAGATCAGTTCATCTGACCCAAGAAGCGTTAAAGTAGTAACTTTCTTTACGAGACGATAGCCTCTAGTCATCTGCTCAAAGAACCGTACACATTAAAAATTCTCGTAATAATCAATCCTGCCAACACCATGGCATGGATATTATTTTTCATCCTTGAATTTTAAGCACGGTCCGCCAATTTCAAGCTCTTCGGTTCTTCGAGTCAAACAACAACCAGAAGTTACTGCAATGCACATCTCTCTGCAAGACCCAGATGAAGACCAAAGTTAAGGGAAACTAAAAATGCCTCTAGCATTGGGCCGATTCAGGCAATGCAAGCGCTCATTCGTGCACAGCGGATTCCGAATCGTCAGTGAACGAATACGAAACCGTCGGAGTCTCCCGTTGCCAAAGTCCCTCGACTTTAAAGTTTTCTGTCAGTGGCCTCAATCGAGCTTGGGCTTTGGATACGCACTTTCTCCAGCAAGTCGGCCCACCACTGCATCATTCGCACTCGCTCGTCCCAATATGTGGCCCGATTGTAGATACGTCTAACGGCCCGCGTATCGAGATGGGCAAGTTCAGCTTCGATAGCATCGATGCTGAACTTTCCAGACTCGTTCAATATGCTGCTGGCGGAAGACCGAAAGCCGTGGGCGGTATGCTGGGCCTCCGTCACCCCCATGCGCCGCAGAGCTGAATTCATGGAATTCTCGGAAAGAATCTTCTTGCCTGACATCATTGAAGGGAAGACATAGGGCTTATCGCCAAACAACTCCTTCATCTCCGTGAGAACTTCCACCGCCTGTTTCGAAAGCGGCACATGATGCTCTCGGCGCATTTTGGTTTTCTCTGCGGGTATCGTCCATACAGCCTTTCCTAGATCCAACTCTACCCATTCCATTGAGCGCGTTTCGCCGGGCCGCGCAAAACACAGGGCTTGGATTTTTAATGCCCCGACTAAGGAAGGCCATCCCTCGTAACCGTAAATGGCCCGCATCAAACCGCCCATTTCAGCCTTCGTCGTCAATGCGGCATGGTTGATAGGAACATGGCGCTGGAGAGCCCCGCGTAGTGCCGACGTCGGGTCGTTCTCCGCCCTCGCCGTTGCGATGGCGTATCGAAATACGCGGCCGATTGCAGCGCGCGTTGCCAGCGCACTTTCCACTCGGCCGCTCTTTTCAATACTGGTCAGCACGGCAAGAACGTCACGCGCCGTGATCTGAGTAACCGGGTAAGGCCCCAGCTTTTCGGCAAGGTCCTTCAACATCCATTTGTTTTTGGTGATTGTGGGCTCTGCGCGCTTGTCGCGTTTCAGCTTTTCAATGAACTCATCCACAATGACGCCGAAGGTGTTTCCGGCAGCGGCCTTGGCAGCAAGCTGATCACGCTTCTTGGCCAGCGACGGGTCCAGGCCCTCAGAGAGTTTTTTCTTGGCCTCATCACGCAGCCGTCGGGCGTCCGCCAACCCCACCATCGGGTATGCCCCAATCGTTAGTGTTTTTCGCTTGCCAAAAAAATCGTAGTCGAAGCGCCAAGACTTGCCGCCGGCAACTGATATGTAGAGGTAAAGCCCCTTCTCATCAGACAGCTTGCGCGGCTTGCTATCGGCCTTGGCGTTCTTAACCTGAATGTCTGTCAGTGCCATTTTACGGTATCGGCTTCCTACCACGATGATGAATACCGTGATTTTTACCGACAAAATTGCTGGATGTCACTGCATAGCGTTGCACGACCTTACGCGCGCGCGAGGCAAAAACGCTGAAAAATCAGTGCCTGTTGGACGTCAGTGAGCTTTTTGGAAAGGTCGCTGGAGCGGGTGAAGGGAATCGAACCCTCGTATTCAGCTTGGGAAGCTGCTGCTCTACCATTGAGCTACACCCGCGCCGCGCATAAGACATCGGATAGTTCGTAGCGGGTGTCAAGCACCCGCCGGGTTCGTTATTCGGCGCGAAAATGCTTGGAGAGCTTCAGTCCTTGGGCCTGATAGTTGGAGCCGAGGCCGCTGCCATAGAGGCCTTCCGGTTTTTCCAGCATATGCTCGTAAACAAGCCGGCCGACGATTTGCCCGTGTTCGAGGATGAAGGGCACCTCGTGGCTGCGCACTTCGAGCACGGCGCGGCTGCCGGTGCCGCCCGCCTGCGCATGGCCGAAGCCCGGATCGAAGAAGCCGGCGTAATGCACGCGGAATTCGCCCACCAATGGGTCGAATGGCGTCATTTCAGCCGCGTAAAGCGGCGGAACGTGGACGGCTTCGCGCGAGACGAGAATATAGAATTCATCCGGGTCAAGGATCAGTTCGGCGCGGCCGCGCGCGTAGAGCGGCTCCCAGAAATCGAGAACGTCATGCTGGGCCTTCTTGTCGACATCCACCACCGCCGTGTGATGTTTGCCGCGATAACCGATCAGCCCGTTTTCGCCGAAACCCTTGAGGTCGATCGAAAGCGCGATGCCGCCGCCGGTCACATTCGGCGTGTCGCTTGCGACCAGCATTTCCGTCTCGTGCAGCTTCAGCAGTTCACTTTCGTTGAGCAGCGAATGGCCAATGCGGAAGCGGATCTGCGACAGGCGTGAGCCGCGGCGCACCACGATGGGGAATGTGCGCGGGCTGATTTCCAGATAGAGCGGTCCGGCATAACCGGCCGGTATCTTGTCGAATTCCTGCGCGTTATCGGTCATGACGCGGGTGAAGATATCGAGACGGCCGGTCGAGCTTTTCGGATTGGCCGAGGCCGACATGTCCGCCGGCAGCGCAAGGCTTTCCATCAACGGAACGATATAAACGCAACCGGTTTCCAGCACCGCGCCCTGGGTGAGGTCGATCTCGTGCAGGCTGAGACGATTGAGCTTGTCGAGGACGTGGGTTCCGGGACCGGGCATAAAGCTGGCACGCACGCGATAGGCCTTCGAGCCGAGCCTGAGATCAAGGCTGGCGGGCTGCACCTGATCAGCATCGAGATCGGCCTCGCTCTTCAGCTTGCCGCCTGCAAACAGCGCCTTGATCGCGCCATCCGCCAAAATGCCCGTGGTTCTCGTCATGGTCATCATTCCTTTTTACGGCGACAAAACCAAAAGGAAAGCATTGACGCAAGCCGGTAACGGCAGTATGGCAAGCTTATCCCGTGGTGATTTGGCCGGTCGGCTTGCAGCCACGTTAAACAAGTGGCTAAAAAGACCGGGTGCTAGGAACCGGTCTGCTTTTGCGGCCGGTTTTTTTGTTTTGAAGGTGATCACATGAGCAATAAATGGCGCCCGGCAACCCAGCTCGTTCACGGCGGTACGCTACGCTCCCCTTACGGTGAAACGTCGGAAGCGATCTATCTGACCCAGGGTTTCGTATACGAAAACTCCGAAGCCGCCGAAGCGCGCTTCAAGGGTGAAACGGACGGGTTCATCTACGCCCGTTATGCGAGCCCTACCAACGACATGTTCGAAAAGCGCATGTGCCTGCTGGAAGGCGCTGAAGACGCCCGCGCACTTGCGTCTGGCATGGCCGCCGTCACCGCCGCCATCATGTGCCAGCTGCGCGCCGGCGACCATATCGTTGCTGCCCGCGCCCTCTTCGGCTCCTGCCGCTGGGTGGTCGAAACGCTCGCGCCGAAATACGGCATCGAATGCACGCTGATCGACGGACGTGATCTTGGCAATTGGGAAAAGGCTATCCAGCCGAACACCAAGCTGTTCTTCCTCGAAAGCCCGACCAATCCGACGCTCGAAGTGGTGGATATTGCCGGCGTAGCAAAGCTCGCCAACCAGATCGGCGCCAAGGTGGTGGTCGACAATGTCTTTGCGACGCCGCTTTTCCAGAAGCCGCTCGAACTCGGCGCCCATATCGTCGTTTATTCGGCCACCAAACATATTGACGGCCAGGGCCGCTGCCTCGGCGGCGTGATCCTTTCCGACAAGAAGTGGATCGAAGAAGAGCTGCAGGATTATTTCCGCCATACCGGCCCGGCCATGTCGCCGTTCAATGCCTGGACGCTGCTGAAAGGCATCGAGACCCTGCCGCTGCGTGTGAAGCAGCAGACGGCCAATGCCGGCAAAATCGCCGATTTCCTCGCCGATAACGGCAAGGTCGCCAAGGTCATCTATCCCGGCCGCGCCGACCATCCACAGGCCGACATCATCGCACGGCAGATGTCCGGCGGTTCGACGCTGGTGGCCTTCGAGTTGAAGGGTGGCAAGGAAGCGGCCTTCAAGCTGCAGAACGCGCTTGAGATCGTGAAGATTTCCAACAATCTCGGCGACGCCAAGAGCCTTATCACCCATCCCGGCACGACGACGCACAAGAACCTCACTGACGAGGCGCGTGCTGAACTTGGCATTTCCGGCGGCACCCTGCGCCTTTCCTGCGGCATTGAGGATACCGACGATCTGCTGGAAGACCTGGCGAAGGGTCTGGCGGCCGTTTCCGCCTGAAAATTCAATGGGCAAATCATCATGGCCTGACCGCGTGTCGGGCCATGGTTCGCCGGTGCGGTCCTAAAAACCCTATCAGGCAACCAATATTTACCTTTCCCGTTATCCCTAACGGTGGAAAGAAGCGCAACAGGAGATGCCCCCTGCCCGTCAAGTCATTCATTTTCTTGACGATAGCCAGAACCTATAGTGTAGGATGTGGCGGCAGGCATAATATCGAGGTGTGGCGCGTATGTATCGTGCTCTGACAAGGGATATCGAGGTAACGGTCGACCCGTATTATCTCGAGGAACAATCCGACCCGGATGACGATCGTTACGTCTGGGGCTACAAAGTCGTGATCGCGAACAACTCCGATATTCCAGTTACCCTCGTCAATCGCTATTGGCACATCACTGACCAGAACGGACAGGTCGATGAGGTCTATGGGCCGGGCGTCGTGGGTGAGAAACCGCATCTCAAGCCCGGCGACAGCTACGAATATTCCTCCGGTTGCCCGCTGGACACACCTTCGGGCCTGATGTTCGGACATTATGAAATGGAAACGGAAAATGGCGAGGTGTTCAACGTCACCATACCCGCCTTTTCGCTGGATTCACCGGGTCTGATGCGGGTTCTGAACTGACCACGCGCCCGGCAAATGAAAAAGCCGCGCTCTTTATAGGGCGCGGCTTTCTATTCAGGCATTTTCAAATTCGCTGACATCGTAGCGATAGGTGGTGGAGCAGAACTCGCAGGTCACGGCAATGGCGCCGTCTTCCTCGCTCGCCTTGATCTCCTCGGCGGTGAAGCCTGACAGCACACCCTTGATCTTGTCCCGCGAGCAACTGCAGCGATCGAAAACCGCCTGCGGATCATAGATGCGCACGCCGCTCTCATGGAAAAGCCTGAAAAGCAGCCGTTCCACCGGCACCTGCGGATCGGTCAGTTCGTCGGTATCCACCGTGTTCAACAGCGTGACGGCTTCCGTCCAGGCATCGTCCTCCTGCACCTCGTGACCGCTTTCATCGCCGTCACCGCCATGCAGGTCACGCATACGCAGCCGTTCGGGCGCCTGCGGCAGGAACTGCGCGATAACACCGCCCGCACGCCAGCCATGACGCGGCTTGCCTTCGCCATCACGGTCGAAGAACTCGGCAACGCCCAGCCGCACGCGGGTGGGCAGCTGTTCCGACTGACGGAAATAAACCCCGGCAATGTCTTCCAGCGACGAGCCATCGAGCGGCACGATGCCCTGATAAGGCTGCATGCCCGCGCCCTGATCGATCGTGAAGGCCAGAATGCCGGTGCCGAGCAATTGCTCCGGCGAGGTTGCGCCTTCCGCAACCGCCGCCGCCAGCCGCTCCTCGTCGAAACGGGCATAAGCGCGCATGCTTTCCGGCGCGGTAAAATCCGCGACAAGCAGGTCGACCGGACCGTCGCCCTTGGTCTGTAGGGTCAGCTTGCCGGAAAACTTGAGCGAGGTGCCGATCAGCGCCGTCAGAACAGTCGCTTCCGCCAGCAGGCGGGCAACCGCGGCAGGATAATCGTGACGCTCGAGAATGGCGTTCAGCAGCGGACCAACCTGTACGGCGCGGCCGCGCACATCCAGACCTTCGACCTGAAAGGGCACAACCTTGTCGTCGCCAGCAAAATCGAGATCGTCCAATTCAACCGTTACATCTGCCATGTCATACTCCTTGGCGCAGCCGTGGCGCCGCTACCGTCCAAAAGTCCGGCTTTTAAAATGTGCTTTTTCCGCTTGTCGCACAGAGACCCGGGAAGAGAAACCGCTTCCGGGGAAAAACGTGCAAATCGTGATAATGGCCCGCCAGCAGAACCGACGAGCCTCTTCGAAGTCCCACAGATGGTAATCTATGCGGGCAAGTTCAAGCACCCGGCGTGACGCGTGTCAGGCCGGGGGAATTGCTCAGATGGCGCCCATGCACCATGCAATGATGGACTTCTGCGCGTGGAGGCGGTTTTCCGCCTCGTCGAAGACCACGGATTGCGGACCGTCGATCACGGCATCCGTCACTTCTTCACCGCGATGGGCGGGCAGGCAATGCATGAACAGCGCGTCCTTTTCCGCCTTGGCCATCAGGGCTTCATTGACCTGATAGGGCTGGAAGATGTTGTGACCGCGCGCCTTGTGTTCCTGGTTCATGGACACCCAGGTATCGGTGACGACGCAATCGGCCCCAGCCACGGCCTTATCGGCATCGTGGCACAACATGATCTCGCCGCCATTGTTGCGGGCCCAGTTCAGGAACTTGTCATGCGGTTCGGAACCCATCGGCACCGCCATCGTCATGCGGTAACCGAAGCGGGCCGAGCCTTCCACGAAGGAATGCAGGACATTATTGCCGTCACCCGTCCAGGCAATGGTCTTGCCTTTGACCGGGCCGCGATGTTCCTCGAAGGTCATGATGTCAGCCATGATCTGGCAGGGATGCGTGTCGTCAGTCAGGGCGTTGATAACAGGCACGGTTGCGTGCTCGGCAAGCTCCAGCAGGCGCGAATGATCCGTTGTACGGATCATGATGGCGTCGACATAACGCGACAATACCTTGGCCGTATCGCCGATCGTTTCGGCACGACCGAGCTGCATTTCAGTTCCAGAGAGGAAAAGCGTCTCGCCACCAAGCTGGCGCATGCCGACATCAAAGGAGACGCGGGTGCGGGTGGAAGGCTTTTCGAAGATCATTGCCAGCATCTTGCCGGCAAGCGGCTTTTCCGCCGTTCCGGCCTTGGTTGCGGCCTTGCGCGCGCGGGCATCGTCGAGAATTGCCCGCAGGTCCTGCGAGCTGACGGCCGACAGGTCAAGAAAATGTTTAGGTGAAGCCATTTCAAACGTCCCATGCTCGCGAGCCTCCGGGAAGAGGCCCGCCCTTTATTGTTTCCTCAGGCGATTTTTGCCTGTTTCGCTGTCAGGGAAGCGGCGGCCGCTTCCACACGTGCCAGCCCCTCACGGGCTTCCTCCGCCGTGGTAACGAGGGGCGGCAGGAGACGGATGACGTTGTCGCCCGCGGGCACGCCGAGCAGATGCTCGCCGCGCATGGCATGCAGCAGTTCGCCCGACGGAACCTTCGCCTTGATGCCGAGAAGAAGGCCTTCGCCGCGAATTTCCTCGATGACATCAGGATAACGATCCTTCAGCGAAGCAAGGCCCTGGCGGAAGACCAGCGCGACATCACGGACCTTTTCCAGAAAACCTTCGGAGAGGACGACATCGAGCACGGCGTTGCCCACAGCCATGGCCAGCGGGTTGCCGCCATAGGTGGTGCCGTGCACGCCTGCGGTCATGCCGGAAGCGGCATCCGCCGTCGCAAGGCATGCGCCGAGCGGGAAACCGCCGCCGATACCCTTGGCCACCGCCATGATATCAGGCGCGACACCCGTCTGCTCATAGGCAAAGAGCTTGCCCGTGCGGCCGACGCCGGTCTGGACCTCATCGAAAATCAGCAGCATGCCATGCTCATCGCAGAGCGACCGCAGCAGCTGCAGGAATTCCTTGCTGGGCGCACGGATGCCGCCCTCGCCCTGAATGGGCTCGATCAGAAGTGCAGCCGTCTCGGCCGTGATGGCGGCTTTCAGCGCATCAACGTCACCGAAGGGCACCTGGTCGAAACCTTCGACCTTGGGGCCGAAACCTTCGAGATATTTCTGCTGGCCGCCGGCGGCGATCGTCGCCAGCGTGCGTCCATGAAAGGCGCCTTCAAAGGTGATGATCCGGAACTTTTCAGGATGCCCCTTGGAATAATGATAACGGCGCGCGGTCTTGATCGCACATTCCAGCGCTTCCGCGCCGGAATTGGTGAAGAAGACCTTGTCTGCGAATGTCGCTTCCGTCAGGCGCTTCGCAAGCTTTTCCTGGCCCGGCACTTCATAAAGGTTCGAGACATGCCAGACCTTCTCGGCCTGGGTCTTGATCGCTTCCACGAGGTGCGGATGGGCGTGACCCAGCGAATTGACCGCGACACCAGCCGCAAAATCCAGATATCGTTCGCCGCTCTCCGTGAACAGCCAGACGCCCTCGCCTCGCTCGAAGCGCAGGGGGGCTCTTGCAAACGTATCGAACAATGGCGCGGCGGCTTCGGCCATGGCTGTATCACTCCTTGCGCAGACGCGCTGTCAGACGGTTGTCAATAGGCTCTAGGGGTTATCCATCGCCTGAAAATCAAAAATGCCGCCTCGCGGCGGCAGGGGCACTATTGTCACTTCGCCTGCCGATGTCAACAAAAGTCCGTATTTCCCGGGCTTCTCAAGCCCTAGTAGGTGGCGGCCTTCGAGGCCCAAGGTGTTGCCTTTCAGACTCAACTCGCCAGCAAGTTGGGGAAAACCGGAAAATCGATTCGAGATGAATCCCCCGACTCTTGCCACGGAGTCTGCGTGGCACTAGGTTAATCGCTAATTACTAGACTGCATTGCGGCGGAACTAGTCACCAAAAATCCGGCAGAAACCACGCTCGCGGCACGCCCGCGAGACGGAGAGGGATTCTGCCGACATTATACGCGACGAGCGGAGAAGCGGCATGAACTGGACAGACGAACGAGTCGAGAAACTCAAGAAATTATGGTCCGAGGGCCTTAGCGCCAGCCAGATTGCAGCGCAGCTCGGCGGCGTCAGCCGTAATGCCGTAATCGGCAAGGTCCATCGTCTCAATCTGCCGGGACGCGTCAAGGCTGGCGGTCCGGTCACTTCGGCGCGCTCTGCGCCCAAGCGCACCGCTGCACCTGCGCCACGCGCGACGACCTTTGCAGGCCGCGTCAATGCGGCGCCGGCACGGATTCTCACGCGTTCGAACGCGGCAACCGCGCTGAATGAAGAGATGGACATCGAGACCGCACAGGTTCTCGATTACGTTCCTTCCAAAAACGTGGTTTCGCCGATTTCCCGTCGCCTGACGCTGACGGAACTGACGGAGCGCACCTGCAAGTGGCCGGTCGGCGATCCGCTAAAGGATGATTTCCATTTCTGCGGTTGTGAAGCGCTGGAATCTTCGCCTTATTGCAAGTTCCATGCGAAACTCGCCTATCAGCCGGTAAGCGAACGCCGCAAGGCTTGAGTGTTGCGGCACGCATTCGACACTCAAAAACTACGGGCCTTCGGGCCCGTTTTTTTATGGCAAAACTCAGGCGGTTCCGGGGTCAACTCACCGGCGAAGCGCCGATCCCTATCTTCCATCGCTGTCGAACCCGACCCACAATTCCGATTGAGCGAGCGGGATTTCAGCCAAACGTCCGTCGTGCCGTCAAAAAGGATGAAGCCTTCGCGTTTGGGAGTGTCCAGAAACCGAAAGGCCCGACACCATTCCGGTTCGGGCCTTTCGGTTTTGGCGGGATGTTGTCCCGAGTGTAAATCGTCGGTCGAGTCTCGCTCAGGCTTCCATCGAATATCCGGCGCCGCGCACGGTGCGGATAACATCCTGCATATGCGAAAAATTGAGCGCCTTGCGCAGGCGTCCGACATGCACGTCGACGGTGCGCTCATCCACATAGATATCGTGGCCCCAGACGCCATCCAGCAATTGCGAGCGGGAGAACACCCGGCCGGGTGACGTCATCAGGAATTCCAGCAGGCGGAACTCCGTCGGGCCGAGGCGCACTTCGCGGCTCTTGCGGTGAACGCGATGGGTCTCGCGATCCAGCTCGATATCACCGCATTTCAGCACCGAAGACAGCACCTCGGGACGGGCCCGGCGCAGCATGGCCTTGACCCGGGCCATGAGTTCCGGTGTCGAAAACGGCTTGACGACATAATCGTCGGCGCCGGTGGCAAGGCCGCGAACCCGCTCGCTTTCTTCGCCGCGCGCCGTCAGCATGATGATGGGAAGGCGTTCTGTTTCCGGCCGCATTCTGAGCCGACGGCACAGTTCGATACCGGAAACGCCGGGAAGCATCCAATCCAGGATAAGAAGGTCCGGAATACGTTCCTGCAGCCTGATCTCTGCCTCGTCTCCACGGGGTATCGTGTCGACGTCATATCCCTCAGCCTCGAGATTGTAACGAAGGAGGACACTCAGCGCTTCCTCGTCTTCCACAACTGCAATCTTGGGCACCATATGCTAACTCCGCAAGCCGCTGCTCGTCTGTTACTCGGTCACCGAACCGAGCGTGTTGGAACTGTCGTCCTTCGGACGCTCACCTTCCGGCTGGCTGCCGGTGGTCATGTAATAAATCGTCTCGGCGATATTGGTGGCGTGGTCGCCGATACGCTCGATGTTCTTGGCGCAGAACAGAAGATGCGTGCAGGTGGTGATGTTGCGCGGATCTTCCATCATGTAGGTCAGAAGCTCACGGAAGAGCGACGTATACATGGCGTCGATTTCCTCGTCACGCTCGCGGATGGCATTGGCCTTCTCTGCGGAACGCGTGGAATAAACGTCGAGGACTTCCTTGAGCTGCACCAGCGCAAGCTCCGACAGGTGCTCGATGCCGCGGGCGAGCTTGCGCGGCACACCGGTTCCGGCAACCGCGATCACACGCTTGGCAGTGTTCTTGCCAAGGTCGCCAACGCGTTCAAGGTCGCCGGCGATACGCAACGTGCCGATGATCTCGCGAAGGTCGGCCGCCATCGGCTGGCGTCTGGCGATGGTGACGATGGCCTTGTCGCCGATCTCGCGCTCGGAATGATCGAGGATCGCGTCATCGGAAATGACCTTCTGAGCGAGCGCGGCGTCGGAATTGACGAGCGCACGCACGGCATCGGCGCACATCTGTTCCGCGAGACCGCCCATTTCGGCGATGCGGCGCGTCAGGAATTTCAGTTCGTCGTCATAGGCCGACAGGATATGCGAATGGGTCGTTGTCTGTGTCATGGTCTAGTCCTCCGGCTTGGCCTGCATGCGCGTACCCGGAAGCGGGCACGGCAGAGGCACCAGTCTTGTTCGGTTTCGATAAAGCGCCGGCCGGGATCAGCCGAAGCGGCCCATGATGTAATCCTGCGTGCGCTGGTCGTCCGGATTGGTGAACATCTTGTCGGTTTCGTTTTCTTCGACAAGATGACCAAGGTGGAACATGGCCGTGCGCTGGGAAACACGCGCCGCCTGCTGCATGGAGTGCGTGACGATGACGATCGTGTAATTGGTACGCAGCTCGTGGATCAGTTCCTCGACCTTTGCGGTCGCGATCGGGTCCAGGGCCGAGCAGGGCTCGTCCATCAGGATCACTTCCGGGCTGACGGCAACCGCACGCGCGATGCACAGGCGCTGCTGCTGACCGCCGGAAAGGCCGGTGCCGGACTCCAGCAGGCGATCCTTCACTTCGTTCCAGAGACCCGCCTTCTGCAGGCTGTGCTCGACGATCTGGTCCATATCCGCCTTGTTGCGGGCGAGACCGTGGATACGCGGGCCATAGGCGATGTTCTCGTAGATCGACTTCGGGAAGGGGTTCGGCTTCTGGAACACCATGCCGACGCGGGCGCGCAATTCCACGACGTCGATCGCCTGATCGTAGATATCGTCGGTATCGAGCGTGATCTTGCCGGTGACCCGGCAACCGTCGATCGTGTCGTTCATACGGTTCAGGGTGCGCAGGAAGGTGGATTTACCGCAGCCGGACGGGCCGATAAGCGCGGTCACCGTATTTTCCCGAACGTTGAGGTTCACGTCGTAAAGCGCGCGCTTCTCGCCGTAATAAACCGAAACGTCCTTGCCGATCATCTTGTATGAGACTTCATTCATTTTCTTGTCCAGCGCCTTTTCAACTGCTGCTTCCGACAACATGTTCATTGCTCAATCTCCCTCTACCAGCGCCGCTCGAAGCGGCGACGCAACAGGATTGCGCCAACATTCATGACGATGAGGAACAAAAGCAGGATGATGATAGCGCCGGATGTCCTTTCGACAAAGGCGCGCTCGGCTTCGTTCGCCCACATGTAAATCTGCACCGGCAGGGCCGTGGACGGATCCATCGGCGTTGTCGGGTAATTCGCAACGAATGCCACCATGCCGATCAGGAGCAGCGGCGCCGTTTCGCCCAACGCGTGGGCGAGACCGATGATGGTGCCGGTCAGAATGCCGGGCATGGCGAGCGGCAGCACATGGTGGAAGATCGTCTGCATCTTGGAGGCGCCGAGGCCGAGGGCGGCGGCGCGTATTGACGGCGGCACGGCTTTCAGGGCAGCGCGGGTCGCGATGATGATCGTCGGCAGGGTCATCAGCGTCAGGACGAGACCGCCGACCAGCGAGGCCGAGCGCGGAAAGCCCATGAAGTTGATGAAGACGGAGAGGCCGAGCAGACCGTAAACGATCGAAGGAACAGCCGCGAGATTGTTGATGTTCACCTCGATAAGATCCGTCAGACGGTTCTTCGGGGCGAATTCCTCGAGATAGATCGAGGCCGCGACACCGATCGGCAATGACAGCACCAGCACGATCAGCATCATATAGAAGGAACCGATCAGCGCCACACCGACACCCGCCGCTTCCGGACGGCTCGAAGCGCCGTTGACGAAAATGCCGGTGTTGAAATGTTTGCCGAGCTGGCCGCTTTCGGCGAGCTGGTTCATCCAGCCGAGCTGCTGGTTCGAGATACGGCGATTGGCTTCATCCGCGGTCAGATCGACCTGGCCCTTGAAGGCGCTGTCGACATCGCCCGACGCCAGCAGCGTGACGGTGCGGGTGGTGCCGATGACGGCGGGATCGGCGACGACGATGTCGCGAAGCTGCGTGCGCACGCTGTCGGAGATCAGGAGATTGACGGCACGAAGACCGGCGCGGTCCGTGGGCGCAACACCAAGGACCTTGGCGACCGCGTCACGGGCAACAACGGGATAATTGGCCGTCATCAGCTTCGCCGGATTGGTGGCGCGCTCATTTTTCGGATCGATGATCTGTTCGGAGAACTCGACCGGAACGGTGATCATCGTCTGCTGGAAGGCGGTGTAACCCTTGGAAACCACCGAGAAAAGCAGCAGGAAGAGAAAGATGAGGCCGAAGGAAATCGCTGCCATGCCGTAAGCACGGAAACGGCGTTCGGCGGCATAACGGCGCTTGATGCCGATATCACGGCGCGTGGCCTTGTTCACGGCGCCAGCGCCGGCTGCGGGAGAGACGATGTCGGTCATTCATATTGCTCCCGGTATTTGCGCACGATGTAAAGCGCGTAGATATTCAGGCAAAGCGTGATGGCGAAAAGCGTGATGCCGAGCGCGAAGGCGACCAGCGTCTGCGGCGAGGTGAATTCAAGGTCGCCGGTCAGCTGGCTGACGATCTTGACGGTCACGGTGGTCATGGGCTCGAATGGATTGAGCTGCAGGCGGGCCGCAACGCCGGCCGCGAGAACCACGATCATGGTTTCGCCGATGGCGCGCGATGCCGTCATCAGCACGGCGCCGACGATGCCGGGAAGAGCGGCGGGAACGATGACCCTCTTGATGGTTTCGGACCGCGTGGCGCCGAGACCGAGGGAACCGTCACGCAGCGAACGCGGCACGGCGGTGATGATGTCATCCGACAGCGACGAGACATAGGGGATCAGCATGATGCCCATGACGAAACCGGCGGTGATGACGCTCTGCGCCTGGATGAAGTTGGCGTAGTTACCCGTCGCCAGACCATTGATCTGCGTGGAAATGTCTCTGAGGAAAGGACCGACCGTCGTCAGCGCGAAAAAGCCGTAGACGATGGTGGGGATACCGGCGAGTACTTCAAGCAGCGGCTTTGCCATCGAGCGGAAGCGCGGCGAGGCATATTCCGCCATGTAGATCGCCGAGAAAAGACCGACCGGAACCGCAACCAGCATGGCGACGAAACCGATATAAAGCGTGCCCGCGAGCAACGGGATCAGGCCGAACTGGCCGGAGGAGTCGGTCGCACCAGCCGCTGCGAAACGCGGATCCCATACCGTTCCGAAGAAGAACTGGTGCGCCGGGACCATGGTGAAGAACTGGATCGCCTCCGTCAGCATCGACAGGACGATACCGATGGTCGTGAGGATAGCGATGGACGAGGCGACGAGCAGGGCCGCAAGAATGACCTTCTCGACCTGGTTGCGCGCCCGGAAGCGCGGCGCGATCGCCCGCAGCGCATAGGCGCCGCCGCCAAGCGCGGCCAGCAGCACGACGGCAATCATCGCGAGGCGGCTGGTGGAGGTCATGCTGTTGAGCATGTGGGCGGCATCGACCATGAAGCGCTCTGGGTCACCCGCGATCGCCACACCCTTCGATGCCAGAAGCGGCCGGACCGCAGCCGTATCGGCCTCGACCTGCGCGGTTTCCTCCGGCGTCAGCCGCTGAAGACCGCGGGCGATGGAGGTAACCATACCATAGGTCAGGCTCTGCTGTGCTTCGGATTGCGCCCGCACATCCTCGGGGAAATTGCCGCGCACCGCCGACGTGACGAGCAGGGGGCTGATAATGAGCCAGGCGCAGAGAATAAACGCCGCGGGCAAAACAGCCCAGACGACCGCGTAAGAGCCGTGATAACCGGCACGGGAATGCATGCTGGAGGGGCGACCACCAGACAGGACAACGGCGCGGCGGCTGCCGAGCAGATAGCTGCCGATGCCGATGAGCGCCAGTATCAGCAAAAGGATCGATGTGTTCATTAGAGTTCCCTCGGCGTGCCTCAAGAGCACGGTGCGATATCGGGCAAATCAAAAAGTCATCAAAACGAGACCGCTGGACCATCCAGAGATGCTTGCATTTTGACTGTATCAAAGTTGTGCAAGCGTCAAGGTTGATACATCCTATCCATCTGTAATCCATAAACAATTATGTGGATGGCGATGAATAGGACCTGTCAACCGGAGATAATCGCCGAAGCGGCGCCGGAGGGAATAAGGGGCGCGGCAGACCGCGCCCCTCATCTTTATTACATCGAAGCGCCGGCAGCGAACTTGGAGCGAATTTCTTCGCGTTCTTTATCCGGAGCGGCAACGAGGCCGTAGTTGGCGAGCGGGGAATCCGGGCCGATCATTTCGTCAGAAACGAAGAACTCAACGTATTCCTTGAGGCCCGGGATAACGCCCAGGTGAGCCTTCTTCACGTAGAAGAACAGCGGGCGGGAAACCGGGTACTTGCCGCTGGCAACGGTTTCGGTGGACGGAACGACGCCCGAAACGGTCGCGACCTTCAGACGGTCAGCGTTGTTTTCATAGAAAGCGAGGCCAAAAACGCCGAGGCCGGTCTTGTTGGCATCGATACGAGCGAGCGTTTCGGTGTAGTCGCCGTCGATGTCGACAGCTGCGCCGTCCTTACGGACTGCAACGCACTTTGCAGCAGCCTGCTTGGCGTCGGTGATGAGCGTCTTGATGACGTCGGTCGCCTTGGCTTCCTTGCAGCCGTCAGCCATGATCTTCTCTTCGAAGACTTCGCGCGTGCCGTGCTTGGAACCCGGGATGTAAGCGGCGATCGCTACGTCAGGCAGTTCCTTGTTGATTTCCGACCACTTCTTGTAGGGGTTGGCAACAAGCTTGCCGTCCTTGACGACTTCAGCAGCGAGCGCGAGGTAAAGATCCTTCGGCTCGAGCTTGATGTCCTTGTTGGAAGAGTCCATCGCAAAGACGATACCGTCGTAACCGATCTTCACTTCCTGAACGTCGGCAACGCCAGCAGCCTTACAGGCGGCCAGTTCGTCGCTCTTGATCTTGCGCGAAGCGTTTGCAATGTCGATGGTGCCTTCGCCCACGCCCGAGCAGAATGCCTTCAGACCGCCGCCCGTGCCGCCGGACTCAACAACCGGAGCCTTGAAGTTCGGGAAGGTTTCGGCAAAAGTCTCGGCAACGATCTTGGCGTAGGGCAGAACCGTGGAGGAACCGGCAACCTGGATCTGGTCGCGAGCAGCGGCGGCGCCAGCGAAGGCGACAGAAGCCACCAGAGCTGCTGCGGAAAATTTAACGATGTTCATTTGTCTCTCCCGTCGTGGGCTTTGTTGTGGACGCAGCCGATAGCGACACTCGCTCTTAGCTTGCGCTCGGCGACCTTTTCTTAACCACCGTAGCCACATCCTTTTATGTCACTTTGACGAAAGATTTGTGACAATCTAAATCACTGATTTAATTTATAAATATTCACAGCATTAAAAGCAGATGCATATTTTATGTCAGAATCTCACGGTGAAGTCCGTGCCGTTGCCCAATTCCGATTTAATGATGAGGCGGGCGCGGTGGCGAGTGAGGATGTGCTTGACGATGGCAAGCCCGAGGCCCGTGCCCTTTTTCGAGCGGCTGTCGGCAACGCTGACGCGATAAAAACGCTCCGTCAGGCGCGGCACATGTTCGGCGGGAATGCCCGGCCCCTTGTCGATGACACTCACCTCCACCGGCTTGCCGGGTTCGGCGCGCAGCCAGACATCCACGACCTTGCCTTCCTGGCCGTATTTGCAAGCATTTTCAACGAGGTTCTGGAACACCTGCACCAGCTCGTCGCGATCCCCCTGCACCTCCGCCGGCCGGTCCGGCAGGTGCAGCGTGATGGTCACATCAAGCTCGTCGGCAAGCGGCAGCAGCGTATCGCGCACGTGGCCGATGACGGGAACGAGATCGACCTTCTGGTCCGGCGCGATGTTTGCACGCAGTTCCAGCCGCGAAAGGGACATGAGATCGTCCACAAGCCTGCTCATGCGGGTTGCCTGATCCAGCATGATGGCGAGGAAACGCTCCTGCGCCTTGGGGTCATTGCGCGCCGGCCCCTGCATGGTTTCGATGAAACCGCGGAGCGAGGCGAGCGGGGTGCGCAGTTCATGGCTCGCATTGGCGACGAAGTCGCTGCGCATGCGGTCGATACGGCGAAGCTCTGAAACGTCGCGGAACGACAGGATGTAGAATGGCGGACCTGCCCCCTCTCCCACATCCGCCCGGGCGATGCGGACGATGAAGACCCGTTCGGAAGGAAAGCGCTCCGAATGTTCGACCTGGTTGGGCTGGCCGGTGGTGATGGTTTCGCGAATGACATCCAGCAGGCCGGGAGAGCGCAGCCGGGCGGAAATATGTGCACCGGCAAGCAGCTGGCCGAAGGCGCGCTCGGCCGCGCCGTTCTGAAACAGTACACTGGCGTTCTTGTCGAGAATGAAAACGGGAGTATCCAGAACCGCAAGACCCGCCCTTACGCCGGAAATGACGTTTTCGCCGGGCACTTCCGGCTCATCCGTCTCCGCCTCCGCAGCTCCGTCCTTTGCGGAGGCGGCCGCCGGGCCCTCCGCAACGGCCAGGATGGCAATGACCGCGCAAAGCCACAGGGCGGCGGGCATATAGGGCGTATGGAGCTCCGCAACGGCCACGATGGCGAGCATGCTGACGATGAGAACGGGCAACCAGTTCCGGCCGAGCTTCCTTCCCAAAAGCCTTAATCCACCCTCGCCTTTCATGACTGCCATTTCAGCCTGCTCTTTCCATTCTCATCTGACAGCGCATCGAAATCTCATAGGCCAGCTTCATGACAGAGATTCATCATCGCGCATTTTCCACAACGTATATGCGCAAAATCGACGCGGCAATCGCTCCCGCCGCCGCATCCCGCTCAACCGGTCCTGTTTCACTTGAATTCCGGCAATGGATGTGAACTCATTGGCGGCGAGTTGCCTTTACACAACAACAACTGGAGGAACCCATGGGCGAAGAAACGAAGAAGCGGGCAGTCGAGATCACCATTGGCGGCAAACTGCGCAGCTTCGACATCGACGATCCGGTTCTTCCTGAATGGGTTGAGGAAAAGAAACTTTCCGCCGGCAATTTTCCCTACGACAAGAAGATGAAGCGGGAAGATTACGACACCGCTCTCGAGGCGCTGCAGGTGGAACTGGTCAAGGTTCAGTTCTGGCTGCAGGCGACCGGCAAAAGGGTCATGGCGGTTTTCGAAGGCCGCGACGCCGCGGGCAAGGGCGGTGCGATCTTCGCGGCCCGGGCCTATCTAAACCCCCGTTATGCCCGCGTGGTGGCGCTGACCAAACCGACGGAAACCGAGCGCGGCCAATGGTATTTCCAGCGCTACATCTCGCATTTTCCGACCGCCGGCGAATTCGTTCTCTTCGACCGCTCATGGTATAACCGCGCCGGGGTCGAGCCGGTCATGGGGTTCTGCACGCCGGAAGAACACAAGCTCTTCCTCAAGGAAACGCCGCGTCTGGAAAAGATGCTGGCCCATGAAGACATCAATCTTTTCAAATTCTGGCTCGACATCGGACGCGAAACGCAGATCGAGCGCTTCCATGACCGTCGCCACAGCCCGCTGAAATGCTGGAAGCTTTCGGATATGGACATAGCCGCGCTGACGAAATGGGACGACTACACGCAAAAGCGCGACGAGATGCTGGAAAAGACCCACACCGATGCCGCCCCCTGGACAGTGGTGCGCGCCAACGACAAGCGCCGCGCGCGGGTGAACCTCATCCGCCACATTCTTCTTGCGCTCGACTATGAGGGCAAGGACGAGAAGGCGATCGGCGAAATCGACGACAAGATATTGGGATCAGGCCCGGCTTTTCTCAAGTGAGACCGGAAGGCCATGACAGGCGCCGCCACTCGAGGCGCCTGTCGTTTTTCCATTACTGGCCCGGCAGAATGCGCACGGAATAAAGATTGACCGGGCGGGCGCTGCCATCGATATCGCTGTTGATGAAGATCTTCCCCGGCGCATTGGGGGCGAGAGATCGTTCGAATGTCGTGTTCAGCAGCATGTCCGCGCGCTCGGCCGTGGCGGTGAAGCGGTGGCGGGAGCAATCGCCAAGGGTTGCGAAATCGCAGGCGACGGAAACCTGGGTCTGCCGGTCGCTGGAGGATTGCAGCGTGATCGATATGGTCGAGGACTTGCCCGCCATATCCCGCATCACCTCCACCGGAACCTCGACGCTGACGGCGCCATCCTGCGCCACACTTCTCGAGGTTATCTTTATAGCCTTGCCGGCGGGTGTGGCGATGTTTTCGACATTGGCGCGCTGGCCGGCCGAAACGCCGGAACTGCCACGCTCGGCGTTGAAGACCTCAACCCAGTCGTCGGAAAAACCGCGGCCAGCCGAAAGGCTCGGCGCAGGCTCCGTCCCGTTGAAGTCCTCCGACTGCACCTGCGCCGGCGGATTGGGTACGCTGGTATCACGTTGTTCCGGCGACAGCAGGAGGCCGGAAGAATAAACCCACCAGGCGCCAAAACCGATAAAGGCCAGAAGCGTCACGTAGATAAAAAGGCGGGCAAAAAGCCCCCGGCGCTTGCGGCGGCCAACCGCGCCTTCCGGACGGAAGGCAAGCGAGGAATCGCTGGCGCGGGAGCCTCTCTTCGGCGGCTTTCCATTGCGCTGGCCCGCATTCAGCGGCGCCGGAGCGACGGCGGCACCCGGCCGCACATCGCGCGTTTCACCACGCAGTTCCGGCTCAACACCCAAATCGCCGTGGTGAGGCGTCTGCGAAACGGGATCGACCGCGTGATCATCCTGTGCCGGACTTTCCGCTGCTGGCGGGCGCAATTGCTGCTCCACCCTGTCCAGAAGACTGTTGCGCTCTTCATTCTCGATCTGGTGGATCAGGCCTTCAAGCCGCTGCCGCTGCTGGGCGACGACCTGTGGATCGTCTATGCCCTGCTTGCGCAGGCCTGCTTCCAGTGCCTGACGGGACGATTGGTAAATCCGTGCACGAACTTCGGCGTTCGATCTGTCCGATTTTTCCAGAGCATTTCTGATTGCCGTTTCCAGTCCGCTCACGACCGATCCTTGTTCTATTACGCTTTGCAAAAAAAATATGCGGCGCTGCGCCATGGGTTCACGATTCGGTAACGGCTATACCGCCCCTCCGCAAGCTTCGTTTATGATAAAGACCGGATTGCTTTCAGGAAAATCGATCCATTGTGGCGCTACGAACGCAGATTCGAGATGCAAATGCCACGCTGTTTTCGCTTTCAATCCGCTCCCGAACGCGATATTGAGTTACGTGCGCGTAAACGTAATTCGTGGGAGGAGACATGCTACCGTCCGTGCTGAAAGACAATCTGCGTCTTCCGGTCATAGCATCACCGCTATTCATTATTTCACATCCGCAACTGACGCTGGCGCAATGCAAGGCCGGTGTCATCGGCGCTTTCCCGGCGCTCAACGCGCGGCCCGAAAGCCAGCTCGACGAGTGGCTGGCGATGATCACCGAGGAACTCGACGCGCACAACCGTGCCAATCCCGAGCGCCCGGCAGCACCCTTCGCGGTCAACCAGATCGTGCACATGTCCAATCGCCGGCTGGAGCACGATCTTGGCCTTTGCGTAAAATACAAGGTGCCGGTGGTGATTTCTTCGCTTGGCGCGGTGCCGGAGGTCAATGCCGCCGTGCATTCCTATGGCGGCATCGTGCTGCATGACGTCATCAACGATCGCCATGCCCGCTCCGCCATCCGCAAGGGCGCGGATGGGCTGATTGCGGTCGCGGCCGGGGCGGGCGGACATGCGGGCACGCTTTCGCCCTTCGCACTCGTTCAGGAAATCCGCGAATGGTTCGATGGCCCGCTGCTGCTGGCCGGCGCCATCGCCAATGGCGGCTCCATTCTCGCCGCGCAGGCCATGGGCGCTGACATGGCCTATATCGGCTCCCCCTTCATCGCCACCGAGGAAGCGCGCGCTTCCGAAGGTTACAAGCGGGCGATCGTGGAAGCGCAGGCGAAGGATATCGTTTATTCGAACTATTTCACGGGCGTACACGGAAACTACCTGAAAAGCTCGATTGTCGCCTCCGGCATGGACCCCGACAACCTGCCCGAAGCCGATCCCTCGAAGATGGACTTCGAAACCGCCACCGGCGGCGCCAAGGCCTGGAAGGACATCTGGGGCGCGGGGCAAGGCGTCGGCGCAGTCAAGGCAGTGGAACCGGTGGCCGATCTCGTCGATCGTCTCGCGAATGAATATGAAACGGCCAAGAAACGCATCTGCGGGAAAGGCTGAAGTCACCGGCAAACAATGGACAGGCAAAGCTTTTTGCGGAAATTTCAAAACCGGCACATTCAAGGCTTGAAATCAGTGAGCATTGCCTGTATCAGCCCGCCATGAAGCTGATCCGCAACAAGCGGGTCACAATCGGGCCGCTTTAGCTCAGTTGGTAGAGCACGTCATTCGTAATGACGGGGTCACGTGTTCGAGTCACGTAAGCGGCACCATTTTTCGCATTCAAGATTGCCCGGCCGATTATATAAATAGACGCGCTGTCGGAAATCGCCCCATGGCGGGCCGCGCAGACCGGCGCGATAAGAACGCCGCCGTTAACGAACAATCACACCATATTGACCGTAAGACGGTGGGCGCGGGCGGTGACGATAGTCACCGCGCCAATCCCTGCGATCCCGCCACTCTCTGTGTTGTCGCCAGTTCCGGCGGTCGTAATCCCGGTAATATCTGTCTCGATCATAAGATCGATAATAGACGCCGGACGAGTAATACCCGCCTGTGCGGTAACCGCCATCGTCAACGCATCCGCTCAGGATGCCAACCGATAGGAAGCAGATTGCTGCGGTTAGAATTTTCATGATCTCATCTCCCAATGACGGACTTCAACGTCTGTCTGTGTCCTCGGTTCCGTGAGCCAAGAGTGATGCGGCACGCATGAACGAGGGCTGAATGGTGCTGAGCCCGCTCGCCTGATGCATCACGCGGGGAGTGGCCCCCTCAGAATTGGCGGCTTTCGGTTGCCAGCTGAAGGAAGGTATTCGTCATCATCAGAGCGTTGAAACCAACCGGGCTCCATTTACGTTGATTGTCTAGTCTTGGTTAACTTGAAAGCACTCACCGTGGACGTCATCCGTATCCTGATCGCCATCATCCTCCCGCCCGTCGGCGTCTTTCTCCAGGTCGGGCTCGGCCTGCATTTCTGGCTCAACATTCTTCTGACGCTGTGCGGTTATGTTCCGGGCATCATTCATGCCATCTGGGTAATCCTGCGCAGGTGACATTCGCCTTTTATCGACGATGGGATGCTCGCAACATTTTAGTACGTGATTAAATTCTCACTGGCTGCTGGAACCTCGTCTTCTCCCTCACGTTATGGTGATGACACCAGCCAAGGAGAAAATCATGAACCAGATCATCTACATCGTAGGCCTCGTCGTTATCGTTCTGGCGATCCTGTCGTTTTTTGGCTTCCGTTGATCCCCGTTGTCAATTCGATCGCTTGCGCATATCCTAAGCGGCAGTGACACACGACTGCGTTCATGGGTTGCTTCGCTGTCGGGTGTATTTCGGGATCGCGTTGCTCTGGGAGGTGCACGATGAAGAACGAGAGATGGACAGAACCTGTCGAGGTCAATCTTGAGGCGAATGGCAAGAGTGTCATCGCCGGCCCCTTCGAAGCACTGACATTGTTGACCGAAGGCTGGCCCAAAATCGGGGGGTTGAGCTTCGTAAGAGCGCGAAGCGCCTGCCGCGCCGCTCTTGACGGACGCAAATCGCCCGAAGAGGCACGCAAGTGCTTTACCGATGCAGTTTCCGAGATGCAGAACAACACGCATTGATGCGCCAAACGAAAAACGGCTCCTGAAAAGGAGCCGTTCCTTTATGTGCGACGCTTCCGGCGATAGAACAGCCGGAAGCGCCTTTTGACAGATTTTACATCCAATACGGGGCGACGCCGTAATAGTCGTAGACCCTGCGATCCCTGGCGTTCAGCAGGTCGTCATCATCCAGATTGGCGAAGTGCGGCGCGTTTTCAATCTCTTCCTTGGTAAGATCGATACGGTAGCCGTCGAGTTCCTCGTCATAATGCAGCTTTTCCCAAGGCAGCGGATAATAGTCGTCGCCTATTCCGAGAAAACCACCGAAGCTCAACACCGCATAGGCGACGCGGCCGCCGCGTTTTTCCAGAATGATGCGCTGGATCGAGCCGATATGCTTGCCATCAGCGCCATAAACACGGGTGCCTTCCACCTTGTCGCTGGCGATCAGGCTCGGCGTATCCTTGACATAGGGGTCCTGTCCGGCGCGGGGTTCCTGATGCATCATGTGCCTTTCCTCCTTGTTTTTCCTCTTTGAGGTCACGTCTGGTAAACCCCGCGACGGACAATTCGTTCCGCCGCGTTTCAGGCGCCTCGCTGGGTATTTTTTTGAAGGAAAATGGAACGAAATCCGTGCCTACTGACGGATCTTCTGCCAGACGGAAGGGGAAACGCCGACCATCTTGCGAAAGACCCGGGAGAAATGCGCCTGATCGGAAAAACCGGCAGCGATGGCGATATCGGTCAACGCCATGTCGGTCCGCATCATCAGTTCCTTGACGTGATCAATGCGCGCCTGCATCTGCCACTGGTGGGGGGGCACGCCGGTGGAGGCCTTGAAGGCATGGCTGAAATGGGATTGCGAGAGGTTGGTGAGTTCCGCCAGTTCCTCCAGACGGATCGACCGCAGGCAATGTTCGCGGATATAGTCTGTGGCCGCCCTTAATTGCCAGGCGGCGAGCTTGCTGCGTTTCTTGACCGGTTCCCGTTTCACTTTCAGGAAATCCGTGAGCAGCGCGAGCACGAGGCTTTCGCCATAGAGGTCGTGCAGCGGATCGGGATTATCGCATTCGGCAGCAATCAGCCGCGCCAGCGCCAACAGGCGCTCATCCTCGAACATCAGATGCGGGTCTAGCAGCCCGTGCGGATCGAAGCCCTGCACCAGCCGGGCGCCCAGCAATCCCGCATCAAAATGCAAATCGAGATGGCGCACGAAGGAGACGTTGCTCAGTTCAGCATGAACGTCCAGATCGGCGGGAACGAAGGAAATCCGGTTCGCTTTTGACGACCCGTAGTTATCGCGGCGGCATCGGTTCATCATGAACCGGCCGTCATCCGTCCCATCCATATCCAGCAGAAAAACGAAACGCGGATCCTTGCCGACATAACGGCCACCCGCCTTCGGGGCGCAGCGCACGTCCCAGAGATCGGCGACAATGCCGTTCCACACCCTGGAGCGCGGACCGCCGATGACGGCAAAGCCCTCGATCTCATTTTCCATCCGCACGCGGAAAGCCATGGCCTCTCGATCCCGCAAGGCGCCATGGCGCCACTATAAACATGATAAATCTATTCATGTTTATAGTGGCAAACCAATTTTCCTGCAACTACGGCCTCTGGCCGCCCATCACCACTTCTTGGAAAACTTGAAGGTGATGGTGCGGCTGTCACCCCAGCCGCAGACGGAGACCCCGGCGCAGCTCTTGACATATTCCTTGTCGAAGACATTGGCGACGTTGATGGACGCGGTCCAGTCGTTCTTCTCATAACGGATTGCGGCGTCGAAGACGGCTGCATCCGGCACGCGCAGCGTATTGGTTGCATCCGCCCAGGATTTGCCCTGATAACGCACACCGCCGCCGAGGCTTAGGCCTTCCAGCGCATCATTGGTAAAGGCGTAGTCCAGCCACAGCGAGGCGGTGTGGGCGGGCACGATCCATGGTGATTTGCCGATCAGGTTGGGATTGGCATCCTTGGTGATATCGAGATCGGTATAGGAATAGGACGCAATGGTCTTCCAGTTCTCACTGAGATTGGCCTTGGCCTCCAGCTCGAAGCCGGTGGATTCCACCTGCCCGAACTGGCCGCTCGTGGTTACGCCGCCCGCCGTATAGGACACGATGGCGTTGTCCTTGACCAGCTTGAAGACAGAGGCGGTGATGCTGCCATCGAAGAAGGTCGGCTCATATTTGATGCCGGCCTCGAACTGGTGTCCCTCCTCCGGTACGGCGGATGTGCCATCTGCAAGCGTATCGATGAGCGGATTGAAGAAGGTAGCAGCCGAGACATAGGGCGTCAGGCCATTGTCGAATTCATAGGCGAGGCCGGCGCGCCCGCTCAGCGCATCGTCATTGGAGCGGCGGGATGCGCCAGCTGGCAGCCTGTTGTTCAGCTCCGTATCGACATAATCGTAACGGCCGTTCAGCGTGACCAGCCAGCCGTCGCCGAAACGCAGCTGATCCTGGGCATAGATGCCGATCTGCTGCTGGGTCACGATATTGTCGGCATAAACGAAGTTTGTTCCCTGCGTGGAGCCATAGACCGGGTTGAGCGCACCGATTGCATTCGATCCGCAGCAGGCCTGCACCTGATCCAGCCGGTAATATTTATAGTCGAGGCCGAAGAGCAGCGAATGATTGACCGCGCCGGTATCGAATTGGCCTTCAACGCGGTTATCCACGCCGAAGCTGTCGACTTTGGACACGCCATCGTAACCGAAACGGGTCAGCATATAGTCGTTGGTGGTGGCGTCGAGGATCGGCTGGCCGTTGGCGTCCGTGTTGGCCCAGCCGCCCGCATAGGGTCCGGTCTCGTGCTTGTAAAGGTGGCCGTAACGGGCGTTCTGGCTGATCTTCCAGCCATTGTCGAATTCATGGCTGACGTCGTAACCGACCATGGACTGGTACACACGGCCATTGTCGATATTCGGCTCACCATAAAAGGCCTTGCGGTCGAGCTTGCCGAAAGGCGCATCCACGACCGTGCCGACATAGGGCAGGAAGCCGTTGCCGATATGAACCTGATCGAGCGCCGAGAAATAGCCGTAGAGCGTGGCGCTGGTCTGCGCATCCGGCTCGAAGGTAATCTGCGGCATGATGAAGCCGCGCAAATCCTCGGAATAGTCGGTGTAATTGTCGCCACCGGAGACCTTGCCGGTGACGCGGTATTTCCACACGCCTTCACCATCGACCTTGTCGCCGAGATCGAAGCCGAAGAAGGCATTGCCGAAATTATTGATGCCGATTTCCGTTTCCCGCACCGGCTCATCCTGCGTGCGCTTGCGGACCATCTGCACGATGCCGCCGGGATTGGCGCCGCCGTAGAGCACCGAGGCGGGGCCTTTGAGAATTTCCACGCGCTCCAGGCCGTAGGCATCCATCTGGAAACCGCCGAAACCGTAGCTGAACAGGTTCAGACCATCCAGAAACACGCCGGTCTGGGTTGCCTGAAAACCGCGAATATAAATCCAGTCCGTGTCCGGGTCCGTGCCGAAGGGTTCCGCCGTCACACCGGGGGTGTAACGCAGCACTTCATCGATTTTCGTCACCGCGCCGCGGTCGTTCATTTCCTGGCGGCCGACGACCGATACGGATTGCGGAATATCCTTGGTTTCCGTCTCGGTTTTCGAACCGGTGGCGCTTTTCTTCGCGACATACCCTCGGACCGGGCCAGTCGCGTTTTCCGCGCCCTGCCCTTCAACGGTAATCTGCTGCAGAACGGTCGTGTCCTGCGCGTGGCCCATCGCTGGCGCCAGCAAAACAATGGCGGCCGTGCCCAAAGCCAGACGGCTCAAAAACATCCCATGCAAATTTTTCAAGATATGCCCCGAAACAGATCGCGGTCGATGTCCCTATCCGACAGGCCGCAGCACCTCAATTAAGATGAGTGTTTACATCAGGATTAAGGCGGGATGCTTGTCGTTTTCGGGGCGGATTTGAAGCTTATTGGCTTCTCGCACAGTTTTGCGCCCGTCATTTATCGGGCTAAGCTTCGATGTCAGCCCTTACGCCGGCCGATCCTCGCAAGCAGCACCACGGGAAGCATGCCGATGACGACAATTGCCAGGGCTGCGATAGACGCCTCTTCATAGGTGCCGCGCGCCGCTTCGCCATAAAGATGAGTTGCGAAGGTTTCGAAGTTGAGCGGCCGCAGGAGAAGCGTAGCGGGAAGCTCCTTGACGCAATCGACAAAGATCAGCAGCCCCGCCGCCGCAAGCGACGCCTTGGAAAGCGGCAAGTGAATCTGGCGGAATGTCTGCGTCGCAGATCGCCCGAGCGTTCGTGCGGCGTGATCGAAGGATTGCGGGATGCGGCTGAGGCCGGCATCCACGCCGCCGGCGGCGATGGTGAGGAAACGCGCAGAATAGGCATAGATCAGCGCGGCACCGCTGCCGATGAAGATGAGGCCGGTAGAAATGCCGAACAAATAACGCATGGTCTGGTCGACAAACCGGTCGAAACCGCCGAGTGCAATCAGTACCCCGATGGCGATGACCGTGCCGGGGGCAGCATAACCCACTGTCGAAAGACGATAGGACCAGAGCGCGAGACGTCCCGGTGCAAGGCGCATGGCATAGGCGACAGCAAGGCCGAGGACAAGCGTGATCACCGTCGCCAACCCGGCAAAGAGGATGGTGTTCAGGGCCTCATCGGCAAAACGGGCCGACAGGCCGCTGAAACGGAACCGTTTCCATGCCTCGATGACGAGATAGCTCGCGGGTGCCACGAAGCCGATCAGGACCGGCAGACTGCCGAGTAAGAAGGCGCCCCAGCCCTTCAGGCCGGTGAGCCGCAGCGGCTCCAGCTCCCTGCTTTTCTGCGCGGAGACCGCATAACGTTGCTTGCGCCGCGCCCAGCGCTCGAGCGCCACGAGGGCGACAACGATGAACAGCATGGAAAGCGCGATCTGCGCCGCACCCGGAAGGTCGGATTTCGTGACCCATGTAGTGTAGACGGAAACGGTGAGGGTGCGGACGCCGAGGAATTCCGATGCGCCGATGTCGTTCAGCGCTTCCATCAAGGCAAGGCTGATACCGACCGCGATCGCCGGGCGCGCGAGCGGCACCGCGACCTTGAAAAACGCGGCGCGTCTTGAAACGCCGAGCGTGCGGGCCGCTTCCAGCAGGTTGCCCGCCTGCGTCAGGAACATGGCGCGCACGGGAATATAAACATAGGGAAACAGCACGAAGCCGAGGAGAATGATGCAGCCCGTCATCGACCTTATGTCCGGCAGGCGGAATTCGCGTGGGCTGGAATAACCGAGCAGCCAGCGGATCGCCCCCTGCACGGGCCCGATGGGATGCAGGATATCCAGATAGGCATAGGCAACGATATAGGTGGGCATGGCCAGCGGCAGCAGCAGTGCCCACTCCAATAGTCTACGCCCGGGAAAATCATAGGCAGTAACCAGCCAGGCGGCATAGGTGCCGACGATGCCGGCCAGCAGCCCGACGCCGGCGAGAAGGACCGCCGTATCCGGCAGAGCCGTCAAGAGAACGGTCGAGCCGAGATGCGCCCAGAGGCCTTCGGACCCCTGCAAAGCCTGGGAGACAAGCGCCAGAACCGGCACCATGGCGCCACAGACCGCCAGCACGGAGAGGCACAGCCACCAGAAGGAGGATGAAAACCTGGCTCGGGTACGAGGTGTCAGTGGCTGGATGGCGTCTGGATTCATGTGCTTTTGGAGAATACGCGGAAAGGCGCCCGCAGATGCGAACGCCTTCCACCATGTTATCGCTGATTGGCCTTTACTTGTCGAAACCGACCTTGTCGACCAGCTCGCTTGCCTGCTTGCGGTGCGAGACGATTTCCGTCAGCGGCTTGTTATCGATCTTCAGCGTGCCGAAGGAAGCGATGATCTCGTTGAGGGCAGCACCCTGCTTGACCGGATATTCGTAGTTGGCTTCCGCATAGATCTTCTGGGCTTCGTCGGAGACGAGATATTCCAGCAGCTTGACGGCTTCCGCCTTGTTCGGTGCATTCTTGGCCACAGCCGCGCCGCTGATATTGACCTGTGTGCCGCCATTCTTGAAGGTCGGCAGAACCACCTTGATGGCGTCGCCCCACTTCACCTGCTCCTCGCCGCCCTTGCCCGAGCGCATCAGGCCGACATAATAGGAGTTGGCGATCCCGATGTCGCAAATGCCGCCGAGGATGTCCTTGGCAACGTCGCGGTCGCCGCCGCCTGCCTTGCGGGCCAGGTTTTCCTTGACGCCGGCGAGCCACTTCTCGGTGTCCGCAGCGCCGTAATGGGCGATGTAATCGGCAAAGAGCGCCGTGTTATAGGGATGCTGGCCAGCGCGAATGCAAACCTTGCCCTTCCACTTTGCATCCGCCAGATCTTCATAGTTGAAGGAGGCGAGATCGACATCCTTCGCCGCGTAGAGAACGCGGGCGCGCATGGAAAGCGCGAACCAATGGCCCTTGGCGTCGCGAAGCTCGGCGGGAATAGCCTTCGTCAGGGTTTCGGATTCAACCGCCTGGGTGACGCCCTTTTCAGCGAGATCAACGAGGTTGCCGGCATCCACGGTCATCAGAACGTCGGCCGGCGAGCTCGCGCCTTCGCTCAGAACGCGCTCTGCAAGACCGTCCTTCAGAAATACGGTGTTGACCTTGACGCCGCTCGAAGCCGTGAAGGATTCCAGCAGAGGCTGGATCAGGCCCGGTTCGCGAGTGGTGTAGATGTTCAGTTCCGCAGCGCTGACCGATCCGGCTGCAAAAGCAACGGTGCTGGCAAGCAGGGCAATTTTGGAAAATTTCGTCATATGTCGTCTCCCTCTCCGATGGCGGCAATATGGGGGAGCAAACATCATACCTGATGGAGTAAATCAAGTTTTATTTGGCCGTTTTCAGACGGGACTTGATCACCAAGAGTTGAAAATGGGGCGTAAACAAACATGCAAATCCGCTCATTCAACCTCAAGTAAATATCAGAACGCCCTTCGGATCAATGCCGAAACGCACGGCCGTGGTCTTGGTCGGCGTACGCTGCATCGTTCTGACGCGCAAATCCGCCGGCAGGCCGGGCACGGCTATACCAAGCTGCTCGATCTCACCCAGAAAAACACGGCTCGATATTTCGCCGGCGATCCCCTCTTTCGCGGTGCTATCCTCAATGATCGAAATCGCGTTGGGGCGCACATAGGCGACGGCGGCAAGGCCTTCCGGCAGATCGGAAGCATCGCCCAGGGGCCCGAGCGGTGTTTCGACGCGCCCCTGCCTGACGTGGCCTTCGATCTTGTTGAAGGCGCAGAAAAAATCGGCGGCGTAGCGGGTTTTAGGATTATCGTGAATTTCGTAGCCCGTACCGCTCTGCACGATCCGCCCACGCTGCATCAGCACCACACGGTCACCTGCCGAAAGCGCCTCTTCCGGGTCGTGGGTGACCATGATTGCCGTCGTGCCCAGCTGCCGCAGGAGCCCGAGCGTTTCCTCGCGCACGCTGTCGCGCAATCCCCTGTCCAGATTGGAAAAGGGCTCGTCCATCAACAGCAGACCGGGCTGCGGGGCAAGCGCACGGGCAAGCGCCACGCGCTGCTGTTCACCGCCTGAAAGCGTATGCGGATAACGTTTTGCCAGTTCCTGCAGGTGAACATGTTCGATCATTTCGCCGGCGCGGCGGCGGGCTTCCACCTTCGGCAAAGACCGAAGACCGAACATGACATTCTGCTCGACGGTGAGATGCGGAAACAGCGCATAATCCTGAAAGACAAAACCGATATTGCGCTTTTCAGGCTCCACGAAAACAGCGGGACCGGCAACGACAGCGCCGTTCAGGGAAACGATGCCATGGTCCGGCGTCTCCACGCCCGCCACAATGCGCAGCAGGGTCGATTTTCCACAGCCGGAGCGCCCCACCAGGCAAATGATTTCGCCGCGCTCGACGGAAAGATCGATATCGGACAGCACATCCGTATCGCCGAATCTTTTCCCGACCGATTTCAGTTCCAGCGCTGCCCTGCCTGCCATTTCCAATCCTGTCCTGCTTTGCGAATTATGTTGATCGCTCAAATCAGGATTAAAGTCAAAAAAGCCCGGCTAAATGCATTTCCCTTCACGAGTTGGCGAGATGTGCGGCAGCAATATTGACGTTTACGTTAGAGTTAAATAGGTTTTGCCGACGAGATGGACGCCAAGGGATTACGCGTCTATCATTCGTTACCGGGGAGCGAGAGGAGCGGTCGATCCGGTGACGCCACATGAGGTTCCCCCAACCCGGCCGGATTGGCCGGCTGAATGCGGAACCTCGTGAACATCAGGCAGCCGAAAGCGCCGTTCACGCATTTCAATGAATGCGCGGCGCAACAAAGACTCTGGGAGGAGAAGCATGAGTGAACTGTCCCTGGGACACCCGGAAAATGTCAGCGCAGAGAAGCGTTGGCTGGCATCCTATCCGCCGGGCGTACCTTCCGAAATCCCCGCATCCGCCCATGCCTCCCTTGTCGAACTTCTCGAAAAGAGCTGTGCGCAATTTGCCGACCGCAAGGCCTTTTCCAGCATGGGAAAGTCCCTGACCTACCGCGAACTGGACGCTGAAACCCGCGCGGTCGCCGCCTGGCTGCAATCCAGAGGGCTGGAAAAAGGCGACCGGGTTGCCGTGATGATGCCGAATATCCTGCAAAATCCCGTCGCCGTATACGGGATACTGCGAGCTGGCATGGTCGTGGTCAATGTCAATCCGCTCTACACACCGCGCGAACTGGAACATCAGCTTAAGGATTCCGGCGCAAAGGCGATCTTCGTGCTGGAAAACTTCGCGCATGTGGCGCAGCAGGCGGCGCCAAAAACCGCCGTCCGGCATGTGGTCGTCGCGGCGATGGGCGATCTGCTCGGCCTCAAGGGACATATCGTCAATCTGGTGGTTCGCAAGGTCAAGAAACTGGTGCCCGCCTATACCATCCCCGGCTCCATCAGCTTCAAGGCGATGCTGAAGGAAGGTCAGGGATTTTCGTTGAAGCCAGTCAGCCTCACGGCGCAGGACATCGCCTTCCTGCAATATACCGGCGGCACAACGGGCGTATCCAAGGGTGCGGTTCTCACCCACGCCAATCTTCTGGCCAACAAGGTTCAGATCAGCCTGTGGCTGGACGCGGCCTTCAATGGCAAAAAAGATCGCCCGGAAGTTCTCAACTTCATCTGCGCGCTGCCGCTCTGCCATATCTTCGCATTGACGGTGAATTCGCTGATGGGCATTGCACTCGGCGGCCATAATCTGCTGATCGCCAATCCGCGCGATATTCCCGGCTTCGTGAAGGAGCTGGCGCATTATCAGCCGCATGTTTTCCCCGGCATTAACACGCTTTTCAACGCGCTGATGAACAACGAGGATTTCCGCAAGCTCGATCTGTCCTCCCTCATTCTGGTTCTCGGCGGCGGCATGGCGGTGCAAAGGCCCGTTGCGGAGCGCTGGCTTTCGATCGTCGGCTGCCCGATTGCCGAAGGTTACGGCCTCTCCGAGACATCACCCGTTGCAACGGTCAATCGTCTCGATTCCACGGAATTCAGCGGCACCATCGGCCTGCCGATTTCCTCGACCGAAATCGATATTCGCGACGAAGACGGCAACAGCCTGCCAACAGGGGAAGTCGGCGAGATCTGCATCCGCGGTCCGCAGGTCATGGCCGGTTACTGGCAGCGGCCGGATGAAACCGCAAAGGCCATGACCGCGGACGGCTTCTTCCGATCCGGCGACATGGGGTTCATGGACGAGCGCGGTTACACCAAGATCGTCGATCGCAAGAAGGACATGATCCTCGTTTCCGGTTTCAACGTCTATCCGAACGAGGTGGAGGAAGTGGCCGCCAGCCATCCGGGCGTGCTGGAGTGCGCGGCAATCGGTGTTCCGGATGAACATTCGGGCGAAACGGTCAAACTTTTCGTGGTCAAGAAGGACCAGTCCCTGACGGAAGCGGAGCTCAAGGCGTTCTGCGCCAAGAACCTGACGAACTACAAACGGCCGAAAATCATCGAGTTCCGCACTGAGCTGCCGAAATCGAATGTCGGCAAAATCTTGCGGCGCGAATTGCGCAATCTGAACTGATTGTTTCAGCCAATGGGGAGAGCCGGGCGACCGGCTCTTTCTTTCATCCCGGCCCTTTTCTTTTCTCAAAGTCGCCTTGATTTGGCCGCCTGAAAAAGAATAGTTTCCTCATCCTTCCACGGAAGCCGAGGAGCACAAGATGCAGGCCACCATCGAAAAACTGAAAGCAACGGCGAGCAGCACAGCCGCAACCGATCTTCGCGCCGCCTTTGCGGCCGACGACAAGAGATTCAGCCGTTTCAGCGCCAAATTCGATGACCTGCTGATGGATTATTCCAAATGCGCCGTGAATGAGGAGATCGTCACGCTTCTCGAGCAGCTCGCACGCGAAGGCGGTGTCGAGGCCAAGCGCGAGGAGATGTTCTCCGGCAAGGCAATCAACTTCACCGAAGATCGCGCCGTGCTGCATACCGCGCTGCGCAATCGCTCCAACACGCCGGTTCTCGTCGACGGCAAGGACGTGATGCCTGATGTGAACGCCGTTCTGGTGGCCATGGGCAAATTTGCCGATGCGATCCGTTCCGGTTCGCTGAAGGGCGCGACCGGCAAGAAGATTACGGATGTCATCAATATCGGCATTGGCGGCTCCGATCTCGGCCCGGTCATGGCGACGCTGGCGCTCGCACCTTTCCATGATGGCCCGCGCGCGCATTTCGTTTCCAACATCGATGGCGCACATATTGCCGACACACTGAAGCTGGTTGATCCCGAGACCTCGCTCTTCATCGTCGCGTCGAAGACCTTCACCACTATCGAAACGATGACGAATGCCGCCACCGCGCGCCGCTTCATCGCCGAAAAGCTGGGTGAAGAGGCCGTAAAGCACCATTTCGCCGCCGTTTCGACCGCGCTGGACAAGGTCGCCGCCTTCGGTATCGAAAGCGATCGCATCTTCGGTTTCTGGGACTGGGTTGGCGGACGTTATTCGATCTGGTCGGCCATTGGCCTGCCGCTGATGCTTGCCATCGGCCCGGATAATTTCGGCAAGTTCCTGGATGGCGCACACGCCATGGACAGGCATTTCCGGGAGGCGCCAATCCGCGAAAACCTGCCGATGCTGCTCGGCCTCATCGGTTTTTATAACCGCAACGTGCTGAACTATCCGACCCGGGCAATCCTGCCCTATGACCAGCGGCTCTCGCGTTTCCCCGCCTATCTGCAGCAGCTCGACATGGAATCGAACGGCAAGGGTGTGACCATCGACGGCACGCCGGTCGAAGGCCAGTCCGGCCCAGTTGTCTGGGGCGAGCCCGGCACCAACGGCCAGCACGCCTTCTATCAGCTCATCCACCAGGGCACGAGCGTCATTCCGGCGGAATTCATGATCGCCGCCAACGGTTTTGAGCCCGAATTGCACCATCAGCACCAGCTTCTCATCGCCAATTGCCTGGCGCAGTCGGAAGCCCTGATGAAAGGCCGCACGCTCGCCGAAGCGAAAGCCCAGCTCACCTCCAAGGGCATGGAAGACAAGCTCGCCGATTTCATCGCGCCGCACCGCGTTTTCACCGGCAACCGTCCGTCCATCACCTTCGTCTACGACAAGCTGACGCCCTTTGCGCTTGGCCGCCTGATCGCGCTCTACGAACACCGCGTCTTCGTGGAAGGCGTGCTGTTCCGCATCAACTCCTTCGACCAGTGGGGCGTGGAGCTTGGCAAGGAACTGGCGACCGGCCTGCTTCCCGTCGTTGAAGGCAAGGAAAGCGCTGCCGGCCATGACAGCTCGACACAGGGTCTGGTGAAGGCGCTGGCGGGACTGGCGGGGTGAGATTTACCATTTTGATAGGAGCCGGAAGGAAGCTTCCGGCTCATTCTCGCGAGACAAAACGTTGTCACAAGGCTGAGAAGCGAGGTTGTTACACTGTGAAATATCGCTTCGTTTTCACGCCGGAATAAAATGGGCATTCTTGAACCCGACTTGCAGGCGTTGCTTGATGCCTAATGTGCGGGGGTTTTAACTATTCAACTCGATAAACACGTTTCGGAAACACGCCAAAATCGTTGCCACGGCCAACGACCATGACTTTGTCACCGGCATTTAAACTAAGTCTAATCTCCAAGGGAATCCTGCAAATCTCTTCATGCAATATTAGCTGATCCGCTATTTCTATCGCATCGGAACAGCCCCTTCGACCGGCGTCAGTGTCGGAAACGATGAAGGGAAGCTCGACTTCGTGTCCTGCGACCAGCGCAAAAAACATCGGCACCACAACGACCGTCGCGTTCCTTGCCAAAAAATAAAAGAAGATGGGAGAAAATATAATTGTCAGTACCCTGGTGAACTTCCCCCAATCGGTAACTTCTTTTTCCGAACACATTGCGGCTGCAAAAGACCAAGCGGCCGTCACAACACCTATAATGGTCGCTACGGTGTTGATCTGCGAAACCCAGTCAAGGGAGGGAACCCATTTCAGACCGATTACTTCCAAAAAAAACGGAGCAGAGAAAAATACAATCAGAGCGCCCATAATATTTTTGTAAGTATTATTTTCTAAAAATTCTTTTATTTTAGAAAAATAATTAAAAATTAAATCCATTGCGTATTTTAAATCCTCGTCGTGATTTTCTATTTCCATTTTTACTTCAAATATAAAGCGCCGCCATCTTGCGCCACGCACCCGCACGGTGGGCGCGGCCGTCCCAGACGTGCATCTGATGCCCCACCTGCTTGTCCGACAGGACCCGGCTCAGATGGTGATTGTTGTCCAGAAACGGGTCGGCATCGCCGATGGTGAAGACCATGTCGATACGCCGCAGGTGATCAAGCCGCCATGGGCAGGCGAGGCCCGGCAGGAAATGGCTCGGCATGTGGAAATAGACGTCGTCATCGTAATAACCGTCGAACAGATCACCGAAGGATTCCACCTTCATCGTCAGATCATAACGACCGGAAAAGGCGACGAGCTTGCGAAACAGATGCGGGTGGCGAAAGACGAGGCTGGCGGCCTGAAACGCACCGAGACTGCAGCCCTGCACGATCGTGTCACTATTCGGGTTTTTCTCGGCCATCAGCGGCAGCACTTCGTTCAGAATATACTCTTCGAAAGCGGTATGCCGGCGAATGCGATCGGCGGGATGACGCCCGGCCGCATAGAAGGTCTCTCTGGCCAGCCCCTCTATGCAATAAAGCTGAAGGTGGCCCGCCTCCAGCTTGTCGGCCAGACTGCCAACAAGGCCCAGTTCCTCATATTCGAAGAAACGCCCGTCGCGGGTGGGAAACATCAGCACCTTGGCGCCAGAATGTCCGAATATTAACAGCTCCATGTCGCGATGGAGCCTTTGACTATACCAGCGGAGATATTCGCGTTTCATGACACCTTGAAAAACCGTCTGACCTTGTCCTTATGGACCGCATCTTGCGATGCGCTGTCAGGGTAATCGAAATGTCCGGCGTCGAGGATGAAGATTTCATTAAATTTTGATTGTGGCAGCGCATTGGCCACGGCGAACTGGCAAGGCGGCGCCACTGCCGGATCGAAAAGCGCAGGCGCGACCAGCATCGGCACTTTTATGCGGGCGGCGGCGCAGGCGGCATCGAACAGGCGCAGCGTTTCAAGCACATTGGCATGGGTCTTCTGGTACGTCTGAACCGCATCCGCGCTGCCGACGGTGGGCAGCGTCAGCCAGAACGGCCGATGTCCGAATGTGGGGACCACCAGATGACCGCGATCAATACGCTCGTCGAAAGGAATGGCCAGGGCGCCGATTCCGCCGCCGAAACTGATGCCGCTATACCCCACCTGCCCGTCCAGCCAGGGATAAAGGCTTATGAGCGTGGAAACGGCAACCCACAGATCATCGACGCAGCCGCCAATGATGTAATCGTCTTTCCTGTCGATATTATAGAGAACATGGAGGGCCGGGTCGGACGAGATCGGCGGACAGGCGCTCAGCGAAAGCCCGCGAAAACAGGGAAACAGCACGGCTGTTTCTTCCACCGGCACGTCGAAATCAGGAGCCTCACGACCGCCGTAACCATGACCCACAACGAGGCCGCGACGCACCTGCCCTTCGCGCGGTAGCAGCAGCCACCCGCCGATACGAAAACCGCCGGTGGAGGTGTAGGTCATATCGAGGACATGCCAGCGGGGGTCGCTGAGCCTGCTCTTGCGCAGTACCGGTCGAGGATCTGTGGCGAGTGCGCGGCGATAGCGCTTTTTCCAGAAATCATCGAAGCCCGGCGGCGCCTCGGGCGGGGTGATGGCCAGCAACTGTTCACGCTGCATGCCATAGGTCGGGTCGAAATCAAAAGGATGGGACTTGGGAACGCTCATGCGATGCTTGTTTCGTGAAAAAACAGCGGACACAAGCTTCATAATATCGAAATAACGGTTTTTTACCGCTTTAGCGGCGGGAAGAGTGTTGAACCACCTGTTCAAAATGGTTCAACCGCGCCCATCACAAACCGATCTCATGCGCAAAGGGTGGATTCGCGCCGGCCCGCGAGACCGTGACCGCCGCAGCCTTCGCACCCAGCGCCAAAGCCTTCCTGATCTGCTCTTCCGTCAGCGAGGCAACCTGCGCCTTGGTCAGAAGGCCCTGCATTTTCAGCGAAGCGAGAATGCCGGCATCGAATGTATCGCCCGCACCGACCGTATCGACTACCTCTACCCGTTCGGACGCCACTTCCACCTTGAAATTGGCCGAATAACCAACGGCACCCTTGGCGCCCCGGGTAACCACGACGAGTTTTGCGCCATGATGCAACCAGTGGCGTGCGAGCGTCTCTTCGTCGCCTTCCACTCCGAACCATTCAAGGTCCTCGTCGGAGAATTTTACGATGTCAGACTTCGCCGCCATACGGAGGATGCGGGCCATATGCGCCTGCTTGTCCTTGATGAAACCAGGGCGGATATTCGGATCGAGCGAAATGACGCGGCTTTGGTGCTCGCGTACCAGCAGCGCCTCATAGGTACTGCCGCAGGGTTCCGGAATGAGGCTGATGGCGCCGAAATGCAGCGCCTCGCAATCCGCGCCAAGCGCCGGAAGATCGGCCTCGGTAATCATCCTGCCGGCGGTATTCTCGTCATAAAAAGCGTATGTGGCATGGCCATCGACGAGCTTGACGAAGGCGATCGTGGTCGGCCGCGAAAGCATTGCGCAATAGCTGAAATCCACATTGCTCGCCCGCAGGGTTGCCCGCAGGATATCGCCCATCATGTCGTCGGAAAGACCCGTGAAGAAGGCGGACGGGACGCCGAGACGCCCCAGCGCAATCGCCGTGTTGAAGACCGCTCCGCCTGCATAGGGGGCAAAACCAGCCTCGCCCAGCGTCGTCTGCCGGGGCAGCATGTCGATCAGGGCTTCACCACAACACAGGATCATTACGGTCCTCCTCAAACAGCAAATCAAATGGACTTAAATCGATTTAGACGAAGATCGATCGGAAGGCCAGCCGCAAAACCGGGCTGGCCGCATCCGAAATCACGATTGCGGCAATTCGCTGACACCGCCGCGCTTTGCCGACCACGGCAGGGGGTTATCGAGGAAAGCCTCGACCTCGGACAGGGTCTCTTCGTCAAACAGTTTTTCGGCGCGGGCGACCGCCAGAACATCGCGCCAGGTCGTCAGGTAATGCAGCTTGACATTGCCGTTGGCGAAGCGCGCTTCGGCCTCTTCGAAGATGCCGTAATAGAAGAGCGCGATGCCGTGGTCGACGATACCGCCCGCCGCACGGATGGCGTCGATGAAGGTGAACATCGAGCCGCCGGCCGTCGTCAGATCCTCAATGACGAGAACCCGTGCGCCGTCAGGCATATGGCCTTCGATCTGGGCGTTGCGGCCATGGCCTTTCGGCTTCTTGCGGCAATAGATCATCGGCAGGCCAAGGCGCTCAGCAAGGAAAGCCGCGAAAGGAATGCCCGCCGTTTCACCACCCGCCACACAGTCAAACTTCTCGAAACCGGCTTCGCGCATGACAGCCGCCGCCGCAAGATCCATTGCCGCCGAGCGGATGCGCGGGAAGGAGATGAGCTTGCGCATATCGATGTAAACCGGGCTCTTCATGCCCGAAGCGAAGGTGTAGGGGCTTTCGGAATTAAAATGGACCGCCTTGATTTCCCACAACATCTTCGCAACCAGTTCCGCAACGACGGTGCGGTCAGTGAATGTGAAATGGTTCATAGGCGTTCTCCTTTTTCGGCCTTGGTTTATCGCTCCGAAAACCCGGATCGGTTTTCGGAAAGCACAACATCTCGGTTCAGCATTGCAGGCATCCGCAGGCGGCGCCGAAGGGCGAATGCCTGGGGACCATAACAAAACCGCCGGCAGTGCCGGCGGTCATAAAAAAATCAGCTTACATCCCAATGGAGCGGGAACATCGGGTCGAACACGGTCACCGGCCCGGCGCCCGTTTCGATCTTGGCGGGAAACGACACCGCTTCCTCGCGCTTGACCAGCGTGATCGTCTCCTCGTTCGGCGCAAGACCATACCAGGCCGGGCCGTTGAGCGACGCGAAGGCTTCCAGTTTATCGAGGGCGTTTTCATCCTCGAAGACATGGGCAAGGCAGCTCATGGTATTGATCGAGGTATAAATGCCGGCGCAGCCGCAGGCGCATTCCTTCAGCGGGTCCACATGCGGGGCGGAATCCGTGCCGAGAAAGAAGCGGGCGTCGCCCGAAGTCGCAGCAGCCCGCAGCGCCAGCCGGTGCTCCTCGCGCTTGGCAACGGGCAGGCAATAATAATGCGGCTTGATACCGCCGACCAGAATGGCGTTACGATTGATGATGAGGTGGTGCGTGGTGATGGAGCCGGCCAGATTGGACTTGGACGACTTGATGTAGTCCACGCCGTCGCGGGTGGTGATGTGCTCCATGGTCACCTTCAACTCTGGCAGACGCTGGCGCAGGGGTTCCAGAACCGTATCGATGAAGGCTTTCTCGCGATCGAAAATATCGACCTCCGGCGTCGTCACCTCGCCATGCACGCAGAGCGGCAGACCGATCTTCGCCATGCGTTCCAGAACCGGCATGGCCTTGTTGAAATCGCGCACACCCCCGTGGGAGTTGGTGGTCGCGCCAGCCGGATAGAGCTTTACGGCGGTGACGAGACCGCTTTTTTTACCCTCTTCCACATCGTCGGCCTGCGTGTCCTCCGTCAGATAGAGGGTCATCAGCGGCTCGAAACGATCGCCTGCCGGAATGGCCCTGACAATGCGTTCGCGATAGGCGCGGGCATCGACCGTGGTGACGACCGGCGGCACCAGGTTCGGCATGATGATGGCGCGGGCGAAATGGCGGCTCGTATCCCCGATCACTCCTTCCAGCATTGCCCCGTCACGCAGGTGCAGGTGCCAGTCATCAGGGCGGCGCAGGGTGAGCGACTTCATCGGGATACCTCGGAGTATGACGGAATTGGCGCCCGCTTATCATCTTTTGCCACGGGAAAACAGCCGCCAAAGTCCATCGAGCGGCTGTAAATGTCATTTTTTTGAGACATGCCTCAGATGTTGCCCGCTTCCGGCCCCCAGACATCGGTCATGGCGAAACCATCCGCCAGGGGGTCGAAGGGATCGAGGCCGACCTGATGCAGCCCGAAGGTGAAGCCGCGCCCGGCGATGGTGGGAATGACGGCCGGGCGGCCCGCCACCTCGGTGACGGCGGAAAGGCCGACATCGAATTCCGAACCGATGATCGAGCGGGATTTATATTCATCTCCCACCTTCACCTTGCCGCGCGCATAAAGCGTGGCAAGATTGGCGGAGTTGCCGGTGCCGCAGGGCGAGCGATCCGCCCGGCCCGGCCACATGGTGGTGCAGGTGCGGATGGAACCGTCCGCATCCACATCCCGGAACATCACATAGGCGACGCCTGAGATGGCCGGGATTTCCGGATGGACGACGGTCATTTCGCGGTTGACCAAATCTTTCAGGATCATGCCCGCCGAGACCAGCTTTGCGGCATTGGCCTTTTCGATCGTGAGGCCGATCTGGCGGACATCGACCAGCGCATAAAAAATGCCGCCATAGGAGATATCCATCGTCACCCTGCCCCATTCCGGCGTGTCGATGCTGACATCCAGCTCGTGCACGAAGGACGGCACCATGGTCAGCTTGACCTTTTCGCAACGACCGTCCCGGCAGGTGGCCGTGGCCTTTACCAGACCGGCAGCCGTTTCCAGAATGATGACGGTTTCCGGTTCCTGCATTTCCACCATGCCGCTTTCCAGCAGCGCTGTCGTTGCGCAGATGGAATTCGAGCCCGAGCTGGCATGCGCCTGATCCGGCTGGAGAATGACGAAAGCCGCATGCGCATCCGGATGTTTCGGCGGCAGGAGAAGATTGACCGAGCCCATGGGCGTGCCGCGCGGCTCCAGCGTCAGAAAGCGGCGCAACGCCTCACCCTGCGGATCGGTATTCATCCAGTGAAGCTGTTCGGCCACGGTATTGCCGGGAATTTTCGGCGCGCCGCCAGTGACGACACGACCGATTTCGCCTTCGCAATGGACATCGAGAAGCTGGAGGGTGCGTTTCCAACGCATGGGTCTTACTCCGGAAGTGGGGTTATTAACCGGACCATACAGATAAAAATACAAGCTGTATACAAATCTGCGAGAATGTGATGACAAAAACGCTTAGCGTTTCCGCGCCCTTTCTCGCATCGTAGCTTAGCGGTTACGGCATTCCGCCCGGTTTCGGTTGGCAGCAGCATCGCAGTTCACCCTTGACGATTGAAGCGCCTGATCGTCCACTACGGAGCTGGCCGTATCCCCCACCGATCCGACCGTGTTTTCCATGGAGCGGCCCAGTCGTTCCACCTGCCTGCCATAATTTTCCCGCGTGCGAGGATCGAAGACTGCAATCGGTGCGCTGACCACCACGCTGGCCGCCGTTCCAACGGTCTGCGCAGCACCAATGCTGACAGCGCCAAGAGCTTCGCCGAGACCGACGTCGGAATCCGTTACCGTCTGCCCGGCGATAAGGCGGTCGCCAATCAGACGCACGACCTCGGGGCTCTCGGCAAATTTGCCATGGTTCAGACGATCGCCGGATTGCAGCTTGGTGAGATCGAGAACGGTGATACCGGCTTTTTCAAGCTCGCTGCGATAGGGCTCGACGGATGGGTCGATCTGGCCGAGACGGTCGACATTGCCGGAAATGCGGCGCGACAGGCTGAGCGCGCGGTCATCCTGCGAAACGAAAAGTGTGAATTTCGGCGGGGTTTTGCCGAGGCTTGCGAATTGCCGGCTGAACACGTCCACATCAAGATCCGGCGCCGCGAGGATGACATTACCGATCTTCGGATCGACACGGCCATTGCGGATGGCCATCTGGCGCAGCGCCTCCACTGCAAGCCAGGTGCCCATGGAATGGGCCATGACCGTGACCTCGCCGATGGACCTGTCCTTGGCGAGGCGGGTTAGCATCTCCTCCAGCGCATCGCGCGAGTAGTTGGTGCTTTCCTTGTCGTAGTTATAGTCAAAGATGCTCGCTCGCGACGGCCAGGTGAAGACGACGGGCACGACGTCAGTGCCGGAATCATGGACGATCTGCGCGAAACGATAAACGGATTCCTCGTACCGGTTGTTGAAACCGTGAACGAAGACCAGCACCCGCCGGTCCTTCTGGATATGTCTGCCGATCCAGCTTCTGGTCTCGGCTTCCGAGCGAATGGGCTCCACCGCCACCGTGGTGAAATCCTTCAGCGGATTCGGCGGCAGCTTCTTCGGCCATTGCACCTGCCCGACCTTGCGGTTGGCGTTGGGCGGAATGGAAACCGTCACCGCATCCACCTTCAGACCCGTTCCACGCTCGCCGCCAAAAAGCACGGCGGCGTTTTCCGATGGCGCGCGGGTGGTGGCGACGAGAAGATTGACCGGCGTGGTTCCCGCCACGGTCTGCCCCGTCGGCGTCATGACCCCGATCGGACGCCCCCCGCAACCGGCGAGCAGGGCGACAATGGCGATTATGGCCACGAAGCGAATGGGCATCACATCACTCTCCTACAACCCAGAGGCAGCCGGAAAGCAGCCGGGGGAGAGGATTTTCTACCGGAGGCGGAACCGCCACGCCAGCAACCTGACCCAAGAGCGGACAATTTCCGCCCCGGTGTGTCCAAACAGACCCAATTGTATGGCGGTTGAGCCGGTGGCGGGGGCGCCTTTAAAAAAACGCAGGCCTATTTCTGCGGCAGCATCGTGCCCCTTTCGCGCAGAGCCTCATGCCAGGATAGCGCCTCTTCGATGAGATGCGGCGTGTGCCCGCCCCGCGCCACCGCCCGCTGATAATAATCCGTCAGCGCATCCCGGTAATGGGGGTGCACGCAATTCGCGATGATAACCGCCGCACGCTCGCGAGGTGCGAGACCGCGCAGATCGGCAAGCCCGGTCTCGGTGACGAGGATATCGACATCATGTTCGGTATGATCGACATGGCTCACCATCGGTACGACACTGGAAATTGCCCCGCCCTTGGCGATCGATTTGGTGACGAAGATGGACATATAGGCGTTGCGGGCGAAATCCCCCGAACCGCCGATGCCGTTCATCATGTGCGTTCCGCCGACATGTGTGGAATTGACGTTTCCGTAAATATCGAACTCCAGCGCCGTGTTGATACCGATAATGCCAAGGCGGCGGATGACTTCCGGGTGATTGCTGACCTCCTGCGGGCGCAGGATCAACCTGCTCTTGTACTCCGCCAGTCGCGGCATCACTTGCTCGTTCATGGCGGAAGACAGGGTAATCGACGAACCCGAGGCGAAGGTCAGCTTGCCCGCATCAAACAGTTCGAAAGTCGAATCCTGCAGGACCTCCGAATACATTTTGAGATCGTGAAACGGCGTATCTATGAAACCATGCATGACAGCATTGGCAATGGTGCCGATACCGGCCTGAAGCGGCTGGAGTTCATGGGTCATGCGGCCGTGACGCACCTCGTTCAACAGGAACTCGGTGAGATGGCCTGCAATGGCCTTGGTCTCGTCATCCGGCGGCAGCACGGTTGAAAAACTGTCGCTCTTGTCACTCAGCACGATGGCCGCGATCTTTTCCGGCGGCACCGGGATGAAGGGCAGGCCGACACGACTATCCGTTGCCACCACCGGAATGGGCATGCGGGTCGGGCGCTTGGCGGGAATGAAGATATCATGCAGCCCCTCCAGCACCTCGGGCTGCGACAAGTTGATTTCGACGATGACCTTGTCGGCCAGAATGGCGAAGCTCGCGGAATTGCCGACGGAAGTGGTTGGCACGATGCCGCCTTCCGCCGTGATCGCCACAGCCTCGACAATAGCGATATCGACACCGTGGATCTGGCCGCCGCGCAATTGCTCGACCGTTTCGGACAAATGCTGATCGATGAACATCACCTTGCCGTCATTGATCGCCCTGCGCAAAGCCGGATCGGACTGAAACGGCATGCGGCGCGCCAGCATGCCCGCTTCGACCATGGTCTTGTCGAGATCGTTGCCAAGCGATGCGCCGGTCATCAGGGTGATTTTCATGGGGTTCGTCTTGGCGCGTTCGGCCAGCGCCAGCGGCACGGCCTTCGCTTCGCCGGCCCGCGTGAAGCCGCTCATGCCGACCGTCATGCCGTCCTGAATGAGGCTGGCGGCCTCTTCGGCGCTGACGATCCTGTTCAAGAGGGACGCGTTGCGGATACGCTTTTCAAGCATGCACTTCTCCATGATCTGTCATCACGATGGCACGGCATTCTGTTGGCCACCTCTCGGCGACTATGGCGTGCAGTTTCATCGATGAAACTGACATAGATCAAGGGTGTGCACGGAACCATGGCTCTCGCGCATCAAATCCGTTCAACAAACCTCAAGTGACGCATCGGCGCGACAGGCCGCGGGGTCTTCTCACCACCGCAGCCTTGTAATTGGCAAAAACCTCTCCCTCAGCACGGACAACAGGCGGCGAGGCGGATGTCATCTCTCTGCTACACTGAAATCGTCCGGTGTCAGGGGCCTTCGCAGACAGGCGCCTGACCGAGCACGACCTGCCCCACTTCCGCATCATAGGCACGCAGACCGAATGCGCCGAGGCTTATGACCCGGTAACAGGGATTGCCGCCCGTCCACAGCGGATCGACACCATCAATATCGGTGATGAAACGGTGCGCGCAGGCCTGACCGGAGCTGTAAGCTATGCCTTCGGCCGTCGTGCCCGCCATCGGTACATGGATATGGCCAAAAATGATGTGACGTATACCGGCCGGATGGGCGGAGAGGCGGCGCATGACAGCACCGTCATCATGCATGCCGATATGTTCGAAATGGCGGATGCCGCAATCCATCGGCGGGTGGTGAATGAAAACCGTCACCGGAAGATCGCTCGGGTTTTCCAGCGCACTCTCCAGCCATGCCAGACGATCCGCACCATACATGCCGCCTATGACATCAGCTTCGTGGCTGTCGAGAAACAGCAAACGACCAAAATCCGTATCGATGAAGGACTGGATATAACCATTGTCGTCGCGCGGCTGCTCGGGAAAGGCGGCCACGAATTCCGGTCGGCGGTCGTGGTTTCCGAGCATCAGCCTCACCGGCATGGAGACCGGCGTGAGGATGTCGCGCAGCAGCTCATAGGCTTCCGGCTCGCCGTAATTACAAAGATCACCCGTCATGACAAGAAGATCGGCGTCGGCGTGTTTTTCGACAATATCGGCCACCGCCGCGCGCAGCTGCTTTTCCGGGTCCACGCCGTTTACAGCAATGCCGGGCGGTACGAGATGGGTATCGGTAATCTGGATGATCTTCATGACAAGTCTTTCTGCGCAAAACGGCTGCGGGAACGGATTTCCCCGCAGCCTCTTTCATGGCTCTGCTTATTTCAGCAGGGCGTTGGTCTGCTCGACGATCTGCTTGAGACCGGCTTCCGGCGTCACCTCACCGCGCATGACGGTGCCGATGATGTCGCGCTGCGTGCGCCAGATGCGAACGGAATCGCCACCCGGATAACCTGCCCAGGGCAGAGAACGGTCAGCCTGAAGCGACGCGGTCTTCACATTCGGGTTCTCGACATAATAGGGAGCGAGGAAGTCCGGGCCGGTGGCCAGCTTGTTGGTCGGCAGGTAGCCGGTGATGCGAACAATGGTGTTCTGCGCTTCCGGACCGGTGATCCACTTCAGGTACTTCCAGGCAGCATCCTGCTTGGCCTTTTCCTGGGTCAGGATAACAGCCGAGTTGCCGCCGGTCGGAACGCCGCCCTTTTCCTTGTTGTCGAGCGGGAAGGTCGCCGTCTTCAGTTTGAAGCGGTCGCCGACCAGACCCTGGATCGTCTGAACGTGGGCGGGCGTCGAGAAGATGAAGCCGGTGAGGCCTGCACCGAACTGCTGGCGAGACTGATCCCAGTCGAGCAGGTTCTGGCCGCCTTCGGTGACGAACTGACGGGTCATCTTCAGGGCGTTGAGGCCGATCTCGTTGTCGAAGCCAACTGTCTTCGCCTTCTCGTCGACGAGCTTGCCGCCCTGTTCGACGATGAGCGCCTGCCACAACCAGTCATCCGGCCAGCCGTTGATGTCGTAGCTCATGCCGGCGAACTTGGGGTCAAGAGCCTTGATCTTCTTTGCAAGAGCAATGAGCTCGGCAAAGGTCGTCGGCATCTTGTCCGGATCACCGCCAGCCTTGGTGACGAGGTCGGAGTTGATGTAGATGATCGGCGAGGAGGCGTTGACCGGCAGGCCGTACTGCTTACCGTCGATCTGGCCGAGTGCGGCCATCTTGGGGCTGTAGTTCTTGTCAAGGAAGGCCTGGCCGCCTTCAGCCTGAATGAACGGGCCGAGATCCGTGATCTGGTTGCGCGGTGCAAGCGTGTGAACGAGTTCCGCCGTCAGGTTGTAACCCGAGAAATAAACGTCAGGCAGATTGCCAGTGACGGCAGAGCGCAGAACCTGCTGCTGGCCTTCATTGTAACCGGCGGCCGGAGCGAGGAAGCTGATCTTCACATCAGGGTTCTTCTTCATGAATTCATCGGCCAGCGGCTGATGAAACTTGGTGAAGCCCGGCAGGTTGTAGAGAACGTTGAGCGTGATTTCATTGGCCAGAACCGGCTGAGCGAGGCCCGCAAAAGCCATGCCGAGAGCCAGACCGCCCATCACAGCGCGTCGGTTGAGTTTCATGTCAGTCTCCAGAGAGGTTGGGAGGAGGAAGTCTGAACGGCGTCACTTGACGCCGGTCATGGTAATACCGGCGATGAAGTGCCGTCGTGCGAGGAGGAAGCACAGCACCATCGGCGCGGTAATCAGTGTGGCGCCCGCCATCAGCGCACCATAATTCGCGCCGGATTCGACATCCGCGAAAAGCATCATGCCAAGCGGCGGCGGCGCGAGATTGGTGTCGGAGACCACGATCATCGGCCAATACAGGTCGTTCCAGTGGGCAACGAGCGAGAAGATCGAGAAGGCGGCGAGCGAAGGCAGCGACCCGCGAAGGACCAGTCCCCAGCAAATCTCCATTTCCGAGAACCCGTCCATGCGGGCAGCCTCGATGATTTCATTCGGATAGCTGCGGAAGGACTGGTTGAACAGGAAGATGGCGAAGACCGAAAGGAAGAACGGCATCATCATCGCGAAATAGGTATTCAGAAGTTCCGTCTTGGCCAGACCGACGAAAAGCGGCAATGCAAGCGCCTGAATGGGAACGCAGAGCGCCGCAATAACGAGGCCCAGCAGCAGCTTGCGGCCCGGGAACCGGAGCTTTGCCAGCGCATAGGCAGCCGGAACCGATGTCAGCACCTGCACGACGAGAATGCCGACGCAGACGATGACGCCGTTCAGCATGAAACGCGCCATCGGCACCTGACCCGCCGCCCGGGCGTAATTATCGACAGCGTCGAATTTTTGCGGGATCGGCCAGAGCGAGACATCGAATATTTCCGCCGGCGAGCGGATCGAAGTCAGCACCATCCAGTAGAACGGCAGGAGCATCACGAAAGCGCCAAGGGCAAGCACGAGATGTGGGAGATATTTGCGGAGTGCGGCCATCAGTAATGCACCTTCCGGTCCATGTGCAGCGTCTGGCCGATAGACAGGACCAGCACGATCGCGAGGAAGATAATCGTCAGCGCGGCGGCATAACCGGTGTTCGAATATTCGAAACCTTCGAGATAGAGATCGAACAGCAGGGTTTCCGATCCGAAGCGGCCCTTGGTGAGCACAGCCACCGTCTCGAACACCTTGAAGGCCGAAATGGAGGTGGTGACCACCACGAACATGGTCGTCGGCCCAAGCATCGGCCAAGTCACGGTCAGGAAGCGGTCGACCGGGTTCTTGGCGCCATCCAGCCGCGCCGCCTCGTGCAGATCCTTCGAAATGGCCGTGAGGCCGGCAAGGAACAGCACCATGTTGAATCCGAGGATCTGCCAGACGCCCATCAGCGCCATGGTGGGAATGAGGAGGACGGGATTGGAGAGGAAGGCGACCGGTTCGAGACCAAGCCATTTGATCGCCGCATTCACCGGACCAAGCGAAGGGTGCAGCAGGAACTGCCACACGGTCGCCATGGCGACGAGTGTTGCGGTGACGGGGAGAAAATAAGCCACTTCCCAGAAAGCGCGGCTGCGCTTGCGGTTATATACGAGCAAAGCCACGCCGAGCGCCAGAAAGACGCCGAAGGGAATAACGATGAGCGCATAGATGGCGGTATTGGCCAGGGCGCGCAGGAAAACCGGATCCTGAAACGCCTTGATGAAATTTCCAAGACCGACAAAACGCGTGGAAAGCGCACCCAGCTGATAATCGGTGACGGAAAAACCTGCCAGAACAAGCATCGGCACAATATAGATCGCCAGAAGCAGCAGGCTTGCGGGGGCTGCGAACATCAGGCCGCGCCAGATCATCCGCCGGTCCGCCTTCGACAGCCGCCGGCGAGCCGTCGCCCGTGCAGCCGAGGAGAAATCAACCGCCGTCATGCCGGCACCCGTTCGCGCACCGTCACCTTGCGACGCAGCCCATCGGCCGCGAAGAGATGCGCGCGTTCCGGCGCAAAGCCGAGATTCATGACGCCATTCGCATCGGCACCCAGCGCCTCGCCCGCGACTTGACGCAGGGTGATGGCGACGGTCTCGTCGCTCAGCAGGCGGCAGCTCACGAAACGATCGGCGCCGTGGGTTTCACTGCGCACCACGCGCACGGCAAAACCCTCTTCGCCCGGACGCAAGTCTTCGGCACGAAGGCCGAGCGTCGCCGGGCCAGCATCGCGGCCGGCACCTTCAATGCCGAGATCGCGCCCAAAAGCCGTGATCTTGCCCTGCGTATCGATTTCGACCGGCAGCAGGTTGATCGAAGGCGTGCCGATAAAACGCGCGACCGTCAGCGTCGCGGGCTTGCGGTAAAGCTCGTCCGGCGTGCCCAGCTGCTCGATGCGGCCTTCCGACATCAGGGCGATGCGGTCGGACATGGTCATGGCTTCGATCTGGTCATGGGTGACGTAGATGAAGGTTGCCCCAAGCCGGCGGTGCAGGCCCGCCAGTTCCTCACGCATGTGCGCGCGAAGTTTCGCATCGAGGTTGGAGAGCGGCTCATCCATCAGGAAGGCTGCAGGCGAACGCACCAGCGCCCGGGCGAGCGCCACACGCTGACGCTGGCCGCCGGAAAGCTGCGCCGGCTTGCGATCCAGCAGATGCGCGATCTGCAGGGTCTCGGCCGCCTGTTCGACGGCGGCATCGATCTGCTTCAATGTTTCAGCGGGCGCCGCAAAACGTCCGATCAGCGGCAGGCGTGCAGCAAAAGGCAGGCGTCGCATCCTGAGCGGCGTCGCGATGTTCTGGCGCACGCTCATATGCGGATAAAGGGCGTAGGACTGGAAAACCATCGCCAGATTGCGATCGCTCGGATCAATCTCCGTCACATCCTGCTCGCCGATCGAAACCGAACCGCGATCCGGCGTTTCCAGGCCCGCAATGATACGCAACAGCGTGGACTTGCCGCAGCCCGACATACCAACGAGGGATAAAAACTCGCCTGGACGGATTGAGAGATCGATCTCTTTCAGAACATCATCGGCCCCGAAGCCTTTGCCGATGCCCGAAAGTTCAAGTGATTGTGGCGTCATTCTGCGCTCCTTTTCTGGAGCGCATATGCTTTTATTGTATGACAATATGACGAAGGTTCGGGGAAAGTTCGATGACACTCGAAAGCCCGGAAATGTCGGGTGATCGGAAAACCTTGCTGTATAGGCCTCTATCCAAAACCACTAATATTGAGGGGGACATTACAGAATATTCCCGGCGCTTATTCATGGACTCGGAAACCAGCCTTGAGGCGCCGATTTATACGGCGGCGAGAATCACATGCGCCTGAATTTTGGCGGCAACCTCACCGCCGCCATGACGCGTTTCAATGGCCGTGGTGACATAATCCGTCGCGGCATCCAGCTTTCCGGGAGCCCTTGCCTCGATTTCCGTCCGCAGAACGGTTCCCTGACAATAAGCGATCGCTGGAATACGCGGCGAAGAGGCGCGGCTTTGCGCCGCCACCGTCTCGATCGTCACGCGGGAAAACCCGGCATCCTCCAGTTCGCGGCGGATCACGGCCACATCATGATAACCATGCGGGGTACGGACCATGAAGCGCGGCGGATCATCGGGGAACAGGCGCGCCAGGGCGTTCGTCACATCATTCGCGAAGTGGTTTTCCTCGATACGATCCCAGACGTTGAATAAATAATGCCCACCGGGCTTCAGCACCCGCTTTGCCTCTCGATAGGCCGACAGGCGATCACCGAAAAACATCGCACCGAACTGGCAGAAGACGAGGTCGAAAACAGCGCTTTCAAAAGGCAGCGTCTGGGCGTCCGCCTGTTGCCATTTTATGCGGTGATCCGGGGCCTCCCGCGACGCGGCGAAATCGAGCATCGGCCGATTGAGGTCGGTCACCACATAGTTTGCGGCAGGCAATAATCGGGGAGCCAGTTCTCGCGTGACGACACCGGTTCCCGCGGCGACCTCCAGAATATCAATCGGCATCAGGGCCGCCGCCCGTCGCGCCAGATCAGCGGCGAACGGCGCAAAAATCAACGGCACCATATAGCGGTCGTAATTTTCCGGAATCGAACCCGCAAATACCTTGTCCGCTTCCAACATGGCTTTCACCCCGGGCCATCGATGACCGGATGATTTTAACATATATTCGGAAGGTTCGGAATTCCTTCGGTCCTGCCGGGTGTCGCAGCGGCCGAAGCATCTGGCGGAACGGATTTACCGTTTCAAGCCACATGGCAAGCGAGAAACATCGCGTGTTTCAGGACCTGTTTTTTAGGAAAGAAAATGGCGCACCCGAAGAGATTCGAACTCCTGACCCCCAGATTCGTAGTCTGGTGCTCTATCCAGCTGAGCTACGGGTGCGTGCCGTTCCGGTCGTTTCCGGTGGCGTGGCGATCCTCTAAAACGTCCTCATTCCGAATGCAAGCGATTTCGTTTGGAAATTGTCATTTTTCCGCAGCAATTCCTGTATCTTATTGATTATATTGAAAATTCCATGCGCCTCATTTTCCACGGGCCTGAGACCATGTCCATTCCGGCGGAGATAATGATTTCACGGGCCTGCTGCGGTGCGGGTTTTTCAGGCGGTTCTGGCGGCCTGCACGGAGGCGGCGCGGTCGGCGATTTCAATGCGGAACTGCGTGCCGGGACCGGGCTTTTCGACGAGCGCGATGGTGCCGCCATGAGCAAGCACCAGTTCGCGGGCAATGACCAGCCCAAGGCCGGTGCCGCCGGAGCGGGCAGACCCCCTGAAAGCGGAAAACAGGTTTTCCTTGGCCTTGCGCGGCATTCCCGGCCCATTGTCGTCGATGACGATGCTGACGACGCTGCCGGCTCTCTGGGCCAGGATGGAAAGGTGTCTCGGCGCGGCATTCGTGGCATCGGATTGCAGAGCCTGAACGGCATTGCGACAGAGATTATGGATGACCCGGAAAAGCTGTTCGGAATCCGCATCGATCGTGAGATCCGAGGGGACGCTGTCGTGAAACTCGATACCGCTGTCGGGATCGAGCGCCAGAATATCGCGCACATCCCGCACCAGAAGGCTCAACTGCACCATCTTGCGTTTCGGCGCGCCTTCGGTCGCCTGGCCATAGGCCAGAACCTCGCCCGTATAGGCCACGGCACGGTCGATGGTGCGCAGAAGCTTCGGCGCGAAGCTCCTGACCATCGGGTCCTTGGCATCCACAAGCCGGTCGGACATCAGCTGCGCGGAGGAGAGGATGTTGCGCATGTCATGGTTGATCTTCGACACCGCAAGGCCGAGATCCACGAGGTTCTTCTGCTGGCGCAGGGTTTTCTGCAGTTCGGTCTGCATATCCGCAAGGTGGCGGCCCGCAACCGACAGTTCGTCCGTCCCCTCCTCGGGCACGAAAATCCGCTCGGGATTACCCGGATCCTCGGAGAAATTCTGCATGCCGAGCGTCAGCCGACGTATCGGCCGGATCATGATGCGGTTGATGGAGATGAATATCAGGCCGGCCGTGATCAGCGACAGGACGATGGAAATCAGGAAAACGTTGCGGGCATAGGCAAGCATCGCCGCCCGCAGCTTGTTTTCGCCCAGCACCAGCTCGATGATGGTATCGCTGTCGCCCACCACATCGAAAACGCGGATGACACGGTTGCCGCCAAACAGCAGGGTGGAGAAGGCATCCCGCACCGCCGCCACCTGCGAAACATCGGAAAGATCATATTGCTCGTCGACACCGGGCGGTGTTTCCGCCACGGCAAGCAGACGCGAGGTGCCGTCCTTTCGCAGCGCGATAAGCTTCGCCCCGGTTGCCATCAGCGTGTCGTTCTGCACGCTTCGCGGCAGTTCGGCCTGCAAGCCATCAATCACCGCGCCGGCGGCGGCGGCCGTATTCAGACGGTCCCGCAGCCAGGAAAGACGCATATTGGCGACGGAAGGCACGAAGATCAGCACTTCGGCGATCATCACGAAAATGACCGTGAGCAGCAGCAGCCGCCCGGAAAGACCGGCGGTCAATCCCGGCATGCAGTGCACCGGATCGTCTTGCGTGCGGTCCAAGCTGTCTACGCCTTTAGAAAACACCGGGCCATGATCCTGTATGCGCGCCGCTGCTTGCGTGGAACGGCTCGGTTTATATGCAGCGAAGATAATAGGACCTAATGGATATTTTTCCAATGCGCTGCAAAACAAACGTTTTCATTGCCGGAAAACAAACGCCGCCCGAAAGGGGCGGCGTTCGCAACATAAGCCTGTTTGAGGCGGAACCGCAGGTCGCCTAGAATTCCTGCCAGTCGCCATGCGCCGGTGCTGCAGCGGGCTGGGCGTTGAGCGCACGACTGACGCTGTTCATCAATTTGCGGGCCGGAGACGCCACCGCCGCCGTCCTGCCGGAGACCGCAACCGGTCCGGCGGATGCCGTCACCGGTCTTGCAGGCTGCTTGAAATGGTGGCTGCGCTGTGCATTTTCGGCGCCAACATTGAAACGGGTCACCAGCGTCACGAGATGATCCGCTTCGCTGCTCAGCTTGTGAGTTGCGGCCGAGGTCTCCTCCACCATGGCGGCATTGCGCTGCGTCACCTGATCCATCTGGTTGATGGCGGTATTCACCTCGTGCAGTCCGGTGGACTGCTCCCTGGCCGCCGTCGCGATCGAATGGATGTGCTCATTGATCGTCAGAACGCGGGTCTCGATCTCGCTTAGTGCGCTGCCGGTTTTCTGCACCAGCGACACGCCGCGTCCGACCTCCTGGCCGGATTTGGTGATCAGCGCCTTGATGTCCTTTGCAGCCGTTGCGGAACGCTGCGCCAGTTCCCGCACTTCCTGCGCGACGACGGCGAAGCCCTTGCCGGCTTCGCCAGCACGCGCCGCTTCCACGCCGGCGTTCAGCGCGAGAAGGTTGGTCTGGAAGGCGATCTCGTCGATGACGTTGATGATCTGGCTGATTTCCCGCGAGGCATGCTCGATGCGATCCATGGCGGAGACGGCATCGCGCACGACACTGGCGGATTCCTCCGTCTTCTGCTTGGTTTCGGCAACCATGGCGCTGGCTTCCTGCGCACGGTCGGTGGAATTGCGAACAACGGCGGTGATTTCGTCCAGGGCGGCGGAGGTTTCCTCCAGCGCCGCAGCCTGCTGTTCCGTTCGCTTCGACAGGTCGTCGGCCGCCGAGCGCAGTTCACTTGCGTTGCCGCTGATGCCCTCCGTGCTGCCGCGCACCTCCCTCATCGTCTCGCGCAGCTTCGTCAGCGTCTGGTTGACGTTCTCCTGGAGTTCGGCGAACACACCGCGGAATTCGCCGTCCATCTTCTCCGTCAGATCACCCCGCGCCAGACCTTCAATGACGCGGCTGGTCTCGGATACGCCGTTATGGACCCCCGTGAGGAGCGAATTGATCGTCGCGGCGAAACGATTGAGGTTTTCGTCGCCATAATCCTTGTTGATGCGGCGGCTGAAATCGCCCTGGGCCGCGGCGTCGACGACGACGGCCATGCCGGCCTGCAGGTCGTCGCTCTTGGCGCGCATGGCGGTCTCCTGCGCATTCATGCGGCGCACCTCGCGGCCGTTGTTCTTGAAGACCTCGACGGCGGCGGCCATTTCACCGATCTCGTCGTTGCGGCCGAGATAGGGGACTTCCGCGTCCAGATTTCCATCGGCCACCGCATTCATCACCTGCGAAACCCTGCGGATGGGCGCGCTGAGCTGCCGCGTTCCGATGTAGAGGCCGAAGGCGGCGCCTGCGCCGACACCTGCAACCGTCACGGCGACGATCACCCAGAATATGGCGGTGCTGAAAGAATCCATTCCTGCCTTTACGACTTCCAGTTCGGCAATGTCGTTTTTCACGACACCATCGATCTCCGCCTGATAGGCCTTGCGGTTGGCGCGGTTCGCCTCATTGTTGCCCTGTTGGGCGGCTGCCTGCGGCCCGCTCTCCTTCGCCAGCCGGACAGTCTCCAGACGGAAGGTCCGGAATTCCTTGGACCGGCCGACAAGCTTGTCGAAACTCGTCCGCTGTTCCGCCGGCACGAGCTGAGCCCAGCTGGCAATCAGCTTTTCCATGGCGTCAAGGTTTTTGACCATGCCGTCGGCAAAGGGGGTGGCTGCGGCCACATCCGCCGCCGCATAGACGCCGCGCGCCTCCATGACGACTGCTGTCACCAGACGGTTAAGCGCCTCGCCCTTGTAGGCCCTTTCGGCAGTCTCCTCGAAATGATGCGACCTGACCCGGAACTCGTTGATCGCATAGATGGAAAGCCCGCCGATGGTGCAGGCAACGAGGCTCATAAGCCCGACAAGTAGATTGATACGACCGCGAATTCTCAATTTCGTTCCCCCAACAAAAACCAGCCGCGCAATGAAAATGGGAAGCTGGCATAACTTTTCGCGTCACAAGATTTATCAATCCGGCGTTAAGAAAGAATTTCGGATTTTATCGATTGCGCGTCGGAATCAGCCTCAATCGACAGTCGGCGAAGGAGATTGCGGTGCGTTTTCCGCAAAAGGTGAACCGCGAAAACCCCTTCGGCAATTGACTTTGCTCGGCCTATGCCCTTATAAGCCGCGCACGCTCGGCCATTGAAAGCTCGCCCAGGCGGGGTTAGCCGTGCAAAAAACGAAACGCTCTTGCAAATAATTGCAAATTCAAGAAGGGCCGCACACCGCGGTATTAAATAAATGTCGAAGCGTACTTACCAACCGTCCAAGCTTGTTCGCAAGCGTCGTCATGGTTTCCGTGCCCGCATGGCTACCGCCGGCGGCCGCAAGGTTCTCGCAGCCCGCCGTGCGCGCGGCCGCGCACGTCTGTCGGCTTAATTGCCGAGCCTGTGGCCCGATGAAAGTCGTGGGCACATGAGCAAGACTGAAAAACACCCCGGCCGGCTTAAAAACCGGTCGGAGTTTCTTGCCGTTCAGGCGGGGGAAAAACGGCGGGGAAGCACCTTTCTTCTGGAAGTGCTTGACCGGAAAGCCCCGGAAACCGAGCCTCGCGTCGGTTTTACCGTAACAAAAAGACAAGGCAACGCGGTCGAGCGAAATCGCATGCGCCGCCGTCTCAGGGAAGCCGTCAGGCTTTCTGCCGGGGTCGCAATGAAGCCCGGTCATGACTATGTGATTGTCGCCCGCAGGGATGTGCTCGATACGGCCTTCCCGAAACTTCAGTCTCTCCTTGCCGAGCGCATTGAAGGAACGGCGAAACCGAAACGGTCCCAGGAGACCCGCTCCAGGAAAGAATGATGGAAAAGAACCGCAATTACTTCATCGCGATAGCCCTTTCGGTTGTCATCGTCCTCGCCTGGCAATTCCTTTACATGAATCCGCGTATCGAGCAGCAGCGCCGCGCCGAAGAGGCCCGCCAGGCGCAGCAGCAGACGACGCAGCAACAGCAGCCGGCACCTGGTGCCGCGCCTGGTGCAGCCGTCGAAGGCACACCGCCCGCCTCCTCGCCGCAGACCGCCGCAACGGCGACCCGTGACGAGTCGATTGCAAGAACCCAGCGTGTGGCCATCGACACCAACGCCATCGCCGGTTCGATCAATCTCACCGGCGCCCGTTTCGATGACATCCGGCTCAAGGATTACCATGAGACCGTCGATGACTCGAGCCCGATCATCACGCTGTTCTCGCCCTCCGACACCAAGGACGGCTACTTCACCGAACTCGGTTTTGTTGCTGCACAGGAAGTCGGCGGCGTTCCCGGTCCGACCACCGTCTGGACGCTTGCAAGCGGTGAGAAGCTGACGGAAACCACCCCGGTCACCCTCACCTACACCAATTCCAAGGGCGTGATTTTCTCCCGTACGATTTCGATCGACGAGCATTACATGATCTCGGTCGCCGACAAGGTCGAGAACCCGGGACAGGCTGCGGTGTCCTTCGCCACCTATGGCCGTGTGACGCGCAACAACAAGCCGGCGATCCCGCCCGTCTTCGTCATCCATGAAGGCTTTCTTGGCGTTTCGGGCAAAGACGGCAGCCTGACGGAAGAAAAATACAAGAATGTTGAAGAAGCACCGGTAACTATTGCCAAGGCGACCGGCGGCTGGCTCGGCATTACCGACAAATATTGGGCTGCAGCCATCGTTCCGCCGCAGACAACGCCGTTCGAAACCCGCTTTTCGCATATCACCGGCAATCAGCCGAGCTACCAGGCGGATTTCAAGAGCGACACGATGACGGTCGAACCCGGCCAGTCCATCGAGCTGAAGAGCCTTGTCTTCGCCGGCGCCAAGGAAGTGCCGCTGGTCGATCGCTATGAAAAAGAATATTCCATTCCGAAGTTCGACCTTCTGATCGACTGGGGCTGGTTCTACTTCATCACCAAGCCGATGTTCAAAATGATGGATTTCTTCTTCCGTTATTTTGGCAATTTCGGCGTGGCCATCCTGCTCACCACCATCGTCGTCAAGGCGCTCTTCTTCCCGCTCGCCAGCAAGCAATATGCTTCCATGGCGAACATGAAGCGCGTGCAGCCAAAGATGGAAGAGCTGAAAGCCAAGCATGGCGATGACCGCATGGCCATGCAGCAGGCGATGATGCAGCTCTACAAGGAAGAGAAGATCAACCCGGTTGCCGGCTGCTGGCCGATGCTTCTACAGATTCCGGTCTTCTTCGCGCTTTACAAGGTCATCTACGTCACGATCGAAATGCGGCATGCACCGTTCTTCGGCTGGATTCACGACCTTTCCGCGCCCGATCCGACGTCGCTCTTCAACCTGTTCGGCCTTCTGCCATACGACGTGCCGCACTTCCTGATGATCGGCGTCTGGCCGCTGGTCATGGGCATCACCATGTTCCTGCAGATGCGCATGAACCCGACACCCCCCGATCCGACGCAGGCGATGATCTTTAACTGGATGCCGCTGATCTTCACCTTCATGCTGGCCTCCTTCCCGGCCGGTCTGGTCATCTACTGGGCATGGAACAATACGCTCTCCATCACCCAGCAGGCCGTCATCATGAAGCGTCAGGGCGCCAAGATCGAACTGTTCGATAATATCAAGGGGCTGTTCAAGCGAAAGCCGGTGCAATCGAAATGAGTGAGACCGGCACGGCAACCGAAAAGCCCCTGTTCGGGCGACCCTGGATTTTCATTCGCGGCGTCCCCGCAATGAAATTCCTGCCGCCCGAAGGCCCGCCGGAGATTGCCTTCGCCGGTCGTTCGAATGTCGGCAAGTCCTCGCTCATCAATGCGCTGGTGGGCCACAAGGGGCTTGCCCGCACGTCCAACACGCCCGGACGCACGCAGGAACTCAACTACTTCGTTCCGGATGGTTATTCCGGCGAAGCGGGCGACCTGCCGCCGATGGCGCTGGTCGACATGCCTGGTTATGGTTATGCACAGGCCCCCAAGGATCATGTTGACGCCTGGACGAAGCTTGTCTTCGATTATCTGCGCGGCCGTGCGACGCTGAAGCGCGTTTACGTGCTGATCGATTCCCGCCACGGCGTGAAAAAGAATGACGAAGAGGTTCTGACCCTGCTCGACAAGGCCGCCGTGTCCTACCAGATCGTGCTGACGAAGACGGACAAGATCAAGGATGTCGGCGTTCCTCGGCTAATCGGCGAAACGCTTGAAAAAATCCGCAAGCGCCCTGCCGCCTATCCGGAAGTTCTCGCCACGTCCTCGGAAAAATCGTTTGGGCTGGATAGCCTGCGGGCCGAGATCGTCAGAACGATCTCTCTTTGAGAGGCGCGCCGCTCAGGCGATAGTGAAAAGCAGAACGGCGGTCCAGAGCATCGCCGTCAATGCCAGAAGGCGCCAGAAGCGCACCGAATGCCAGACCTCCGAAAATATGGCAGCGAACATGCTGCCACCCCGTAGCGGCTGGCTCCTGAATGGCAGGCCGGAGCGGCTTGGATCCCGTTCGAGCAGGGCGGCGACGCTCGCGTTTTCACGATATTCGGTTTCCGCCAGATTGTCCCGCCAGCGCCTGACCATGGCCGCGAACTGGCGGTCGCGTTTGATGCGCTTGGCAAGCTCCGCCATGCTCTCAGGCGGCAAGGCACCCAGCACATATTCGCCCGCAAGGACTTCGTCCCGCAAACCGCTTTGCTTGTCTCGATCGGGTGCCGTCATGTGGTCTCTCGCTCCTCGGTCGTTCAGGTCAGCATCGCTTGCGCGGCGCGCGACATCTTCTGTCGCCCTGAATTCACCCCTCCCCTTTCCCCTGCAAGGCTGGTCCCATTGGGCCTTTATGTCAATCGCATTACAGGGCCCGGAACGCCAAAAAAAAGAAATTTGACTGCTGCCGACACAATAAGGCCGAGAGGTTATTTCATCCGTCAAAGACTTGCTTTAGAGCGATGACAGGCTCTCAACAGCCGCAACCACAGACCGAGGTTTTTAGATGACGTCTTCCGAAAGCGAAACTCAGGCGCGGCTGCTCGCACAGGCTCTGCCTTTTATGCAGAAATACGAGAACAAGACCATCGTGGTGAAATATGGCGGTCACGCCATGGGGGATTCCACGCTCGGCAAGGCTTTCGCGGAAGACATCGCGCTGTTGAAGCAATCAGGCATAAACCCGATCGTCGTGCATGGCGGCGGCCCGCAAATCGGCGCGATGCTGACCAAGATGGGCATCGAATCGAAATTCGAGGGCGGCCTGCGCGTCACCGACGCCAAGACGGTCGAGATCGTCGAAATGGTTCTGGCCGGCTCGATCAACAAGGAAATCGTCGCCCTCATCAACCAGACAGGCGAATGGGCCATCGGCCTGTGCGGCAAGGACGGCAACATGGTCTTCGCCGAAAAGGCGAAAAAGACCGTCATCGATCCTGACAGCAATATCGAACGCGTGCTCGATCTCGGCTTCGTCGGCGAAGTCACCGAAGTCGACCGCACCCTGCTCGACCTGCTCGCCAAATCGGAAATGATCCCGGTCATCGCCCCGGTCGCGCCTGGCCGCGATGGCGCCACCTACAATATCAACGCCGATACCTTCGCCGGCGCGATTGCCGGTGCGCTTCACGCCTCGCGTCTGCTGTTTCTCACCGACGTTCCCGGCGTTCTCGACAAGAACAAGGAACTCATCAAGGAACTCACCGTCTCGCAGGCGCGTGCGCTCATCAAGGACGGCACGATTTCCGGTGGCATGATCCCGAAGGTCGAGACCTGCATCGACGCCATCAAGGCTGGTGTTCAGGGCGTGGTGATCCTTAACGGCAAGACGCCCCACTCCGTCCTTCTGGAAATCTTCACGGAAGGCGCAGGCACGCTCATCGTGCCCTGACATGCTTCAGGTGGCGGACGGCAAATCTGTCCGCCACGGCTGGCTTTCAGCCGAAGACCAGAAGCGACAGCACACCCACGACAATCAGCAGGCAACCGGAGAGTTCGAGCCGGTTGATCTTCTCCTTGAAGAAAAGCACGGTCGAGGCGAAGGCGAAGAGCATCTCCACCTGCGCCAATGCCTTCACCACGGCGGCCTGCTGCAGGGTCATTGCCGTGAACCAGCCGAATGAGGCCGTGGCGCCCACGAAACCGACTGCAAGCGACGGTTTCCACACCCTGGCAATGCGTCGCAATTCTTCCCTCTCGCGCCAGATGATCCACAGGAACATCGACACGGTCTGCATGACGATGACGACGACGAGCGTGAAGCCCGCCTGCATCATCGCGTCAGGAACGGGAAGGCTCGGCGCAAGCGCGAGCGACGCCGATCGGTAGGCAACCGACGACAGGCCGAAGAAAGCGCCCGAGGCAAGGCCGATGCCCGCCGTCCGGCTGAAGATCGAGGTGAAGAAGGAAGCGGGCGTGACTTCCGTGCGCGCCACCGAAATCAGCATGACACCGGCGACCGAGATGGCGATGGCCGCCAATGTACCGCCATTGACGCTTTCACCGATGAAGATAAGCGCGAACAGCGCCGCCTGCGCCGGCTCTGTGCGGGAATAGGCTGTTCCCACCGCAAAATTGCGGAAGGAGAACAGGTGCACCAGCAGGAAGGTGGCGGCGATCTGCGCCATGGCTCCGACAGTCGCCCACAAAGCGAAGGACATGTTGGGCACCGGCAGCGGGCGACCGAGCCCGAAATGCAGAAAAGCGAGATAGGCGAGAGCGAAGGGCATGCCGAACACGAAGCGCACAAAGGTCGCGCCCGTGGTGCCCATCATCCCCTTGAGGTGCTTTTGCAGGGTCGAGCGCAGGTTCTGCAAGAACGCGCTTGCGAAGGTTATGCCTATCCAGAGTTCCATGGCTTTGGCGGTATCATGCGCCGGAGGCCGCAGCCAAGCCCGATTTTCTGACCAATCGTCGTCTTTTCGATTTTCTTCGTCATTCGAAAAGGGCATAAAGCAGCCCATGGACACAAAGCCGAAAAACCTGCCCGAAGCCGCCGATTTCGACCATGTAAGCGAATGGGTCTTCGATCTCGACAACACGCTCTATCCGCATCACATCAATCTGTTTTCGCAGATCGATCGAAACATGACGGCCTATGTGGCGGAACTTCTGAAGCTTGACCCCGAGGAAGCCCGGGTGCTGCAGAAACGGTATTATCACGACCACGGCACGACGCTGCAGGGCCTGATGATCCATTACGGCATCAGCCCGGACGAGTTTCTGGAACGCGCCCACGCCATAGATTATTCGGCGCTGAAACCGCATCCGGAACTTGGTGAGGCAATCAAGGCTTTGCCTGGTCGCAAGTTCATCCTCACCAATGGCAGCGTGAAACACGCGCAGGCCGCCGCTGGCGCGCTCGGCATTCTCGATCATTTCGAGGATATTTTCGATATCGTCGCCGCGGGATACCTGCCGAAACCAGCCAGCGCGACCTATGAGAAATTCGCAGCACTTTCGAAACTCGACACGAAAAAAGCCGCCATGTTCGAGGATCTGCCGCGCAATCTTGCCGCCCCCAAGGCGCTGGGCATGAAGACCGTATTGCTCGTGCCTTCAAATCTTGAGGGCGTCATCATGGAACGCTGGGAAATCCCGGCCGTGACGGATGAGCATATCGACTACATTACCGACGACCTGACCGGGTTCCTGACGAAAACCATCACCCGCTGAGCAGCGAACATTACCGAAGCTTCATCCACCTTACGGATGTTTAAGTGGTGAGGCTTGCTGGACGTCACTATCTTTTCTTCAGGGACACCAAAGAAAGGTAATGACGATGACCACACGCAAAATCGCCCTGTCTGCTCTTGGCGCAGCCCTTGTGCTCAGCACGGCCGCAACGGCCAGTTTCGCTGCGCCCGGCAAGGGCCACAAGGATCGCATGCCGATCCGGCCGGAAGCGGCTTTCGTTCACCTGCTGAAGGTTGCCGACGCCAACAAGGACGGCAAGATTTCCAAGGAGGAATTCGCCGCCCGTCAGGACGCGCTCTTCACTGAGATCGACAAGGACAAGGACGGCTCGATCACGCCGAAGGAGATGCGCGAATACCGTCAGGCGAAGATGGAAGCCTTCCGCGCCGCCCATCCGCGCCCCGAGCGAGAGGAAGCCAAGGCGGATGAAGGCAAGGGTCCCGAGGGCAAGCGCGCAGAGCGCGAGCACGGCGGCCGTTTCGGCCATCAGGGCTGGGGCAAGCATGGCGGCAAGGGCGCAGGCTACGCGCTGATCCGCTGGGCCGATACCGACGAGAACGGTCAGGTCAGCAAGGCCGAATTCACCGCCGCCGGCGAAAAGATGTTCGAACGGCTGGACAGGAACAAGGACGGCGTCATCTCCATCGACGACATGCCGGAGCGCCCGTTCCTCTGATCCACTAAGCATAAAGCCCGCTTAAAAGCGGGCTTTTTTATTCAATGCAGGCTGACTGTCTTGAGATCGTCTTCGGCAGCCTTGAAAAACGTACTTGATCGGTTGTCCGTAAGGAGGATCGGCGTACCATCCGCACCGAACAGTGCCCAAAGATCCAATTGCGGATCGAGATCAGGCGCTTCCGGGAAACAGCGGCTGACGTCTTCCGCCCGGATCTTGCGGATATATCCCACTTCTCCTTCGCCGATATGGGCGAGCTGGGATTGGGTGAGACGCGCATGCGCTTCTTTTAAAAGCATATTTCAGCCTCCTTCTTCACGCCTAGCGATTCGTGCCGGATTCTGGCGTTCACGTTCTACTCTGAGACGGAAATATTAATTTTCTTCACCACGTTTAAAATTTCAGGGCGGACCAGATCGATGGAAAGAAGGCCGTTGCGCAGGCGCGCTTCCCTGACCTGCATGCCATCGGCAAGCACGAAAACCCGCTGGAACTGGCGCGCCGCGATGCCGCGATAGAGAAAATCGCGCTTCTCCTGTTCCTGCTGGCGACCACGAATGACAAGCTGGTTATCGGCCGTCGTCACATCCAGATCATCCTGCGAAAAACCGGCGACTGCGATGGTGATGCGCAGGCGTTCGGGCATATCTTCGCTGCCGGGCAGGCGCTCTATGTTGTAGGGAGGATAGCCGTCATTGGCCTTCGCCATACGCTCCAGCGTTTTTTCCATGGCATCAAAACCCAGCAGAAGCGGGTGGGTGAATGGCGTCATGCGGCTCATGTCTCTTCTGTCCTTGCAACCAAGCGACGTTTCGCGGTCCCGCTTCCGGCAACCTTGCCGGTCAATAGCACCGGCCCCAGCAATATGGGAAGCCGAACCACGATGCGCAAGACGAAACGCGGGGCAAAGGCAAGCCGCAGGAATGAGACTTGACAAGTGAGCACCCGCCGCTCGAAAAAAGCGCTCATCTCAACGGCGGGCAAGACATGGCAGAACGCAGAAAAATCATCATCGACACCGATCCCGGCCAGGACGACGCAGCGGCAATCATGCTCGCTTTCGCCAGCCCGGAGGAAATCGACATTCTCGGATTGTGCGCCGTCGCCGGCAACGTTCCGCTGAAGCTGACCAGCCGCAACATCCGCATCATCTGCGAATTGTGCGGGCGCACCGATATTCCAGTCTATGAGGGCGCCGAGAAGCCGCTGGTACGCAAGCCCATCACCGCCGAACATGTTCACGGCAGCACCGGCCTCGATGGCCCGGTTCTCGACGAACCGTCCATGGAGGCGCAAAAGCAGCACGCGGTCGATTTCATCATCGAAACGCTGATGCGGGAACCCGCCGGCACCGTAACGCTCTGCACGCTCGGCGCGCTGACCAATGTGGCGCTGGCGCTCCTGAAGGCGCCTGAGATCGCCGACCGCGTCAAGGAACTGGTGATGATGGGGGGCGGCTTCTTCGAGGGCGGCAACATCACACCGGCGGCGGAATTCAACATCTATGTCGACCCACAGGCCGCCGACATCGTCTTCCGATCCGGCATGCCTGTTGTCATGATGCCGCTCGACGTCACCCATCAGTTGCTGACGACCAAGGCCCGGGTCAGCCGCATTCGCGAGATCGGCACACGGCCGGCCATCGCCATGGCGGAAATGCTGGAATTCTTCGAACGCTTCGACATCGAGAAATACGGTTCGGATGGCGGCCCGCTGCACGATCCGACCGTCATTGCCTATCTCGTCAAACCCGAACTGTTTCAGGGTCGCGAGTGCAACGTCGAAATCGAGGTCCATTCAGAACTGACCATGGGCATGACCGTGGTGGACTGGTGGAATGTTACCGCACGGCCCGCCAATGCCCGCGTGATGCGCAATGTGGATGCCGACGGCTTCTTCGAGTTGCTGACGGAACGTTTCGCCCGTCTCTGACGGAAGCGGACAAAAAAGGCCGCTGGCGATACCAGCGGCCCTTTTTATTTGAGGCGGAAATGGCGCGTCAGAACTCCGTCCAGTCATCCTGCGCCAGCGCGTTTGCGCCGCTGGTTCTTGGGCGGGCGCGCGGCGCGGCCGGGCGGCCCGATACCTGCGCCGGCACGGCGGGCGCGCGCATCACCGCAGCAGTGGCGCGCAATTGCTGGCTGGAATGGCCGCCGGAAACGGAGAAACCGGCAACGAGCGATTTCAGCGTTTCGGCCTCGCTGTTCAGCGTCACGCTGGCCGCCGTGGTTTCTTCCACCATCGCCGCATTCTGCTGGGTCACCTGATCCATCTGGGTGACGGCGGAATTGATCTCCTTGAGGCCTACCGCCTGTTCGCTGGCGGAGGCAGAGATCTGCCGTATCAGCTGGTTGATCTGCAGAACCTGATCGGCGATCTTTTTCATCGTCTCACCGGCCTTGCCGACCAGCTGGACGCCCTCGCCCACCTGGGTAGCCGAAGTGTTGATGAGGCCCTTGATCTCCTTGGCGGCGGTGGCGGACCGCTGCGCCAGTTCGCGGACTTCCTGTGCGACGACGGCAAAGCCCTTGCCGGCATCACCCGCGCGGGCGGCTTCGACGCCCGCATTCAGCGCCAGAAGATTGGTCTGGAAGGCAATCTCGTCGATAACACCGATGATGCGGGAGATTTCGGCCGAGGATTGCGCGATGCCTTCCATGGAATTCACGGCCTGCTGCACGACTTCGCCTGACTTGCCGGCGTCGTCGCAGGCATGGCTGACGGCGCCAGCCGCCTGTGCAGCGTTTTCCGCGCTGGAATTGACCTGTGCGGTCAGCTGATTGAGGGCGGCAGCGGTTTCTTCGAGGCTTGCGGCCTGCTGTTCCGTGCGGTGCGAAAGATCGCTGGCGGCGCGGGTGATCTCGCCCGTGCCGTTGCCGATGCTGACGACGGTTGCGTTGACGGTGGAAACCGTTTCCTCGAGGCTCGCAAGCGCCGAGTTGAAATCCTCGCGCAGCTTCGCATATTCGCCCGGGAATTCGTCCTCGATGCGGTAGGTGAGATTGCCCTGCGAGAGCGCATTGAGGCCAGCACCCAGCACGCCGACAATGTGCTGCTGCATGCGGCTGTTCTCATTGCGCTCGAATTCGGATCGCTGGCGCTCCGTCTCGGCGTGACCGCGCTGGGCGTCGGCTTCAGCCTCCATCTCGCGAATGCCGGCAAGCTTCGCACGGAAACCTTCCAGCGCGGTAGCGACGGCGCCCGTCTCATCCCGGCGCTCCTGTCCGGAAACCGGCACATCGTAGCGGCCGTCGCTCAGCGTCCTGACATCGGAAACCAGCGAAGCAAGCGGATTACGGACGAAATAACGCACGGCGAAATAAAGCGCGGTGATGACCGCGGCGAGAATGACGATCGCGCCGATGATCATCATGTAGGTCTGCTCCTGAACCGGTGCGTTCAGGGCCTGATGGGGAATATCCACCAGCACCACCCAGGTCGCGTTGAGGCCGGGAACGGCGAAGGGATAGACGAGACGGTTATAGGGCGCGTCCGTATCAACGCCGAGATTTTCGATGAGGCCCTGCTTGCCTGACGTGATTGCCGCCTGAACGGTGCTTGCACCGTCTCCGTCATAGGCTTTCATGTTCTGCTCGGGCGTCGGCGGCACCAGCCACTGGCCGCCCTGCGAAACGAGCGTCACGCGGCCGGTCTCGAAAGGATGCAGCGCCTGCAGCTTCTGCGACAGCGAGGCCAGCGAGATATCGACACCAGCCACGCCGATCATCTTGCCATCAGACATGACGGGATAGGCAAGCGACGTCATCGTCGTCGGCACTTCGGTGCCTTCGGCGAGATAGGGCTGCGTGATCGCGCCCTTGCCGGACTTGGCGGCAAGCGCATACCATTCCGCGGCATAGTCATTCTTGAACGTCGAGAACTGGATTTCGCCCTTCTGGGTTTTCGACCAGTAAGGAGCGAAGGCGCCGGTCGCATTGGTGCCGAGATCGAGCCTGTTGGCGATCTCCGTCGTCTGGCCGTCAAAAAGGCCGAGCTGCTCACAGAACCAGCTGCCAAAGGCAAAGGCGTTCTGCTCGACATTGGCCTTCAGGATGTTGACGATGCCGGGGCGATCCATTGATTTCGCCTGATGCGCACGGCCGATGACACCGGCCATGGAGCGCGCGGCGCTGCCGAGTTCACCCACATCGGCGGCGATGACGTTGGCGATGGCGCGCGCTTCGGTATTGGCCTGATCCATGGTCAGCGCGTGCACGCGCTCACTCGTCTGGGAAATGAGGAAGGAATTCGATGCAACGAGAACCGTGGTGATGGCGCAGCCGGTTACGAGGATCAGCTTGGTCGCAAGCGACTTCACTTTGAAATTGAACATTTTGGCCTCGATCAAATCGCCCGCCCGAAAAGGCTGACGTCAACGGATGATAAATCTCCGTCATGGAGGCCCGTCCCCATGGGACAGTGCGCTGCAGCGCGACGAGGCAAAACTAGAAGAAGATTGCTAATTAAGCCCTAAAATTACTTCGTCGCGCCAAGCATAATCAGTGCTCGTAGTGAGCCGAGATGATTTTCCATGCATCGTCGGCCGTTTCAGCAAAATGCAGAAGATTCATATCTTCAGGCGCGATAGTACCGAAATCCGCCAGGAACTCGAAATTGATCACCGATCGCCAGAATTTCTCACCGAACAGGATGAGAGGAATGGGCTCCATGCGCTTCGTCTGGATCAGGGTCAACGCTTCGAACAATTCGTCCAGCGTGCCGAAACCGCCGGGGAAGATCACCACCGCCTTCGCCCGCATCAGGAAATGCATCTTGCGAATGGCGAAATAGTGGAAGTTGAAGCTCAGTTCCGGTGTCACATAGGGGTTCGGCGCCTGCTCGTGCGGCAGGACGATATTAAGGCCGATGGACGGGCCACCCACATCGGCCGCACCACGATTGCCCGCTTCCATGACGCCCGGACCGCCGCCGGTGACCACGACATATTCAAGGTGATCCGATTTCGCGGCATAGTCGGTGCAAAGACGGGCGAACTTGCGCGCCTCGTCGTAATAGACCGAGGACTGTTCCAGATTGCGCTTTTGCGTCTCGTTGCGTGCCGCCCAGGCTTCGCCGCCGGGTTCGGGAATGCGCGCGCCGCCAAACATGACGACGGTGGATTTAATGCCGCGCTCGGTGAGCGCCATTTCCGTCTTCAGAAGTTCCAATTGAAGCCTGACGGGGCGCAATTCCTCGCGGCAGAGAAAATCCATGTCCACATAGGCGAGGCGATAGGACGGGGAGTCCGACTGCGGTGTTTTTTGAACGACCTCGGCCTGCTGCTTGTCCACGGCGCTGCGCTTCAACGGGTCCCATACCCCGTCCTTACGTCGCAACTTGCCGTTTTTCAGTCGTGTCATTTCCATGCCTTTCGTCTGACGCGCCAAATCACCCAAATCACATTGACGCCTTTCCAACACTCCCTTAGATCAAATGACCAAAGCCTTCCAGCGGCGCGGTACCATCCGTGACCATGAACACCACGCGACTTTAAGGAATTTTCCATGAGCCTTACGGATCTCACCTCCCTCGAAACCATCATCGAAACGGCGTTCGACAACCGCAATAGCGTGAACGTATCGACGAAGGGCGAGGTTCGCGACGCCGTGGACACATCTCTTCAACTTCTCGATAGCGGCAAGGCACGCGTTGCTGAGAAGCAGGCGGACGGAAACTGGAAGGTGAACCAGTGGCTGAAAAAGGCCGTGCTCCTCTCGTTCCGTCTGAACGATATGGAAATCGTCACCGGCGGCCCGGGCGAATCCACCTGGTGGGACAAGGTGCCGTCGAAGTTCGAAAACTGGGGTGAAAACCAGTTCCGCGCCGCCGGTTTCCGCGCCGTGCCGAACGCCGTCGTGCGCCGCTCCGCCTATGTGGCCAAGAACGTTGTGCTGATGCCCTCCTTCGTCAATCTCGGCGCCTATGTCGATGAAGGCACAATGGTCGATACCTGGGCGACTGTCGGTTCCTGCGCGCAGATCGGCAAGAATGTGCACCTCTCCGGCGGCGTTGGCATTGGCGGCGTTCTGGAACCACTGCAGGCGGGCCCGACGATCATCGAGGACAATTGCTTTATCGGCGCCCGTTCGGAAGTCGTGGAAGGCTGCATCGTGCGCGAAGGCGCGGTTCTCGGCATGGGCGTCTTCATCGGCAAGTCCACCAAGATCGTCGATCGCGCCACCGGCGAGATCACCTATGGCGAAGTGCCGCCCTATTCCGTCGTCGTTGCCGGCACCATGCCGGGCAAACCTTTCCCCAACGGCGAGCCTGGCCCAAGCCTCTATTGCGCCGTGATCGTCAAGCGCGTCGATGAAAAGACCCGCTCCAAGACCGGCATCAACGAGCTTCTGCGCGACTGATATAAAGCGACTGCCATGACCACGACCGATCCCCTTGCCAATCTCGCCGCCCTCATCCGTTGCCCTTCGGTGACGCCTGCCGAAGGCGGCGCGCTTTCCCTGCTCGATAGCCTGCTTTCACCGCTCGGCTTTGCGGTGGACAGGATGGTGGCGAGTGAGGCGGGAACGCCTGACGTGGAAAACCTCTATGCCCGGCTCGGCACCGAGGGTCCGCATCTGATGTTTGCGGGCCATACGGATGTCGTTCCCGTGGGCGACGAGGCGGCGTGGAGCCATCCGCCTTTTGCCGCAGAGATTGCCGGCGGTGAAATGTTCGGTCGCGGGGCGGTGGACATGAAGGGCGGCATCGCGTGTTTCGTGGCGGCAATCGCCCGTCATATCGAAAAACACGGCAAGCCGCAGGGTTCCGTTTCCTTCCTGATTACCGGCGACGAAGAAGGCCCGTCGATCAACGGCACCTCCAAACTGCTGGAATGGGCCGCCGCCAGGGGCGAGACGTGGGACGCCTGCGTGGTGGGTGAGCCGACCAATCCCGACCAGCTTGGCGACATGATCAAGATCGGCCGCCGGGGATCGCTCTCAGGCCGGATCACCGTCCATGGCGTTCAGGGTCACGCCGCCTATCCGCATCTCGCCGACAACCCCATTCGCGGTCTGCTGCCGCTGACCCATGCGCTGATGCATCCGCCCTTCGATCACGGCACGGATGATTTCCAGCCATCCAATCTGGAGGTGACAACCGTCGATACCGGCAATGCCGCCACCAATGTGATCCCGGCGCGGGCGACAGCGGCCTTCAACATCCGTTTCAACGACACCTGGACGGCGGAGAGCCTGCGCGCGGAAATCATCCGCCGCCTCGACGCCGCTGCGGCCGAAGGTGAGCTTCGCCCCGAACGCGCACCGGTGAAATATGAGATCGTCTGGGCCGACCGCCCGTCCCATGTCTTCCTGACGCGGAACAATGCGCTTATCTCGTCGCTCTCAGGCGCGGTTGAAGCCGTTACCGGCAGGGAACCGAAGCTTTCGACCACCGGCGGCACATCCGATGCACGCTTCATCAAGGACTATTGCCCTGTCGTGGAATTCGGCCTCGTCGGGCAGACCATGCATATGGTCGATGAACGCGTGGCCGTTGCCGATCTCGAAACGCTGACGCGCATTTACGAGACCTTTATCGAACGCTGGTTCGCCCATGCCGACGGCAAGTGAAGTAAGGCTTTATCTGACCGGCCTGTGGCTTCTGCTGCTGGGTGATCATAACGGTGCGCGTTATCTTGATCTCTCCGAGCGCGGCATGTGGCGATCCTTCTATTCCGCCCTCTGGTGCCTGCCGGCCATGCTGGTTTCATGGCTGTGGCTGCGCGCTGCCTTCCTCGCCAGCTACCCGCCCGGCACCGGAACGGGATTCATCTTTTTCTTCCGCCTTGCCATGGTTGAGGCTATCTGCTGGGTCGTGCCTCTGCTTTTGATCGGCATGCTGCTATACGCCTTCGGCGCTCGGGAAAAATTCGCGCCGCTCGTCACCACCATGAACTGGCTGTCGCTGCCATTTTCCTATGCCTATGCGGTTCTGATACTGATCGCGTTCTTCCTGCCGCCGCTGCAGGGATTGATCGCCGTTCTCTGGCTGGCGCTGCTGCTGTCACTGGTCTTCGCCTTTTCGCGGATCGTGCGGTTCTTCATCCGCGATCAGTCGCTGCTCGTCTCGGCCATCGTCATGACACTGCTGGTGCCGGCCATGCTTCTATCGGAAGCGCTGCAACGTTTTCTCGGTGTCTATCCCGCCTGAGAATGGCGCAGATTTAGACGTCAGTCCGCATCCTCGGACATGTCGACTTCGGGACGCCGGCGCGGCGGAATGACGTCGGGATAATCGACCTGCATGAAATAAAGACCGTCCGGCGGTGCGACAGGGCCGCAGGCTTTGCGGTCCCGTGCCTCCAGTGCGGCACGCACGTCCTGCGGCGTCATCGTGCCCTCGCCCGCCAGTTTCAGCGTGCCGGCAAAAGAGCGTATCTGGTTATGCAGGAAGCTCTGCGCCGTCGCACGAATCTCGATAAGATCGCCATTGCGCGTCACATCCAGCCGGTCGAGCGTACGCACCGGGCTGTTCGCCTGGCAATGAACCGAGCGGAAGGTGGTGAAATCATGCCGGCCGACGAGCATCTGGGCGGCTTCATGCATACGCTCATGGTCCAGGTCCTTCGACACCCACCATGCCCGCTTGTGCTCCAGCGCCAGCCGGGCCTTGCGGCAAATGATGCGGTAGAGATAGTGCCGACGAAGGGCGGAAAAACGGGCGTCGAAATCCTCGGTCACAGAAGCGGCGTCGAGAACGGCCACGGCTTCGCCCGCCATGGCGAGATGCGCATTGACGGCGTTGCGAAGCTTGTAGGGCTCCCAGTCGCGCAATAGATCGACATGGACAACCTGCCCAACGGCATGCACACCGGAATCGGTGCGGCCGGCGCCGCGAATGGAGACGCTCTCTCCCGTCAGCGAGCGAACCGCAGCCTCCAGCGCACCCTGAACCGAGGGGCCGTTATCCTGTCTCTGCCAGCCATAATAGGGCGTGCCGTCATATTCGACGGTCATGCGGAAACGTGGCATCAGCCGAGCCTCGTTGTGGCCGGAACGGGGGTGCCGCGCACGAAATCGGCCGCCGACATCGGTTTGCCGCCCGCCTTCTGCAGGCGGGTGAGCCGCACGGCCCCGCTGCCGCAGGCAATGGTCAGAGCATCGTCAAGCGCTGCGCCCGCTTCTCCCATGCCGCTTGCCAGTTCGGAGGCGAGAACCTTCACGCGCTCCGTCTTGCCGCCAATGTCCATTTCCAGCCATGCGCCGGGAAACGGCGAAAGGCCGCGAATGTGATTATGCACATCCTGCGAGGGCCGAGAAAAATCGATGCGAGTCTCGCCCTTGTCGATCTTCGCAGCATAGAGAACACCCTCTTCCGCCTGCGTGACGAGCGGCAGGTCATCTGCTTCCAGCTTGTCCATCGCCTGCCGCATCAACCGCGCGCCTGTTAGCATCAGGCTGTCATGCAGCTCGCCGGCCGTCATGTTATCGCCGATCGCGACTTTCGCGGTCAGCGCGACGGGACCGGTATCGAGCCCCTTTTCCATTTTCATGACCATCATGCCGGTTTCGGGGTCGCCGGCCATGATCGCCCGCTGAATGGGGGCAGCACCGCGCCAGCGCGGCAGCAGCGAGGCATGACCATTGTAACAGCCGAGACGCGTGCCGGAGAGGATCGCTTCGGGCAGCAGCAGCCCGTAAGCCACGACAACCGCCACATCAGCATTGAATTCCCGGAACTGCTGACGGTCTTCCTCAGCCTTGAAATTCACGGGCGTAAACACCGGAAACCCCAGCAGTTCGGCAGCCTGATGCACCGGCGACTTCTGCAGATCGAGACCACGGCGGCCGCCGGGACGCGGCGGCTGGGTGTAGACAGCGACAACCTCGTGGCCCGCTTCCACCAGTGCACGCAAGGTGGGAACGGAAAAATCCGGCGTGCCCATAAAAATGATGCGAAGAGCCATTGTCGCCCCCTGCCCTGTCGTCCATTCCGGTCCAGAGAGGACGGATCAGATCTTTGCGCGGGCCGCTTTCGTGAATTTCTTGATGACCATGTCGCGCTTCAGCCGCGAAATATGGTCGATGAACAGAACACCATTGAGGTGATCGATCTCGTGCTGCAGGCAGGTCGCGAGCAGACCATCCGCCTCGACCGTCTGCTGCTTGCCGTCACGGCCGACATATTGAACCGTGAGCGAGGCGGGACGCTCGACCTCGGCATAGTAGTCGGGAATGGAGAGGCAGCCTTCCTCATAGGTCGAGACATCGTCCGACACCTTGAGGATTTCCGGGTTGATGAAGACGATCGGGGTCTTTTCCTCACCTTCACGCGCAACGTCGATCACCAGCATGCGGCGCGCCACGCCGATCTGGATAGCGGCAAGGCCGATACCCGGCGCGTCATACATGGTTTCCAGCATGTCGTCGGCAAGACGCAGCACCTCTGCATCCACCTTTTCGATGGGCTTCGACTGCTGGCGCAGCACGGGGTCGGGCAAAATGATAAGCGGTTTGATGGTCATGGCTTCCCATAACGTATCTCTTGCGCGGAGGAAATAAAAAATACGAGGTTCAAATCGCCTCGGGCATCCACCCCGCCCGACTCATTTCCGCCACAGGAATGTTCTTGTTTTGATCTTCCGAATCACTGGAAATCTGCTAGATTTAATCATGAGTATAGATTTCTCCGTTCTCCTTGATCCCGCGCTGCGGGCCGGCTCCGTCGATATCAGCTTCGGCGCGCTGCTCGCGGCTCTGGTTTTCGGTCTGGTCACAACCTGGCTGGTCACGACAAACCGCGTGAAAAAAGCGGGAGCCGACGGTGAAGTCTCCGACCTCCTGAAAACGCAGTCCGAACTGCACGGCCGGATCGCCGCCATGGCGGAAACGCTCGGCACCCGTCAGACCGAGATGAGCCAGACGCTCAACCAGCGCCTCGACGGCATGTCACAGCGCATTGGCGAAACACTGACGGAACAGACCCGCTCAACCCATGAAAATCTGAGCCGACTGCAGGAGCGCCTGGCGGTCATCGACGCCGCGCAGGGCAATATTCAGGATCTGGCCAAGGACGTGGTCGGGCTGCAGGCCATCCTTTCCAACAAGCAGACGCGCGGCGCCTTTGGACAGGCACGCATGGAAATTCTGATCGCCGACGCCCTTCCCGCCGGCGCTTTCCAGCTTCAGCCGACGCTTTCGAACGGTTACCGGCCGGACTGCACCATCAAGATGCCGAACAATGCGCCGCCGCTCGTCATTGACGCGAAGTTTCCGCTGGAGGCATGGAACGCCATCAAGGCGGATGAGACACCGGAAACCAAACGCGCCGCCGTTCAGCAGTTCCGCCGCGATATGGAAGTGCATATTCGCGATGTGGCCGAGAAATACCTCATCCGTGGCGAAACACAGGATACCGCCTTCATCTTCGTGCCGTCCGAATCGATCTTCGCCGACATCCACCAGCATTTCGAATATCTGGTGCAGCGCGCTCACCGCGCCCGTGTCGTCATCGTTTCGCCGTCGCTTCTGATGCTGTCGGTGCAGGTCATCCAGTCCGTGCTGAAGGACCAGCGGATGCGGGAGCAGGCGCATCTCATCCAGGGGGAAGTTGCTCTTCTGATGGACGATGTGCGGCGGCTGGACGACCGGACGCGCAAGCTGCAGGCCCATTTCGGGCTGGCACAGAAGGACGTCGACATGATGCTCATCTCCTCCGACAAGGTCCTGGCACGCGGCCAGAAGATCGAAGGACTTGATTTCTCGCCAACGGAAAAAGACGCCCCGCATGGTGAAATCGAGCAGGCGCGTCGCTTCGCCGAAAACAGAGCCGGCGCAGCCAAATTGCGGGTAGTTGACGACGAGTGATCGTCTCGGGCAAAGTCGCCGCCTTGCTCAAATTTCATATGGACCCAGCGCCCCATGATTACTGTTTTCGGCTCCATCAATATGGACCTCGTCGCGACCGCCAAACGCCTGCCCAAGCCCGGTGAAACCGTAACGGGAGAGACATTCTCCACGGCCGCCGGCGGCAAGGGAGCCAATCAGGCGCTGGCTGCGCGGCGTGCAGGCGCCACAGTCAAGATGGCAGGGGCTGCGGGTGACGATACCTTTGCGGCACCGGCGCTGACATTGCTGCGCGACGCCGGCACCGACCTGTCTCTGGTCAAGACTGCGCCCGGCCCGACGGGAACGGCGGTGATCCTGATCGGTGAAGGCGGAGAGAACATGATCTCGGTCATTCCCGCCGCCAATGGCGAGGTCTCCGCCTCCGATGCCGCAAAGACCGTATCCGACATGGCCGCGGGCGATATTCTGATGCTGCAGTTCGAGATACCGGCCGCAGCCATCGAAGCGGCGCTGACGGCCGCCAAGGCAAAACGCATCACCACCGTCATCAACACAGCGCCGCTGACCGAAGACGGGCCGCGTCTCGCCGGTCTCGCCGATATCGTCATCGCCAATGAAACCGAGTTCGAGTTGCTGATCGGCAAGAATGGCCTCTCCAGCACCGAGCGGGAAAACGAACTCAAGACCCTTCACGACAGGACCGGCCAGACATTGATCGTAACGCTTGGGGCGGACGGCGTGATCGCCATGCGCAACGGCAAGGTCTACAGGGCTTCCGGCCTCAAGATCGAGCCGGTTGATACGGTTGGCGCGGGCGATACCTTTTGCGGTTATCTCGCCGCCAGCCTCGATCAGGGGATGGATTTCGAAAGGGCGCTGAAGCGTGCCGCCGTTGCAGGCTCGCTCGCCTGCACGCGCGCCGGCGCCCAGCCTTCCATTCCGCTGGCAGCGGAAGTGGATGCCGCGCTCTGAGGGATCAGCCGCTCAACGACGAATGAAGGTGAGATAGGCCGAGCTGCGGCCTTCTCTTTTCGCCTTGTTTTCGTAACGCGTGCCCGGCCAGTTGGCATAGGGCGTGCGCCAGTCGTCAGCGCTCGTCGCCGTCCACTCAAAACCGCCATGCCGGGCGCAATGCTGCAGCGTCCAGTTGACGTATGTATCGATATCCGACGCAAAGCAGAATTTTCCGCCGGGTTTCAACACGCGATGGAACCGGGCGAGATTGACGTCCGAGACAAAACGGCGCTTCCAGTGCTTCTTCTTTGGCCACGGATCGGGATAAAGCAGATCGATGTGATCGATCAACCCTTCCGGCAACCAGTCGAGCAGCTGCGTCGCATCATCGTCGTAGAGCCGAATATTCATCAGCTCGCGTTCGCGCACCGTGGCGAGCAGCTTGGCCATGGAGTTAACGAAGGGCTCGACCCCGATGAAACCCGTCTCGGGGTTTTCGACCGCGCGGTGGGCGAGATGCTCGCCACCGCCGAAACCGATCTCCAGACGGATTGATCGTACATCCGCCGGAAAAAGAGCGGCGAGATTTTGCGGCGGAGCGCTTTCCAGATCGATTTTCAGCAAAGGCAGCAGGTTCTCGATCGTATCGACCTGCTGATTGCGCAGGGGCTTGCCCTTGCGTCTGCCAAAAAACGCTTCCGTTGCGCGCGAACGCCGTTCTTCCGTCATCTCATACTCTCAAGAACAAATAGATTTAACCCGCACAGCGCCACATGAGGCACTGTGCGGGTTACAAAAGTTGGCGACGGTATCTCTCAATCGCCGTCAAATAACAAGCGCGATATCCAGTTGACGCATTTTCCGGACGTAAAACCGCTACGCACTTTTACTGGAAATGCTTCAAGCGCTCAAAGCTTCCTTGAGCGGCTTTACCAGATCGAGCTTCTCCCAGGAGAAGGAGCCGTCACGGCCGGCCTTGCGGCCGAAATGACCGTAGGAGGACGTCTTGGCGTAAATCGGCTTGTTGAGGTCGAGATGACGGCGGATACCCGACGGAGAAAGGTCCATGACCTTGCGGATCGCGTTCTCGACCTGATCTTCGCTGACCTTGCCGGTGCCATGCAGATCAACATAGATCGACAGGGGCTGAGCAATGCCGATTGCGTAGGAAATCTGGATCGTGCAGCGCTCGGCAAGGCCGGCAGCCACGACGTTCTTGGCAAGATAACGGGCAGCATAGGCGGCGGAACGGTCAACCTTGGTCGTGTCCTTGCCGGAGAATGCGCCACCGCCATGGGGAGCAGCACCGCCATAGGTGTCGACGATGATCTTGCGGCCGGTGAGGCCCGCATCACCATCGGGACCGCCGATGACGAACTTACCGGTCGGGTTGATATACCACTGGCAATCGTCGGCGATCTTCAGGTCGCCCAGAGCTTCGCGGATATAGGGCTCGACAACAGCGCGAACCTTCTTCGAATCCCAGCTTGCATCGAGATGCTGCGTGGACAGAACGATGGATACAGCTTCCGAAGCCTTGCCGTCGACGTAACGAACCGTCACCTGGCTCTTGGCGTCGGGGCCGAGTTTCGCCGCTTCGCCTTCGCCGCTCTTGCGGGCGGTGGCGAGCAACTGAAGGATACGGTGAGAATAATAGATCGGCGCCGGCATCAGATCCGGCGTTTCCTTGCAGGCGTAACCGAACATGATGCCCTGGTCGCCGGCGCCCTCGTCGCCCTGCTTGTCGGAAGCATTGTCCACGCCCTGCGCGATATCCGCCGACTGCGGGTGCAGGAGAACGTCGATCTTGGCGGTCTTCCAGTGGAAACCATCCTGCTCATAGCCGATGTCGCGGATCGCCTTGCGGGCGGCAGACTTGAACTTCGAAGGATTGATGACCGGATGGCCAGCGGCATCCTTGATGATCTTGCCGTCCTTGTCCTTCTTCAAAAGCGTATCGGGAACGCGAACTTCACCGGCGATAACAACGCGGTTGGTCGTCGCAAGCGTTTCACACGCGATGCGCACGGTCCACGGGTCGACACCCGTCTTGGACGCTTCACGATAAATAAGATCCACGATTTCATCAGAAATACGATCACAAACCTTGTCCGGATGACCCTCGGCCACGGACTCGCTGGTGAACAGGTAATTGGCACGCATGCGGGATTCCCCTCAAAGAACGGTCTTGGAGTTTGTTAGTCATTTCAGGCGCGAAAAACAAGGACACAACCACATAAATATATCTTTATGTGAGAATTCCTTTCCAATCCGGCACAAAAAAACGGTCCTTGCGGACCGTTGAGTGCCCGGCATCCCGTGCCGGAAATTTTCTGCGCTATGCGGCCAGGCTCTACTCGGCATCGCCCTCGGCGGCGAGCGCCTTGACGAGATCAACGAGGCGACGGCGAACCTTGGGGTCGGCGATCTTCACGAATGCGCGGTTCAGCTGCAAACCTTCAGCCGAGGACAGAAAGTCGACCACGTAATTGGAGCTCGACGCTTCCGCCATGCCGGTCGTACCGCCGACCTGATCGCCGGGCGCATCTTCGAAAAAAAAGGAAACCGGTACATTGAGGATCGCGGAAATATTTTGCAGGCGGCTGGCGCCGACGCGGTTGGTGCCTTTTTCATATTTCTGGATTTGCTGAAAGGTAATTCCGAGACTTTCACCCAGCTTCTCCTGGCTCATTCCGAGCATGGTTCTGCGAAGGCGAATTCGGCTTCCGACATGAATGTCGATGGGGTTAGGCTTTTTCTTATTCTCGGTCATCATGCGGTCCTGACACTCGGAAAGGGTTGATATCTCGCTTCAGTACTATTCGAAGAAATGAGCCGGTATTTCGACAACGGCTAAACTTGTTTTACGACTGACGTATTCACTATGCAATTGTGGGGGTTCGCGGTCAATTCTGGCGCCGCGCAAAACTCCACGCAGGCAATACCGCGACGATTATCAAGATGGAAAAAATCAACCAGAAATACGTCCGATGTGTGTCGTAGGTAAAGGCGTCGTTTGACCCACCACTCAAAGTGGCGTCAACAATTCCGACCCGACCGTAGTCCAGCCCTGCAATAATGCGGCCATAGGGGTCGATGACGGCAGAAATTCCGGTATTGGCGCCGCGAATCACCGGCACGCCCGTCTCAACGGCCCGTACCCTTGCCTGTAGAAAATGCTGATAGGGGCCGGGCGTATCACCGAACCAGCCATCATTCGTCACGTTCAGGATGGCGGCCGAGCCGGCCAGCCCGGGCGTCATCTCACCCGGAAAAATGATCTCGTAACAGATCAATGGATAGAAGGTCTTGCCCGAAGGCAGCGTGAGCGGTGTGCGCGAAGAGGCCGCAGAAAAGCCTCCCGGCAGGGCAATGACATTATCGATGCCGAATTCCCGCAGGATGCCTTCAAAGGGGACATATTCGCCAAAGGGGGTCAGATGCACCTTGTCGGTCGCACCGATGATCTCACCCTGGCTGTCGATCGCATAGACCGAATTATAATAACGCGGCGGCCGGCCGGCCCCCTGATCTTCCATTCTGACGGCGCCGGTGAACAGCACCTGGCCATCCTCGAGTGTTCTGGCAATTTCCGCCAGAGCATCCGGATTTTGCGTCAGGATGAACGGCACGGAAGTTTCCGGCCAGACGATGATATCAGGGCGTTTTTTCCCTTCGCCCGGCGGCAGGGCCGTCAACCGCAGATGCTCGCTGAAAATCTCGGCGCGGTCGTCGTTCAACATCTTGCGGGACTGATCGATGGAAGGCTGAACGATCCTCACCGTCAGGGCGTCCGCCGGGATCTCCGCCGGCGTCTGCAAGCGATAAAAGCCATAACCGAAGTGGGCGGCCAGCAGCAGACCCGCCAGCGCCAGCCCCGGTCCCATGCCTTTTTTCGTACCGAGCAGCGCCGGTGAGGCGAAGATGAAAACCGCCAGCGTCGTGATGCTGAAAAGACCGAGCAGATGCGCCGACTGCATCATGATCGGGATGGGCATGATGCCGTAGCCGATGGCGTTCCAGGGAAAGCCGGTCGCCAGAAAACTGCGCAGCCATTCCGTAAAACCGAAAGCGGCGGCAAGCGCCGCGATGCGGCCAAGGCCATCCGACCAAAGGAGATTGGCGGCGGCAACCGCAAAACCGTAAAACAGCGCCAGAAACGCCGGCAGACCCAGGATGGCAAGCGGCAGCGCCCAGGCGAATTCATCAGCCTCCAGCAGAAGCGCATTGCCCAGCCACCACAGGCCGGCCACGAAATAACCAAGCCCGAAACACCAGCCTATGCCGAAAGCCGGCAGAATACGGCTGAAGAGACCGCCGCCGGGCTTTCCCGTGCAGCCGTCCACGAGCCAGACTAGCAGGGTAAAAGACAGAAATAGTGCCGCGAAAAAGCCGAATGGAGGCAAGGCAAGCGCCCCGACAGCACCTGCAGCAATCGCCATCACTGCGCGGCTCATGCCGCCGGCCAGCATTACCCTGCCTGCAAGACGCTCCATGCCATCTCCGTTTATGCGCATGTGGAAAAGCCCGCAGCCACGGAATTTCCCCTCAGACTCGACGTAAAGGAAAAAAGATTCGCAGTCCACAGGAGGGATGGCGGCCGGAGCACCGTGCGGCCTTTTGGCCGCTCCGAACTGTCAAATTGCTGCGTGGCGGAGATGACGGGGCATCCCGTCATCTCTCCTAATCGGCGTTCTGCTGGTGCGTGATGAGGCGAACATCGGGCGCGGGCAGCGCAATAACCCCGTTGGCTTCGCCCGGAGCGCGGTCATCCTCACCTTCGGAGCCGTGATCCCGGGCGATACGAACGCCCTTGATGCGCCGGCTATCCGCATCGAGAATCTGGAACTCGAAGCCCGGTACCGCACGAACCACCTCGCCCTTGGCCGGAATGCGGCCGAGTGCGAAAAAGATGAGGCCGCCGAGCGTGTCGATTTCTTCGAGATGTTCGCGCACGTCGAATTCCGGCCCGATCACCTCGGCAAGTTCGGTAAGTTCCGCGCGCGCATCGGCAACAAGCACATCGGCGGAAAGGCGCGAGAACATCGCCTCATCCTTGTCGTGCTCGTCATCGATGTCGCCTACGACCATCTCAACGATATCCTCGTGGCTGACGAGACCGTCCGTGCCGCCATATTCATCGATAACAAGCGCAAGCTGCGTTCTCTGCGCCTGCATCGTTTTCAGAAGATCGGAAGCGAGCATCGAGGGCGGCGCGAAGAGAATTTTACGCACGAGCCCGGCATCGGCGACCGTCTGTTCAAGATCGACCCGAGCCAGATCGAAATTCGGCCGCGGTGAGCGCGGCGCCTTCACTTCGCCATAAGCGACGCTTCGCGATCCGGCGCGGCGCTTGTTGCGGGCCTGCTTGGCGACATAGGCCAAAAGATCGCGAATGTGGATCATCCCTTTCGGGTTATCCAGGGTCTCGTCATAAACCGGCATGCGGGAGCGTCCGGTTTCCTCGAAGAGGATCAGCGCATCGCCGATCGTCATGTTCTGGTCGAGACCATCGATATCGACCCGCGGGATCATGATATCTTCGACCCTGATCTCACGGAAACGGAGGATATTGTTCAGCATCGCCCGTTCTTCAGGCGAAAAGGCCGCACCGATTTCGGTATCGTCCATCAGCGCGTCGGTCAGATCCTCGCGCAGGCGCTCGCCCTGGGATGGTTTCAGCAGCCGTGCGATGCGTGACCAGATGGTCGATTTCGGCTTGGCGTTGTAGTCGTGACGTAAGTGACTACTGCCCTCCTCCGAAGAGGACTGCTCGCCGTTTTCTCTGCCCTCATTGGCAGGTCGTGCAGAATGTTCGTTCATGGCTCCAGACAATATTTAAAGCGGTTCCTGACCCGCGTAGGGATCAGATAGGCCAAGCACCGCCAAAATGCGAGTCTCAAGCGACTCCATTTCTTCCGCTTCTTCCTCGTCCATGTGGTCATAACCGAACAAATGGAGGAACCCGTGGACGAGAAGATGGGTCAGATGATCCTCGAAACTCTTGTCAAGTTCAAGAGCCTCGCGTTCAACCGTCTCGCGCGCGATGACGATATCGCCCAGCATCGGGCCCGGCATACCGCCCGGCTCCAGCGGAAAAGCGGGAAAAGACAAGACATTGGTCGCCTTGTCCTTGTCGCGCCACTCGGCGTTGATTTCCCGGATATTTTCATCGTCGGTGAAGACCAGCGAAAGTTCCACGGGCATTTTCGGGAAGGGTTGATCCTCTTCCCGCTTCAGAAAATCGGCCGCCTCATCCATCACTTTGGTTGCAAAGGTAGCCAAGTCCTCTTCCGAGGACCAGCCTTCGGCCTCGACGCTGATTTGAATATCCAGAGCTGTCATTGCTTTGCGTCAGTCGCCCTTCACGAGGCTTTCGTCCGGCACGGCCGTGTGGGATTCGTAAGCCCGGACGATGCGCGCCACCATCGGGTGACGGACGACATCGACATCCTTGAAGCGCACGACGGACACGCCTTCGACATCGGTGAGGATTTGCAAGGCCTCGACAAGACCGGATTTCACGCCGCGCGGCAAATCCACCTGGCTCGGGTCACCCGTCACGATCATGCGGCCGTTTTCGCCGAGACGGGTCAGGAACATCTTCATCTGCATCGTCGTCGTATTCTGGGCTTCGTCCAGAATGACGGCGGCATTGGCAAGCGTGCGTCCGCGCATGAAGGCCAGCGGCGCGATTTCGATGACACCCGCCTGAATGGCCCGCTCCACCTTGTCGCCCGGCATCATGTCATAAAGCGCGTCATAAAGCGGGCGCAGATAGGGATCGACCTTTTCCTTCATGTCGCCGGGCAGGAAGCCCAGACGCTCGCCTGCCTCGACGGCGGGGCGTGAGAGGATGATGCGGTCGACCGCGCCACGCTCCAGAAGCTGGGCCGCATGCGCCACTGCCAGATAGGTCTTGCCGGTGCCGGCGGGACCGACGCCGAAAACCAGCTCGGACTGTTCCAGCGCCCGCATATAGACATCCTGCGTCGGCGTGCGGGCAGCGATGGTCTTCTTGCGGGTGGAAATCTGCGCCATGGAAATCTTCGCCTTGCGCTCCATCGTCGGCAAGGTCAGCTGGTCGTCTGCGGCCATGGCCATGCGGATCGCGCCTTCCACGTCGGAAACTTCGGCGGTGCCGCCCTTAAGCAGGCGCTCGTAGAGGAAATCCAGCGCGCGGCGGGCCTGGTTGGTAGCGACCACATCGCCGGTGATGGCAACGGAATTGCCGCGCGGGCGCGCATCGATATTGAGGCGCTGTTCCAGCAATTTCAGGTTCTGATCGAACTGACCGAATAGCTCTCCCGCTATCCTGTTATTCTCGAACGTGAGGACAAAGTGATTGGCGTCGGTCGCGGCTTGGCGTGGCTGGCGCGATGAAGGTGATACCAATTCATGTGCGTTCAAGCGGTCAGGCTCCTGTCCCAATCAGTGTCGGCTCCTCACTCTAACTCTCTGCCACCTCGGCAAACAAGCTGTTTGGACCCGTTGCGGTGATTCGTACATTAACAATGTCACCGATTTTCAACGTCTTTGCATCAAGATTCACGGATTGCAGCCATGGAGAGCGACCTATCAACTGCTCATGCATGCGACCGGGCTTTTCCAACAGCACATCCATGGTTTTTCCGACCAGCGATTCCGCAAATTCCTTCTGCTGCCGCAGCAACAGCGCCTGCAATCTCTCCAGACGCTCGGCCTTCACCTCTTCCGCAACCTGATCCGTGAGATCAGCGCCCGGCGTGCCGGGACGGGTGGAATATTTGAACGAAAAGGCCTGCGCGTATTTTACCGTCTCGACCATCGCCATTGTATCTTCGAAATCGCGATCCGTCTCACCGGGGAAACCGACAATAAAGTCTCCCGACATGGCGATATCAGGGCGGGCGGCGCGGATTTTTTCGATAAGCTGGATATATTCCTCGCCCGTATGGCGACGGTTCATCGCTTTCAGAATGCGATCGGAGCCAGACTGCACCGGCAGGTGCAGATAGGGCATCAGGATGCGCAGATCGCGATGCGCGCCAATCAGGCGATCATCCATGTCGCGCGGATGGCTGGTGGTATAGCGAAGCCGCGCAAGGCCGGGAATTTCCGCCAGCCGATACAGCAATTCGGCAAGTCCCCATTTCTCGCCCTGCGGGCCTTCGCCCTGCCAGGCATTCACATTCTGGCCAAGCAGTGTGATTTCGCGCACGCCGGCATCAACGAGCTTCATCGCTTCATCGACGATCTGGCGCACGGGGCGCGAGACTTCCGAACCGCGCGTATAGGGCACGACACAGAAGGTGCAGAACTTGTCGCAGCCTTCCTGCACCGTCAGAAACGCCGTGACACCGCGCGTGCGCAGCGTCGCCTTTTCGGCGACCGGAAGATGCTCGAACTTGTCTTCGACGGCGTATTCGGTTTCGATGACGCGCTCGCCGCCGCGTACGCGCTTCAGCGCATCCGGCAGGCGATGATAGGTCTGCGGGCCGATGACGACATCGACGGCAGGCGCACGGCGCAGGATTTCCTCGCCTTCCGCCTGTGCCACGCAACCGGCAACGCCAATCATGAATTCGCGGCCCTGCTCTTCGCGGGATTTTTTCATGTCACGCAGGCGGCCAAGCGCCGAATAGACCTTTTCAGCCGCCTTTTCGCGGATATGACAGGTGTTCAGCAGAACCAGATCGGCCTCGCCCATATCCTCGGTCTGAACGTAACCATCCTTCGCAAGCGCATCGCTCATGCGGACGGAATCGTAGACATTCATCTGACAGCCATAGGTCTTGATGAAAACCTTGCGGCTGTTCGAGCCCTCGGGGGCGATCATGGATTGGGCGTCAAGGCCAAGCGTTTCCTGGGTCATGGCGGCTATCTAGTGTTTTTCCCGGCCAGATTAAACAGAAAAATGCCGGAAAAGCTACGATCTCACGAATTCCGCCAGCCGCCGCGCAGGCTGAAGGCCAGCATGGAGCGGATGGTGGCGGCAACATCGGTCGCCAGTCGCTTGCGGTTGTCAGCGCTGTGAAACGGAACGCTGTCACCGAATGTCACGTCGACATCAATGGCACCGGCCCTGATGATGCCGAGCAGATGCGGCACGAGCGTGATGCTGCCCGGCCAGGCGGCAATGACGCGGTGGTAACGACCCATGGCCATGCCATGCACCCGCGTATAGGCGATAGCGACCGGCTGCACATACACCAGCTTGCCCGGAACCTGTTCAGCCGCAGTGGAAGCCGCGCCGAACAACGAGGATTTGACGGCGAGCATGCGGTTGCCATCCGAGGTGGTCCCTTCGGGGAACAGGACGACAATCTCGCCATCGGCCATGCGGCTGGCGATCTCGCTCACCTGCGCGCCGGTGCTGCGCTTCTGCTCGCGCTGAACGAAGATGCTTTTCTGCAGCCGGGCAAGCCAGCCGAAAACCGGCCAGTCACGCACCTCCGTCTTGGCGATGAATACCACGTCGGCAATGCTGCCCAAAACGAGGATGTCTTTCCACGAGGCGTGATTGACCGCCAGCATCAACGGTTTCGCGCGCTCCACATCCCCGTGGACGTGAACGCGGATGCCCAGAACATGGCAGGCAATGCGGTGCCAGATGCGCGGAATGCGGCGGCGAATCCGCCAGTCGAAGGCAAGGCCCAGCAATTGCAGCGGCAGCAAGACGAGCGTGACGATCAGGAGAACGACCGCGATATAGGCTGTCCGCAGCCACATCATGATTGGACCGTGCGCTTGTTCACCGGCGTCTCAGTGTTCGCCGGGCTTCAACGGCACGCCGTAAAGTTCCAGCCGGTGATCCACGAGCTTGAAACCGTGTTCCCGGGCGATCTTTTCCTGGAGGGCCTCGATCTCGGGCGAATGAAACTCGATGACCACACCGTTCTTCAGATCGATCAGATGGTCGTGATGTTCTTCAGGCACAGTCTCGTAACGCGAGCGGCCATCGCGAAAATCGTGACGTTCGATGATGCCGGCATCCTCAAACAGCTTCACCGTTCTGTAGACGGTGGAAATCGAGATGCGCGGATCCACGGCGGAGGAACGGCGGTAAAGTTCCTCGACATCGGGGTGGTCTGCCGATTCCTGAAGGACGCGGGCGATGACGCGGCGTTGGTCGGTCATCCGCATGCCGCGCTCGGCACAAAGTTCCTCCAGCGTTTTCGAAAGGTCTATCACGTCTTCTGGCCTTTGAGTATTCCGGTTGAATTTCGGGGCTCTCGCCGAAAAATGCCTGTCGCAGGGAACTAGCGAAGATCGCGGCGCATGACAAGCGCCGTCGACTTCGTTCCATCCTTGGCGGTGTAATAGGCCTTGCGTTCCGCGACGGTTTTGAAACCGAGCTTCCTGTAGAGCCCGAGAGCGGAGACATTGTTATTGTCCACCTCGAGAAACATGGTTTCAGCGCCACGCATCATCGCCTCGCGGATGGTCGACTGCATCAGGCGCCAGCCGAGACCCGCGCGTGCGAACTTGTCGGCCACGGCAACTGTGAGGATTTCCGCCTCGCCCGCCACTTCCCGCGCCAGCACGAAACCGCCGAGCGGTTTGCTGAAAAATGCGTTGGTCTGGCGTGCCACAGCACCAAAAACCGATCCTTGCGTCAGCAGTCCGGAAAACTCCCCGTCGTTCCACGGGCGCGGAAAGCGCAAGGCGTGCAAGTCCGACACCGCGGCGCAATCCTCATGCTGCATCGGCACGATCTCGAAATAGGGTTTCCAGGTCAGATAGTCGTCAAACATCACAAAAATCGAGAATCAGAAACATGCACTCATGCATGCCGTATCAGGCAACGTCCTGGCGTGCCAGCGCAAAACCGGTCTGCGGCCGGGCATCCGGTCCACGCAGATAAAGCGGCGCGGGTTTCGGCTGGCCTGCCTGCTTGCGCGCGCCAGCACGGGCAACGGAGGCAATCGGAAAATGATCCGGCCCGGACCCGCTTTCCTCTCCTGCAAACAGCGGCGCGGCGGAGCCGATGACGGAACCACTGAAACCGGAAAGAACACCCCTGGCGTCATCCAGAGACAGAAGCGCCGCCTCGTTGAGCGGTGATCCGTCCGTGCCGAATGCCTGAAGATAGGTTTCGCCGCGTTTCGCATCGAGCCCGACGGCCACGGGCCGGTCGGGATTTTCGAGCAGATGATGCAAGGCGAGCGTCTCAAGTGTGGTCACACCCATCGCCTCGATACCGAGCGACAGGGCAAAACCACGCGCAGCGGCGACACCGACACGGATACCGGTGAAAGACCCCGGCCCGATCGTCACGGCAATACGTTCGACATTCTGGAGCGACAGTTGCGCCTGCTCCAGAGCCCCGTCGATCACGGCCATTAGTCTTTCGGCATGGCCCTTGCCGATCGTTTCGCAGACCTCTCCGAGCACCCTGTCTGAGATGCTGTCATAGATGCAGGCGGAACAATCCACACCTGAGGTGTCGAGTGCGAGAACAATCATGACCTGGCTTTACAGCATTATACCGCTTCGACTTCGCGCACTTCCGGCACGAAATGGCGAAGCAGGTTCTGAACGCCATGCTTCAGCGTGGCGGTGGAGGACGGGCAGCCCGAGCAGGCGCCCTTCATGTTCAGGAACACCGTGCCGTCGCGGAAACCACGGAAGGTGATGTCGCCGCCATCCTGCGCCACGGCAGGGCGGACGCGGGTATCCAGCAGTTCCTTGATGGTCGCGACGATGGTTTCGTCACCCTCTTCGAAGAACTCGCCTTCTTCATCCGATACTTCGGCCGCGATAGCCGTACCCATGATGGGGCGGCCGGACATGAAGTGCTCCATGATCGCGCCCAGAATGGCCGGCTTCAGGTGCTGCCATTCCGCGCCGTCCTTGGTGACGGTGATGAAATCGAAACCGAAATAAACGCCGGTAACCCCCGGAATGGTGAAGAGGCGCTCCGCCAGGGGCGAAGCCTGCGCCTGCGAAGGATTGAGAAACTCCACCGTCCCGCTTTCCAGCACCACCTTGCCCGGCAGGAACTTCAGCGTCGTGGGGTTCGGCGTGGCTTCCGTCTGAATGAACATCGTCTTCTCCTTCGAGGTCGCCGTTCACGCCCCGTAATTTAGAATTCTTCCAAAAAATACGCCCGGCGAAGCTTCACTTCAAGCCCTGACATGATAATTACATTCAAGAAATCGTCAGCCCCTAAATCTTGCCCGAACCCCGGGGTCAGCAGAGTGCGTCGATTTCCTCGTCCGACAACGTATCCGGCAGCACGGTGACGGGGATCGGGAAGGCTGCCCCTCGCCCGGCAATGGAGGAAACGAGTGGCCCCGGCCCTTCTTTTGTTGATCCCGCCGCCAGAACGAGAATCGCGATATCGCGGTCTTCCTCGATCAACCCGTGGATCTGCTCGGTGGCGCTGCCTTCGCGGATCACCGCTTCCGGCTCGATGCCGATGGTTTCACGAACCTTCTGGGCGATCTTGGCGAGTGTGGCTTCCGCCTCCTCCCGCGCCTCGGCCCGCATGATCTGCTCGACACCCAGCCATTGCTGGAAATCGCCTTCCGGGATCATGTAAAGCAGCACCAACCCGCCGTTGGAGTTCTTGGCGCGACGACCGGCATAGTGCACGGCCCTTTCGCATTCCGGTGTGTCATCGATAACAGCGAGAAACTTGCGACGATGCCCTTCCAGACGCGACAGCCGTTTTGAAACCATTCTGCACTCCCTAGGTCCGCCGTGATCCGAGAAACCGCCCGACGGTTCGGGCGGAGATTATATCAAATCACGGCAGGCGCAAACCGCCCGCCGCATCCGCGCAGCAGCGACCTGTCAGCGCAGGAAGCCGATGATATCGCGCACCTCGTTCATCGTCTTTTCGGCGATGGCACGCGCCCGCTCGCCGCCCTGGCTGAGGATGGCGTCGATATGGGTCGGGTCATCGAGAAGGCGGCGCATCTCATTGTTGACCGGTGCCAGCACATTGACGGCAAGCTCGACGAGGGCCGGTTTGAAGGCCGAGAACTGCTGTCCGCCGAATTCCGAGAGCACATCGGCCTTGGTCCTGTCGGACAGGGCGGCATAGATACCGACGAGGTTTTCGGCTTCGGGACGGCCCTTCAGGCCTTCCACTTCGCTCGGCAGCGCATCCGGGTCGGTCTTTGCCTTCCTGATCTTCTTCGAAATCGCATCGACATCATCCATGAGATTAATGCGCGACAGATCGGAGGGATCGGACTTCGACATCTTCTTGGTGCCGTCCTTCAACGACATCACGCGCGGCGCGGGGCCGCCGATCAGCGGTTCCACCATCGGGAAATAGGCGTGCACCGGCTCATCGCCGACCGTGATGTCAAGGCCAAGCCCGGCCTTGCGGATATGATCGCTGAAATCGATGTTGAATTTCTGGGCGATATCGCGGGCGAGCTCCAGATGCTGCTTCTGGTCGTCACCGACAGGAACATGGGTGGCGCGATAGACGAGAATGTCGGCGGCCATCAGGCTCGGATAGGCGAGCAGGCCAAGCGAGACCTGCTCGGCATTCTTGCCGGACTTGTCCTTGAACTGGGTCATGCGCTCCATCCAGCCGATGCGCGCCACACAGTTGAACACCCATGCCAGTTCCGCATGCTGCGGCACGGCCGACTGGTTGAAGACGATGTGCTTCACGGGGTCGATACCGGCTGCGATGAAGGCGGCCGCAATCGATCGGGTCTGCGCCTTCAGGTCGGAGTGAACGAGCTGGGCGGTGATGGCATGCATGTCGACGACGCAATAGATGCAGTCGTTATCTTCCTGCAGCGCCACGAACTTGCGGATCGCGCCGAGATAGTTGCCGAGATGCAGATTGCCGGTCGGCTGGACGCCCGAGAAAACCAGCGGCTTGAATGCGTTCATTGTCGTCCTCGAAAAGGCTTGTGGAGGGCCCCGCCCCATGGTTGGAATTGCACGCGCGCTTATGCACCCGCAGCCCCCAGCAATCAAGCAGTTTCAGGGCATGTCAGCCGAGAGGTTCCAGAAGATCCCAGCGATTTCCGTAAGGGTCAACAAAGACCGCAACGGAGCCGTAAACCTCATGGCGCGGCTCCTCCAGAAAGCGCACGCCGCGAGCAAGCATGGTCTCGTAATCGCGCTGGAAATTGTCGGTATGCAGGAAAAATCCGACGCGCCCACCCGTTTGGTTGCCGATGGCAAGCCTTTGCGGTTCCCCATCCGCCTCGGCAAGCAGCAAGGCGCCGCCCTCGGTCCCTTGCGGCTTCACCACCAGCCACCGCTTGCCGTCGCCAAGCGGTTGATCGGAAAGGCATTCAAACCCGAGAACGTCGCAATAAAAAGCCTTCCCGCGATCGTAGTCATCCACGACAAGCGTGACGAGTGCGATGCGGCGGTTTTCAGCAAAGGACATCAGCCCGCCTCCGTCTCGACGTTCTTTTTGCCGCGCTTGCGAATGGCTCTCTTCACCATGCCGATGTCAGCCCCGCCCGAAACGAAAGCCAGCACGAAATAAACCAGCATGGCTGCGAAAACGAGAGCCATGATGGTGCCGGCCCGGATGAAAATGGACGAGGCGGAAGACAGTTCGAATGTCAGCCAGGTCAGCGCATAGTGCACGAAACCGGCCATGAGGGCAGCGGCCAGCAGCAGGCGCGGAATGCGGGTGAGCAGCGGAATATCCACCTGCCAGTGGCCGCGCCAAAAAAGCATGCCGAACAGCAAAGCGGCATTCACCCAGCCGGCGGTGATTTCGGCAATGGCGATGCCCGGGCCGCCGAGACGCGGAAACAGCGTCAGCGCCAGCGAGACGTTCACCACCACGGAAATCGCCGCGAAGATCATCGGCGTACGGGTGTCCTCGCGAGCGAAGAAGCCGGGAATGAAGGCTTTGATCAGCACGAAAGCCGGCAGGCCGAGACCATAGATGCCGAGAATCTGCGCAACGGTGATAGTGGCTGAAGGCGAGAAATTGCCGCGTTCATAGAGAAAACGCACGATGGGCTCCGCCATGACGAGAAGGGCAGCGGCAGCGGGCAACGTCAAAAACAGCACGAATTCGACCGAGCGGTTCTGCAGGCTTCCCGCCTCGACCATATGCCCGCCGCGCAAAGCCCGCGCCAGCTCCGGCAAAAGCACGGTGGCGACGGCGATGCCGACGACACCGAGCGGCAGCTGGTAAATCCGGTCCGCATAGGCAAGCGACGAGATCACACCCTCGCCGGCGGAGGCTATATTGGTGTTGATCAGCAGATTGATCTGGGTGATGCCGCCGGTGATCGCGGCGGGTAGAGCAAGGACCAGAAGACGTTGAACGTTCTTCGTCAGCCGGGGCCTGCGGAAACCGATCCGCATGCCGGCATTGCGCACTGCGATCCACACGATGGCAAGCTGCACCACCCCTGCCACCATGACACCCCAGGACAAGGCGTAACCCACCTGCAGGGGATCATAATTCTTCCACCATGCTAAGGCGAGCACGCCGATGAGGATGATGTTGAGAAAAACGGGCGCAATCGCGGCAGCGAAATAACGGTGCAGCGAATTCAACATGCCGCCCATCATCGCCGCCAGCGACATGCAGGCGAGATAGGGGAACATGATGGTCGCGAGCCGGACGGTGTTGTCGAATTTCACCGGGTCTTCGAGGAAGCCCGGCGCAATCACGGTGCGCACGATGAACGGCATCGACAGTTCCATCAGGATCGTCAAAGCCAGAAGCACGGTGAACAGAACGCCGAAGACCTCTTCGGAAAAGCGCCTTGCGCCCTCCATGCCATTCGCCTCGATTTCCTTGGCGAAAAGCGGCACGAAGGCCGAATTGAACGCGCCTTCGGCAAAAAGCCGCCTGAAGGTGTTAGGAAAACGGAAGGCGGCATTAAAGGCGTCGGCCACCGGCCCGGTGCCGACGGCGGCGGCCATCAGGGTTTCTCGGAGAAAGCCGAAGATGCGGCTGCCGAGCGTGGCGGTGCCGACGGTGGCGAACTTGCCGATCAGACTCATGGGCGCCTCAAGCCTTTGCCGTGCGCGCGGCAGGCAGGGCCGCCACGTCTGGATGGGCGATGATGCCGTTCGGCATGCGGTCACGCAATTCGTCTTCCTGTTCGCTCATCACGGCCTTCAGGCGCTGCGCAATGCTGGCCTGGCGATTGTCGTTCGTTACCTTCTGGCCGAAGAGATCAGTCACATAAAAGGTGTCGATGACCTTTTCGCCAAAGGTGGTGATGCGGGCAGAGTGAATGTCAAGCGACAGATCGGCAATGACCGCCGTCATATCAGCCAGAAGGCCCGGCCGGTCGAGGCACTCGACCTCGATGACGGTGAACTTGTTCGACAGCCCGTTGGAAATGATGACCGAGGGCGGAATGGTGAAAGCGCTTTTCTTCCTGCGGCTCTTGGTCCGCGTGGCGATCATTTCCGGAAGGCGCTGCTTGCCGGAGAGAACCTCTTCGATAAGCTTGCCGACATTGTTGCCGCGCCGCGTCTCATCCTCGTCGATCGGAAATTCGCGATTGATCAGGATCGTATCCAGCGCCCGCCCGTCGGAGGTCGTGAAAATCTGCGCATCCGCGATATTGGCGCCGGCCGCAGCACAGGCGCCTGTGATGATCGACAGAAGGCGCGGATGGTCCGGCGCCAGTACGGTGATTTCGGTGATGGCATGGAAGGAGTGGGTGCGCACCATGGTCGACAACGCCTTTTCCTGCTTGTCGGCCTCGCGGATGAAGCGGGTGTGTCGCACCTGATCTTCCAGCGCCACCGTCAGCAGATAGGGCTCATAATGCAGCTTGGTGTATTTGCGCCGCGCTTTCTGGCCCCAATCGTCGAGGGCGTCGTAAAGCGCCTGCCGGGCGATCTGCGCCCGTTCCTTGCGGGAGACTTCCGAAAAACCGCCGGACAGCAGCAGTTCCGTCTCGTAATAGAGCGAACGTAGCAGCTGCCCCTTCCAGCCGTTCCACACACCCGGACCGACAGCGCGGATATCGCAGACCGTCAGAATGAGCAGCATCTTCAGCCGCTCCATGGACTGCACCTTGTCGGCGAAATCGGTGATGGTCTTGCGGTCATGCAGGTCGCGCGTCTGGGCGACCATGGACATCAGAAGGTGCTGCTCGATCAGCCAGACAACGGTTTCTGTCTGCTTGCCGGTCAGACGAAAGCGCTGGCAGAGCTTGCGGGCGACGCGTGCGCCGGCAATCGAGTGATCCTCCTGCCGGCCCTTGGCGACGTCATGCAACAGGACGGCGACATAAAGCGCCTCACGTTCCTCAACGCTCGGCATCAGCTGGTTGGCAAGCGGGTGGGCGTCGACGGCCGTTCCCTTGTCCACTTCCGACAGCACGCCGACGGAACGGATCAGGTGCTCATCCACCGTATAGTGATGATACATGTTGAACTGCATCATCGCGACGATCTTGCCGAATTCGGGGATGAATTTGCCGAGCACGCCGGCCTCGTTCATGCGCCGCAGCGTCAGCGCCGGATCGCGTCGTGAGGTGAGGATCGACAGAAACAGCCGGTTCGCCTCCTCGTTCTCGCGAAGAGCGTCATTGATGAGCGACAGCGAGCGGGTGACGACGCGCAACGCATCCGGGTGAAGTTCCAGATTGTTGATATCGGCGATGTGGAAGAGCCGGATCAGATTGACCGGGTCGTTCTTGAAGACATCAGGCTTGGCGAGCGCAATGCGCCCCCGGTCCTCGACAAATTCCACCGAGCCGGGAATCTTGCGCACACGATGGGCGAAGCGGCTGAGAACGCCGGAAAGGCCCGGCACGTCCTTTGCCTGGCGATCCTCAAGTGCTGCGCAGACGATGCGGGTCAGGTCGCCCACATCCTTCGCCACGAGGAAATAGTGCTTCATGAAACGCTCGACGGCGGAAAGGCCGGGGCGCGGCTGATAGCCGAGCGCATCGGCAATTTCGCGCTGTATGTCGAAGGAAAGGCGCTCTTCCGCCTTGTTGGTGATGAAATGCATCTGGCAACGGACGGCCCAGAGAAAATCATCAGCCTTTTCGAACAGCCTGAGTTCGCGCCGCGACAGGACGCCGAGCTTCACCAGATCGGCCGTATCGCGGACGTGATAATAATATTTGGCGATCCAGAACAGCGTGTGCAGGTCGCGCAACCCGCCCTTGCCTTCCTTGACGTTCGGCTCCACCAGATAACGCGTATCGCCCGCCTTGCGGTGGCGCTGGTCGCGCTCGGCCAGCTTTGCGGCAATGAATTCCGGGCCGGTGCCGGTGACGACTTCCGACTCGAAGCGTTTTTCAAGATCGTCGGTCAGGGATTTTTTACCGCAGATCGCCCGCACTTCCAGAATGGCGGTTCGGATCGTCATATCGGATTTGGACAGGCGGATGCATTCATCCACCGTGCGGGTGGCATGGCCGACCTTGAAACCGAGGTCCCAGAGGAGATAGAGCACGAACTCCACGGCCTTGTGCATGTCAGGTGTGTTCTTGGCCGGCAGCAGGAACAGGAGATCGATGTCCGATCCCGGAGCGAGCGTGCCACGACCATAACCGCCGACTGCGGCCACCGCTATCTGCGGCGTATCTTTCGGATAGACATATTGGCAGGCGAGATCATAGAGGATTTCGATCAGCCGATCCTGAAGCCAGGAAATGCGTCTGGCGCAATCGATGCCACTGCCATCGGCTTTCAGCAGTTCCTTGGCCTTTTCCCGGCCTTCCGTGCTGGCCTTGCGAAAGATCGGCAACAGATCGGAGCGAATATCGGCAATGCGTTTGCCGTCTTCCTTGAAGATGATGTCGCATTCGCGCTTCAGCGCCGATACATCGAGAATGTCGGAAAAATCCAGGTCCTTGATGGCCATCTATGCCGGTATCCATGTCCTGTGGGAAATCCCACCACTTGCGATGGGAGTGTCCTATAGCGAGTTTTAAAGGCGATGGACAGGCAATCTATCCCTTCAAGCCTTGCCAAGTTCTTTCTTCAACGCATAGAGCGCGTCCAATGCCTCACGCGGCGTCATTTCGTCGGGGTTGAAGCCTTTCAGAGCCTCCTCCAGCTTCGATGATCCGGCCTTGCGTGTTTCCTCGCGGCGAACCGCTATCTGGAATAGCGGCAGATCGTCGATCAACTGGCTGGCCGGGTTCTTGCGGTCGGCATCTTCGAGCTTCGTCAGCACCTCGCGGGCGCGCTCCACCACCGATGCGGGTAGGCCCGCAAGCCGCGCCACCTGAATGCCATAGGAACGATCCGCAGCGCCAGGCCCGACTTCGTGCAGGAAGATGACGTCACCTTCCCACTCCTTCACCCGCATCGTGGCATTGGAAAGGCGGCCGAGTTTTTCTGACAGCACCGTCAGCTCATGGAAATGGGTGGCGAAGAGACCACGGCAGCGATTGACCTCGTGGAGATGCTCGACCGCCGCCCAGGCTATGGAAAGACCGTCGAAGGTCGCCGTGCCGCGGCCGATCTCATCGAGAATGACCAGCGAGCGATCCGTCGCCTGATTGAGGATGGCTGCCGTTTCCACCATCTCCACCATGAAGGTCGAGCGGCCGCGCGCCAGATCGTCGGACGCACCGACGCGGGAAAACAGCCGGTCGACGACGCCGATATGGGCGGCTTCCGCCGGCACGAAGGAACCGATCTGCGCAAGGATGGCGATCAGCGCGTTCTGGCGCAGGAAGGTCGATTTACCGCCCATGTTCGGGCCCGTCAGCAGCCAGATCGCACCATTCTTGCCGCCGTTCACAGCCGACAGGTCGCAATTATTGGCGATGAAGGGTCCTGCCGACTGCCGCCGCAGCGCCTGTTCCACCACCGGATGACGCCCGCCCCGGATCGCAAAGGTCATGGAGGCGTCGACGATCGGCCTGCAATAGGCCTGTTCGGTCGCCAAATACGCGAGGCTCGAGGCGACGTCGATGACGGCGAGGGCGACTGCACCGGCCTTGATCGCTTCCGCCTGCTGCACCACGGCCTCAACCATACGCGCGAAGGCTTCCAGCTCCATGGTCAATGCCTGCGCTGCGGCATTGGCGATGCGGCTTTCAAGATCGGCAAGCTCTGTTGTGGTGAAGCGCATGGCGCCTGCCATGGTCTGACGGTGGATGAAGCGCGCCTTGGCCTCATCCGTCGCCATCATCACATCGGCGTTGCCCGCCGTCACCTCGATGAAATAGCCCAGCACATTGTTGTGCTTGATCTTCAGCGATTTGATGCCGGTCTCGTCGGCATATCTCAGTTGCAGCCCGGCGATCACACGGCGCGACTGGTCGCGCAGCGCCCGTACCTCATCGAGTTCGGGATTGGCGCCTTCGCGCAGGAAACCGCCATCGCGCTTCAGAAGCGGCAGATCGTCAGCCAGCATCGAGCCGAGCATCGCCTCAAGAGCGCCCGGCAGGGCTTGCAAATCCTTGAGAGCCATCGCCAGCTCATCCGGCAGCAGCCCATCATCAAGAATGGCTGCAATTTTTTCGGCCGAAACCAGTCCCTGCCGGATAGCGCCGAGATCGCGTGGGCCACCGCGTTCCAGCGCCAGACGTGAAAGTGCGCGTGGCATGTCCGCGACATGTTTCAAGGCGTCACGCAGGCCGTCGCATAGCGAGACGTCATCGATGAGATAAGCCACGGCATCGAGGCGGGCATTGATCTTTTCCGGGTCGGTCAAGGGCGACATCAGCCGCTCAGCCAGAAGCCGTGCACCGCCGCCCGTGACAGTGCGGTTCAAAGCATGCAGCAGCGATCCGTCCCTGTCGCCGGAGAGCGTCTTCACCAGTTCCAGATTGGCGCGGGTGGCTGGATCGATGAAAAGGGTCGAAGCGGCACTTTCACGCTCCGGTGCGCCGAGAGGCGGGCGCTCGGCGATCTGGGTCTTTTCGACATAGGCCACGGCGGCTGCGGCTGCGGCCATTTCCACGCGTGAAAACGTGCCGAAACCATCCAGCGTCGAAACGTTAAAATAACGGGCGATGCGCCCTTCCGCGGTCGCACTATCGAAGAGAATAGCCGGCTGCGGCAAGGCCACGCGGCCCAGCACATCGAAGACCGGTCGCAGTTCCTCGTCATGGAACAGGCTGTCGGCGACAATCAACTCCCGCGGATCAATGCGCCAGATATCGGCGAGAAGCCTCGTCAGCGTTGTTTCCGCCAGACGGAAGACGCCGGTGGAAATATCGATCCAGGCGAGCGCGAACTGCGCCTCGGCGCTGCCGCGAATGCGGGCGAGCGCCATCAGATAGTTGGATTCCGTCGGCGACAGCAGTTTTTCTTCGGTCAGCGTGCCGGGTGTGACAAGCCGCACCACATCACGCTTGACCACGGATTTCGATCCGCGCTTCTTCGCCTCGGCGGGGTCTTCCACCTGCTCGCAGACGGCGACGCGGTAACCGCGCAGGATGAGCTTCTGCAGGTAATCATCCGCCGCGTGGACGGGAACGCCGCACATGGGAATATCGTGCCCCATGTGCTGGCCGCGTTTCGTCAGCGTGATGCCGAGCGCGCGGGAAGCCTCGACCGCATCGTCAAAGAACAATTCGTAAAAATCGCCCATGCGGTAGAACAGCAGCGAACCGGGATTGTTCGCCTTGATCTCGATATATTGCTCCATCATCGGAGTGGCCGTCGCACGGCTCTCTTCCGAGATCAGGGAAGCGGTTGTCAGAACGTCCGTCAATGGCCTGCCGATGTCATATCGTGTTGCGGAAAAGGAGCGCCGACACTAGCGGCAATGCCCGCCCCTGCACAACACGCACCGAGCCGCTGCCCACAGGAACATCCCGAAAGGTCCCGATTATAAGCCGGTCAGCCGTTGATGCGCTCGGCCTCACCGCCATAATAGCTGATATAGCGGCCGGCGATGGACGATACCGGCAGAACCACGAGAACGTCCGTCGTGTTGAAGGCATGGTCCACAACCGCGCCGGAGCCGAACATGGCGCCAAGACGCATATAGCCCTTGATCAGCGGCGGCATGGCGTTCAGCGCCTTGCGGGCGTTCAGCGCTTCGGCCGGCACGAGGTCCATCTCATGGTAAAGCTCGGGAAGGGCGGAGGCCGCCCACTCGCCCTTGGCCACGCAATTATGATGCAGGAAGGACAAGGCAAGCGCATGGGCCTCCGGCTGCACGCCGGGGAAGGAAGCGCAGCCGATCATGGCATCCATGCGGTGTTTCACGGCATAGGCCCAGTTGCCCTGCCACAGCAGCTCGACCGTGCGCTTGGTGCGATACTCAGGCAGCACGCAGGAGCGGCCAAGCTCCATGAAACGCTTGCCCGGATGGCGTGCGACCAGTCCGGCGATATCGAATTCGCTGGCGGAATAGAACCCGTTATTGGCGAGCGCCGTTTCCTGCCGCAGCAGACGGTATGTGCCGACGATCTGGTCTTCGCTATCGCCTTCGATCGCCTTGTCGAGGACGAGCAGGTGATCGCAGACACTGTCCCAGGCGTCGATGTCGCGCTTGCGGCGCATCGCTTCGGCGGGAAGCCGCGCCTTCATTTCCTCGACGAAAACCCGGTAACGCACGGATTGCGCGGCATCGATCTCGCGCTCATTTCTGGCGAGCCGTGTTTCCAGCGTGCCTATACGACCGAAAAGACCCTCATTGTCCTGAGCGGTCTCAGGGCGAGGATGAACGACAACATTGCTTTCACAAATGTCGTGATTGAGGATTTCGGCAACCATGGGGAATCGCTCCGCCACCAAAGAATTTTCCTGTCATAAATCACTAATTGACGACAGAATAGTGACAAAATGTCACCAGCGCGAGTCTGTCAAGTTATGATGGCAACAGGCGTTTCGCCTCCAGCAGTCGGTGGATTTCCTCTACCAGCCGTCGCGGGTCGGCAGGCTTGGTCAAAACTGCGCCGGCGCCGGCCTGCAGCAGGATTTCGGCGGTCGCGTCGCTCGTATCTCCGCTGAGCACGATGACGGGAATATTTCTTTCCCCCTTCAGCGCATGGAGAAGGTCGGGAAGCACATCGAGCCCCTCGCCGCCCGGCATGTTGAGATCGGAGACGATGAGGTCAGGCAGACGGGACACGCCCGGCACCACCGATTGCCGCAACGCCTCAAAGTCCTCGACAGCACGGACGATATAGCCGCTTTTTTCCAGAACGGCGCGGACGATGCGCTGATTGACGGCATCGTCTTCGGCCACGAGTATCTCGATACCGCTCGCACCCTCCGCCACCCGCGAGGAAAATCCCACATCCGGGTGGTTGTCGTTGATCGCGTCCCGCCGCTCTATGCCGCGCAGACGGCCGCACAGGACATCGATCAGGGATTTTTCGCGCAGCGGCCGGATCAACCAGGCATCGAAGGAAACATGCATGGTCGACGGTCGTTCCTCCGGGCTGACCAGCAGCGTGCGGCGAACATTCTGTTGCGGCCAATCTTTCAGCGCGTCTCTGAACAGCGCCGAAATGCGTCGGTCAACGATGATATCGGTGAGATCGTCCGCCCGGATGGCAGACTCTTTCCGCAGTTTTTCAAGATCTTCAGGCTGATGGATGAGGATACATTGACCGCCGAAAGCCTCGATAGCCTCCATCGTCACCGCCGCCGCCACGCCCTTTGGCGCGATGAGCAGGACATTTGTATGACGCAGGCAATGAAGCCGCCCGGGATCCGCCATTTCGGCAGGTGCGCCGCCCGGCCGGAACGCCAGTTTGAAAGTGCTGCCCTTGCCCTTTCGGCTGGAAACCGTGAGACTGCCGCCGAATTCCCGCACGATACGGGCGGAAATCGCAAGTCCAAGACCAGTGCCGGCGCTTCGCTGCGACAGCGGGCCTGCCTGTTCGAATTCACCGAAAATACGGTCCTGCTCGGCCTGACTCATGCCCGGACCGGTGTCTTCGACAGTGATGTGCAATTCGTTATCGACCATCCGCGCCCGGATGGCGACGCCGCCTTCCCGCGTAAATTTGACGGCATTGCCGAGAAGGTTGAAGAGGACTTGACGCAGCCTTGCCGGATCGAAATCAAGATGATCGGGCACGTCAGGCGTAACGAAGGAGGTGATTTCTATGCCTTTTTCATGGGCCCGATGGGCCAGCATCTCAACGATGCTCTCGATCAGGCGCCGCAGGTTTTCCGCACGCGGATTGAGCCTGAAGCGCCCCGCTTCCATCGTCGAATAATCCAGCAGGTCCTCGACCAGCTGCACCAGCGACTGGCCGGACTGCCGCATGCCATCGAGATAATTGCGCTGCTCTTCGTTGAGTTTCGTCTGCGACAGAAGATGGTTCATCCCGAGCATGCCGGAAAGCGGCAGGCGGATTTCGTGGCTTACGGTGGCAAGCAGCCTCGCCTTTTCGGCATCGGCCTTTTCGGCCCGCAACCGGGCATCTTCCCGCTCACCGAGCGCAAGCCGCTCTTCGGTCACGTCTCTGGCGATACTGCTGATGAGAAGCCGGCTGCTTTCGAGATCTCGTGTCACGACATCATGCCAGGAAAAGATGCGTTGACCGAAAGGCGTCGCGATCTCCACGTCATAGGCATGGACCTTGTCACCCGGGCGGAAGGCAATGCCGATTTCCTCGCAGCTCAATCCTTCGGGGGCCGCACAGCCGGTCATTTCCCGAAAAACCCGGTTCGCCTCGACAATGCGCCGGTTCATGTCGCGGATAACGACGATATCGCCCATGAATTCCTGCATTTCGGCAATCAGCGAGCGGTTTTGCGTTTGTCGCAGCCGGAGATCGGAATCTGCGACCAGAGCCACGGGATGCCGGGAGGATTCGCCGAAGAGCGCGTAAAGCAGGACACCGACAAGCACGGCGCCAAAGAAAGTTGCCAGCGTAACAGTAACCGCATAGGGCACCGCAAGCGCGATCAGGGCTGCGGAAAAAGCCCCAACCGATAGCGAAACGGCGACATAGAGCGCAATCGATCTGGCATCGGTCGCATGTTCTTCATCCGCATGGCGCGTTGTCTTTTCGACACGCTCTTCCGGCTGCGCCGCCGTGGCGGCCAGGCCATCTGAAACTTTCTGTCGAAGTCTTGCCAGTTCGCTCATAGGCAACCACTACCACGGCAGCGGTTTTGATATGTTTGGCTGAAACCCTAAAATTTTACTTTTTAGCCGCCCGGGCGTGCAAAAACTCGTCGAGAATGACGCAGGCTGCGCCGATGGTTATGAAACTGTCGGCCAGATTGAAAACCGCGAAGGACCATGTCTGCGTGTAGAACAGGATATAGTCGATGACGTGACCGTAGAAAAAGCGGTCGAGAAGATTGCCGGCAGCACCTGCGATGATGAATGCGAAACCGAGATGGGCAAAGGTGCGGTCCGCCGCCGTCTTGCGCCACAGCCACAGAACGAAGACCACGATGACGAGTCGCATGCTGACGATGAACCAGCCGTGCATGTCCTCCAGCATCGAAAAGGCCACGCCGAGATTGTAGGTGCGGTAAAGCGCCAGAAATGGAGCAACGGGAACCATCTCCTGCAGCGGCAGATAGGCTTCGACCAGCTGCTTGACAATCTGGTCCAGCACCAGTGCGGCAACGATCAGCGCAAAGGCCGGACCGAATTTCGAGAACAATGCCGCTTTGGCCATTACGTCACCGGTGCGAGTTCGAGGAGATGTCGCCGCGCCTCAAACAGCATGACGGCGGTTGCGATGGCGAGATTGAGGCTGTCGGCGCGGCCCTGCTGGGGAATGCGCGCCAGCTGGTCGGCCTTTCCGGCGAGTTCCGGCGGCAGGCCGGATTGTTCGTTGCCCATTAAAATCACGACCGGCTTGCCGGCATAATCGATTTTTCGATAATCAACCGAACCCGCCAGATGGGTGGCGACGACGCTGACCTGCGCCGATTTTTTCCAGGACAGGAATTCTTCGACCGAAGCGCGGGCAACGGGCGTTGCGAAGACCGAACCCATGGTGGCGCGCACCGTTTCCAGCGAAAACGGATCCGTGCAGTCGCCGACGAGAATGACGCCTGAAGCGCCCGCCGCATCCGCGGTGCGGATAATGGTGCCGAGATTGCCGGGATCACGCACCCGGTCGAGCGCGATATAGGTTTCGCCCTTTTCCGGGCGGATATCCTTCAGCGGCTTCCATTTCTGTTCGAAAATGCCGACGACCATCTGCGGATTGTCGCGGCGGGTGATCGAGGCGATGACCTTTTCGCTGACTTCGAGCACCAGCCCGCCCGTGGCGACCGTCTTCACCGCCGCCTGCTCCACCAGCGGCTTTCCCTTGGCGGCCTTGGCATAAACCAGCGTCTTGATCGTCCAGCCGAGCTCGAGCGCGTCGATGACCAGCTTCAGGCCTTCCGCCATGAAGGTGCCGGTCTCTTCCCTGCCCTTTTTCTGGGTGAGCGCCTTGATGTCCTTGATGATGGGGTTGGCAAGGCTGGTCACTTCCTTGACCTGGCCAACCCGGCGCGCGGTGTTTTCACGCATATCCTTTATCATTTCGGCTCCCAGCGGCTGAACAGCGATGTGGAAAGCACGCGGCCCGGCGTCTTGCCATCAAGCCCGGCTTCACGAATGACAAGCTCGCCGGACGCCACGACGCCACCGGCGCCACGCATGGTTTCGCGCATCAGCTCATGCATCGAATAGAAGCTCGCCCTGATCGAATAGGCCGTCAGCACAAGGCCGAGCGCCTTGGGCGAAAGGATTTCGCGGCAGATATCCAGCATCAGCGGCAGATGGTCGAACAATTGCCAGACCTCACCATGGGTGCCGCGGCCGAATTTCGGCGGGTCGGTGAGAATGATGTCATAGGTGCTGCCGCGACGCTCCTCACGCTGGATGAACTTCATGGCGTCTTCGCAAATCCAGCGGATCGGCGCCTGTTCGAGCCCGGCAAGCGCTTGGTTCTCCTTCGCCCAGCCAATCGCTTTCTTGGAGGCGTCGACATGGGTCACTTCCGCGCCCGCTGCCGCCGCAACCAGCGAGGCGACGCCGGTGTAACCGAAGAGGTTGAGCACTTTCAGCGGCCGGTCGGCGGTCTCAACGGCATGTTTCAGCCATTCCCAATGGACGATCTGTTCCGGGAAGACGCCGACGTGACGGAAGGCCGTGAAACGACCAAGAAAATCGACCCCGAGCAGGGAGAGAGGCCAGGTCTCACCGAGCGCTTCCTTCGGAAAGCGCCAGCGGCCCATGCCGTCCTCATCGGTATCACCGGTGAAAATGGCGTCGGCATTCTGCCATACACGATCGGGAACCGACGGTTGCCACAGGGCCTGCGCCTCGGGACGAACGACGCGGTAATCGCCATATTGTTCGAGCTTCAGGCCGTTGCCGCTGTCGATCAGGTGAAAATCGCCGGCGCCGCTCGATTCCAGAATGACCGGAACCTGTTCTGCGGGACGTTCGCCGGTGCGAGGCTTGAGCGGCCGCGCGGGCGCCTGCTCAACGGCTGTCGCGGCAGCGACCTTTTCCCTCGGCGCAGCTTTTGGCACGCTGCGGACTGCGTCCGGCTCGCGCTTTTTCGGTGCCACTTCCGCCCGTCGTGCCGGCTTTGCGGCATGAACCTGTTTTTTCTCGCTCCCGGCACGCGCACGATTGCCCGGCCGGCTGTCTTTTTTCTTCAATGGAAATCTTTCCGCTTCTGCCCGCGTCTTATCGCGCAGCAAATACCATTCCATTTGCCGCTCGCCTAGAGCCAGAACGAATGTCGGCTACATCACTTTGCCGGGAGCTGGCCGGCATTTGGAACATGGCTGGTGACAGCGGCTTTCTGCCGGTTCGCCTCGTCATGCCAGCGAACGGCCTCTTTTGCCTCGATACGGGCGCGCTTGCGGTGCTTGCCCTGCGCAAACCAGGTGGCCGCCGATCCCAGCAGCACGCCGAAAATGACCGCCAGGAACAGGAAGACAAAAAACGGCGCAGTGAAGGACAGAACGCCGTCTTCCGGCCGGAACGGATTGAGCGCCAGCGTCACGGCCTGGCGATTGGCCACGCACAGGATGACGAGGATGATCGCCAGCGGAAGCAGGATGATGAGATTGATGATTTTTTTCGACATCCGACAATACTCCATCGCAGCAGGCGTTCCACCGGCTCCTTTTCAGTCGCCAGGGGCAGGGACGATCAATCGTCCTCTTCGTCGCCCATACCGGGGTTCAGGCGCTCACGCAGCTCCTTGCCCGTCTTGAAGAAAGGCACCCATTTTTCCTCGACGAAAACCGACTCACCCGTGCGCGGGTTCCGGCCGGAACGCGAAGGACGGTTTTTGACCGAAAATGCGCCGAAACCACGAAGCTCAACACGATTTCCTGCCGCAAGGGCATCGGTGATTTCATCCAGCACCGCATTGACGATGTTTTCCACGTCACGGTGATAAAGGTGCGGGTTACGCGCAGCAACGATCTGCACCAGTTCAGACTTGATCACGGTTGCCCCCTGAAAGAATTGGATTTTTAACGCGGCTCAACCTGCCAAACGGAAACAAGACCGTCAAGAAACAACTTGTCCGCACCGAGCTGGCCGGGGCCTGCGAAGGGAATTAAATCGTCATATCCCAGAAACTTCGCTATTTGCGCAACACTGAAAAGCGAAAAAGGCGAACGGGACGACGGCGCGCGCCATTCGACGATCGGCAAATCCTTGGCAACACCGCGTGTTTCGAAATAGCTGCGAATTTCCTTTTCGCCGCCCAGCGTATCGACCAGCTTGTTGGCGAGCGCCTGTCTGCCGGTGAAAATCGATCCATCTGCCAGTTTCAGCACGTCTTCGCGCGGCAGCTTGCGGCGATCAGCCACAAGGTCGACAAACCAGCCATAGCTGTCCATCACCATGGCGCGGATCATCGACTTTGCCTCTTCCGGCGCCTCGTGGAACGGCGAAGGCTCCGCCTTCATCGGCGACGACTTGATTTCCTGCAACGAAACGCCGAGCTTTTCCATCAGCTGGCCAAGCTGGGGATACTGGAAGATCACGCCGATCGAGCCGGTGATTGAGGTTTCGCCGGCAACGATGACATCACCCGCGGACGCGATCATGTAACCTGCGGAAGCGGCAAGCGTGCGCACATCCGAGACAACCGGCTTCTTTTCCGCCACGCCTCGAATGGCCTTGAAGATGCGCTCACCGCCATAGGTGGTGCCGCCCGGCGAGGAAATCGACATGATCAACCCTTTGACATTGTCGCTCTTGGCGATCTTGTCGAGCCGCTCGAGAAGTTCGGTATTGTCGGTGATCAGGCCGGAGACCTCCACGCGGGCAATATGGGGCTTCGCGCTTTGCTGCGGTCCATCCCATAAAAACCGGTAAAGACCGAAAGCGCCGGCGACGAACAGGAGAACGGCGGCAATCCGCCAGAAAGTCAGCTTGCGGCGTAACCGCCTGCGATCCGCTATCGCCATATTGTCCATAGAAACCTCTGTCGTCCGCTTTTGTGCTTCAGGCCATATGGTTCTTCTAACGCGAAGCCGCAAGGAAACAATAAGGAAACCAGAATTACGATAAAATTCGCATTTCCCTTGCACCTCTCCAGACAAAAACCATATTGGCAGGACAAAGCACTTCATGCCAAAGACATTTAGATAGAGACACAAGCTTCGATTGTGCGCCAGAATGGCGCCGGGGAAGCATTCCGGACCCACTCTTATGCTCGAAAGACTCCGCGAACCCGCGCCAGCATTCTCGCTGCCCAATGACCAGAACGGTGCCTATGACACCGCGCTGAGGCATTCTGCGCGCGTGAAACGGCTGAAAATCATTCTGCCGCTTGGCGCAGCGATCGTTTCGCTCGCCTTCATCGCCGTCTCGGTTATCCGAACCTGGGCGCCCGATGAGGTCTCGCTGGAGAGCGCGCGAATTGAAGACGGCAAGATCGTGATGGAAAAACCTGCCGTTGCGGGCCGCAACGAGAAGGGGATCGATTATTCCATGAACGCCGACCGTGCGTTGCAGGACATCGCCAACCCCAATCTCATGATGCTTGAAAAAGTGCTGGCAGCCGTGCCGGTGAACGACAGCGTGGCGCAGGTTATCGCCCAGGAAGGCATTTTCGACCGGGCCACCAACAAGCTGAAGATGACCGCCCCTTTTGACATCAATCTCAGCAATGGCATACAAGCGAAGTTCCAGTCTGCGGATGTCGATCTGAAGGCCGGGAAAATGAGCAGCCAGGAGCCGGTTTCGATCAAAACAAACGACGGCTCGATTGTTGCGCAATCGATTGACATCGCCGATAATGGCAAGACAATTACATTTTCGGGGCAGGTACGGGCACGTATCGCTGCATCCAATATCAAGAATGAAGGCAAGTGAGAGCCCGGTCCAGATGATGCAAATTTCCCGTCCCGTTTCCCTTGGCAAATCCGCCGGCCTCGCAGCCGCAGGTCTTGTTTTTTCGTGTCTTGCAACTGTGGCTTTCGCCCAGAACACCACCAGCAACATGCAGGGCGTCAAGCTCTCCGGCGACCAGCCGATCGCGATTGAAAGCGATCAGCTCGAGATTCGCGATCAGGAGCGCAAGGCCTATTTCACCGGCAATGTGAAGGTGGTGCAGGGAACGACCACCCTTCAGGCCGGCAAGATGACGGTGAACTACAAGGGCGAGGGTTCATCGCTCACCAGCGGCGACGCCAATATCGAAAAAATCTTCGTCGACAATAATGTCTATCTGACGTCCGAGACCCAGAAGGCGACGGCCGATCACGGTGAGTTCGACATGGCGGCGCAGACCTTCATTCTCACGGGCAAGCAGGTCGTGCTGTCTGAGGGCACGAATGTCTTCACCGGCTGCAAGCTGACCGTCCTGATGAATACAGGACAGGCCAAGCTCGAAAGCTGCGGCGGCCCTGTTCGGATCATGCTTGATCCGAAGTCCCAGAAAAAACAGTAGTCTTTCCTCGTGAAGATACCCTCGATTTCAAAGATATTCGGCGGCGGGCGCAGCCGGTCCTCGGACGCGGCCTCCCCGGCCGACAAGACGCCGTATCAGGGCACGTTGATCGCGCATGGTCTGACGAAGACCTATAATACGCGCCGTGTCGTTAACGGCGTTTCACTGGTCGTGCGCCGTGGCGAGGCCGTGGGACTGCTCGGCCCGAACGGCGCCGGCAAAACCACCTGCTTTTACATGATCACGGGCCTGGTGCCTGTCGATACCGGCAAGATCGCCATCAACGGCAATGATGTCACCACCATGCCGATGTATCGTCGCGCCCGTCTCGGCGTCGGTTATCTGCCGCAGGAAGCCTCGATTTTCCGCGGCCTCACGGTCGAGGAAAATATCCGCGCCGTGCTGGAAGTGCATGAGCCGGACGCAGCCAAGCGCAACCACAAGCTCGATGAGCTGCTGGAAGAGTTTCACATCGCGCAGCTGCGCAAATCCCCTGCCGTGGCGCTTTCGGGCGGCGAGCGGCGGCGTCTGGAAATCGCGCGCGCTCTTGCGACCGACCCGACTTTCATGCTGCTCGATGAACCTTTCGCGGGCGTTGACCCGATTTCGGTCAGCGATATCCAGAATCTGGTGAGACACCTGACAGCGCGCGGCATCGGCGTTCTCGTGACCGACCACAACGTCCGTGAAACGCTCGGTCTCATCGACCGCGCCTACATCATCCATGCCGGCGAGGTTCTGACGCATGGGCGTCCGGATGATATTGTCAACAATCCGGATGTACGCCGTCTCTATCTCGGCAATAATTTTAGCCTTTGAACCCAGAGCGGGATAGCGAAAAGTGTGTGCGGTTTTCGCTTGAAATCCCGCTCTAATTATATGATCTAGATCATGATTTAAGATTTTAGGTCGTTTCGACCTAAAAATCATCGTGACCGGCGCGCGAAAGATTCTTCATCGCGCCCCGCCCTGACGCTTGACCAAACAAGATAAAAAAGCAATTTTTGGGCCAAGTTCCATCGCCTCCGCAAAATTTATGAAAACTGTGGCCATGGAGAAGCTGTAAGGGGAGTTTCGCGTCCGCCATGGCATTGTCTGCCAGCCTTTTGCTGCGTCAAAACCAGTCTCTTGTGATGACACCGCAGCTGATGCAGTCCATCCAGCTGCTTCAGATGACGCATTTCGAGCTGACGCAGTTCATCGCGCAGGAGGTGGAGCGCAATCCATTGCTGGAAATTGCGGCAAACGATGGCGATTTGAGCAGCGATACCCCGGTAGAGGCGGAGAGTTTCGGCGACGCGGACGGCGAAGGCTCGGAGAGATCCGCCACGGTGACATCAGACAGTGACGACTGGTATGGCGATCGCGCCGCAAATCTCGGCGAGCAACTGGATACCAGCTTCGAAAACGTCTTTCCCGACGATGCGGAGCCCAGAAAAGCCGACGCGCCCGAACTGGCCGGCCAATGGAAATCCATGCCCGGCCAGGAGTCCGGGGAAAGTTATGACCTCGATGATTTCGTCGCGGCCAGACAGAGCCTCGGCGACCATCTCAATCAGCAATTGCCGCTCGCCATATCAGCCGCCGAGGACCGGATGATCGCCGATGCACTGATCGGTCAGCTCGATGAGACCGGCTATATTGCGGCGGATGCCGTCGATGATGTCGCTGAACGACTGGGAGCGGCGCCGTCGGCGGTAGAGCACGTCCTGAAGACTCTCCAGGGCTTCGACCCACCGGGTATATTTTCCCGTTCCCTGAGCGAATGTCTGGCGATCCAGCTTGCCCAGAAGGATCGGCTTGATCCGGCCATGCGGGCTTTCGTCGATAATCTGGAACTTCTGGCGAAACGCGACTTCGCCTCTTTGAAAAAAATCTGCGGCGTCGATGAGGAAGACCTCCTCGACATGCTGGCGGAAATCCGCACGCTCAACCCTCGCCCCGGCGCAGGTTACGACTCGATGGTTTCGGAGACCATCGTTCCAGATATTATCGTTCGCCCCTCCTCCACCGGTGGCTGGCTGGTGGAAATCAATCCCGAGACCCTGCCGCGCGTGCTCATCAACCAGAGTTACTTTGCCGAGGTATCGAAACATAAGGCGCGTGCGGGCGAGGATCAGGATTTTCTGGCCGAATGTATGCAGACGGCCCATTGGCTGACCCGCAGCCTCGACCAGCGCGCCCGGACAATCATGAAAGTGGCGACGGAAATCGTTCGCCAGCAGGATGCCTTCCTCGTCAATGGTGTCGACCAACTGCGCCCGCTGAACCTCAAGACGGTGGCCGACGCCATCAAGATGCATGAATCCACCGTCAGCCGGGTGACATCCAAAAAATACATGCTGACGCCGCGCGGGCTGTTCGAACTGAAATATTTCTTCAGCGTCTCGATCAGCGCCGTTGAAGGCGGAGACAGCCATTCGGCGGAAGCGGTGCGTCACCGCATCAAGGCCATGATCGCGCAGGAGGCCGCCGAGGCGGTCCTTTCCGACGACGACATCGTCGACAATCTGAAAAAGAGCGGCATCGATATCGCCCGCCGCACAGTCGCCAAATATCGCGAGGCGATGAACATCCCCTCCTCCGTTCAGAGGCGCCGGGAAAAGAAGGCGCTGGCCAAGCTTTCCGCCTTCTGAGCAACGAGCCGTTCACGTTTGTGGCGGTTTTTTGCCGCACCATTGACTCTTGCCACGCCAGGGGCTAGAAGCCCGCCGCACACGTAAGCAAGGTCATTTGTAACGGATTCATCTCCACCGTCCATGGGCGTAAAATTCAAATGGAGGCTTTTTAAGGTCTTCGAAACGCTTGGATGCGCGCGCGGCTTGACGTAAGCTGGTACTCGCAAATCACTACAAAAAGGAAAATTTCCATGAGTGTGCGTGTATCTGGTAAACATATGGAGATCGGTGAATCTTTCCGTCAGCGGATTGAGGACAATATAGGTCTGGCAGTTACCAAATACTTCGATGGGGGGTATTCAGGCCAAGTGACCGTGGAGAAGTCGGGATCGCGTTTTGCCGCCGATTGCAAGCTGCATCTCGATACGGGCGTTGTATTGCATGCGGCGGGTCAGGCAAATGATCCGCAAGCCAGTTTCGACGCCGCCGCAGAGCGGATCGAAAAGCGCCTGCGTCGTTACAAGCGCAAGCTGAAGGACCATCACAATGGTTCGAATGGCGTGTCACAGGAAATCGCCTATACGGTGATGGATGCTATTCCCGATGAGGACCACGAGGTTCCCGAGGATTACGCACCCACCATTGTGGCGGAGAGTTCGAAACAGATTAAGACAATGTCAGTCGCCAGCGCCGTGATGGCGCTCGACATGACCGACGAACCGGTTCTGCTCTTCCGCAGCCCCGGCAAGGAATATCTCAACATCGTTTACCGGCGTCATGACGGCAATATTGGCTGGATCGACGCGGAAACGATCAAGAGCTGAACAGTCTGACAAGACGTGGGAGGCAGAGCGCGAAAATGCATCTGCCTCCTGCATCGTCTCGATGGCATGAAGGAAAAAGAGAATGGCGTTGGCAGATTTGCTGCAACAAGATGCGATTATTCCCGCCCTCAAGGTGAATTCCAAAAAGCAGTTGCTTCAGGAGCTGGCCGCAAAGGCAGCCAGAATTACCGGAGTCTCGGAACGGGAAGTTTTCGACGTCATCCTCCAGCGTGAGAAGCTCGGCTCCACCGGTGTGGGCCACGGCATTGCCATTCCGCATGGCAAGCTCAACAGCATTCATCAGATCACCGGCGTTTTCGCACGCCTTGAAACGCCGGTCGATTTCGAGGCGCTGGACGACCAGCCGGTCGATCTGGTTTTCCTGCTGCTCGCGCCCGAGGGCGCCGGCGCGGATCATCTGAAGGCTTTGTCCAGAATTGCACGCGCCCTGCGTGACCCTGAGCTGGTGGCCAAGCTGCGTGCGACCGATTCCGATACGGCAATCTACGCCTTCCTCAATCAGGAACAGGCAACGGCGGCTTGATCACAGGCCGCCCCTCAATTTAACGGCAATAAAAAACGCGCCCTGAAGGCGCGTTTTTTATGACGTAAGGACAAATGTCTTACGCGTCTTTTTCATTGAGAGACGAGGTGCCCGGCTCGGCAGACGCGGCGGTCTCCACCTTCGGGCCGCCCTTGGCGACACCGACCATGGCGGGGCGCAGCACGCGGTCGCCGATGGTGAAACCAGCCTGAACCACCTGCAGCACCGTATTGTTCGGAACCGCCGTATTCGGAATTTCGAACATGGCCTGATGGAAATTCGGGTCGAATTTCTGGCCCTCGGCATCGATCTTCTTCACGCCGTGGCGCTCCAGCGTCGACAGCATCGAACGTTCCGTCATCTCGACGCCTTCAATGAGGCCGTTGAGACCGGCTTCGCCATTGGTCTTGAGCTCATCGGGAATGGCTTCGAGCGCGCGGCGAAGATTATCGGAAACGGCGAGCATGTCGCGTGCGAAACCGGCCAGGGAATAGGCCTTGGCATCCTTGACATCGCGTTCGGTGCGACGGCGAAGATTGTCCATCTCGGCTGCAAGGCGCAGGAATTTATCGCGCAGATCGGCGTTCTCAGCCTTGAGCAGCTCGACCGGATCGGGTTCTGCCGTTTCGGCCTGTTCTTCACCTGCCAGGGCAGGATCGACAAACTCTTCCGCGACGTCCGCGTCAGGTCCGGGCTTTTTTGTATCGTCGGTCATGACGTTCTCCAGATTTGAATATTGTTGGTTGCGCCCGATATCGAGCTTTGACGGGCAAAAATCAAGGCTTGCGGCGAAAAGCTCGCCGCATTCTCTGACCTTTGCGGGCTTGTCCTATCTTTGCTTGCGGGAAAGGCGCGCCATGATCTGTGCGGTATAATCCACCATCGGCACGATACGGGCATAATTCAGCCTGGTGGGGCCGATAACGCCGACCGCACCCACCACACGGTTGTCCTCATCGCGATAGGGCGCGACGATCAGAGAAGAACCGGAGAGCGAAAACAGCTTGTTTTCAGAGCCGATGAAAATCCTGACCCCGGAACCGCTTTCCGCAAGGTTGAGAATTTCGATAAGGTTTTCCTTGCGCTCGAGATCGTCGAACAGCAGGCGTACCCGATCGATATCCTCTTCACCGGCGAGACCCTCCAGCAGGTTGGAGCGTCCGCGAACGATGAGGCGGCCAAGCTTGCCCTCCTCATTGTCCCCCGCCCAGACGGCCAGACCGCGCTCGATGAGATCCTGCGCCAGCGTACCGAGTTCCGATTGCAGTTCCGCCTGCTGCTTCTGGAACTGTGTCCGCAATTCCTGCAGCGTCTGGCCGGACAGATGGGCATTGATGAAATTTGCCGCCTCGATCAATTGCGATGACGAAATGCCGGCGGGCAACTCAATGATGCGGTTTTCCACCTGATTGTGATCGCCGACTAGAACTGCGAGCGCCTTGGTGGGCTCCAGCCGGATGAATTCCACATGTTTGAGGATGACGTCATTCTTGGCCGTCAGCACGAGGCCGGCGCCGCGCGACATGCCTGACAGCATGCGGCTTGCCTCCGTCAGCAGCCCTTCCAGCGATTGCTCGTGGCCGGCGACCGGGCCAATCTGCCGGTCGATGTTTGCCCGCTCCTCCGCCGGCAGATCACCCACCTGCATGAAGGCGTCGACGAAGAAACGCAGCCCCGTCTGGGTGGGCAAACGCCCGGCGCTGATATGCGGCGAATAGATGAGGCCCAGTTCCTCAAGATCGCTCATGACATTGCGGACGGAAGCGGGTGAAAGCGACATCGGCAACAGCCGCGACAGGCTGCGGGATCCGAGCGGCTCGCCCGTATCGAGATAACCTTCGACGATGCGCCGGAAAATTTCCCGAGACCGTTCATCCAGCAATGATGCCTGATCTTTTGATAGCGGTGCGGAAAAACCCATTTCGTCCGTTCTTTGTCGTTCAAACCAGCTCGCATCAATATAATGCGTTGCAACGCCGCGGCAAAATGGAAATTGGCTTTGCAAAAGCCCGGGGCGCACCTTAGAAGGCAGGAACCAACATGGAGAGTGGATCATATGCGGCCTTCAGGCAGAAAAACCGACCAGATGCGCAAGGTTTCCTTCGAGCGCAATTTCTCGAAACATGCCGAAGGTTCCTGTCTGGTAAAATTCGGCGACACGCATGTGCTTGTCACCGCAAGCCTGGAAGAAAAGACGCCGCCATGGCTGCGCAACAGCGGCAAGGGCTGGGTCACCGCCGAATATGGCATGCTGCCGCGCTCCACCCATGAGCGCATGAAGCGCGAAGCCGCCTCCGGCAAGCAGGGCGGCCGCACGCAGGAAATCCAGCGCCTTATCGGCCGCTCGCTGCGCGCCGTCGTTGACCTGCAGGCGCTCGGCGAACGCCAGATCAGTATCGACTGCGACGTCATTCAGGCCGATGGCGGCACTCGCACCGCCTCCATCACCGGCGCATGGATTGCGCTCCACGATTGCCTGAAGTGGATGGAAACCCGCAACATGATCAAGGTCGAGAAGGTTCTGAAGGACCATATCGCGGCGATCTCCTGCGGTATCTTCGCCAACCAGCCGGTGATCGATCTCGATTATCTCGAGGATTCCTCCGCCGAGACCGATGCAAATTTCGTCATCACCGGTTCCGGCGGCATCGTCGAGGTTCAGGGAACGGCGGAAGGCGCGCCCTTCTCCGAGGAAGAATTCCTGACGTTGCTAGGTCTTGCCAAGGCCGGATGCAGCGAACTGGTCGCCCTTCAGAAACAGGCTATCGCCTGAGCCGACAGGAAAACGTGATGCGCAAGCTCGATACCAGAACGATCGTCGTCGCCAGCCACAACAAGGGCAAGATCGCCGAAATCGCCGATCTGATCGGGCCTTTCGGCTTTTCCGCCAAATCGGCGGCGGAGCTGAATTTCTCAGAACCGGACGAGACGGGCACCACCTTCGAGGAAAATGCCGCCATCAAGGCGCTTGCCTCCGCAAAGGCATCCGGTCTTCCGGCCTTGTCCGACGATTCCGGTCTGGTCATCGACGCGCTTGACGGTGCGCCTGGCGTCTATACCGCCAATTGGGCGGAGACGGCCGACGGCACCCGCGACTTCGCCATGGCCATGCAGAAGGTCGAGGATGCGCTTGCCGAGCGTGGCGCATCGAAGCTGGAAGACCGCACCGGCCGCTTTGTCAGCGTGCTGTGCCTTGCCTGGCCGGACGGGCATGTCGAATATTTCCGTGGCGAGGTGGAGGGCGCTGTCGTTTGGCCGCCACGCGGAACGAGCGGCTTCGGTTATGATCCCATCTTTAAGCCCGAAGGTTATGACACTACATTCGGCGAGATGAGCTCGGATGAAAAACACGGCTGGAAACATGGCGACGCCTTTGCACTGTCGCACCGCGCCCGCGCCTTCAAGAAATTCGTAGAAACCTGCCTGGAGGCATGAACCCGATGGTCGGGGAGCATCAACTTTCTGCCCCCGGCGCATCGCTTCTGCCGGATACGGGCGATCCCGGTTTCGGGATCTATCTGCATTGGCCCTTCTGCGCGGCCAAATGTCCCTATTGCGATTTCAACAGCCATGTCCGCCACCGGCCGGTGGATCAGGAACGGTTTACTGCTGCCTTTCTCCGTGAAATGGAACATATGCGCACGCTGAGCGGCCCGCGCGTTGTGACCAGCATCTTCATGGGCGGCGGCACGCCGTCCCTGATGGACCCGCAGACGGTCGCAGCGCTTCTCGATGGCGTCGCACGCTTCTGGCATGTGCCCGATGGTATCGAGATCACCATGGAGGCCAATCCTTCCAGCGTCGAGGCGGAACGTTTTCGCGGTTATCGCGCGGCGGGCGTCAATCGCGTCTCGCTCGGCGTGCAGGCGCTCAACGACCGCGACCTGAAGTTCCTCGGCCGCCTGCATGATGTTGCCGATGCCCTGAAAGCCATTCGCCTGGCGCGCGAGATTTTTCCGCGCATGTCCTTCGATCTCATCTATGCCCGCCCGAACCAGACGGTGGCCGAATGGGACGCGGAGCTGAAGGAGGCTGTCTCCTACGCGGTCGACCATCTGTCGCTCTACCAGCTGACCATTGAGGAAGGTACGCCTTTCTACGGCCTGCACAAGGCCGGCAAGCTCATCGTGCCTGACGGCGAGCATTCGGCTGTGCTTTATGAGGCGACCCAGGAAATCACCGAGCGTTACGGCATGCCGGCCTATGAGGTTTCCAACCACGCACGGCCCGGCGCCGAAAGCCGCCACAACCTCACCTACTGGCGTTATGGTGATTATGCCGGCATTGGCCCAGGCGCGCATGGACGCCTGACGAGGGGCGCTTCCAAGCTCGCAACCGCGACCGAACGCCACCCGGAAAACTGGCTCGAAACCGTGGAGCGGGAAGGCCACGGCATGGTCGATCAGGAACTGCTCGGCGTCGACGAACAGGCAGACGAATTGCTGCTGATGGGCCTTCGCCTGCGCGAGGGCATTGATCTCGCCCGCTGGAGCGACCTTTCCGGCCGCGATCTCGACCCGGAGAAGGAAGAGTTCCTGCTACAGCATGGTTTCGTGGAAAGGCTCGGCAATTCCCGCCTGCGCTGCACACCATCAGGCATGCTTATTCTGGATGCCGTGGTAGCCGATCTCGCCTGCTGACGCCAGCGTCAATCCGACTTTAACCCATAAACAAGAAGACAATAAAAAAGCGGCCCGAGGGCCGCTTCTTTTATGCGTTGTTTTCGTTGATCAGGCGCTTCAGCAGCTCAACCTCATGGCCAAGCTTGGTGTCGCCGGAGATCAGCTCCTCGATTTTGCGCACGGCATGCAGAACCGTGGTGTGATCGCGACCGCCGAAACGGCGACCGATCTCGGGGAAAGAACGCGGCGTCAGCATCTTGGCCAGATACATGGCGATCTGGCGCGGCTTGACGATGACGCGGGTGCGACGGTTGGACACCAGCTCCTGCCGCGACACATTATAGTGCTTGGCGACGATGCGCTGAATATCCTCGATGCGCACGCGCTTGGCCTCACCCGTCCCGACGAGATGTGACAGCAGTTCATCGACACGGTCGACCGAGAGGTTCGGCTCGAAAGAGCGACGGAACATCAGCTGGTTGAAGGCGCCTTCCAGTTCGCGTCCGCTCGCCGTCACGCTCTTGGCCACATGGGTCAGGATCTCATCCGAAATCTCGAAAGACGGATCGTCCTGGCGCGCCGAGCCGAGGCGGCGGTTGAGCATTTCGTAGCGCATGTCGTAATCGGGACCTTCGATCTCGATGGCCATGCCGCCCTGAAGACGGGAACGGACACGCGGATCAAGCGATTCCAGCTCCCATGGCGCACGGTCAGCCGCGACAACGACCTGCTTGGCGCTGTCGAGCAGCATGTTCAGCAGGTGGCAGAATTCATGCTGGATCATCTTGCCCTGCAGGAACTGCATGTCATCGATGACGAGCAGGTCGATATTGCGCAGCGTGTCCTTCAGCGTCAGCGCATCATTGTCGCGGATCGCGGTCGCAAAACGCCACATGAAATATTCGGCCGTCAGATAGACCACGCGCGGATTGCGCGGGCTGTCGATGGCGGCATTGGCGATTGCCTGCAGAAGATGCGTCTTGCCGAGACCAACACCCGCATGGATGAACAGCGGGTTGAAGCGCACAGCGCCGGCGCCGGCTTCGGCGATCGTCTTTGCCGCCGCAAGCGCGACGCGGTTGGACGAGCCTTCAACAAAGGTGTCGAAGGTGAAACGTGTGTCGAGCGGCGAGCCGAACAACGGCCCGGAACCGCCCTGACGCAAGGTCGCCTGCGAAGCCGCGGGCTGCGCGGCGGGCGTCGTTGCGGGCTGAGACGGAATAAAGGACTTGTTCCGCGGAGCCGCACCAACCTCCGCAGCGGGCTGCGCCCTCTCCTCGGTCTGAGCCGGACGGACCGGGCGGCTGGCCGAGCGGACGAGAATCTCCACCTTCAGCACATCCGGATCCTCGCTCTGGACGAGGTTGGTGATCAGGTCCATGTAACGGTTGTTGATCCAGGACTTCAGAAAGGTCGTCGGAACGGTAAAACGGACGACGCTTTTCGAAACGGTATGGAGTTTGAGCCGCGCGAACCAGCTTGCATAGACCTCCGGACCAACCTGTGCCTTGAGCCGCGCGCTAAAACGTTCAAACAGCGCATCGTGCGTCATTGCCGATTTGTCCCCTGCCGCATCTGAGCAAGCTGCATCACGCGTCTTTGGTGCGCGGTCCCCATCAGCCACCGCACCCATCGCCAAATTCAATTGCATATTGCCGCCTTTCAAATTGCCAATCATAGCCTGACGATCAAAGATCGACCGCCAGGGATCCCCCTCGTTTATTTCTGCCCCCAAGCGTTCCCCTCGAAAGAACGCCAAAGGCGACTACTTGTTTGCGAGCCGGTTATCCCATTTCCCTCCCCCTCATGGAGAGGCCTGCGACACGCTAAAAACGCTCCTTTCGTTACAACCTTAAGGCGCATTCTTGAGGACAAAAAACCCCCGCCCGTTCCGGAGACCGAAACGGCACAAAAAGCTCCATGACCTGAAAAAACGGACCTCGAAAGACCCGTCAGCAAGAAGGTGAATATCGTCGATACGATCATCGAGATAATTTGTGGACTGAGATCCGCACCCCTTGTTGAAATGCATTTAGGCAGGATCGTGGGGAGAGATCAATGGCGTTTTTTCTGCAAAAACTCAGATCGGCCATTGACTCGCAAAGGCCGTTTTGCATCATCGACAGGGTGCGAAGCAGAATCGCTTATGAATCAATGAGATTCAATTTTGGCAATTTTTGAGAGCTGATTTTGGCAAAAAAATAAAAATCTTCTTGACTCAAAACTAGCCGCGACTTCCGTAGAGAAAGCCCCTGAGTTTTCCAGAGACCTCCAGCAAGCTGTTGTTTTTACTGCAAATTTCCTGTCGTCCATCTGACATGCGTTTGTCACGTTACGGCAGCAATGGTTAACGGGCAGTTAGAATCACAAAAAGCCCGGTCAAAAGACCAGGCTTTTTGAATAATTATTTGTGATTAGCCGGATTAGGCGGAAAGAGCCTTAACGCGCTGTGCGAGACGCGACACCTTGCGGGATGCGGTGTTGCCGTGCAGAACGCCCCGGGTGGCGGCGCGCTGGATCTCGGGCTGAGCTGCCTTCAGAGCTTCGGTGGCGACTGCGAGATCACCGGAAGCGATGGCTTCCTCGACCTTGCGGATGAAGCCGCGAACGCGCGAACGGCGAGCCTTGTTGACTGCGGTACGGCGAGCGATCTTGCGGGTCGCCTTTTTCGCCGAAGTTGTATTGGCCATGTATGCCTCTCTTCGAATTCAAACCAAATTCCGCAACCATAGGATCGGGTCGTTCGAAGACCTCACGTAACCCAAGAATGCGGGAGTAATTTCGGACAAGCCGGATGGCTTTCCTTAACCGTGGGCGGGCATATACCGCTAAAGCTTACGCCCGTCAACGCGCAAAACGCTTAAAAGCGCCGATATTCCGAATCCTTAGCGATTCCGGAAAGCGGGTTTGCGCTTTTCCACGAAGGCGGCCATGCCCTCCTTCTGATCCACTGTCGCAAAGAGCGACTGGAAGGAGCGTCTTTCAAATCTCAGACCTTCCGAAAGCGGCACCTCGAAGGAACGGTTGACGCTTTCCTTGGCCATGAGCACGGAGGCACGCGACAGGGAAGCTATGCGGGTTGCCGCTTCCACCGCCTCGTCCATCAGGTTGGCAGCCGGCACAACACGCGACACGAGACCGGCGCGCTCGGCTTCCGCCGCATCCATCATGCGGCCGGTCAGAACCAGGTCCATGGCCTTCGCCTTGCCGACCGCCCGTGTCAGCCGCTGCGAGCCGCCCATGCCCGGAATGACGCCGAGGGTGATTTCCGGCTGGCCGAACTTCGCCGTATCAGAAGCGATGATGAAATCGCACATCATCGCCAGCTCGCAGCCGCCGCCCAGCGCAAAGCCGGAAACGGCGGCGATGACAGGCTTGCGGGTGGCTGCAACTTCGTCCCAGCTACCGAGAAAATCGCCGACATAGGCATCGACAAAATCCAGCCCCTGCATTTCCTTGATATCCGCGCCCGCCGCAAATGCCTTTTCTGAACCGGTAATAACGATCGCACCGATGGAATCATCGGCGGAAAACGAAGACAGAATGTGCCGCAGCTCTTTCAGGAGCACCGAATTGAGAGCGTTGAGCGCCTTGGGGCGGTTGAGGGTGATGACACCCACCTCATCGCGTTTCTCGACCAGTATCGTTTCATAGTCCACGGCAGTCTCCCCTTCTCCGTTACTCCGGCAGCATTACTTCTGGCAGGCGGCGCAATAAAAGGTCGAACGACCGGCCTGCACCACCCTTTCAACCGTACCCCCGCAGCCGGGTGTCCGGCAAGGCTGGCCTTCCTGATCGTAGACCGAAAAGGAATGCTGGAAATAACCGAGCGTTCCGTCCGTCTGTATATGGTCTCGTAGTGAGGAGCCGCCGGCGGCGATGGCGTCGGCGATGACATCGCGGATTTTCTCCGTCAGATCGATGAGCTGCGCTTTGGGCTTGCCACCTTTCGTCACCAGCGTTCCCGCGGCCCGAAGGGGCGAAAGATGCGCGCGCCACAGCGCCTCGCAGACATAGATATTGCCGAGGCCGGCAATGACCTTCTGGTCCAGCAGCGTGCTTTTCAGGGGCTGGCTTTTGCCTTCAAACCGGCTGGCCAGATAATCCGCGCTCAGCGCATTGCCAGTCGGCTCCGGGCCAAGCTCGGCAAAGGCCGGGTAAAGATCGAGCTTGTTGCGCTCCACCAGATGCATGAAGCCGAAGCGGCGCGGATCATTATAGATGACGCAGACGCGCTCTTCGCCTTTATCCAGATGAAAGACGACATGGTCATGCTTGCCGTCCTTCGAGCGGGCGTGATGAAACGCACCCGGCGTCTTGCCAGCCTCATCCGTTTCCGCCTCGATACGAAACGAACCGGACATGCCGAGATGGGACACGATCGTCAGCCCGTCTTCCAGCTCGATGAGAAGATATTTCGCCCTTCGTCCGAGCGATATGATCGTCTTGCCCTCGATCAGCCCCGCGAAATCCTCCGGGAAAGGAAAGCGCAGATCCGGGCGGCCGAGATGGAGGCGGCGGACCATTGCCCCTTCCATGGCGGGCGCAAGGCCACGTCTGACGGTTTCGACTTCTGGCAATTCTGGCATCTGGCTTATCCGGCAGTTTATCGTTAGGACCATGTGGTCTATACAGTGCACGCGAAATGTCGCGCCCAGGCGATGCGGCAACAGATAGCGTTGCCATGGCGTTTCCGCTATGGTCCGCCACGCAATAAATATGGAGACAGACGATGACTGACGCCCGTACCACTGCCCAAGGCGGCATGGAAACGTCCTATGGCTTCCACAAGGTGGACGAAGGCAAAAAGCAGGGGCTGGTCAACGAGGTCTTCCATAAGGTGGCCAAGCGCTACGACATCATGAATGACGTGATGTCGGCCGGTCTGCACCGGCTGTGGAAGGACGCGATGGTCTCTTCGCTTTCGCCGCGCAAGGACCCGTCCTACAAGATTCTGGACGTTGCGGGCGGCACCGGCGATATTGCCTTCCGTATCATCGAGGCCTCCAACCGTCTGGCGCATGCCACCGTTCTCGATATCAACGGCTCGATGCTGGCCGTCGGCGAGGAGCGTGCGGCAAAAAAGAAGCTTTCCGACAATCTGACCTTTGTGGAGGCCAATGCCGAGGAGCTGCCCTTCGAGGCGAATACATTCGACGCCTATACGATCGCGTTCGGCATTCGCAATGTGCCGCGCATCGATGTCGCACTGAAAGAAGCACATCGCGTGTTGAAGCGCGGCGGGCGGCTGCTGGTGCTGGAATTTTCCGAAGTCGATATGCCGCTGCTCGACCGTGTTTATGACGCCTGGTCGTTCAACGCCATTCCGCAATTCGGCAAGATGATCACCGGTGATGCCGAGCCCTATCAATATCTGGTCGAATCGATCCGCAAATTCCCCAATCAGGAAGATTTCGCGACGATGATCCGCACCGCCGGCTTCTCCCGCGTGACCTACACCAATTACACCGGCGGCATCGCCGCCCTGCATTCCGGCTGGAAGCTTTAAGACCATGGCCGGTAAAAGCAGGAGACAAGCATAAGCATGAGTACTTTGGGCGCATATTTCCGCCTCGCAAGGGTTGGCTGGGTTCTCGTGCGCGAAGGCGTCGTGCTGGCCCTGCCCTCCGACGACCTACCTGCTCCCGCCCAATTATTAAAAGCGCTGCTGAAGCCATTCGCCCGCAGCAAGGCGAAACGGGCGCAGCGCAGCGACCGGCTGGCGGTGGCTGTGGAGCGGCTCGGGCCCTCCTATGTGAAGATGGGTCAGTTTCTTGCGACCCGGCCGGATGTGGTGGGCGCCGACTTCGCCGACGATCTCGCGAGCCTTCAGGACCGCATGGCCTTTTTCCCGGCGGCTGCGGCGAAGGCCAATATCGAGGGCTCGCTCGGACGGTCGGTGTCTGAACTCTACAGGGAATTCGGCGATCCGATCGCCGCGGCTTCCATTGCCCAGGTCCATCCGGCAATGGTGGACACACCAAAAGGCCCGCGCAAGATGGCCGTCAAGGTCATCCGCCCCGGCGTGCGCCAGCGTTTCCAGAACGATCTGGAGGCGATGTATCTGATCGCCGACCTGCAGCAGCGTTTCGTCCGCTCCGCCCGCCGCCTGCGCCCCGTCGAGGTGACGCGCACGCTGGAGCAGACGACGAAGATCGAGATGGATCTGCGGCTCGAGGCCGCCGCCCTTTCCGAACTTGCCGAGAACACCAAGGACGATCCCGGCTTCCGCGTTCCCGAGGTCGATTGGGAGCGCACCGGCCGCGATGTCGTCACCATGGAATGGATCGACGGCGTCAAGATGTCTGACATCGAGGGGCTGAAGGCCGCCGGCCACGACCTGAACAAGCTCGCCGATACGCTGATCCAGTCCTTCCTGCGGCACACGCTGCGCGACGGCTTCTTCCACGCCGATATGCATCCCGGCAATCTCTTCGTGGATGCGGAGGGCGAGATCGTTGCCGTCGATATGGGCATTGCCGGACGCCTTGGCAAAAAGGAACGCCGCTTCCTTGCCGAGATCCTCTACGGCTTCATTACCCGCGACTATATGCGGGTGGCTGAGGTGCATTTCGAGGCCGGTTATGTGCCAGGCCACCACGACAAAGCCAGTTTCGCGCAGGCGATCCGCGCCATTGGCGAACCGATCCACGGCCAGCCGGCCGAGACGATCTCCATGGGCAAGTTGCTGACGTTGCTGTTCGAAGTGACCGAACTCTTCGACATGGAGACGCGGCCGGAACTCGTCATGCTGCAAAAGACCATGGTGGTGGTGGAAGGCGTGTCGCGCATGCTCAATCCGCGCTTCAACATGTGGAAGGCGGCCGACCCGGTCGTTGGCGGCTGGATAAGGGACAATCTCGGCCCGAAACGCGTCGTCACCGATCTGAAGGATGGCGTGAAAGCCGCCCTCAAGCTCGCCGAGGCGGCACCGGAGATTGCCGCCAAGACGGAAAAGCTGCATTCCGAGTTGATGTATATGAGCGAGAACGGCCTGCGTTTTGATGCGCAGACGGCGGAAGCCATCGGCAAGGCGGAAGCGCGACATACCAAATGGGGGCGGATAGCGCTCTGGGTGATTGCGCTGACGCTTCTCTATATTGCGATCAGGGTAAGCTGAGCATTTCGGCACCGCGATGTGCCATGTTTGTGTAATGCATTGGAGCGATAAGGACCTGATCTTTGATCTAGACAGGTGATCGATGCGGGTAACGGCTGCTCTGACCCTGCGCGAAAGTGCGCCGATGGTAGAGACGGATACGCCGGACGGGATTTGATTTTGATGGCAAAAGCGCAAGTATTAAAAGAAACCCTTTCCTATACCTCCTGGCCACTGGTTTTCGCCGGCGGCCTTGTGGGTTCCTACTTCGCTTTTGCGAGCAACCATCCGATCGCAGCCTTCCTGACGGTTTATGCAGGCGCTGTTCTCAGCCTGTTTCTCCTCGAGCGTTATATTCCCTATGAGGTCGAATGGCTTGAGGGAGACGGCGAGACCATCAACAGCATCGGTCACACGCTTCTGACGAAGGGGCTCGTGCAACTCGCTGCCGCCGCCGCGGCAATCTTCCCGATGGTCGCCGCGAATGTTCTACAGCCGCTGGCGGCGATGCGGTTCGACCTCTGGCCGTCCCATCTGCCAATGATCGTCCAGGTCGCGCTTGCGGTGGCGATTGCCGAGTTCGGTCTCTACTGGGCCCACCGCATCGCGCATGAAACGGTATTCTTCTGGCGGTTCCATGCCCTGCATCACAGCGTCGTTCGGCTCTGGGTCGTCAATACCGGTCGGTTCCATGTGGCCGACTCCCTGTTCAAGATCGCGCTCAGCCAGATTCCGCTCTATTTCATGGGTGCGCCGCTTCAGGTTTTCTGGTGGCTCGGCGCCGTGACCGCCTTCATCGGTATTTTGACCCATTGCAACGTCGACATGAAAACGGGGCTGCTCGATTACATCTTCAGCACACCGCGCCTGCACCGCTGGCACCATTCGAAGCAGCTTCCGGAAGGCAACACCAATTACGGCGAAAACCTCGTCATCTTCGATCTCATCTTCGGGTCCTACCACAACCCGGACCGGCCCTCGTCCACGGATATCGGCATCAAGGGTGAGATCGCAAAGGGGTTCGTGCCGCAGCTTCTGCAACCCTTCACCAAAGAAGGCGTCCGCCAGATCATCGGCAAGGACAAGAAGGTCAACTGACGGAAAATTACAGACGGGGTGCGGTATCGATCACGATGCCGAGTTCGCCCCGCAGCTTTTTTGTCAGGCCGGCGGCGACAAGCTCATAGGAACGGCGCACATAGTGCTCCAGTTCTTCCTGTTCGAGCGGTGAATGATCGGCAATCGAGACCCATTTGCGTTTGGCGAAATAGGGCGCCTGAGCAATGCCTTCGAGTGAGGTCAATATTTCGAAGCTCTCTTCCGAGCATTTCACCACCAGCCGCCAGTCCTCCCGCTCGCCGAGCACGGCAAAGACCTTGTCGCCTACCTTTGCCACATGCGAGTCCCATTGATCGACGAAGCGTACGCCCGGCCATTCACCAAGCACCCTGTCGAATGTCTTGCGATCGAACAGGCTCATGCGAGTTTCTCCGCGATCAGTGCCGCCAGATGTTTTGCGACTTCGGTCTTGTCCAGATCCGGCCAGGCCTCGACACCGTCCGCTGAAATGATTTTCACGCTGTTGCGGTCCCCGCCCATGATGCCGGTTTGCGCCGAGACATCATTGGCGACGATATAATCCGCCCCCTTGCGTTCCAGCTTCGCCCGGCCGTTCTTTTCGATATCCTGTGTTTCAGCGGCAAAACCCACCACCAGCGTCGGGCGCTTTTCATGATGGCCGACGGTTTTGAGAATATCGGGATTTTCCGTCAGCTGCAGCGCCGGCGGCGCATCGCCCGGTTGCTTCTTGATCTTCTGTTCCGATGAACCCGTCACCCGCCAGTCGGCGACGGCGGCGACCATGACGGCGATATCCGCCGGCAGCCTCGAGATCACCGCATCGCGCATCTCCTCGGCGCGCTCGACATGAACTGTTTCAACACCTGCCGGATCGGCAATCGTGACGGGACCGGAAACCAGCGTGACCTTTGCACCCAGTTCCGCCAGAGCCGCCGCAATGGCATGGCCCTGCTTGCCGGAGGAACGGTTGGCGATATAGCGCACGGGATCAATCGGCTCGTGCGTGGGACCGGAGGTGACGATGGCCGTTTTACCCTGCAGAGGCTTTCGCCCCTCATCCAGCAGTGCGGCGACGGCTTCAACGATCTGCAATGGCTCGGCCATGCGGCCAAAACCAGCCTCGCCCTTCTCCGCCATCTCGCCAGCCATCGGGCCGATGAAAAACACACCGTCTTTTTTCAGCGTTTCGACATTGCGGAGCGTGGGCTTTGCCGACCACATTTTCGGGTTCATGGCGGGTGCGACCAGCACCTTGCGATCCGTCGCGAGAAGAATCGTGGAGGCGAGATCGTCGGCCAGACCGTGCGCCATCTTCGCCATCAGATCGCCTGTGGCGGGAGCCACCAGCACGAGATCGCAGTCGCGCGCCAGCCTGATATGGCCTACATCCTGTTCATCCTGCCGTGAAAAAAGCTCGGTGAAGACATGGGTGGCGGACAGCGCGCCGACGGCAAGCGGGGTGACGAATTCCTGCGCGCCCTTCGTCATCACTGGCGTCACCTTAGCGCCACGCTCCTTCAGACGACGAATAAGATCGAGGCTCTTATAGGCTGCGATGCCGCCGGAGATGATGAGGAGGATATGTCTGCCTGAAAGCGTCATGATGCCGGACCAGTTTCCCGTTTCAGGGGAAACTAAGCCCTTGGCATTCAAAGTGCAATCCGGCTGATATCACGCCGCCTTGGCGACGTGATATTCCTTGATGGCAACCATTTTGATTGCCGGGAAACGCTCGGATTCGTAACGTAGAGAGAAGGCGTCCTGCGCCAGAAACACCGGGTCGCCGTCCAGATCGCGGGCGATATCGCCGCGCTTGACGTTGAGGAACTTGTCCATTTCCGCCGGCTGATCGGAGGAAATCCAGCGGCAGACCGAAAAGCGCGACATTTCGAAGGAGACCGGCAGGCCGTATTCGCCCATCAGGCGCTCCTTCAACACATCGAGCTGCAGCGCGCCGACAACACCGACAATGGCCGGTGAGCCATCTTCCGGCGAAAAGAGCTGCACAACGCCCTCTTCTGCCATCTGCTGCAGGGCTTCCTTCAGCTTCTTCGCCTTCATGGCGTCTTCCAGACGCACGCGGCGCAGGATTTCCGGCGAGAAGTTCGGCACGCCCTGAAATACGAGGTTTTCCCCCTCGGTCAGCGTATCGCCGATGCGCAGTGTGCCATGGTTCGGGATGCCTACCACGTCGCCCGCAAAGGCGGTATCTGCCAGCTGGCGCTGCGAAGCGAAGAAGAATTGCGGCGCGGTGAGCCCCATCTGCTTGCCGGTGCGAGCAAGCCGCGCCTTCATGCCGCGCTCCAGCTTGCCGGAGCAGATGCGGGCGAAAGCGATACGGTCGCGATGGTTCGGATCCATATTGGCCTGAATCTTGAAGACAAAGGCCGTCATTTTCTCTTCAGCCGCATGGACGGTGCGCGTATCCGCCACCTGATCGCGCGGCGGCGGGGCGAAATCGCCAAGCGCATTGATGAGGTCACGCACACCGAAATTGCGCAGCGCCGAACCGAAGAACACCGGCGTCATGTGGCCTTCGAGGAACGCCTGACGGTCGAAAGGACGGCAGGCTTCCAGCGCAAGCTCGGTTTCTTCGACAAAAAGCTGACGTTCATTTTCCGGCAGGCGATCGGCAACCGCCTGCGGACCGTTGACCGGCAGCCCGTCAACCTGGGTATCGTTGCCGCGGAAGGTATTTTCGGCGAGATTATAGGCGCCGCAGAAGGTTTTGGCGCGACCGACCGGCCAGGTGATGGGCGCAGTATCGAGCGCGAGCTTTTCCTCGACCTCATCCAGAATCTCGAAGGGATCGCGGCTTTCGCGGTCCATCTTGTTGATGAAGGTGATGATCGGAATATCGCGCATACGGCAGACTTCGAAGAGCTTCAGTGTGCGCGGCTCGATACCCTTGGCGGCGTCGATGACCATGATCGCCGCATCCACCGCCGTCAGCGTGCGGTAGGTATCATCGGCAAAGTCCTCGTGGCCGGGCGTATCGAGAATATTGAAGACCCGGTCGTTATATTCGAAGGTCATGACCGAGGTGACGACCGAAATGCCGCGCTCACGCTCGATCTTCATCCAGTCCGAACGGGTCTGGATGCGATCCTTCTTCGCCTTTACTTCACCGGCGAGCTGGATCGCTCCGCCGAACAGCAGCAGTTTTTCGGTAAGCGTGGTCTTACCCGCGTCCGGGTGCGCGATAATAGCAAAGGTGCGGCGGCGGGAGACCGCCTCGGCAAGTGTTTCGGCCATCTGACAAATCCTGTGGAATTGCGGGCTATCTAGCGTTTCAGGCCCGCATTTGCAATTGACCTTGCCGCGATCTCGGCAAACTAATGCCGCATGACCGTTCAAAATGACAATAGCCCCCTTCTCCGTCTCGTCCGTCTCGCCAATGGCACAGACCTCGAATTGCCGTCCTACGAAACCCGTGGCGCCGCCGGCATGGACCTGCGCGCTGCCGTGCCCGCCGGTGAAACGCTGACCCTGCAACCGGGTGAACGCGCGCTGGTCCCGACCGGTTTCATCTTCGAGGTTCCGCAGGGTTACGAGGCGCAAATCCGCCCCCGCTCCGGCCTCGCCATCAAGAACGGCATCACCTGCCTCAACTCTCCCGGCACAGTGGACAGCGATTATCGCGGCGAAGTGAAGGTCATTCTCGCCAATCTGGGGCAAGACGTTTTTATCATCGAACGCGGCATGCGCATCGCGCAGATGGTGATCGCGCCGGTAACCCAGGTTGTCGTGAGCGAGGTGACGGAGACCTCCGAGACGGCGCGGGGCGCCGGCGGTTTCGGCTCCACCGGCGTTTAGCCACACCGCTTGGCCGCTACGCTGGGCAGCCCGCTTGATCAGACCGTGTGTTCTGCCGTTGCGGCAGGACAGAGGGAGTGGACTGATTGTCTTTGCCGGGCAATTTCGCTATGGATTTGGCGGATTTTCCGGGAAACACTATCATGACGCTGACGACCCTTTTCGCTTATGCTACCGCCCTCTTCATCGCCGCCGCCATTCCCGGCCCCGGCATGACGGCGATCGTGGCGCGAGCTCTGGGTTCAGGCTTTCGGGAAACCTTCTTCATGGGTCTCGGGCTGGTGCTGGGCGACATGATTTACCTGACCGGTGTGATCCTGGGGCTGGCCTTCGTCGCGCAGACCTTTCAGGAAGCCTTCATGGTGCTGAAATTCGCGGGCGCTGCCTATCTTCTCTATATCGCCTGGAAGCTTTGGACCGCCGGCCTGCTGCCACAGGAGCTGAAGGCGAAGAAAAGCACCAGCATGCGGATGTCGTTTCTCTCCGGCCTGCTGATCACACTCGGCAATCCCAAAACCATGCTGTTTTACGTGGCGCTGGTGCCGACGCTGATCGATATCCGCATGATCGGCCCTTCGGAATATGCGACACTTCTCGCCATCACCTTTGTCGTGCTGATGGCGGTTCTCCTGCCTTACATCCTGCTTGCGGCCAAGGCGCGTAACCTCCTGAAAAGGCCGAGCGCCTTGACGATCCTCAACCGCACGGCGGCGGGTATTCTGGCGGGAACGGCGACCATGATCGCGATCCGCAGCACGTAAAACAAATTCGTGCATTTATGCGATTTATCGTGAAATTATTCCTGTAATTCGGGGATATTAGGACGAACGTTCGCTAGCTTGAGAAAGCTATTGCTCCTATTCTGCCGCTCAAATCTTGCGGTCTTTACACAGGAGAACACCATGCCCGAAGCCAGAAAGCCCGGACGCGGACGCGTCTATTCCTCTATTACGGAAACAATCGGCGATACGCCGATCGTGCGGCTCGACAAGCTGGCGAAGGAGAAGGGCGTGAAGGCCAACCTTCTCGCCAAGCTCGAGTTTTTCAATCCCATCGCTTCCGTGAAGGACCGCATCGGCGTCGCCATGATCGAAGCTCTGGAAGCGCAGGGCAAGACCACCCCCGGCAAGACCACACTGGTGGAGCCGACCTCCGGCAACACGGGTATTGCCCTCGCCTTTTCCGCCGCCGCGAAGGGCTACAAGCTGATCCTGACCATGCCTGAAACCATGTCGGTTGAGCGTCGGAAAATGCTGGCCCTGCTCGGCGCCGAACTGGTGCTGACCGAAGGCCCGAAGGGCATGAAGGGCGCCATCGCCAAGGCGCAGGAACTGGCCGAGACCCTGCCTGACGCGATCATTCCGCAGCAGTTCGAAAACCCTGCCAATCCGGATATTCACCGCAGGACGACGGCGGAAGAAATCTGGAACGACACCGAAGGCACGGTCGATATTCTCGTCTCGGGCATTGGCACCGGCGGCACCATCACCGGCACGGGCCAGGTGCTGAAATCGCGCAAGCCCGAAGTGAAGGTGATTGCCGTCGAGCCCGCCGACAGCCCGGTTCTTTCCGGCGGCAACCCCGGCCCCCACAAGATTCAGGGCATCGGCGCCGGTTTTGCGCCCGCCATCCTCGACACCGGTATTTATGACGAGATCGTCACCGTCACCAATGATGAGGCTTTCGAAATCGCACGTCTGGCGGCAAGGCTGGAAGGCGTGCCTGTCGGCATTTCCTCGGGTGCGGCGCTGGCGGCAGCCATCAAGGTCGGTGCGCGTGAGGAAAATACCGGCAAGAACATCGTCGTCATCATTCCTTCCTTTGCGGAACGCTACCTTTCGACGGCGCTTTTCGAAGGCCTTGGGCTTTAAGCCACGCTTTCGAGCGCGGCGCGATCCCGCATCGGATTAGCGAATATCCCGATGTGCCGCTGGCCCCGCTGGCGGCACAATGGTTTCTGAGGCAAAGCACCAAGGGCGACCTCCTACGCCGCCGCCGTCAGCCTTTCGCCTGCGATACGATAGGACACAGCTTCCGCCACATGGATGCGGCCAACCGTCTGCTTGCCATCCAGATCGGCAAGCGTACGGGCAACCTTGAGAATGCGATGATAACCGCGCGCGGAAAACTTCATCCGCTCGGCGGCGTCGCGCAGCAACTGCAGCCCGGACGCATCCGGCTCGGCATATTTTTCTATCAAGGTCGTCGTACAGCGAGCATTCGTGCGAATGGCGGCAAATCCCGCCGCCGCGTAGCGCTCTTGCTGTGCAAGGCGCGCCCGTGCGACACGGGCGGCCACCATTGCACTCGGCTCAGCCGCCATGGGTCGAATGAGATCGGCGGCGGAGACAGCGGGAACGTCGATGCGGATATCGATACGGTCCAGCAGCGGTCCGGAAATGCGGGCCTGATAATCGGTCACACAGCGCGGGCCTCGGGCGCAGCTGAAACCCGGCTCTCCCGCCATGCCGCACCTGCAGGGGTTCATGGCCGCAACGAGCTGGATTTCCGCCGGATAGCTGACGCGATGATTGGCTCGCGCAATGATGCATTCGCCCGTCTCCAGCGGCTGGCGAAGCGCATCCAGCACCTGCGGCGAAAATTCCGGGAACTCATCCAGAAAAAGGACGCCGTGATGGGCAAGCGAAGCCTCGCCCGGTTTGGCGCGCAGCCCTCCGCCGATCAGCGCCGCCATGGTGGCGGAATGGTGCGGCGTGCGGAACGGCCTTCGGTCCGAAAGCTTGCCGCCGGACAATTGGCCGGCGATGGAATGGACCATTGACACTTCCAGCAATTCCGCCGCCTCCAGCGGCGGCAGGATGGAAGGCAGGCGGGCTGCGAGCATGGATTTACCCGAGCCGGGCGGGCCGACCATGAGCAGATTGTGGCCGCCGGCAGCGGCCACCTCCAGCGCGCGCCGGGCGCTCTCCTGCCCCTTGATATCAGCTAAATCAGGCAGATTGACCGGATTGGCGCGGATGGCAGGCGTCGGGCGCGACAGAAGCTGGGTGCCGCGAAAATGATTGGCGAGTGCAATGAGACTGCGCGGGGCGAGAATATCGATACCGGCTCCGGCCCAGGCCGCTTCCGGCCCGCTTTCAGCCGGGCAGATCAGCCCCTTGCCGAGCGCATTGGCGCCGATAGCCGCCGGCAGGGCGCCAGAAACCATACCGATGGTGCCATCAAGATTGAGTTCGCCGAGAACAACATAACGTCCCAGCAGGTCCGCCGGTATCGCCCCTAAAGCAGCCATGAGGCCAAGCGCAATGGGAAGATCAAAATGCGACCCTTCCTTGGGCAAATCCGCAGGCGCGAGATTGACGGTGACTTTTTTTGCCGGCAAGGCCAGACCCGAGGCATGCAGGGCGGCCTGCACCCGCTCCCGACTTTCGGCCACCGCCTTGTCTGGCAGGCCGACAATCTGGATGCCCACTTTTCCGGGTGCGACCATGACCTGCACCTCGACGGGCACACCCTCTATGCCCTGAAATGCAACCGTATTAACCCTTGCCACCATGGCCTGCCCCCGCAAACCGGCCGCATCACCAGAGCATCATGCCCTGTTGCAGCCACCCGCAAGCAACGTGCCACAGGGCAAAGAATAAAACAAGAACATCCAGCGAACAATCTCCCGCTGACGATGTATTTTAGTTGTATCTAGTTGTACTGATGGAACAAAGCTGGACCAACAACAGGTCGCGTCAGAAATCCTGAGCTTCGCGCTTTTTCTCAATCGCGTCCCACAAAAGGCTTGCGACATCGGCACCGCCGAATTTGCGCACCTCACGAATGCCGGTCGGCGAGGTGACGTTGATTTCCGTCATATAGTCGCCAATCACGTCAATGCCGACGAAGAGGAAACCGCGCTCCCGCAAGGCCGGACCGATGCGGCGGCAGATTTCCTTCTCCCGCGCCGTCAGTTCCGTCGGTTCCGGCCGGCCGCCGGCATGCATGTTGGAGCGGGCATCGTTTTCCGCCGGTACGCGGTTGATTGCGCCCACCGGTTCACCATCCACCAGGAGGATGCGCTTGTCGCCCTTTCGGACGTCAGGCAAATATTGCTGGGCGATGTAAGGCTCGCGGAACATCTGCCCGAACATCTCCAGAAGCGAGGAGAAATTGCGGTCGTCGCGCGCGGAATGGAAGACGCCCGCGCCGCCATTGCCATAAAGCGGCTTCAGAATGATATCGCCCATTTCATTGCGGAAGCGGGCGATTTCCTCCGCGTCCTTGGTGATCAACGTCTTCGGCATCAGGTCGGCGAATTCGGTGACGAAAATCTTTTCCGGCGAGTTACGGACCCAGGCGGGATCGTTGACGACAAGCGTTTTCGGATGAATGCGTTCCAGCAGATGGGTCGAGGTGATGTAAGCCATGTCGAAGGGCGGATCCTGACGCAGATGGATGACATCCATGGTCGAGAGATCGACACGCTCCGGCTCCGACAGGGAGAAATGGTCGCCCTTGATGTCGCGCAGTTCCATCTGCTCCACCGTGGCGTAAATCTTGCCATCGCGCATGGAAAGGCGCTCGGGCGTATAATGGAACAGCCGGTATCCGCGTGCCTGCGCCTCAAGGCTCATGGCGAAGGTGGAGTCACCGGCGATATTGATGCCGGAGACATGATCCATCTGGATCGCGACGTTCTTGATCTTCGCCATGCGCATGTTCCTCTTGCAGCATGCGGACGCTTTCCCGGCCCGCCGTGCCCATTACCTCGTCTTTTCAAGCTTCCCGCATGACCGGGAGAAACCCGGAAATACTTCAGAAAACCCTGAAGATGTAGGGCAGCGACCATTCAAAGGCAACTGCTGCAAGCGGTGGTTTGTGTGAGTTTTATTGAACCTTCACAATTCCGTCGGCGGCGCCGCACCGGCCCCGCCCACCGGAAGGTTTTATGGGTTCAGGCGGCCAGCTTATAGGAGCGGCCGGCAAACAGCTTGTTCTTGACGCGATAGGCGAGAGCCAGCGCCTTGGGGAACGGACGGCGCATGAAAGCGACCTTGCGGACATAGTCATCCACCCGCCAGGTGGCCCATGTTCCCGCAGGGAAATAGGCGACATCCCCGACCCGCAGGATGCTGATCGAACCGTCTTCTGCCGTTACATGCGCTTCGCCTTCGAGAATATAGACGGTTTCATCCCATCCGAAGAACCAGCGGAACTCACCCGCCGTGCAATCCCACATGGCGGTGCTGGAAGCACGGTCGCCGCTTCTGGAGTGATCCGCTGCACGCGCCTGAGGGTTACCGGAAATGATCCAGTCCGGATTGATGGGGGCCGGCTGAAGCCGCAGATCGGTGCAGGATGCGCTGACGACAGTCTCGTCTTTTGACCGGCGCAAATAGGCCGGCAATATCGGCACCGTGCGGACCGCCATGGTTGCTGCGGCAGCGAACATCATTTTGAAGGACATATTAGAAAACCCCCGTGAAATATTGGAGGTCTTCTATCATCGGGATCGTAACAAAGCGGTTTTGACAATCGGCGCAATTTTAGTCATCGCGCCGATTTCTGCGGTGCGCTCAGGCCGTCGCCATTTGCGCGGGCTGCGTCGCCAGCTGCTCGGCTTTGCCGGCAATGCGCTTGCCGGTTTCGCTGGAGAAGAAGTGCAGTTTTTCCGGCGCGATCGTGACGGAGAGCGCGGACGGAACCTCGACATCGGGCGGGAAAGCAATTGTCAGGCTCTGGTCGCCGATCATGCCGTGGATGAGACGCTGCGAACCCAGTTCCTCGATATAATCGACCCGAAGCGGGAAGCCCTGCTCACCTGCCGTAGCGAGGCGGAAATCCTCCGCCCGCATGCCCACCGTTATCGGGCCGGAGGCAGGCGCGAAACCACTGAGCGCAAAGAGCGCCGGACCGATGGCGAGGCTATCGCCATGTAGTTCGGCATTCAGCAGATTCATGGCGGGAGAGCCGATGAAACTGGCGACAAAGGTGGAGGCGGGCGTGTGGTAGACGTCAAGCGGCGCGCCGATCTGTTCGATACGACCGCCATTCAGCACAACAAGGCGATCGGCCAGCGTCATGGCCTCCAGCTGATCATGGGTGACGTAAATCGAGGTGGTGCCGAGGCGTTTTTGCAGACGCTTGATTTCGCCGCGCATCGAAACGCGCAGCTTGGCATCGAGGTTGGACAAAGGCTCATCGAACAGGAAGGCCGCCGGCTTGCGCACGATGGCGCGCCCCATGGCGACACGCTGCCGCTGGCCGCCGGAAAGGGCGCGGGGCTTGCGATCCAGATAGGGTTCGAGCTGCAGCATACGCGCAGCTTCCGCCACGCGCGCATCGATCTCCGACTTCGGCGTCTTGCGGTTCTTCAACCCATATTCCAGATTCTCGCGCACCGACATATGCGGATAAAGTGCGTAGTTCTGGAACACCATGGCAATATCGCGATCGGCCGGATCGGTCTGGTTGACCACCCGGTCGCCGATCTTCACCGTGCCTTCGGAAATATCCTCCAGGCCGGCAACCATGCGCAGAAGCGTGGACTTGCCGCAGCCGGAGGGACCGACGAGAACAATGAACTCGCCATCCTTGATATCGATATCGACGTGGTGCACGGCGCGCACGCCGCCATGATAATCCTTGCAGACCTGACTGATTTCTATCGCGGCCATTTCGGTCTCCTTATTTATCGCTTTCGGTCAGGCCCTTGATGAACCAGCGCTGGAAAATGACGACGATCAGCACCGGCGGCAACATGGCCAGCACGGCGAGCGCGAAAGCTTCGTTGTAATCGGGAATTTGCGAACCGACCCAGACCTGCAGGATCGACTTGATGCCACGCATCAGGGTGAAGAAACTTTCATCCGTCGTCATCAGCATGGGCCAGAGATACTGGTTCCAGCCATAAACGAACATGATGATGAAGATCGCCGCCATCATGGTGCGCGACAGCGGAATGAGAACGTCGATGAAGAACTTCACCGGCCCCGCACCATCGATGCGGGCGGCCTCAAGCAGCTCCTCGGGAACGGATTTGAAGAACTGCCGGAAATAGAAGGTGCCCGTCGCCGAAGCGAGAAGCGGCACGATGAGGCCGGTATAAGAGTTCAGAAGACCAAGTTTGCTCATCACCTCGTAGGACGGCATGATGCGCACTTCGAGCGGCAGAAGCAGCGTGGTGAAAATGATCCAGAAGGCGAGCGTTGCAAAACGAAAGCGGAAATAGACGATCGCATAGGCCGCCGTCATCGACAGGACGATCTTGCCGACGGCAAAACCGATGCCGAGGATCAGCGAATTCAGCACCATGTTGAGGCCCGTCACCTGTCCGGTGAAACCACCCTTCTGGGTCAATACCTTTTCGTAGGTCTCGATGAAATTGTCGCCGGGAACGATCGCCAGACCGGTGCGGTGGATTTCCGCCGCCGTGTGGGTGGACGTCATGAAGGCAACGATAACAGGCAAAATCAGAAACAGCGCGCCAATGATCAGCACCAGATGATCGAGGGGTTTTGTCTTGTACATTGGCTTTCCCTCAATTGTAGTGGATGCGCTTTTCGATGAAGCGGAACTGGATGATGGTGAGAACAAAGACGACCAGCATCAGGATGACGGACTGGGCCGAAGAGCCGCCGATGTCATTGCCGCGGAAACCGTCCAGGAACACCTTGTAGACCAGCGTGATCGGGTTGTTGGCTGCCTTGTCCTTCACCATCACGTCGATGACGCCGAACGTGTCGAAGAGCGCATAGGTGATGTTGATGATCAGCAGGAAGAAGGCCGTGGGTGCCAGAAGCGGCATGATGACAGTCCAGAACCGGCGAAAGCCGGAGCGGCAGTCGATGGAGGCGGCTTCCCGCACGGAGACCGGCACACCCTGGAGACCGGACAGGAAGAAGATGAAGTTGTAGGGGATCTGCTTCCAGACCGCGACGACGATCATGGCGAAGGCCGTATCGAAATAATTGAGGCCGACCTTCATGTCCCAGCCGAGAAACGCAGCCATCTTCACGAAGGGGCCTATATGCTGGTCGAAAAACATCATGCCAATGAGGCCGGCGACGGGCGGCGCGATGGCATAGACGGAAATCAGCAGCGTCTTGTATGTCGAGCTGCCGCGAATGACCGCATCCGCCTTGACGGCGAGCAGCAGGCCGAGCGCCAGCGAAAAGAAAGTGACCAGCACGGTGAAGACAACCGTGAATTTGGCGATGCTGAGATATTCGGGGCTGAAGATCGCATCCGAATAATTGGCAAGTCCGACAAAGGAAGCGCCAAACCCGAACGGGTCTTCGATATAGAAAGACGAATGTATGGCCTGAACCGATGGCCAGTAGAAAAAGATGAAAATCACCGCAAGCTGCGGCGCCAGAAACAGATAGGGCACAAAGGACGAGGAGAACTGCACGCGCTTCATGCCGGCTTCTGCGGGCTTGGCGGGTTTTCCAGCCTTTGCGGACCGACCGGAGAAAAACCGGCGCGGTTGAGACGATGTATAGGCCACGCTTGCGCCTCCTTATCCAGAAGCGAGCCTCCCTTCCGTTGGAAAGGAGGCTCGACAACGGTCATTGGTTTCGAAAAGATCGATCAGCCAGCCGTCTTGGCGAAGCGGGCCAGAAGGTCGTTGCCTTCCTTCTCGATGATCTCGAAAGCAGCCTTCGGCGTGACTTCGCCGGAGAAGATGCGGTTATATTCGCGTTCCATGACGGCGCGGATCTGCGGGTAGAAGCCGAGGCGGTAACCCTTCGACCATTCGCCGCCCGGCAGCGACAGCTGCTGGATACCGACTTCCGCAACCGGCTTTTCCTTGTAGTAGCCTTCAGCCTTGGCCTTTTCGTAAGCGGCCTTGGTGATGGCGACGTAACCGGTCGCCTTGTGGTAGAAGACCTGGATTTCCGGCGAGGTCAGGAACTGGAAGAAGTCGGCCACGCACTTGTTTTCGGCTTCAGACTTGCCCGACATTGCGAAGAGGGCGGCGCCGCCGATGAAGGAGTTGGTGCCAGCGCCCTTGATGGAGCCCCAGTAGGGAAGGAAGGTTGCCGAGAACGGCATGGTCGCCGTCTTCTGCAGGCCGCCGAAGGAGCCCGAAGAACCGATCCAGAAGGCGACCTTGCCTTCTTCGAACGGCTTCTGGTTGTCGTTCCAGCCGGCGCCGTAATAAGCGAACAGGCCCTTGTCCTTCCAGTCCTTCAGCTTGTCGAACATCATGACGAGGTTCGGGTCGGTGACCTTGAGCTTAGTGTCGGTGACGCTGTCGTAACCGTTGTTATTGGTTGCGAACTGGATGTTGTTACGGGAGAAGAAGTTCTCCGTGAACTGCCAGGTCAGCTGCGACTGAACGAGAGGAATGTAGCCGGCTTCCTTCAGCTTCGGCGCAACCTTCTCGAACTCTTCCCAGGTCTTCGGGGCTTCGACGCCGGCCTTCTTCAGGGCTTCGTCGTTGACGTACATGATGGGAGCGGAGGAGTTGAACTGCATGCCGACAAACTTGCCGTCAGCGGCAGCGTAGAAATAACGCACGCCGTTGATGAAGGCGTCACGGTCGAACTTGTAACCGGCCTTGTTGATGAGGTCTTCGGCAGGAATGACAGCGCCCTTGGCGTTGATGATGGTGGCAGCGCCAGCGTCAAAAACCTGAAGGATGTTCGGCTGTTCGCCCGAACGGAAAGCAGCGATGCCGCTGGCCAGCGCTTCTTCATAGGAGCCCTTGGAAACCGGCGTCAGAGCGCATTCCTTCTGGGCTTCGTTGAACTTCTGCGAAACTTCGTTGATGACTTCGCCGTTACGGCCGCCCATGCCGTGCCACCAGGTGATGTTGGTAGCAGCCATGGAAGACGTCGCCGAAATGCTGACGGCCACTGCGGCCATGGAAATCTTCTTCAACATTACTAAATCCTCTCCACCATTTATTGGGGTGAGGATGCGAATAGAGGCGTTCCATGACGCCTCTTTGACAGTTACATGTCAGATTTATTACAGCGGATGGCAAAAATCTCAGTCGGCTATGCGCTTTATGGGCCGCGCCGGATTTCCCACCACCGTCAGGCCCGGCGGCACATCGCGCGTTACCACCGACCCGGCACCGACAATCGCACCGTCACCAATGGTGATGCCCGCCAGAAGGATCGCTCCGCCGCCGATCCAGACATCTCGCCCGATCGTCACGGGCTTTGCGATTTCAATGCCTTGCGCCCGCGGCACCGGATCCAGATGGTGTTCCGCACAATAAATCTGCACCGCAGGCCCCAGCATCGCGCCGTCGCCTATCGCGACCTTCGCGGAATCGAGAATGGTGCAGCCGGCATTGAGATAGACATTCTTGCCCAGCGTGATGTTGAAACCGTAAGCGCAATGAAACGGCGCTTCAAGAAATGCGCCTTCCCCGACAGAATTAAAGAGAGCACGCAGCAGCGGTGCAATCGCCCCGCGCTCATCCGGCGGCATCGTATTGTGCTGGTGGACGGCCTTTCGCGCCCGCCAGCGCAATATATCCAGCTCGGCATCCATGCAGCTGTACCATTCGCCCGCGGCCATTTTTTCCCGCTCGGTGGACATTGTTTCCTCCCCTCAAAAGGCGTCGATGAAATGCTGCGGCAGGCGGTGCGGCAGGATCGCGACAATATCGAAACGCAGCGAAAACCGCGCGCCGTCCTTGCGGCGGGCGAGCCAGAGATCGGCGGCCGCCCGGATGCGCTGCTGCGAATGGAAGCCGACAGCATCAACCGCACCGGTGCCTGAGGACCGCGCCTTGACCTCGATGATGGCAACGAGGTCCTTCTTGCGGGCGATGAGGTCGATTTCCCCCAGCCGGGTGCGATAACGAATGGCGAGGATGCGATATCCCTTCAGCAGCAGGTAAAGTGCCGCCCAATATTCCGCGGCATGGCCGCGTCGCTCGGCTTTGCGCCTTTTATTGCTTCGCCCCTCAACGGCCATCCGTTTCCTTCATATCCAGCAGCCTTTGATAAAGCTCCTTGCGCGGCAGGCCCGTCAGCTTCGCCGCTTCCCCCGCGGCCTTGGCGGCCGACATGGTGGCGACGAGATCCTTCAGAAGCTTCTCGACATCCTCGATGTCGGGGATCTCATCATAGGAGGGCGGCTCTACCAGAAGCACGATCTCGCCCTTCACCACGCGGTCGCCATCGTAATAATCTGCAAGTTCGCCAAGCGTACCGCGCCGGAATTCCTCGAAAGTCTTCGTCAGTTCGCGGCAGACCACGGCGCGGCGGTCGCGGCCGAGCACCTCCGACGCGACCTTAACGGAAGCGCCGATACGGTGCGGCGATTCAAAGAAGATAAGAGTGGCCGGGATTTTCGCCAGCGCGGCAAAACGGTCGCGCTTGCCGCGATCCTTCACGGGCAGAAAGCCAGCAAACAGGAAGGCGTCGCTCGGCATGCCCGAACCGACGAGGGCGGCAAGCGGCGCGGATGCGCCCGGCACCGGCACGACCCGATGTCCGGCTTCAAGCGCCAGTTGACCAAGGCGGTAACCGGGATCGGAAACCAGCGGCGTTCCGGCATCCGATACCAGCGCCACGGACTTTCCGGCCTCGAGAGCTGCGATGAGCTTCGGTCCCGCTTCGTTGGCGTTGTGCTCGTGATAGGAGAGCGGGCGGGTGCGGATACCGTAACGTTCGAGCAGGATACGGGTGACGCGCGTGTCCTCGCAGGCGAGAACATCGGCGGAGGCCAGCGTTTCCAGCGCGCGAATGGTGATATCACCGAGATTGCCGATGGGCGTGGCCACGAGATAGAGGGCGGGCTCCAGCGGCCGCGCGGCAATGGTGGCCGTCCCGATCCTGAAGCTCTTCATATCTCTGTTGTCGCTGTTCGATATTTCTTCCGTCACACGGCTTCCAATCATTCTGGCCGATCATTCCCGGCCGGTCGCTCCGGTTTTCCCTCTTTATGGGCAATAGAAAACCGGCGAACAAGCTCCATGGATGGTTCCAGCCTGTGGATCATGCTGTATAGCAGCAAAATGAGCGGCGGCAGACGCACTCGGCTCTTGCATTTTCTGCAATAACTCTGCCATTTTGCCCGTCCACATTGTCCGGCTTTGCGGCCGGTGAAGACTCTTCTTGCCGATCCGGCGGTGGCCGGTTCGCAACGGTTGAAAGCGGTAGCGTCCATGCGTATTACTCTTGAGCGGTCGAACCTTCTGAAATCGCTGAACCACGTCCACCGGGTTGTCGAGCGTCGCAACACGATTCCGATCCTGTCCAACGTCCTCCTGCGCGCATCCGGCGCCAATCTGGACATGAAGGCGACCGACCTCGATCTGGAAATCACCGAAGCGACCCCGGCCATGGTGGAGCAGGTGGGCGCCACAACCGTGCCGGCGCACCTGCTTTATGAAATCGTGCGCAAGCTGCCTGATGGTTCCGAAGTGCTTCTGGCGACCAACCCGGACGGCTCCTCCATGACCGTTGCCTCCGGCCGTTCGAAGTTCTCGCTGCAATGCCTTCCGGAGACGGATTTCCCCGACCTGACCGCCGGCACTTTCAGCCACACCTTCAAACTGAAGGCGACCGATCTGAAGATGCTGATCGACCGGACGCAATTTGCGATTTCGACGGAAGAAACGCGTTATTATCTGAACGGCATTTTCTTCCACACCATCGAAAGCAATGGCGAGCTGAAGCTGCGCGCCGTCGCCACCGACGGTCACCGCCTGGCGCGCGCCGATGTGGATGCGCCGTCCGGTTCCGAAGGCATGCCCGGCATCATCATTCCGCGCAAGACCGTCGGTGAACTGCAGAAGCTGATGGACAATCCTGAGCTGGAAGTCACCGTCGAAGTTTCGGATGCGAAAATCCGCCTGACCATCGGTTCTGTCGTCCTGACGTCGAAGCTGATCGACGGCACTTTCCCCGATTACCAGCGCGTGATCCCGACTGGCAATGACAAGGAAATGCGCGTCGATTGCCAGACCTTCGCACAGGCCGTGGACCGCGTCTCCACCATTTCTTCCGAGCGCGGCCGCGCCGTGAAGCTCGCGCTTACCAACGGCCAGCTGACGCTGACCGTCAACAACCCGGATTCGGGCAGTGCGACGGAAGAAGTGGCCGTCGGTTATGACAATGATTCGATGGAAATCGGATTCAACGCCAAATATCTCCTCGACATCACCTCGCAGCTTTCCGGCGACGATGCGATTTTCCTGCTGGCCGACGCTGGCTCGCCGACGCTCGTTCGCGACACCGCCGGCGATGATGCGCTTTATGTTCTGATGCCGATGCGCGTTTGAAACGGGAATTTTCTGCAAATTTCATCAAAAAGCCGGTGAAACCCTTCACCGGCTTTTTTTGATTCGACGACGGCGCATTTCAAACCGTAGGGCGAATTTTTCCAGTTACGACATTTTGCCTTGTTTTTGCGCCAAATGGGATCAACATTGCGTAACAGTTTTTTGACAATGACCAAAAGCATCTGAGGGAACTATGGCACTTAACCTGAAGCAACGGCTTGAACAGAAATTTGAAGAAGAAATCCGCTTTTTCAAGGGTATGGTCAGCCAGCCGAAAAAAGTCGGGGCCATTGTGCCGACGTCGTCGATTACGGCGAAAAAAATGGCGAGTGTCATCAATCCCCATTCCGGCCTGCCGGTTCTAGAACTCGGCCCGGGCACGGGTGTCATCACCAAGGCCATTCTGGCGCGCGGCATCAAGCCGGAGAACCTGACCGCCATCGAATATTCGACCGATTTCTACAATCAGCTGCTCAGAAGCTATCCGGGCGTCAATTTCATCAATGGCGACGCCTTCGATCTCGATACGACGCTTGGCGAGCACAAGGGTCAGATGTTCGACAGCGTCGTCTCCGCCGTGCCGATGCTGAATTTCCCCATGGCCGCCCGTATCAAGCTTCTCGACGAATTGCTGAAGCGTGTGCCCCATGGGCGTCCCGTCGTGCAGATATCCTACGGTCCGATCTCCCCGATCGTCGCGCAGCCGCACCTCTACCATATCCGCCATTTCGATTTTATCGTGCGCAATATTCCGCCGGCGCAATTGTGGACCTATACGCGGGCCTGATTGCCCGACAGGATAGGCAAGGCCGTCATTTCCCGGTCGCGACGAATGGTTAGGGTGTTGATTTGCCCTTTCCATCGCCTTTGAGGACCGATTTTCATGCATGCGCTCTACATCACCCACCCCCAGGTCAAGATCGATGCGGATGTCCCCGTTCCCGAATGGGGGCTTTCGGAGAGGGGGGCCGAACGGGCACGGGAGGCGAGCCGCCTGCCCTGGGCGCGGTCATTACGCCGCATTGTTTCCAGCGCCGAAACCAAGGCGATTGAAACCGCCCGCATCCTCGCCGAAACCTCCGGAGCTGGGATAGAAATCGTCGAGGCGATGCATGAAAACGACCGGTCTGCCACCGGCTTCCTGCCGCCGTCGGAATTCGAGAAGGCGGCGGACTGGTTCTTCGCCAACCCCGAGGAAAGTTTTCACGGCTGGGAGCGCGCCATCGATGCGCAGGCACGGATCGTTGAGGCCGTCAAAGCCGTTCTCGATCGACACGACCCGCAGCAGCCGATCGCCTTTGTTGGTCATGGCGGCGTGGGTACGCTCCTGAAATGCCATATTGAAGGCCGCGGCATCAGCCGCAGCAAGGACCAGCCGCCCGGCGGCGGCAATCTGTTCCACTTTTCCATCGCCGAATTTTCACTTGCAGCCGCGTCACCCACATGCGACTGGACGGCAATGGAAACATGGCAGGGATAAGACAATGACCGCGCGCGAAAAACTCATCGTCGGGCTGGATGTTCCGACTGTGCAGCAGGCCGAAGAGATCGTCTCGAAAATCGGTGATGAGGTTCTGTTCTACAAGATCGGTTATCAGCTGGTATTCGCCGGCGGTCTCGAATTCGCGCGTGACCTTGTCCAGAGCGGCAAGAAGGTCTTTCTCGACATGAAGTTGCTCGACATCGACAACACGGTCGCTTCCGGTGTCGAAAACATCGCCCGCATGGGCATGTCGATGCTCACCCTGCACGCCTACCCCAAAGCGATGCGCGCCGCAGTGAAGGCTGCGGAAGGTTCCGGCCTCTGCCTGCTTGGCGTCACCGTGCTGACCTCGATGGATGACGTTGATCTGGCCGAAGCCGGTTACGCCTCGGACGCCCGTTCGCTGGTGCTGCGCCGGGCGGAACAGGCGCGCGAGGCGGGTATGGGCGGCATCGTCTGTTCGGCAGAGGAATCGACAGCCGTGCGCGAAATTCTCGGCCCGGATCTTGCTGTCGTTACCCCCGGCATTCGCCCGGCTGGCGCAGATCTTGGTGATCAGAAGCGGGTGATGACACCCTACGACGCCATCAAGGCCGGCTCGAGCCATCTGGTCGTCGCCCGCCCGATCGTTCGGGCGGAAGATCCGAAGACGGCGGCCCGCGCCATTCTTGATGACATGCTGCGCGCCAGCTTTCCGGCCAATCAGTAACGACAGGAGGAAATGAAATGGCAAAGGGATATTGGATCGCTCAGGTCAATGTGCGCGACAGCGAGCGTTACAAGGACTACGTCTCCACAGCCAAGCCCGCCTTCGAGCGGTTCGGCGCCAATTTTCTGGCTCGCGGCGGTTCGGTGACAGAACTGGAAGGCAAGGCGCGTGCGCGCAACGTTATCATCGAGTTCCCCTCCGTCCAGCATGCGATTGACTGCTACAACTCTCCCGAATACCAGGCGGCGGCAAAAATCCGCCAGGAAGTAGCAGATGCGGAATTGATGATCGTCGAAGGAATTTGACGGCCGTCAACCGCATTTCCAAAACCGGCCCCTGCCCTGCGACAACATCTCTTCACGCGCGCGCGGCTTTGGGCTAAGAGACTGAAAAACGCTTTATCGACAGCTTCTGAGGAGCCTCCCATGACCTTGGCCAACCTTCCACCCCTCGTTACCGTTTTTGGCGGTTCGGGTTTTGTCGGGCGGCATGTCGTGCGGATACTTGCGAAGCGCGGTTATCGCATCCGCGTCGCCGTACGCCGCCCCGATCTTGCCGGCTTCCTGCAGCCGCTCGGCAATGTCGGCCAGATTTCCTTCGCCCAGGCGAACCTGCGTTATCGCGACTCCATCGTCAAAGCCGTGGAAGATGCTGATCATGTGGTCAATTGTGTCGGCATCCTGACCGAAAGCGGTCGCAACACCTTTGACGCCGTCCAGGAATTCGGCGCGAAAGCCATTGCCGAAGCGGCCCGTGATGCTGGCGCCACGCTAACGCATATTTCCGCCATCGGCGCGGAAGCCAATTCGCAGACCGGTTATGGCCGCACCAAGGGCCGCGCCGAGGCCGCCATCCATTCCATCCTGCCCGGCGCCGTGATCCTGCGCCCCTCGATCATTTTTGGACCGGAAGACGATTTCTTCAACAAATTCGCCAAGATGGCCCGTAACCTGCCGTTCCTGCCGCTGATCGGCGGCGGAAAAACCAAATTCCAGCCGGTTTATGTCGAGGATGTCGCCGAAACCGTCGCCCGCAGCGTCGATGGCAAGCTGAAGCCCGGCGCCATTTACGAACTGGGTGGCCAGGACATCATGACGTTCCGCGACTGTCTCGAGGCGGTTCTAGCCGCAACGTACCGCCAGCGTCCTTTCGTCGACCTGCCTTTCGGTATCGCCTCAACGGTCGCCAAGCTCACTTCGCTGGTGCCGCTGATTAAGCCGCCGCTGACGGTCGATCAGGTGACCATGCTGAAAAAGGACAATGTCGTTTCCGCCGACGCGGAAAAGAACGGCCTGACGCTGGAGGGTATCGGCATCACCCCCGTTCGGGTCGCCTCCATCCTGCCGTCCTACATGGTGCAATATCGCACCCACGGCCAGTTCTCAAACGCAGGCAAAGCGGCCTGAAGCTCAGGCCTGCAGCGCCAGCAATTTCAACGAAAGCGGGAGCCATTCCCGCTTTTTGTTTTTGCGCAATTCAATTGCAACCAAACCGCTATTCGTGCATTTTCCCCTCAACTGCAGGGGAGGTGTAGAATGAACTAAAGCAGATTTCTAAAGCCGGGTAAAAGTTAACGGCCATCCGGCCGCCACAGGCAAGCGTGGCACAAGCGCAACTGTGGAAAAGACTTCGCATTAACCCGGTATTCAACAAGCTGCTTTATTGATATTCGCCACATTCCAAACATATCCCGAACCCTCACTTCACACACGGCGGCACGATCCGCGCGAACGAACGTCTGAAAGGCAATAATAAAATGGGCAGATCTATCGCACTCTTTTTTGCGTGTGCGGCTTTAGTGGTTCTGGCGGGTTCTTTCATGGCGCCGGGAACGGTTGCAGCGGGCAAGAGCGGCTGCGCTCCCGCCTATGGCGTCGACCCCTGCGCAACGGCTTCGATCAGCACCAACTGATCGGCTTTTAAAAGTTTCAAAGAAAAAGCGCCGCCGGTTCTCCGGGGCGCTTTTTCTGTTTCTGTTCATTCATCGCGGACGGGGTTATTCCCGTCCTCGGTTCAGCCGAAAACCAGAAGCGCAATCAGCCCCAGCGAACCGATGGCGATGCGCCACCAGGCGAAGGGTGCAAAGCCCCGCCGCGATACAAAATCCAGCAAAGAGCGAACAACAAAGAGGCCGGAGACAAAAGCGGCGATGAAACCGACGGCGATCAGCGCGCCGTCATCGAAGCTCAGCGCATCGCGGTTTTTATAAAGGTCGAGAGTGAAAGCGCCGAGCATGGTCGGCATCGCCAGAAAGAACGAAAACTCGGCGGCGGAGCGCTTGTCCGTGCCCATCAGCAGCGAACCGACGATTGTGGCGCCGGATCGCGACGTGCCGGGAATCATCGCAAGGCACTGGAAGAGGCCGATCTTGAAGGCAAGCGACGGCGGATAATCCATGATGTCGGTATATTTCGGTTTCAGCGGCATGCGGTCGACCGCAAGCAAAATGACGCCGCCGATGATCAGCACCACGCAGATGAGCATCGGCGTTTCAAACAGCACGGTCTTGATGAAATCATGCGCCAGGGCGCCGATTATCGCCGCCGGCAGGAAGGCGAGAGCGACGGCCAGCACGAAACGACGCGCCTTGGCGTTTGTCGGCAGGGCCAAGGCTATAGACACAAGCTTTTGAAAATAAACAAGAAGGATCGCAAGGATCGCGCCGAGCTGAATGAGGACGGCAAAGGTGTTGCCGGGTGATTTGAAGCCGAGGAAATGCCCGGCCAGCAGCACATGCGCCGTGGAGGAAACGGGGATGAACTCCGTCAGACCCTCGATAATGCCCAGCAGAAGCGCGCTGATGATCGATTGGTCACCCATGAGGTATCCTTCTTTTCAGGGGGAAAGTGGCAATGGAAGGCAATTGCGTTAAACTTGTTTTAAAGTAGCCAAGCTCTTATAGCGTCTTGATGAAGCGAAACTGAAAAAGTTTTCCGGCAAATGCCGATCATGACAACCAATCGTAAAAATTGAGTACCGATGCCAACTCTCTATCACTCTCCGATGTCGACCGCATCCCGGTTCGTTCGTCTGATCCTTGCGGAATACGGGTTCCAGACCGATCTCGTGGAGGAGCAACCGTGGGAAAGACGGCGGGAGTTTCTGGCGCTCAATCCGGCGGGCACCCTGCCGGTCTATCTCGATGACAATATGCGCTCGCTGAGCGGGCCTTATGTGCTTGCCGAATTTCTCGATGAAACGCATGGGGTTCTGAAGCGCGACCGCCGGCTTCTCGCGGAAGATCCGTTTCAGCGCGCGGAAATCCGTCGCCTGACGGAGTGGTTTCTGCAGAAGATGGAAAATGACGTGACCCGGCCGCTGGTGCGGGAACGGGTCTATAAATTGCAGATGACGGCGGCCCAGGGCGGCGGACCGCCGGATTCCAAGCTGCTGCGCACCGCCCGCAACAATATCCGCCAGCATATCAAATATCTCGAATGGCTGGCCGGTTCGCGCACATGGCTCGCCGGCGACCGGTTGAGCTATGCCGACCTTGCCGCAGCCGCCGGCGTTTCGGTGCTGGACTATCTCGGCGAGATCAACTGGCTCGAAGCGCCGATTGCCAAGGAATGGTATCAGCGGGTGAAATCCCGGCCCTCCTTCCGGCCTTTCCTCAGCGAGCGCATTCCGCGCCTCGCGCCCTCCTCCCACTACGCCGATCTGGACTTCTAAGTTCCAGTCCTGCCGGTTATTTGCTGTGGCCTGCGGCTGTATCGAAAGCATGTCGTTGTCCCGAAACCGCTGCACACTTTCGGGCGACATGCATTATATATGCCGCAGAATAACCCGCAGGAGAAACGACCATCGACGTCGCGAGCGAAAAGCAGCGGATACGCGCGCATAAACTGACGGACTTCGTCCGCCAGGAAGCGCTTTCGCTCGGCTTCGATCTCTGCCGCATCACCGCCCCGGACAGCATTCCGCTCGCGCCGGAACGGCTGAGACAGTTTCTCGACAAAGGCTATCACGGCACGATGGCGTGGATGGAGGAAACGGAAGCCCGCCGGGCGGAACCGAAAACGCTCTGGGGCGACGTGCGGTCCATCGTCATGTTCGGACTGAACTACGGCCCGGAAGAAGATCCGCGCGACCTGCTTTCCAAACCGGACAAGGCCGCCATTTCGGTTTACGCCCGCAACCGCGATTATCACGACATCATCAAGGGGCGTTTGAAGGAGATCGCAACCCGTTTTGCCGCGCGCGCCGGCGAGGATGTGAAGGTATTTGTCGATACCGCGCCTGTGATGGAAAAGCCGCTCGCCGCCGCAGCCGGCCTCGGCTGGCAGGGCAAACACACTAATCTCGTCAGCCGCACCCACGGCTCCTGGCTGTTTCTGGGCAGCATGTTCACCACGGCCGAACTCTGTCTCGATGAGGCCGAGAAGGATCATTGCGGTTCTTGCCGCGCCTGTCTCGATGCCTGTCCCACCGCGGCTTTCCCCGCGCCCTATCAATTGGACGCGCGCCGGTGCATCTCCTATCTCACCATCGAGCACAAGGGGCAAATCCCGCACGAGTTCCGGCCATTGATCGGTAACCGTATCTATGGCTGCGACGATTGCCTTGCCGCCTGTCCCTGGAACAAGTTCGCGGCCAGCGCTTCCGAGATGAAGCTGCAGGCCCGTGAGGATCTGAAGGAACCTTCCATCGCCTTCCTGCTGACGCTCGATGACGCGGCCTTTCGCAGCTTCTTCAGCGGCTCACCGGTCAAGCGCATCGGCCGCAATCGCTTCATCCGCAATGTGCTGATCGCGGCGGGAAACTCCGCAGACCGGCAATTCGTGGAACAATGCAAGGCGCTTGCGGAGGCCGACCCTTCACCCGAGGTGCGCGGCATGGCGGCGTGGTCCCTGTCACGGCTTATGGACAGGGACGAATTCCGTACATACTCTGCCGGTCGCGCCCCGGAGCCTGATCCGGAGGCGGAAATGGAATGGCAACTGGCAGAGGCGTGACTCATGCATGTGATGATTTTCGGCGCGGGATATTCGGGCAAGGCCATCGCAAACGTGCTGAAACCCGAGACCGAAAGCCTTTCCGGCACCACACGCAGCGAAGACAAGTTCGCAAGCCTCGCCGCCGCGGGCATGACGCCGTTCCTCTTTGACGGGGTCCACCTTAATGGCGATCTCACCGCCGCCATGGGAAATGTGACGCATCTCGTGCAATCCGTCGCGCCGGGCAAGGATGGCGATCCATTGCTCGCGCTTCTGGGCGGCGATCTGAGAAAGTTCCTGCCCAATCTGACATGGGTCGCTTACCTTTCCACCGTCGGCGTTTATGGTGACCATCACGGCGCCTGGGTGGACGAGACGACACCCTGCCGCCCTGTTTCCGCGCGCTCCGTGGAACGGGTAGCCGCTGAGGCTGCCTGGACTGAAGCAGCCAAAAAGACGGATGTGCCGCTTTCCATCCTGCGCCTGTCCGGAATTTATGGCCCGGGACGTAATGCCTTCATGAATTTCGAGAAGGGAACTGCGCGGCGGCTTGTGAAGAAGGACCAGGTGTTCAATCGCATCCGCGTCGAGGATATCGGCGCCGCACTTGCCTTTCTGGCACAAAAAAACGAACACGGTATCTTCAACGTGACAGATGATGAACCCTGCCCACCGCAGGATGTGGTGAGCTTCGCAGCGACGCTGATGGGCGTGGAACCGCCGCCCGAACAGGCTTTCGAAACCGCCGATCTGACGCCGATGGCACGCTCTTTCTATGGCGAGAACAAGCGTGTTTCCAACGCCAGAATACGCGATCTTGGCTTCGATTTCCGCTTTCCGGAGTACAGGCTCTCCCTGAAACAATTGTGGGAAAACGGCCTCTGGCGAGGCTGAGAATGAGCCCATCGAAAGCGATGAAAAATCCTTCCAATCCGGCTTTTGCGGATGGTTTTCGTCTTATTTCAGCTAATTAGGACTTTATTAACCATCCAAAAATCGCTAAAATCGTAGTCATTAGAAAAATATTTCACTCACATTTCGTGAAGTGGATTCACGAAGCCGTGACTTGCAACAACATTTCCATTAAGCGTTGATTCTGCATTATTTTTTCCGAATTGTGACAGGGATGGCCAGATGGCGCCTTTCCGGCTAATGATCACGAATATTACAGACTGTAACAGTTCGTGATTTGAGATCAGCTTTTTTTCGCCATTTTTCCCTCGCCCTACAATCTCGCATCAAAAGGCGTTCAGGCCAGTTCATGGCCGTTTAGCAAGGGCACAATCAATCGGCGCGGGGCCGATTTTCAGGGAAGCACAGTTTGTTGAATATCCGTCGTATAACTTTCACCGCTGCAACTATCGCCGCCTGTTCCATCATTGCGCCTCTTCAGGCGAATGCGGCAAATGGTTGTGGAGGCGCATCGTGGTATGCGTTGACCTCCAAGACTGCTTCTGGCGAGCGCATGAACGCCGCCAACCTGACCGCCGCCCACCGCTCGCTGCGGTTCGGCACCAAGGTCAAGGTGACCAACGCCCGCAACGGCAAGGCCGTGGTGGTGCGCATCAACGACCGCGGGCCGTTCATCAAGGGTCGCGTTCTCGATCTTTCCAAGGCGGCCGCCAAGAACATCGGCATGATCAACTCCGGCACCGCCAAGGTCTGCTACGAGATCGTCAAAGCCGATTGAGCCTTGCCCTCGCCGCCATTCGCGTCTACCAACCGGCTTATCAGCAAAATGAGGTAGACAATGCGTTTAGGCGGGCGGTTGGCCGGAGCGATCGAAGTATTGGCGGATATTGAGGGGCGCAGACGTCCCGTCGCCGATGCTCTGAAAGATTGGGGCCTTGCCCATCGTTTCGCCGGTTCCGGCGACAGGGCGGCAATCGGCAACATCGTTTATGACGCGCTGCGCATGAAATTGTCGCACGCCTGGCTGATGGATGACGACAGCGCCGCCTCTCTCGGTTATGCGGTTCTGCTGCGCCAATGGGGCAAAAGCTTTTCGGACCTTTCGGCAGAATTCGACGGCGACAAATTCGCCCCCGCCGCACCGGACGAACAAAGACAGCAGGCCTTTCTCTCCCGCTCCCTCGCCGACGCACCGGCCCATATTCAGGGCGACATACCCGAATGGGTACAATCTTCCCTCGAAACGGCATTCGGAGAGCGCTGGCTCACTGAGGCTCAGGCGCTGAACGAGCGACCCACGCTTGATCTGCGCGCCAATACCTTGAAAGCGACGCGCGACAAGGTGCTAAAGGCTTTGGAAGAAAGCGGCGCGGAAGCCACACGTATCGCCCGGCAGGGCGTGCGCATTCCCGCCGGCGAGGGCCCTTCCCGCCTGCCGAACGTCACCGCCGAACTGTCCTTCCAGAAAGGCTGGTTCGAAGTGCAGGACGAGGGCTCGCAGATTGTTGCCGATCTTGCCGGTGCGCATGAAGGCGAACAGATCCTCGATTATTGCGCGGGCGGCGGCGGCAAGACGCTGGCCATGGCTGCCAGCATGAACAATAAGGGCCAGGTCCACGCCTTTGACGCCGACCGCAAGCGCCTTGCGCCGATCATCGAGCGGCTGAAGCGGGCCGGCACGCGCAATGTGCAGGTCCATGACCGCGCATCAGGCCTTACGCCGTTTCAGGGAAAATTTGACCGCGTTCTGGTGGACGCGCCCTGCACTGGCACCGGAACCTGGCGCCGACGCCCCGATACCAAATGGCGGCTGACGGCGCGCAATCTGGAAGAGCGCGTGCAGCAGCAGGGCGAGGCGCTTTCGCAGGCCAAGGGTTTCGTGCGCCCGGGCGGAGAGCTGCTTTATGTCACCTGTTCGGTTCTCCCCGAAGAAAACGAGCAGCAGGTCAAGCGTTTCTGCGCGGACAACCCGGAATTTTCCATCGGCTCTGCACTGGAACGCTGGCAGACGACTTTTGGGGGCAATGCGAATAAACCGCACTCTTCCGACGGGATGACAGTGACGCTGACGCCTGCAACCACAGATACGGATGGCTTCTTCTTCTGCTTGATGAAACGCAAAGCGTAACACCCTCTTTGCAAGCACTGATTTTACTTGAAAAACAGCCCTCGATCTTGTTTCAAAGCATTCTAAACTAGAATGTTTGACACAAGTTTGTGATTGGGTCAGAACTCGCTTGCCGCGGCGCGAAGTCATTTCGCGCCTGCCGAAGGAGAGGGATCATGATCCGCAAAACAATTCTCAGCGCTTCTTTTGCGCTTCTTGCCGCATCTGCGGCTTTCACCGCGCTCCCCGCACAGGCCGCCACTGACGCGGCCGCCGTCGTCAAGCATTATGCTGATGTCGCGCACGCGAAATACGAGGATTCGCTGACCACGGCGAAGGCGCTGGACAAGGCCATCGATGCGCTGATCGCGACGCCGAGCGAAGAAACCCTGAAATCCGCGCGGGAAGCATGGATCAAAGCCCGTGTTCCCTATCAGCAGTCGGAAGTCTATCGTTTCGGCAACCCGATCGTCGACGATTGGGAAGGCAAGGTGAATGCCTGGCCGCTGGATGAAGGTCTGATCGACTATGTCGACAGCTCCTACGGCACGGAAAGCGACGAGAACGAACTCTACGTCGCCAACATCATCGCCAATCCGAAGATCAAGATCAGCGGAGAAGAGGTCGATGCCTCCAAGATCACCCCTGAACTGATCGAAAGCCTGCACGAGGCGGGCGATGTCGAAGCCAATGTGACCACCGGTTACCACGCCATCGAGTTCCTGCTCTGGGGTCAGGATCTGAACGGCACCGGACCGGGCGCGGGCAACCGCCCCTATACCGATTATGACAAGGCGAAATGCACGAACGGCAATTGCGACCGCCGCGCCGATTACCTGAAATCCGCCTCCACCCTGCTGATCAAGGACCTTCAGGAGATGGTGGATGCCTGGGCGCCGGAAGGCGAAGCCACGAAGACAGTGGAAGCCGATCCGAAAGCGGGCCTGACCGCCATTCTCACCGGCATGGGCTCGCTCTCCTATGGCGAGCTGGCCGGCGAACGCATGAAGCTCGGTCTTCTGCTGCACGATCCGGAAGAGGAGCATGATTGCTTCTCGGACAACACCTATAATTCGCATCTCAACGACGCCATCGGCATCGCGTCTGCCTATACCGGCAACTATACCCGCGTGGACGGCACGAAGATGACCGGTGCATCGCTTGCGGAACTGGTGGGCGCCAAGGACAAGGCGCTGAACGACGAGATGACGGCGAAGCTGAACAAGACGCTCGACGCCATGCATGCCATGGAAAAGCGTGCCCAAACGGTCGAGGCCTACGACCAGATGATCGGCGAAGGCAACAAGGAAGGCAACGCCGTGGTTCAGGCGGCCATCGATGGTCTCATCGACCAGACGAAGACCGTCGAACGCGTCATCGCCGCACTCGATCTCGGCAAGATCGAGCTTGAAGGATCCGACAGCCTCGACAATCCGACCGCCGTTTCCAAGTAAGTGCCAAGGCGGGCCGCAGACTGCTGCGGCCCGTTACGCCCATGCGATTTCTACTGCCGCCGATCCGTAAGCCGTTCTTCCTCACCGGGGCAGCCTGCCTTGTGGCATCGATGACGCTTGCCGAACCGGCGCGTGACGAGATGACGGAGGAAGACCGGAGCGGCCGCCAGACCATGACCGCGCCGACGACGGATTTTACCGCGCAGGAGCCCCTCGAGGCCATGTCCGGCGGGGCGGCGACCAGCACCAGCAAGGCCGATAGCGGCGCGTTTTCACATCCCTCCGCCACCATGCCGTTCGAGCGGAAACTGGATTTCAAGCTCGGCAATGCGCTGTTCCAGAAGCTCTGGGTCTCCTCCCCCTCATCCACACAGGCCTCGGACGGGCTCGGACCACTTTATAATGCCCGGTCCTGCCAGACGTGCCATGTGAAGGACGGCAGAGGCCGCCCACCGCTTGCCGGGGAAGACTCCGTCTCCATGTTTCTGCGGCTGGCCCGGCCGGCCCGCAACGAGGCGGAACGGACGGCGATTGCGCGTCACGAGGTGCTGAATTTTCCCGACGAGACCTATGGCCGGCAGCTTCAGAACCTGGCCATTCCCGGCCTCGCCGCAGAAGGCAAGCCGGTCGTCACCTATGTCGAAAAGCCCGTGCGGCGGGCCGATGGCGAGGTGGTGATACTGCGCAAGCCCGCTTATGCCGTCGCCAATCTACAATATGGCCCTCTCGGTCCTGACACGACGCTTTCGGCGCGAATTGCCATGCCCACCCTCGGGCTTGGGTTGATCGAGGCTATTGCCGAGGCCGATATTCTGGCTAACGCCGATCCGGACGACAAAAATGGCGATGGCATTTCCGGCCGCCCGGCCTTTGTGCGGGACCACCGGACCGGCGAGGTGAAGCTCGGGCGGTTTGGCTGGAAAGCCCAGAATGCGAGCGTCCGAGACCAGAGCGCCAGCGCCTTCTCCCACGATATCGGCATTTCCACACGGGATGCTCCGAACGCCTATGGCGATTGCACCGACGTCCAGAAGGACTGTCTTGCCATGCCGACGGGCGTACAGCCAAGGCTCGGGCCAGTGGAGGCCCCGGACCCTGTCCTTGATCTCGTGACCTTCTACACCGAGAACCTCGCTGTGCCGCAGCGCCGTAATGTGGGTGATCCCACCGTTTTGCAGGGAAAGCAGCTTTTCTACACATCCGGCTGCGCATCCTGTCACACCCCGAAATTCGTCACACGCCGTGATGCGAGCGACCCTATGCATGCTTCCCAGCTGATCTGGCCCTATTCGGATTTTCTGCTGCATGACATGGGAGAAGAACTTGCCGACGGCCAGCAGGTCGGCGAAGCAGATGGGCAGGAATGGCGAACCCAGCCGCTCTGGGCTATCGGCCTGACGCAACGGGTGAACGGCAACAATTTTTACCTGCATGACGGCCGGGCGCGCAGCCTGACGGAAGCGATATTATGGCATGGCGGCGAAGCGCAAAAAGCGCGCGACGCCTTCGCCGCCTTGCAAAAATCCGACCGGCAGGCTTTGCTGGCTTTTCTGGAGTCCCTTTGATGAAAAATGCCATGCGAAAAATTTCCGGCCTCTTCTCCGTGCTGCTGCTTTTGACCATGCAGCCTGCGGGCGCGCAGGATGTGGAACTGATGCCGCCGCCGCCGCTTGATCCGGCGCAGGTGCGGGGCGTGATGGAAAAAGCAGTGAACGGCTTCATCCGCCCCGGCTATGACCGCTTTCGCCAATCGGCAGAGAAGCTGGAAGGCAGCATGAAGGCCCTCTGCGCCGCCCCTTCCAAAACAGCGGATGAGGCGGCCAAGGCGGCCTTCGCCGATACGGTCTCCAGCTGGTCCATCATCGAGATCGTGCGCGTCGGCCCGGTGATCGAACATAACCGTTTCGAACGCGTGCTCTATTACCCCGACAAGAAGGGTCTCGGCCTGAAACAGGTGCAGCGTTACCTTGCGGAGAAAGATGAGAGCGTCACCAGCGCCGACAGCCTGAAAGGCAAGAGTGTCGCGGCACAGGGCCTCGGCGCACTGGAATTCGTACTTTACGGCACCGGTGCCGATGAACTTCTCGACAAGAAGGGTGATTTCCGTTGCCGCTACGGCGCAGCGATTGCCGGCAACGTCGCCAATCTGGCAGCGGAGCTTTCCGACAGCTGGAACGCACCTGATGGCGCGCAGAAAAACTGGACGCAGCCGGGCGCGGACAATCCCGTCTTTCGCGACGAGCGCGAGGCGCTGGTTGCACTGCTCGGCATTCTCGTCCACGGCTCCGAAGCGATCCGCGACCAGCGCATCGAGACCTTCTACAAGGGGCCGGACAAGGTGAAATTTCCCCGCACGGCCATTTACTGGCGGTCCGGCCTGACCTGGAAAAGCATCGCTGAAAACATCAGGGCCGTTCAGACCCTTCTGCACACGGCGGATATGGTCGAGCTCGTGCCGCCGGACCAGCGTTCCATCGTCAATTCCATCGACTTCATCGCCAAATCGATGATCCGCATCGCGGGAACGATCGATACCGATGTGGAAAAAGCGCTGGACGACGATCAGCAGCGCGCCAAGGTGGATTATCTGCTGCTCAACGGCAAGGACCTTATCTATCGCCTCAACGACCAATATGGCGGCGCCATCGGTCTCAGCTCCGGCTTTTCCTTCGCCGACGGAGACTAACAGATGATAACAGGCGAAAAACGGATGCTGATGGACCGGCGCAGCTTCATCAAGGCGGCGGGCATTCCCTTTCTTGCAGCGCTTGCCCCCGGCTCGCTGCATGCACTGGAACGCACCGATGCCGTCTTCGCTTCAGCCTTTCGCGCCCGTGACGGTTCCTACGGCATTGCGACTGTGAGCGAGCGCGGCGAGATCATCGACCGCGTTGCGCTTCCCGCCCGCGCCCATGGAATGGCGACGAGCCATGCGACCGGCATGACGGTGGCCTTTGCGCGCCGGCCCGGCACCTTCTTCATGGCCTTCGACCCCGTGCGGCGTCGTGAACCTGTCGTGATGCACACGCCGGAAAACCGCCACTTCTACGGCCACGGGCAATTCTCGCCCGATGGCGCAATCCTCTACGCCAGCGAAAACGACTTCGATGGCAATCGCGGCGTTATCGGCCTCTACGATGCCCGCAACGGATTTGCCCGCATCGGCGAATACGACGCGCACGGCATCGGCACCCATGACATGACTGTGAGCGATGACGGAAAGCTGATCGTGATCGCCAATGGCGGCATCGAAACTCACCCGGATTTCGGCCGCACCAAACTCAATACCGACAGCATGCAGCCGTCCCTCGTACTTCTGGACGCCGCAAGCGGCCAGCTGATCCAGAAACACGCGATGCCGGATCGGTTGCGGCAGCTCTCCACCCGCCATGTCGATCTTGGCGATGACGGACGCGTCTGGTTTGCCTGCCAATATGAGGGACCGCGCAACGATCTCCCGCCGCTTGTCGGCCATTTCTCAAAGGGCGAGGACCTTGTCTTCATCGATCTGCCCGAGGAAACGACGGTGCGCCTTGCCAATTATGTCGGGGCCATCGCCGTCAGCCGACGTGAGGGTCTGGTGGGCCTCACCTCGCCCAACGGCAACGCCGCCGTGACCCTGGATGCAAAAACCGGCCGTGTCGTATCCGAGACGACGGTGCGGGAGGCAGCGGGCGTCGCGCCTGCCGCGAGCGGCATTGCGGTTTCTTCCTATGACGGATTTTTCGAAGCCATTCGCAGCGACGTGGCATGGGACCAGCACATCGTGCGAATTTCCGGCTAAAATACTGAAAAGCCACGGGAACAAAAGTCCGGCCGGCGCATTGGATGCGTCATGAAAAACCTTACCGTGTACATTGTTTTCGTGGTTGCAGTTGTTGCCATTGGGGCGCTGATCGGCGTCAACAATGTGCCGGGCGAATGGTATCAATCGCTGCAGAAACCATTCTTCAATCCGCCCAACTGGATCTTCGGCCCGGTCTGGACGACGCTTTACGTGATGATCGGCATCGCCGGCGCGCGGACGTGGATCCGCAAACCCATGGGGACGCGCATGCGTCTCTGGTTCACGCAGATGGTGCTGAATTTCCTGTGGTCGCCGATGTTTTTCGGCATGCAAAGCCCGACAGGCGCGCTTGTCGTCATCATTCCGATGCTGATCTGCATCATCGCTTTCATCACGCTCACCTATAGTCGTGACGGGATATCGATGTGGCTGTTCGTGCCCTATGCGCTTTGGGTCGCCTTTGCCACGATGCTGAACGCGAGTATCGACTGGCTGAACTAAATTTTGCCTGCGCAACCCTTGCCTTGCCCGCTGCCACGCGCCATGTCAGTTTGCGATGGGGACTAAAAGCAGGCAGGTAGGCCATGGAGATCACGGATCCCGGCGATTTTCGTCAGCGGATAGAAAGAAGCTTTGCGCGACAGGGTGTCGTGCAGGCAATCGATGCGCAGATAAGCCGCATCGAACACCGGCTGGTGGAAATCGAACTGCCTTTTCATGAAAAGCTGACGCAGCAGCACGGCATATTGCATGCCGGTGTCATCGCCGCCGGTCTGGACACGGCCTGCACCTATGCCGCCTATACGATCATCGAGCCGGAAGCTTCGCTGCTGACCATCGAGTTCAAGGTCAACCTCATGTCGCCCGGACGCGGCGAGCGGTTCCTGTTTCGTGGCGAAATCATCAAGCCCGGAAACAACCTGATCGTGGCCGATGGCCGCGCCTATGCGCTTTCGGACGGCCCGGCAAAGCTGATCGCCTCCATGACGGGGACGATGATGGTGGTGAAAGGTCGTGAGGATATTACCGGATGAGCTACCGGCTTTCGCATGTTGCGGACAAATCCATTCTTTTCGTCATGGCGGCCTCCGCTGAATACGGCCCCCACCTGCAGGCGCGCATCGCACCGTTGATGACCGGCGTCGGCCCGGTCGAGGCGGCGATTTCGGTCACGGCAATTCTTGCCGGGCTCGATGCAGCGGACCATCTGCCTGACCTTGTCGTTTCGCTCGGCTCCGCCGGCTCGCGAACATTGGACCAGACGGGCATCTATCAGGCGACTTCGGTTTCCTATCGCGACATGGATGCCTCGGCCTTCGGTTTCGAAAAGGGCCGCACCCCGTTTCTCGATCTGCCGGCCGAGGTGGCCTTGCCCCTGCGCATACCCGATATTGCCGAGGCGCGGCTTTCCACGGGCGCCAATGTCGTCTCCGGCGCAGCCTATGGGGCGATCGACGCCGACATGGTGGAAATGGAAACCTATGCCGTGCTCCGCGCGTGCCAGCGCTTCGGCGTGCCGCTCGTCAGCCTGCGCGGTATTTCCGATGGCAAGGCCGATGTGAACCACGTGGACGACTGGACAGAATACCTGCACATCATCGATGAAAAGCTCGCAGACGCCGTCGACCGGCTTTGCCGCGCCATCGAAGACGGTGCGATCGCCCTTTGAAACCTTGCGATTTTCGCAAATTTCCGCTGTTTGACACCCGCTTCCGGGTTGCCTAAAGCCGCCATTTTCTTTAAAGGCTCGCCATGACCCAGATAGCCCATCCCGACAGCATTCTCATCATCGATTTCGGCAGCCAAGTGACGCAGCTGATTGCGCGCCGCATCCGCGAAGCCGGGGTCTATTGCGAAATCCATCCGTTCCAGAATGCCGCAGAGGCGTTTGAGAAGCTTCAGCCCAAGGGCGTGATCTTCTCCGGCGGCCCCGCATCCGTGACGGCGGAAGGAAGCCCGCGCGCGCCGCAGGCGGTGTTCGACAGCAAGGTTCCGATCCTTGGCATCTGCTACGGCCAGCAGACGCTCTGCACCCAGCTCGGCGGCGTTGTCGAGGGTGGCCATGCGGCGGAATTCGGCCGGGCCGATATCGACATCAAGAAGGCAAGCCCGCTTTTTGAAGGTTTCTGGGAACAGGGCAAGAGCTATCCCGTCTGGATGAGCCATGGCGACCGCGTGACGAAGCTGCCGGAAGGTTTCGAGGTCATCGCAACCTCCGAGAACGCGCCCTTCGCCATCGCTGCCGACGAGACGCGCCACTATTACACCACTATGTTCCACCCGGAAGTGGTGCACACGCCTGACGGCGGCAAGCTGCTCTCCAACTTCGTGCACAAGATCGTTGGCCTCAAATCCGACTGGACGATGGCGGCCTATCGCGCCGAAATGATCCGCAAGATCCGCGAGCAGGTCGGCACCGGCCGCGTGCTCTGCGCACTCTCCGGCGGCGTCGATTCCTCTGTTGCGGCAATCCTCATCCACGAGGCGATCGGCGACCAGCTGACCTGCGTTTACGTGGACCACGGCCTGATGCGGATGGGCGAAAGCGAACAGGTCGTCGGCATGTTCCGAGACCACTACAATATTCCGCTGGTGCATGTGGATGCCGCCGATCTGTTCCTCGGCGAACTTTCGGGTGTTTCCGACCCGGAAGTGAAACGCAAGACCATCGGCCGCCTGTTCATCGAGGTCTTCGAGGCAGAAGCGGCCAAGATAGCCGCAGATGGCAAGGGTGCTCCGAATTTCCTCGCACAGGGCACGCTTTACCCTGACGTCATCGAGAGCGTCTCCTTCTCCGGCGGCCCATCCGTCACCATCAAGAGCCACCACAATGTCGGCGGTCTTCCCGAGCGCATGAACATGCAGCTCGTCGAGCCCCTGCGTGAGCTCTTCAAGGATGAAGTGCGTGCGCTTGGCCGTGAACTCGGCCTGCCGGACAGCTTCATCGGCCGCCACCCCTTCCCCGGTCCGGGTCTGGCAATCCGCTGCCCCGGTGCGATCACCCGCGAGAAGCTCGACATTCTGCGCAAGGCGGATGCGATCTATCTCGATGAAATCCGCAAGGCTGGTCTCTACGATACCATCTGGCAGGCTTTTGCCGTGCTGCTGCCGGTGCAGACCGTCGGTGTCATGGGCGATTACCGCACCTATGACTTCGTCTGCGCGCTGCGCGCTGTGACCTCGGTGGATGGCATGACGGCGGATTTCTATCCCTACGACATGAATTTCCTCGGCCGCGCGGCAACCCGCATCATCAACGAAGTGCGCGGCATCAATCGCGTCGTCTATGACGTGACGAGCAAGCCGCCCGGCACGATCGAGTGGGAATAGGACCATCATCGACACGGCGACGTTGCTGCCGCAACGCCACCGCATCGAACGCAGTTAAGATGACGCCGCGACTAGTTCGCGGCGTTTATGTTTTGCCGGGTGAGATAGATCATCTGAGCCACCAGACCGACCACGAGGATCACCAGCAACCCTGCCTGAACACCCAGAAGCAGCGGTGATTTCAGGTCCGTAACCAGAGGGTGACCGTCCGGAACACGGCGCAGGATTTCGCTGGCCGTCGGGACCATCAAAAGGAACGCAGTGATGCTGAGACAGATGGTTTCAATATATCTGGCCGGGCGCGTTGAACTCAAAACACGTTCAATGCCGTAACCTGCAAGCAGGAACAGGATGGTCAGGACGCCAACGCCGTAACTGATCGGCTGATGCGCCACGAGGAAGACAGTCGCAGCACCAATCAGCATGGAGACAAGATAGAGGGTGCCCGGCGCTGATCGCGGAACGATTCGGCCGTGGCGGGCAAACATATAAATGGCGGCGGGAATGGCCGGCAGGCTTCCAAGTGTATGGATCCAGCCAAGCGGAGAAATTCCGAACATGAGAGATTGCCTTTCTTGTCCAAAGGACGGGGTGGGCCGGGAAGCAGACCGTCATCGACACATCCGCCAGCTTAATGCTGTCTATTTTTTTCGGTGGCATGCCGCTCGGGCCACGCCTTCACGTTCCCCATGAGGCTTCGATTTTAAGCGGTCATGCGCTCCAGCAGGGGGCGGGTTATTGCACCAAAAGTCGTGGCGTCACCGTGAGCACGGGCGGAAAGCATCGCGCCATGCACGGTGGCCATGAAGATTTCAGCATTGGCTCTGGCAGTCCCGCTCAGCGCGATGCGCCCCTGAGCAACGCCGCGTTCCAGAACGGCAGTGAGCCAGTCCGAGAGACTTCGAAAATGCGCGCGCACTTCAAGAACGACTGCTTCAGGCAGAACCGGAATTTCACTGGCGAGCAGAGCGCAGACGCAGAAGGGATGAGTGGCCTCAGCGATACAGCCCTCCCAATAACCGATATAGGCGCGAAGCTGTTCGAGCGGATCGGAAACGTTCCGCTCAAGTTCGGCGATACCGGCTTCCGCCTCCTGCCTGTATTGCGCAACCAGTTTTTGGACCAGATCGGTCTTGCTGGGAAAATGGTGGTGAATGCTCGCATTGCGAATACCGACCACAGCGGAAATATCGGCATAGCTGAAACTGTTATAGCCACCCTTCATGATCAGGGCGCGTGCGCAACGAAGAATTTCATCAGCTTTGGTTTGTGGATTTTTCATATCGATTGCCTACCAATTAGTAGGTAGAATGTCAACCGAAGCCGTTTAACTTATAGCTGCTGACGGAATCTCGCCGGCAACCAGATGCGCGCGGGGCCGATATTGCGGGACGTACCGACTGCCGAAAGCGACTAAAAAATGAACCACCAAACAGGGATCGCCCACTCCGGTCCGCAAGCAGCTGTCGCGCGGTCGGTTAGCCCCGACACCGCTTATGCGTTTGACTTTCTGTGCTTTTTTGCCAGTATTCGACCGTCTTTCGCAGAGTATCACCGACCCGGCACCGCTTTAATGGGGTAATCAGTCCACCAGGAAAAGCTGCGTTGGTCCTGCCAAGGACAGCAGAAGGAAGCCCATCGATGACATCCGATGCCGATCCGAAGCCTATGTCACGCACCGCCGCGATCCTTTACGCCATCATCTCACCACTCGGCCTGATCGCCCTGATCTTTCTGCCTGCGGGCAGGATCGACTGGCGCCCGGGCTGGATTTTCGTCGTCGTCGTCGCCGTTTCTTTTGGCCTTTCCGCGCTGGTATTAGCGCGTGTGAACCCGGTCATTTTCCGCGCGCGCAGCCGGTTCCAGCCGGGCACCAAGAAATGGGACCTGATCCTGGTCACCATGATACTTTTGGCTTTTTTCGCTGAAATCCCGGTTGCTGCATTCGATGCCGGCCGGATGGCGTGGTCTGTCGTGCCGCTCTCGGCCGTCCTGCTCGGTTACATCCTGCTTGTCGGCGGCATCGCGGTTACGGCCTGGGCACAAGCCGTCAATCCGTTCTTCGAGCCCGGGGTCCACATCCAAAGCGAGCGTGGGCAGCGGGTGGTCACGTCGGGTCCATACCGTATCGTGCGCCACCCCGGTTACACGGCCGCAATCGGCATGTTCACTGGCATACCGCTCGCATTGAGTTCCTGGATAGCCCTGCTCCCCGCGGCTTTGGCCATCGTGCTGCTAATCATCCGTACCGGCTGGGAAGACCGCCTGCTGCAGGCCGAATTGCCCGGTTATTCTGAATATGCCCGTCAAAGGCGCTATCGGCTGTTTCCCGCTATCTGGTGAACGTCGCAAAGCTCTTGTTCTCTTTTTGTTCTTTCAATTTTAACCGGTGATGATAATATCGCGGCCTTGGCAAAGGCCATGGAGCATCATCATGAGTTTCGAGTTGGCAGAGGAAGGAGGCTCCAGGCAGCTTTGCTTCGAAGGGTGGGAGCCGGAGAAAATACGGCGTTTCAATCCGCGATCAAGCAGCAAGCTGCTGATCATGGTGAAACCGCCGGCAACCTTGGCGGAACGAATTTTTGCCGATGCGTCGCGCCATGCCGAAGGGCGGACGAAGCGTGAGGCCTATCCGCCGGAGCTTCTGCATATAACCCTGCTCTGTGTCGGATGTTTTGAGACCGTGCCTCACGGGCTGGTACATCGGCTGAAGTCGGCGCTCGGGGGAATCAAGGCGCGGCCCGTTCCGATCACATTCGATGGATCGTCGCTCTTCGGCAATCGCAACAGTCTGGTGCTACGCAGTGGCAGCGAGATGCAGGAGCTTAAGGCTCTGGCGAAGATGGTGCAGCGCTCCCTTTGGCGAGCAAACCTGCCCTATGTCGCCGCATCGTCTTTTACACCGCATCTCACCATGATCTACGGCTGCGGGAAAATCGAGCTGATGCAGGTTGAGAAACCCTATAGCTGGCTGGCGGGGAACTTCGAACTTGTGTTCAGTCACAATGGCGAAACGCGGCATGAATTGCTCGAGCGCTTCGCACTTTCGCCAAAAGCAGACCGTTATGAGCGGCCTGAAAGCCAGTTACATTTGCCGGGAAAAGTGATCGGGCCTTCGAAACGGCCGATGCAAAGGGCGGCGATGCGATAAGATACACCCGAAGCGACATAGCACTTCCCACGCCGATAGTCGTTTCCGCATCCGCTGTTGAAAGCTATACGGAACCTTTTCTTGCAAAGCCGGGGCGCTTTTCGCGCCATCAGCTTATCCACCGCGCCAGTCGAAAACCGATCCGGTTGTCGATGCTGAGCGCAAGCGAGGCGGTATCGCCTCGCAACGGACAATCACCAGCTTAGAGCTGTACCTTGTCGAAAGCCTTACCGTCGATACCGAGAGCTTCGAGATCGGCACGGGCGGGCTTGCGATGTGCGCGAACAGCGGCCGAAACCGAGAGCGCTGCACCGAGAACGGCGAAAGTTTCACCGAAGAAGTTACGCGATGTCTTTGCAACCTGACGCATTTTTCTCTCCATCTTTGATGCCCAGATAATGGGCATTTCGGCCCCGTTCTACAACTCATGATGCAGCAGGGAAGCCATGCAGCTTTGCTCGCGCTCGTTCGGATATCAGCTATTGCGATTTCGCATGGCTCAGCCGCCACTCTTCCCAACGACGCAGGGCATTTCAGCGGGCGGGTTGAATAAGGCGGATATTTTGTTATGCCGAAGAGCTTGAAGACAAAGAGGCTGGCAGCATGACGATCACCATTTACGGCATCAAGAACTGCGACACGATGAAGAAGGCCAGAAGCTGGCTGGAGACCCATGGCGTCGACTATTCTTTCCATGACTACAAGGCGTCGGGCATCGACCGCGCCCATCTGGAAACATGGTGTGACGCCGCCGGCTGGGAAACGGTTCTCAACCGCGCCGGCACCACCTTCAAAAAACTCGACGACGGCCAGAAAACCGACCTGACCCGTGAGAAGGCTATCGCGCTGATGCTGCAGCAGCCTTCCATGATCAAGCGCCCGGTGCTGGAGGCGAAGGGCAAGATAACTGTCGGTTTCAAGCCTGAAACCTACCAGACCCTTTTTGCGTGACTGCAACCCGCCATGTCCAAAACAACCCGCGCCACCCAGATGCTGGCCAAGGCAGGCGTTGCCTTCACCACTGTGACCTATGATTACGACCCGAGTGCCGACCGCATCGGCCTGCAGGCGGCCGAGGCGATCGGTGAGCCGCCGCATCTGGTGCTGAAAACGTTGATGGCGGAGCTGGACGGCAAGCCGGTCTGCGTTGTCGTCCCTTCGGATCGTGAAGTCAGCATGAAGAAGCTGGCCGCCGCCTTCGGAGGCAAATCCGCCAGCATGATGAAGCCCGCCGATGCCGAGCGCGCCACCGGTTACCATGTCGGCGGCATCAGCCCTTTCGGGCAGAAGAAACAGGTGCCGACGGCCATCGAGGCCGGGGCGATCACGCATGATTATGTCTACATGAATGGCGGGCAGCGTGGCTTGCAAGTGAGGCTTTCGCCCCGCGATGCCCAAATGGCGCTGAAGGCCATTGCCGCACCGCTGGTCGCTGATTGACGCGCTGGGAAGCATGCCTGAAAGCGTTTGGCTTTCGGGAGGAATGGGCTATGGTCGGCGCCTCCGATTGAAATAGACGAAGGCAGATCATGACCGTTTCTCCCATCGATCCCGTGAAACTCGAAAAACTGGCTGAAGTCGCCGTCAAGGTCGGCCTGCAATTGCAGAAGGACCAGGATCTGGTGATCACCGCGCCGCTGGCAGCGTTGCCGCTGGTGCGATTTTTGACCAAACACGCCTATCTGGCGGGTGGCGGACTGGTCACCACCTTTTATTCCGATGAAGAAACCACGCTTTCGCGCTATCGCCATGCCAGCGACTCCAATTTCGACCGTGCTTCCGGCTGGCTTTATGAGGGCATGGCAAAGGCCTATGCCAATGGCGCGGCGCGGCTTGCAATCGCCGGCGATAACCCCATGCTGCTGGCCGAACAGGACCCGGCCAAGGTGGCGCGCGCCAACAAGGCCAACTCCACCGCCTACAAGCCGGCGCTGGAGAAGATTTCCAATTTCGACATCAACTGGAACATCATCTCCTATCCCAACCCCTCCTGGGCAAAGCAGGTCTTTCCCGATGTGACGGAAGACGAAGCGGTCCGTAAGCTCGCGGATGCCATCTTCGCCGCCTCGCGGGTGGATCTGGCCGATCCGGTCGCCGCATGGGCGCAGCATAATGCCAATCTCGCCAAGCGCTCGGCATGGCTGAACGGCGAACGCTTCGCTTCGCTGCATTTCACCGGCCCCGGCACGGATGTGAAGATCGGCCTCGCGGACGGCCACGAATGGCATGGCGGCGCCTCTACCGCCAAGAATGGTGTGACCTGCAACCCGAATATTCCGACTGAAGAAGTGTTCACCACACCACATGCGCTGTGCGTGGATGGTTACGTTTCCAGCACCAAGCCGCTGTCGCATCAGGGAACGCTGATCGACGATATCCAGGTGAAGTTCGAGGCAGGCCGCATCGTCGAAGCCAAGGCGTCCAAGGGCGAAGCTGTATTGAACAAGGTGCTCGACACCGATGAGGGTGCGCGGCGTCTGGGCGAAGTGGCTCTGGTGCCGCATTCCTCGCCGATTTCGGCAAGCGGCATCCTGTTCTACAACACGCTGTTCGATGAAAACGCCTCGTGCCACATCGCGCTCGGCCAGTGCTATTCGAAATGCTTCCTTGACGGCGCCTCGCTGTCGCAGGAGCAGATCACGGCGCAGGGCGGCAATTCCAGCCTGATCCACATCGACTGGATGATCGGCTCCGACAAGGTGGACATTGATGGCGTGAAGCCGGATGGCTCCACGGTTCCGGTGATGCGCAAGGGCGAATGGGCCTGACGGGACCTATCTCGGCAACTGGCTGCGCTGACTGAGCCAGATGCTGAAAAGCACCGCGACGAAACCTGCGACCTGTGCTGGCGCGAGGCTTTGGCCAAGCGCCAGCCAGCCGAGCAGGGTTGCAACGACCGGGCTTAGAAAGCCGAGCGATGCGGCGGCGGAAGGTTCGATACGGGTCAGCCCGCGGAACCACAGGAAATAGGTCAAGGCGGCGCCGATAATACCCAGATAGGTCATGCCGAGAATATTGGCCGCTGTCGGTGTCGGCAGGGCCGGCTCCAGGAAATAGGCGACCGGCAGCAGCAGGATGCCGCCGGCCGTCAGTTGCCACGCGGTGAATGTGAGGTTCGACACCGGCGGCCGCCATTTGCGGGTCAGCACCGTTCCAAAAGCCATGGATACGGCGCCGGCGAGACCCGCCGCCACGCCGATACCATCCAGTGCCGCACCCGGCGCCAGAACCAGAAGCGCGACACCGACAATACCCAGAAAACCGGCTGCGATGGCCAGCGGCCGAACGGGTGCTGAGAGAAACAGCCGGGAGAGGCCAATCACGATCAGGGGCTGGACTGCGCCCACCGTTGCCGCCACGCCGCCCGGCAGCCGATAGGCTGAAACAAAAAGCATTGCCCAGAAGAACGAGAAATTCAGCGCCCCGAGAATGAAGCTGCGCGGCCACCAGACGCCCTGCGGCAGCTTTCTCACGAAAAGCAGCAGGAGCACGCCGGCCGGCAATGCGCGCAGCATGGCGACATGCAGGGGATATCCCTGTGGCAAAAATTCCGTCGTGACGAAATAGGTGGTTCCCCAAATGGCCGGGGCAAGGGCGGTCACCAGCACATCGGCGGCATAGGTCGTATTTTTCTTCATTTCAAGAATCTCTACATCAAGATAAATGGAACTTAGCCGATTTTATCTTGACGTCAAGATATCAATTGTTATGCCTTGGGGATGAGCAAAGAACCACTGGACCACGTCGATCACATTCTGGCGCAATGGCGCAGGGAGCGGCCCGATCTCGATGTCGGCCCCATGGGGCTCCTCGGGCGCTTGAACCGTCTCACCATCCATCTCGGCCGGGAGGTGGAGGCGGTGCTGCTGAAACATGGGCTTTCCTCCTCCGCTTTCGATGTTCTGGCGACATTGCGCCGCTCCGGTTCGCCCTATCAGCTCTCCCCCGGCGATTTGCTGGCCATGACGATGGTAAGCTCCGGCACCATGACCAACCGCATCGACCAGCTTGAAAAAGCGGGGCTGGTGGAGCGCATACACAACCCGAATGACCGGCGCAGCGTCCTGATATCGTTGACGGAGCGGGGGTTTGCCATTGTCGAGGAAGCGGCCGGCGCTCACGTCGAAAACCAGCACCGTCTGGTTGCCGGCCTCAGCGAAGAAGAGCGTGCGACGCTGAACCAACTGCTGAAACGATTTTTGCAGGATTTCGAAGAATAGGCTTTCCGGGCGGGCAAACACGCAATGGCAGCATGATGGCGCTTGTTTCGCCGCAGAAAATCCTGTAAGCAATTTTCCATAAACCTGTACTACAGGTTGGAGGAAAAATGTTAAGTGCCATTCCGCATGAATCCGGTCTCGTCAGCAGCACGATCGGCGCGATCACCCGCCACATCAGGGAAAACGAACTTGCGCCCGGGGCGAAACTCCCCAGCGAGCTTTCGCTCTCACAGCAGCTCGGCGTTTCGCGCACCGTCGTCCGCGAGGCCTTCCGGTCCCTTTCGGCCATGCGGCTGATCGATGTCAGCGCCGGCAAGCGCGCCACGGTGGCGACGCTGGACCATGGTGCGATGTCATTGATGTTCGAACATGGCATTCACACCGAACAGATCAATATCCAGCAGATTTACGATGTACGCCGCACGATCGAAGTCCGAACCGTGACGCTCGCGGCGCTGAGGCGAACCGATGCGGAAGCGCTCACCATTCTCGACCATGCCAACAATATGGAGCGGGATTTCGGCGACAACGACAAGGTCATGGAGCACGACCTGGCCTTTCACCTTGCCGTCGCCAGAGCATCCAAGAACCCGGTTTTCGAACTCATTCTCGGCGCCTTTCAGAATGTGACGCGCCAGACCTGGCCGATCGGCTGGAAGAGCCGCACGTCCGACGCACAGCGTCATGCCGCAGGTGAACTTCACATCGCCATTGGACAGGCCATAGCTGCGGGCGATCCGCAAACGGCCTCAACACTGATGGCGCGGCATTTCGATGAAAGCGTGCACGCGCTTCTGGCCGCCGGCATCGCCTGATTTTTTCAACACGGTTCCAGACGGAACACGACTTGCCTCTGGAGGAGACACTTCATGAAAATCACGAAACTTGAGACCGTCCGTGTGGCGGAACGGGCAAACCTGCTCTGGGTTCTGGTCCATACGGATGAGGGCATTACCGGGCTTGGCGAAACCTTCTATGGCGCCGAGACGGTGGAAACCTATGTGCACGAATATATCGCACCCCGCGTGATCGGCCGCGATCCGCTGCAGATTGATCTTCTGGCGCAGGACCTCGTCGGTTATCTCGGTTTCCGCTCGTCGGGAGCGGAGGTACGCGGCAATTCCGCTTTCGATATCGCGCTCTGGGATATTTTCGGCAAGGCAACCAACCAGCCGATCGCCCAGCTCCTCGGCGGTTTCAGCCGTAAGGAAATCCGCACCTACAATACCTGCGCGGGCACGGAGTACATCAAGAAGGCGACCGGGCAGCAGACAGCCAATTACGGCCTCTCCGGCGGCAAGGACTACGACGATCTGAACGGCTTCCTGCATAGGGCGGACGAGCTCGCCCATTCGCTGCTGGAAGACGGCATCACGGCCATGAAGATCTGGCCTTTCGACGCGGCGGCGGAAAAGACGCGCGGGCAATATATCTCTATGCCGGACCTGAAAAGCGCGCTCGAGCCATTTGAGAAAATCCGCAAGGCCGTGGGCGACAAGATGGATATCATGGTGGAGTTTCACTCCATGTGGCAGCTTTTGCCCGCCATGCAGATCGCCAAGGCGCTGACGCCATACCAGACCTTCTGGCACGAAGACCCGATCAAGATGGACAGTCTTTCCAGCCTGACGCGGTATGCCGCCGTTTCGCCCGCGCCCATCTCCGCATCAGAGACGCTCGGTTCCCGCTGGGCTTTCCGCGATCTGCTGGAAACGGGTGCCGCCGGCGTGGTGATGCTTGATATCAGCTGGTGCGGCGGGCTTTCCGAGGCGCGCAAGATCGCCTCCATGGCGGAAGCCTGGCATCTGCCCGTCGCGCCGCATGATTGCACCGGCCCGGTCGTGCTCTGCGCCTCCACCCATCTGTCGCTCAACGCGCCGAATGCGCTGGTGCAGGAAAGTGTGCGCGCCTTCTACAAGACCTGGTATCGCGATCTCGTCACCGCATTGCCAGAGGTGAAGAACGGCATGATCACCGTGCCGCCGGGCGCCGGCCTTGGCATGGAGCTGCATCCCGATATCGAAAAGACGTTTACCGTCAGCCGCCGTTTTTCGGATGCGGCGTCGATCTGATCAGAACAGGTTGCCCTGATCCGTTGGGCCAGAAGAAGCCGGTTTTGCCGGCTTCTTTTTTGGCGCAGTGGCGGCATCCGGGGACGGCATCCCCTCTCCCGTTGTGATGGCGGAAACGCGGCCATCGGCAAATTCCATCGATACGACAGCGCCGGAAGCAATGGCGGCGGCGCGGGTCAACGGCCGGTTTTCCTCGTCGCGGATCACGGCATAGCCGCGTTTCAACACATTCTTGTAGGACAGCGATTCCAAAACGCGACTATGCGCGGCAAGGCCCGAGCGGTTCTGCGCCATGCGGTGCAGCACGGCGGTATCAGCGCGGCGTGCTGCGGTGACGACCCGTTCCTTCTGTCGCTCCAGCTGACCGAGCAGGCGGGCGGGAAGCGAACGCAGCGAAGAATCGAACGAATCGACGCGGCCTTTTCCCTGCAAGAGACGGCGCTCCACCAGAGTCTCGGCGCGGTGCATGCGCTCGGTAATCCGCTGCCTGTGGTGCTTGAGGCCATTCAGCAGAGTTTCTGGCCTCAAGCCCGAAGCGGAGCGTTCGAAAGCGCGGCGCTTATTTAGCGTCGTCATTTCAAGCCCACGCCCAAGACCGCTTGCAGCCTCATCAAAACGGCGGCGCGGCAAAGCGAGAAGCTGATCGAGCGACGGCAGCGCGCGCACCAGCGCCCGCACGCCCTGACGGCGAGTGTCCATCTGCCGCGATACCGAGCCTGATAGACGCGCGGCAAGGCCCGAAAGCTGCGCTTCCAGCTCGGCCCGCACCGGCACGGCCATTTCGGCGGCCCCCGTCGGTGTCGGCGCACGCACATCGGCGGCATAGTCGATCAATGTCGTATCGGTCTCGTGCCCCACGGCGGAAATCAACGGGATTTCGCTCTCGGCGGCGGCACGCACGACGATTTCATCGTTGAAGCTCCAGAGGTCCTCCAGGCTGCCGCCGCCACGCGCGACGATGAGCACATCCGGTCGCGCTATTTCACCACCGGGTTGAAGCGCATTGAAGCCGCGAATGGCGTTCGCCACTTCCTCGCCCGAGCCTTCGCCCTGCACCTTGACCGGCCAGACGACGACATGGACCGGAAAGCGATCCGAAATGCGGTGAAGAATATCGCGAATGACCGCACCCGTCGGCGAGGTGACGACGCCGATGACACGCGGCATGAACGGCAGGCGGCGCTTGCGGGCCGGGTCAAACAGCCCTTCCGCAGCCAGCCGCCGGCGGCGATCTTCCAAGAGCGCCATCAGCGCGCCGGCGCCGGCAGGCTCGAGGCTTTCTATGACGATCTGGTATTTCGAGGAGCCGGGAAAGGTGGTGACCTTGCCGGTGGCGATGACCTCCATGCCTTCTTCCGGGCGGAACTTCAGCCGCGAGAACGTGCCTTTCCAGATCACCGCATCGATACGGGCGCGGTCGTCCTTCAACGAGAAATAGGCGTGCCCTGAAGAATGCGGCCCACGATAGCCGGAAATCTCGCCACGCACCCGCACCTGCTCGAAAGCCGTCTCCACCGTGCGCTTGATGGAACCCGACAGTTCGGACACCGAGAACTCGGCAAGATTGCTCAATGCTGCGTGGGAGAAGATATCGCTCATGCCCGTTTGTAACCAAAACCCGTCGATTCGGAAATGCCGGCACCGGCCCGGCCCATTTTAACGGCGATGAAACCATATCCTCAACTAACGAGTTAGGAAAATGGGGATTGGAGGAGAAAACAAGGGTTCGTTAGGGAAGACGGCGTTACGTCTGTCCCAGGCCCGGCAACCAAAGAGGAGGCGGCATCATGATTTTTCTTACCGCCACAGTGCTCGGCGTAACCGCAGTTGCGTTGCGTTCGGTTTTCAGCATCGTTTTCATCTGCATGATGATTATTGGCGCCTATGGCGTGGCGATCGCACTTTCATCCACGGCCGTGCCCTTGATGTCGCTGCTTCTGGCGCTCGCCGGTTACAATTTCGGTGTCGTGGGTGTCGTTATCAGCCTTCTGGTGCTGCAGCGCCCGCGTTCCACCCAGCCGACCCTCTAAAAGTCCGCGGCCTTGAGGCTTTCGCACTTTGCGCTGACCGAGATTTGCGGACTGGCCGCTGATATCGTTGTTACCTGTCTGCTTATTTTCTATCTCGGCGTCGATCCGCTCGCCGCCCGTTTGCCGGGCGCGGCAACGGGGCTTGCAACAAGCTGGCGGCTGAACCGTTCGAATGGTGAGGCATCCGCCCGGCTGAACAGCTTCCTGACAAATGCCGTCACGCTTACCTCGCGTATCGTCAGCGTCGGGCTGTTTGCCCTGCTGCAATGGCGCAACCCGCTGGTGCAGCCGCTCGTCCCGCTTGCCTTTTCAGCACTCGCAGCATTTGTGCTGGCGCTTTACGGCTATTGGCGGCTTCAAAGGCAACGGCAAGATCAGGGCTAAACCATTTCCCATCCGTCCTTTTCCGCCGCCCGGTAAATGGCGTCAATGAAAAGCTGGTTCTTCCTCGAGCTTTCCAGCGTGACCACTTCGCCCTCACCCTTTGCCGCACGCGCAAAGGCCTCCGCCTCCAGCTTATATTGGCGACTATCCTGAAACCGGAAGATTTGCGACTGGTTATGGGCCTGATTGGTCAGCTCGATCTCTTCCGCACCCCAACGATTGGCGTTGAAGGGAGATTTGACCTCGATGTATCCGTCAGTGCCATGGAAAACCATCAGCTGTCGGGCGGCAAGCTGTGTGGCCAGATAAAAACTCAGTTCGAAACCGCCGAAATCAGCCCTGACGCTGGAATAGATATCGGTGCCGAATTCCGCGTCGCGCTCGACGGTGGCCTGCACGCGCCTCGGTTCCACGCCGGTGGCGAAGCGCGTCACAATGGTGGGGTAGACGCCGATATCGGGCAAGGCCCCGCCACCCAGTTCGGGAATATTGCGCATATTGCCGGGATCGCGGTTGAAATAGCTGAAAGCGCCCTGCACATGCTTCAGCGTTCCGATCGCGCCCGAGGCCAGCAACTCCTTCACCTTTGCCCAGACCGGCGCATAGGTGACCATGAAGGCCTCCGAGATGATAACGCGGTTGCGGTCACGCGCAGCGATAAGGGCATCGATCTCCCCCGCCTTCAACGCAATCGGTTTTTCGCACAGAACGTGTTTGCCGGCATCAGCTGCCTTGATGGTCCACTCCACATGCTGCGACGTCGGAAGCGGAATGTAAACCGCGTCGATGACATCGGATGCCAGCATTTCCTCATAGGAGCCGAAAGCGTGTGGCACGGAAAAACGATCCGCCACTGCGCGGGCCTTGGCGAGATCCCGGCTGGCGATGGCGCTGACCACGCAGTTATCAGCATCCTGTATCGCCGGAATGACGTGATCCTGAGCGATTTTCGCCGTTGAGATTATTCCGAAGCGCAGCATTCCATTCTCCCGCTCTGCCATTCAGCGGAAACTTATCATCGTCACACGTCATGGCAAGCCGTAGGTGAGTGATAGATCAAAGATGGCTGGATTTGTCCTCTCTTTGTCGGCATATCTGCTTTTCTCCGCACTTTATAAAAGGAATTATGCTAGGCATAAACCTAATGGAGATACATGAAATGTCCTCTTCCCATACGGCCCTGCTGGTCATCGACGTTCAAGAGTCCTTTCGGCATGCCCCCTATTTCGAGGAAAGCGGATTGGCCGCCTATCTGGAGAAACAGCAGGCGCTGATCGATGGCGCCAAAGCCGCGGGCATTCCAGTCGTGCAAATCTTCCATGTCGATGGCGACAGGGCCTTCTCGAAGGACAGCGGTTATATCCGGGCGCTGGAGGGTGTGGGGATCACCCCTGATGTCACCTTTCACAAGAACCGCCATTCGGCTTTTGCCGGCACCGGCCTCGAAATCTGGCTGACGCAGAAAGGTATCAACCGGCTGATCATCTCCGGCATCCGCACCGAACAATGCTGCGAAACCACCACACGGCACGCTTCCGATCTTGGTTACAGCGTCGATTACGTCACCGAAGCGACGCTGACTTTCCCGATGACACATGCTTCCGGCACCGTCTTCAGCCCGGACGATATCCGCAAACGGACCGAACTGGTGCTGGCTGGCCGCTTCGCGCGCATCCTAACCGTCAACGACGTGCTTGCCACCGTCAAAGAGGCCGCATGATGGATAGAGGCGGCACGCGCATCATTCCCTTTTATACGCTTGTGCCGCCTCACGCGCTGTTGCTGGACATTGCCGGTCCGCTCGAAGTAATCCGTTATGCCAACACGGAACAACGGGACATCCATTTCGACTGCCGATACATTGCTGCGAGTGGCGAACAACAATCTTCCATCGGCCTTGGGCTTTCCGGGCTGGAGAGTTTGCCCGCGACCCTGCCGGAAAGTGCTTTCCTGCTGATCTCGGGCAGCACGTCACGCTTCGACAATGATCCACAGACACGGCGAGAGCGGCAGGCGCTTGCGGCATGGCTGCGCCGCGCGGTGCGTGCCGATACGACAGTCATTTCCATCTGTTCCGGCGCGCTGCTGGCGGGTGAAGCGGGACTTTTCGACGGGCGAAACTGCACGACTCATGCCGATTGCGTTGAAGGGCTGCGCCGCATCGCGCCGCTGTCGCAGGTGGCCGAAAACCGCCTTTTCGTTGAGGATGGCAACCGCTTCTCAAGTGCCGGTATTTCCGCCGGCATCGACCTGATGCTGCATGTGGTTTCCCGGCTGACATCCCCGGCCGTTGCGGCCCGCATTGCCAAAACAATGGTCGTTTATCTAAGACGCAGCGGCAGCGATCCGCAAATCTCCCCTTGGCTCACCGGCCGCAACCACATCCACCCCGCCATTCACCGGGTTCAGGACCGGGTGATGGCCGAGCCGGCGCAGGACTGGTCGCTGGAGCGGCTGGCCGATATTGCGGCGCTCAGCGAAAGGCATCTGTCGCGCCTGTTTCGCGAGCATACCGGCATCAGCGTCATAGACTATGTCAACCTGATGCGGGTCAATCTCGCCCGCGACATTCTCGCCAACAGCCGGCTGGATATGGAGACCATCGCGGAAAGGGCGGGCTTTGCCTCCGCCCGGCATCTGCGGCGCGTCTGGCAGCAGCACAATCGCCATCCGCCCAGCCACTATCGCGGTTTTCACGCCTGATTGTTCGCAGACCCTGCCGCTGCCTGATGAATGCCATCAAAGGAATTGAATGGTTATGCCGGCAGGCAGTTGCTACCTTGCCATAAAGACAGCAACAGGAGCATTCCCCGTGGAAAAACGAAGCCTCGGCCGCACCGGCCTCTCCATCGCCCCGATCGTCTTCGGCGGCAACGTGTTCGGCTGGACAGCGGATGAGAAGACTTCCTTTGCCCTGCTCGACGCCTTTTTCGATGCGGGGTTCAATGCCATCGACACGGCAGATGTCTATTCCGCCTGGGTGGACGGGCATGTGGGCGGTGAGTCCGAGGCCATCATCGGCAAATGGCTGAAGCAGTCCAGTGTCAGGCGTGAGGATGCGGTGATCGTCACCAAGGTCGGTTTTGACAATCGCGGCCAGAAGACCGGTCTCAGCACCAAGTGGATCGCGGAAGCCGTCGAGGCTTCCCTGAAGCGGCTGCAGACCGACTATATCGACCTCTACCTTGCCCACAAGCCGGATGCGGATGTGCCGCTGGAGGAAACGCTCGCCGCCTTCGCGAAGCTGAAGGAACAGGGAAAAATTCGTGCCATCGGCTGCTCAAACTATTCCGCAAGCCAGCTTCAGGACGCGCTGGACACGGCCGCAAAGAACAATCTGCCACGCTACGACGTGCTTCAGCCGGAGTATAATCTCTATAATCGCGCGGATTTCGAAGGCCCGCTTGCCGATCTTTGTGTGAAGCAAGAGATCGGCGTCATCAACTATTACAGCCTCGCGGCCGGTTTCCTCACCGGCAAATATCGCGCCAAGGCCGACACCGAGGGCGTTGCCCGCAGCTACCGGGTAGGCGATTACGTCAACACACGCGGCCTTGCCATTCTGGGGGCCATGGATGCGGTTGCCGTGGAAACCGGGGCCAAGCTCGCTGATATCGCGCTGGCCTGGCTGCTGCGGAAGAGTGCCGTAACGGCTCCAATTGCCAGCGCCACCAGCCTGTCGCAGCTCGATAGTTTCAAACGCGCCGTCAATCTGAAGCTGACAGACGAGATGATGGCTCTTCTCGACAAAGCAGGTGCGTGACATGGATCTTACAATTCGCGACGCACAGCCGAGTGACCGGGCGGAATGGCTGCGCCTGTGGAACGACTATCTCGCTTTCTACGATGTCCACCTTGCCGACGACGTGACCGAGCATACCTGGGCGCGTATTCTCGACCCCGCCTCGCGTGTTTCCATGCGTGTGGCCTTGCTCGGCGACACGATGGCCGGTTTCGCCATCCATCACTTCCATGATTCCACCTGGGTCAAAACACCCGATTGCTATCTGGAAGACCTGTTCGTCGACGGCTCGATCCGCGGAAAGGGAACAGGTCGGGCGCTGATAGACGATCTCATCGCCATCTGCGCCGAAAGAGGCTGGTCACGGCTTTACTGGAACACGGACGAGCACAATCACCGGGCCCAGAATCTCTATAACAGCTACGTGAAAAGCGATGGCCATATCCGCTATCGCATCAAGTTCTGATCACCCCTGAAGCGGAAGAAATCTACGAAAGCCCTCAGCGCCGGGCGCATCTGCCGGCGCGAGGGATAATAGATATAAAAACCGTCAAAGGGCGCGCACCAATCCTCCAGCACGCGGATGAGCCTGCCCTCCCTGATATCGTCCTCGACGCGCTGTTCGAAAACAAAGGCAAGGCCCGCCCCATCTATTGCCGCCCGGCGAATGAGGCTCTGGTCCGACAGGATCAGCGGTCCCTGTACATCCACCACCAGCGGCTTGCCATTCTTCTCCAGTTCCCAGCGATAGATAAGGCCGCTCGCGAAACGCCGGCGGATGCAGCGGTGACGGATGAGATCCCTCGGATCGGATGGCGGAGGGTTTTCTGCGAAATAGGAGGGCGCGCCAACAATCGCGCCGCGCCATGCACCACTCGCTTTCACCGCAATCATATCCGCATCGAGGTGCTCTCCGAGCCGCAGACCGGCATCGAAGCCTTTCGCGACGATATCTTCGAAGCGATCATCCGTTGAGATTTCGAGTGATATGTCGGGATAGAACCGCAGGAACTCCCCCAGCCGGGGCACGATAAGGTCCTCGGCCGCAAGCCGAGGCAGGGTGATACGCAGAGGACCCGCCGGCCTTCCGCCGTGCTCGGCAAGCGTCTGGATGACCGTATCGATATCGGCAAGAGCCGGTCCCAACGTTTCGAGCAGCCGTTTACCCTCCTCCGTCGGAGAGACGCTGCGGGTGGTGCGGTGAAGCAGCCGCAGGCCAAGGCTTGCCTCCAGCGACGAGACGGCGTGGCTGACAGCGGAAGGCGCGATGGCCAATTCGGCGGCGGCCTTGCGAAAGCTGCGGCCTTCGGCAACGGCGGCAAGAACGGCCAGCTGGGAGAGTTGCACACGGTTCATTGTTCTAAATGATAGAACAACCCAAGCGGATTTGCAGCGATTATTTTTACCACCGATGGGCAGTATGTTTTGCCCGTACCCACTCCCAAGGGTATATTAAACGTCTTGGACACATGCTCCGTGGGAAACTGCGGGATAGCTTTCAAGGCGCGCTCTGACAAAGGACAGGCAAATGAAACACAGAATTCTCGGAAAAGACCTCTCCGTTTCTGCACTCGGCCTTGGCTGCATGGGCATGAGCCATGCTTATGGACCTTCAAATGATGAAAGCAGTTCTATCGCAACGTTGCATCGCGCCGTCGAGCTTGGCGTCACATTGTTCGATACGGCAGAAGTTTATGGGCCGTTCAAAAACGAAATCCTCCTTGGCAAGGCTTTGAAGCCCTATCGCGATCAGGTGGTCATCGCCACCAAATTCGGCTTCCGCATCGACGACAGCAAACCTTCGGCGGAGATGATCCAGGGTGTGGACGGTTCGCCGGCAAATGTTCGTGCCGTCGCCGAAGCTTCACTGAAAAGGCTGGGTGTCGATGTCATCGACCTCTATTACCAGCACCGCGTCGATCCGGACGTGGCAATTGAAGAGACGGTCGGCGCAATGGCCGATCTGGTGCGGGAAGGCAAGGTGAAGGCGCTCGGCCTTTCCGAGGCGAGTGCGGCGACCCTTCGCAAGGCGCATGCCGTTCACCCGATTGCGGCCATTCAGAGCGAATATTCGCTTTGGACCCGCGATCCCGAAGAAAATGGCGTGCTGGACACCTGCCGCGAACTGGGCATCGGTTTCGTGCCCTTCAGCCCGCTCGGGCGCGGCGCTTTGACGGGCGCGCTGAAGTCGCTCGACGGGCTTGCCTCCGACGATTTCCGCCGCAGCCTGCCGCGCTTCCAAAGCGAAAACTTCGATGCCAATCTGGCCCTCATCCAGCTGCTGGAAGATATGGCGGCCGCGAAAGACGTTACCGCAGGGCAACTGGCGCTCGCCTGGGTCATGGCGCAGGGCGATTTCATCGTGCCGATCCCCGGCACCACGAAAATTGCCAACCTGGAGAAAAACGTGGCGGCAGCGGATGTTGCGCTGACGGCCGACGAAGTTGCCAGTCTCGGCGCATTGCTCTCTCCGACAAAGGTTGCGGGGGAACGTTATCCGGAACGAATGACGCGATTGGCCAATCGCTAAAAACAAAAAGCCGCGGCAACCGCCGCGGCTTTTTTCATTCCATCAGCTGCTTTCAGGCGCGCAGAACGCCGCCCGTCGATTTCTCGACATTGCCGACGATCTTGGCCGTCAGCGCTTCGAAATCCTCATCGGTCAGCGTCTTGTCGACTGGCTGGATTTGGACTTCGATGGCCACCGACTTGCGGTTTTCGCCGAGCGATGCGCCTTCGAAAATATCGAAGACATTAACGCCGGTGATCAGCTTGCGATCGGCGCTCGTCGCAGCCTTGATGATGGCTCCTGCCTCGACCGACTTGTCGACCACGAAGGCGAAGTCGCGCTTGACCGCCTGGAAAGGCGAAAGCTCAAGTGCTGACTTGGTGCGGGTCGCCTTCTTCTTCGGCTCCTGCATGGCGTCGAGATAGACCTCAAAACCGCAATAGGCGCCGGAAACATCCAGCTCGGACAGCGTCTTCGGGTGGAATTCGCCGAAATAGCCGAGCACGACCTTCGGACCCATCTTGATGGTGCCGGAACGGCCGGGATGATACCAGCCGGGGCCGCCAGCCTCGATCTGCACATTGGCCATGGGCAGGCCGCAGGCTTCCAGCACCGCCAGCGCATCGGCCTTGGCGTCGTAGACATCCACGGGCTTGCCGCCGCCCTTCACAGCATTGGACCACATGCGGCCGCTGCCTGCGAGCGAGGCCGTACCACGACGCACACCGCCGGCAACGCGGCGCTGCGTATCAGGCGTATCGCCCTCATAGGTGCCGGAGACCTCGAAGATCGCGACGTCACCATAGCCCTTGTCGGCATTGCGCTGTGCGGCAGTCAGAAGGCCCGGCAGCAGCGAAGGACGCATGTCCGACATATCGGCCGCGATGGGGTTGGCCAGTTTCAGGGCGGGGGAACCGCCGCCGAAAAGCTTCGCCTGCGCTTCCGGAATGAAGGACCAGGTGACGGCTTCCAGCATGCCACGGCTTGCCAAGGCACGGCGCGCAGTGCGGGTGCGGATCTGCAGCGTCGTCAGGATGCGGCCGTTGACCGCGCCGAAGCTTTCCAGCGGTTCCGGCTTGATATTGTCGACGCCATGGATGCGCATGACTTCTTCGACCAGATCGGCCTTGCCATCAACATCCGGGCGCCAGGACGGCACGGTGACGGACACGCGTTCGTCGGTTCCCTCGACACCAAAACCGAGGCCTTTGAGAATGGTGAGGCTCTCTTCCGCCGAGACTTCCAGACCCGTCAGGCGCTTCACTTCCGCTAGCGGAAAATCCACGACCTTGGCCTGATGGCCCTTGTAACCGACAACCTTGGCTTCGCCGGCAACGCCGCCGCACAGTTCCAGAACCAGTTCGGTGGTGCGTTCCAGACCCGGGACCATATATTCCGGATCGACGCCTCGCTCGAAACGATAACGCGCATCGGTGATGATGCCGAGTGAACGGCCGGTCTTGGCGATGTTGATCGGATCCCAGAGAGCGGACTCAATCAGCACGTCAACGGTGTTTTCGTCGCAGCCGGAATGTTCGCCGCCCATGACGCCGCCGATCGACTCGAGGCCCTTTTCGTCAGCGATGACGACATTGTTCGGGCCGAGCTTGTATTCGCGCTGGTCGAGCGCAAGGATCGTCTCACCCTCTTTCGCACGGCGAACCGTCAGATCGCCCTTGACCTTGGCCGCATCGAAGACGTGCATCGGCCGGCCCTGATCGAAGGTCATGTAGTTGGTGATATCAACAAGCGCATTGATGGGGCGTAGGCCGATCGCCATCAGGCGCTGCTGCATCCACTTCGGGCTCGGGCCGTTCTTCACGCCGCGAACGATGCGCAGCGAAAAGCCGGGGCAAAGCGCCGCGTCATCCAGTTCCAGCTTCACAGTGACCGGCGTTGCGCCTTCGACCTTGAAGGCCGGCGCAGGCTTCGTCTTCAGCTTGCCCAGACCGGAGGCGGCGAGATCACGGGCGATGCCGTAGATCGAGGTGCAGTCCGGGCGGTTTGGCGTAAGATTGATCTCGATGACCGGATCATCGAGGCCAGCATAGGATGCGAAGGAAGTGCCAACAGGCGCATCCTCCGGCAGATCGATGATGCCGTCGTGATCGTCGGAAATGTTCAGCTCCTTTTCAGAGCACATCATGCCGTGGCTTTCGACACCGCGAATCTTGCCGACGGCCAGCGTCACATCGATGCCCGGAACATACATGCCGGGACGAGCGAGCGCACCGACGAGGCCGGCGCGCGCATTCGGCGCGCCGCAGACGATCTGAACCGGCTTACCGTCGCCGGCGTCCACCATCAGCACCTTGAGGCGGTCGGCCTCGGGATGTTTCTCGGCGGAAACGACCTTTGCGATGACGAAAGGCTTATAGGCAGCCTTGTCGTCCACGTCCTCGACCTCAAGGCCAATTGCCGTCAGCCGTCCGCAAATCTCGTCCAGCGTTGCATCCGTTTCGAGATGCTCTTTCAGCCAGGAAAGAGTGAATTTCATGTCTTTGCTCCTTGGCTAACCGGATTAAACGCTCAAACCGCCGAACAGCGTCGGCATGTCGAGCGGGCGGAAGCCGTAATGGTTCATCCAGCGGACATCGGCGTTGAAGAAATCCCGCAGATCAGGCATGCCGTATTTCAGCATGGCGATGCGGTCGAGGCCCATGCCCCAGGCAAAGCCCTGATATTCATCCGGATCCAGCCCGCCGGCGCGCAGCACGTTCGGGTGCACCATGCCGCAGCCGAGAATCTCCATCCAGTCCTTGCCTTCGCCGAACTTGACGATGGGGCCGGAGCGGTCGCACTGGATATCCACCTCGAAGCTCGGCTCCGTGAAGGGGAAGAAGGACGGGCGGAAGCGCATGACGACGCTGTCCACCTCGAAGAAGGTCTTGCAGAATTCCTCCAGAATCCAGCGCAAATTGCCGACATGCGCCTTCTTGTCGATGACAAGGCCTTCGACCTGATGGAACATCGGCGAGTGGGTGGCGTCGGAATCCTGACGGTAGGTCTTGCCGGGAATGACGATGCGTATCGGCGGCTTCTGGCTTTCCATGGTGCGGATCTGCACCGGCGAGGTGTGGGTGCGCAGCACTTTACGCTCGCCATTTTCATCCGGCTGGAAAAAGAAGGTGTCGTGCATTTCGCGGGCCGGATGGCCTTCGGGGAAATTCAGCGCCGTGAAGTTGTAATAATCGGTCTCGATATCAGGACCTTCGGCGATCGAAAAGCCCATGTCCGCGAAGATCGCGGTGATTTCGTCGACGATCTGGCTGATCGGATGAATGCGGCCGCGCTCTGCCGGAGACTGGCGAACCGGCAGGCTGACATCCACAGTTTCCGCCTTCAGGCGCGCAGCGATGGCGGCATCCTTCAACGCATTTTTGCGCTCACCGATGAGGTCGGTGATTTCGGTCTTCAGCTGGTTGATGGCAGCGCCCCGGGTCTGGCGCTCTTCCGGCGTCATCGATCCCAGCGTCTTCAAAAGCTCCGAAACCGAGCCCTTCTTGCCGAGCGCGGAGACGCGCACGGCCTCAATGGCCGGCTCATCGGCAGCAGTGGCGATCTCCGACATCAGTTGCGATTTCAAGGTATCAAGTTCAGTCATCTTTTCCTGCCTTGCCGGTTTTTTTGAGAGCGGCTTCGGGGTTCACAGCATTCATCAGATAGTCGGTCGCCATGATAAAGCGTCGCAGATCACTACCCATCCGCACGCGCCCGATCAACCGGGCAAGCGGTAAAAATCGCCCCAGAATGCCCGTCAAACGGCACAATTCTTCAAGTGCCCGGGGCGGGGCGTTTTCGCGCCAGCGGGCGAAGGCCGCGTCGGAGGTTTTCGGCGCATCGCAGGCTCGGGTCGCGACCTGTAAAAACAGCAGCCAGATATCGCGGGCCTGCGCCGTCTCAAGCGGCATGACCTCCTGCGGGCGTTCCTCGAAATCCATGAAACCGACACGGCCGTCTGCGAGAAAAAAGTCACGCACATGCGGGCGGCCATGGCAAAGACCTGCCGCATGCAGTTCGCCGAGCGCCTCGGCGGATTTTACCAGCAGGGCATCATGCTCCGCCGGCATCGCTGTCTTTATCGCGTCCATACGTTCCATGATGGTGGGGCCGACATCCCCCAGGACGACGGCCGTCAGCGAAGAATAGATGATGGGCGGCACAGGAAAACCGCGGACCTTGAAGGCCTGCAGCGATTCGAGTTCACGACGCATCAGGCCGGCGCCATCGAGCGGCGGCGACGGGCGCATAAAACTGTAAGGAAGCAGCTTTGCGAGAAAGGTCTGCAGCTTTATCCACCAGGACGGCGTTTCCGTGCCCTGGCGCTTGATCCAGACGGTCGTTGCGGAGAGTTCGAGTTTCTGCACACGGCGTTCGCTTTTAAGCAATGCCCGCATCAAGGCTGCGATATCACTATCTTCCAGATGGACGTGGAAACCCTTCGCCTTTTCCGCCTCGCTTGCGGCAACCAGCATTTTCTGCCCCCAATGGAGCCTGTCGGCCAAAAGCCGGATGCCCCACCCTTTTTTGGCAACTTCGGCGCAAAAGCGTTACGCGCTTTTGCCGAAACTGCCGTGAATTCCCAAAAACGAAAACCCGCGCCGGAGGACCGGCGCGGGTTTCAAATGAACAACAGATTGTCCGCGCCGTAATTACTTTACAGCGGTTTCAAACTCGTTGGCCGTACCAGCATCCTTGAGGTACTCAAGCGCCTTCTTCGCTGCTTCGACGAGCGCGCCGAATGCTGCCGGCTCATGGATAGCCATGTCGGACAGAACCTTACGATCGACTTCGATGCCAGCCTTGTTCAGGCCGTCGATGAAGCGGCCATAGGTCAGGCCGAATTCGCGAACAGCAGCGTTGATACGCTGGATCCACAGAGCGCGGAAGTTGCGCTTGTTGACCTTGCGGTCGCGGTAAGCGTACTGCTTGGAACGATCCACGGCAGCCTTAGCTGCGCGGATGGTGTTCTTGCGGCGGCCGTAGAAGCCCTTGGCTGCCTTGAGTGTCTTGGTGTGCTTGGCGCGGGAAGTTACGCCACGTTTTACGCGTGCCATGTCATGATCTCCTTAAAGTGTCCAAAAGTGCGGAAAAGTCTCAGAGACCGTTCGGCAGGTAGTTCTTGACGACTTTTTTGCCGTCAGCTTCGGCGAGAACCATGGTTCCACGCGCGTCGCGAATGAACTTGTTGGTACGCTTGATCATGCCGTGGCGCTTACCGGCGGCGGCTGCAACAACCTTGCCGGTGGCGGTGATCTTGAACCGCTTCTTTGCAGCGGACTTCGTCTTCATCTTGGGCATTTTGCTACTCCGTTTTTGTATCGAAACAGGCAGACGAGGCCTATTTCAAGCTATTCAGGAACGGCCACGGCATGCCCTGCCGGACCGTTCGGACGCGCGCTTATAACCGCAGTCGGCTAAAAGCGCAACGGGGAATGAGAATTTCCCCTTGCGGTGGGATACGCGCCAGTGATGTGAACGCGTAAAAAGATTATTTCGGTGCGAGAACCATCATCATCTGACGGCCTTCCAGCTTCGGCTCGGCTTCAACCTTGGCAATTGCCTGGGTGTCTTCCTTCACCTGGAGGAGAAGCTTCATGCCGAGTTCCTGGTGGGCCATTTCACGGCCGCGGAACTTCAGCGTTACCTTCACCTTGTCGCCATCGTCAAAGAAACGGCCCATCGCCTTCATCTTCACGTCATAGTCATGCGTGTCGATGTTCGGGCGCATCTTGATTTCTTTAACTTCGACGATCTTCTGTTTCTTGCGCGCTTCAGCGGCCTTTTTCTGGGTCGAGTACTTCAGCTTGCCGAGATCGAGGATCTTGCATACCGGCGGTTCAGCGTTCGGCGAAATCTCAACGAGATCGAGACCGGCCTCCTCCGCCAGTTTCAAAGCCTGATCCGTCGGCATGCTACCGAGGTTCTGGCCCTCTTCATCAATAAGCTGAACTCTGGGAACCCGAATTTCCCGGTTGGAGCGCGGCCCCTCCTTGACGGGGGCATCGGCTTTGAAAGGTCTGCGAATGGTCGTATTCTCCTGATCTGTTTCTGGATCACGTCAGCAAAAAACAGCTTGTTTGGTACAAGCGGCGGAAATGTCGTTATTGCTGTGGCGAAGTCAATAGCATATCTGCCCGAAAAGATCACCTGTTGTCACGGTTTTTGCAAATACGCCGCCGTTGTTGCACCAAAATCAGGAGAATTGCATATACATGACCGAACAAGCCGCTGAATTCCTGCGCGTAGGCCCCGACAACGACAGCCGCGAAATCGCTTTCCTCCATCGCCCGACGGTTTCGGGCGAGAATGCGCCAATGCTGGTATGGCTCGGCGGCTATCGTTCCGACATGACCGGAACCAAGGCGGTTGAACTCGATCGCTTCGCGGCGGAAAACGACCTTGCCTGCCTGCGCCTGGACTATTCCGGCCACGGCGCTTCGGGCGGCGACTTCAGGAAAGGCACGATTTCCCGCTGGCTGGAAGAGGCGCTTGCCGTGGTGCGTGCAAAGGCGCCTTCGCGCGTCGTGCTCGTCGGCTCCTCCATGGGGGGATGGATTGCTCTGCGCATGGTCGAGGAACTGCGCAAGGCGGGCGGCGCGCCCTCCGTTGCCGGCCTGGTCCTCATTGCGCCGGCGCCCGATTTCACCGCGGAGCTGATAGAGCCCAGCCTCACGGATGCGGAAAAAACCTCTCTCTCGGAAAAAGGTTATTTCGAGGAACACTCGGAATACAGCCCCGAACCCAACATCTTCACCCGTGCGCTGATGGAGGACGGAAAGCAGAACCGTGTGTTGCAGGGCATCATCACCACCGGCTGCCCCGTTCACATCCTGCAGGGCATGCGCGACCCCGATGTCCCCTATCAGCATGCGCTGAAGCTTCTCGAACATCTTCCGTCCGACGACGTCGTGCTGACGCTGATCCGCGACGGCGACCACCGGCTTTCCCGGCCACAGGATATCGAGCGGATGCTCGCGGCCGTCAAAGCCCTTGCAATATAGGCATTTGCGCAACGCTCTTAACCATATTCGACGAGTCTTGCGCGCCACCGATCGCTAGCGATTGACTCAAGCCCCCTATCCCTCTTAACTTTTCGTTAAGAATTAAGGGACGGGTTTCATGATGAACGCACCGCTGGCGCGTGCGCTGCTGTTTGCAGTTGCCGCCGGGCTAATGACTGCTGCCTCCGCTACCGCGGAAACCAAGGGAAGCCCTTCCATGGTGACGGGCGGGATCACCTCCCAGCCGATCGGCCATTATGAGTTCTGTCAGAAATATGCCGACGAATGCAACATTCGCAGCAAGGCTACACCGCCGCCGCGCGTCACGGATTATGGCTGGGACGTCATTCGCGAGGTCAATACGTCCGTCAACACCACGATCGTGGCGATGACCGACCAGGAAATCTACGGCAAGGACGAAGTCTGGGAATATCCGACGACCGCCGGTGACTGCGAAGATTTCGTGCTGCTGAAGCGCAAGAAGCTGGTCGAGCGCGGTTTTTCCGTTGCCGATCTGCTGATCACCGTCGTGCGCAAGCCTGACGGCGAAGGCCATGCGGTGCTGACGCTTCGCACCACTGATGGCGACTATATTCTCGACAACCTCACCGACGACGTGAAGCTCTGGACCGACACCAACTACACCTATCTGAAGCGACAGGCGTCCTTCAATACGGGCCGTTGGGTCTCCATCGAAGATGGTCGCGACATTCTGGTTGGCGCATTGCGCTGACACTTGGCTCAACGTTTGACAGATCAAGAGCCCGCCATCGCGGGCTCTTTCTTTTTTCATCCGTTGCCGATGATAATGCCGGCCGCCAGCACCAGTGAGCCGCCGAGGACCACCTGAAACACCGCGCGCAGGAACGGCGTTTCCATAAAGCGGTTCTGAATGAAGGCTATGGCCCACAGTTCCACGAAAACGACGACGGCCGCAATCGCCGTTGCTGTCCAGAAATGCGGAATGAGATAGGGCAAGGCATGGCCGAGACCGCCGATGGCCGTCATGATGCCTGAGGCCAGACCCCGCTTTACCGGAGAACCGCGACCCGAAAGCTTCCCGTCATCATGGGCGGCCTCGGTGAAGCCCATGGAGATACCCGCACCGACGGAGGCGGAAAGACCGATGAGAAAGGTCTGCCACGTATCCTGTGTCGCAAAGGCGGCCGCAAATATAGGTGCGAGCGTCGAGACGGAGCCATCCATCAGACCGGCGAGACCGGGCTGCACATAGGTCAGAAGAAACTGCCGCTTTGCGGTTTCCTCCTCTTCCGTCCGACCATTTTCATCAAGATGTTTTTCTTCCAGCATCTGCGCGATGTCTTCGTGGCCCCGTTCCGCCTCGGCCAGATCGCCGAGCAGCTTGCGCGTCGAGGCATCGCTGGTGCGCTTGACGGCCTCATCGTAAAAACGGATCGCCTGTGCTTCCATCAATTCGGCCTGCTCACGGATTTTCTCGAGCGACAGGTTCTTCACGAGCCAGTCCGGGGTGCGCTCGTAAAAACCGCGTACATGTTCTCGGCGGATCAGCGGGATCGTCTCACCGAAACGGCGACGGTGCATGTCGATCAGAACATTTCGATGCTGCTGCTCGACCTCCGCCATATCGTCGAAGACTTTGGCCGATTGCGGATATTGCACGCGCAGATGATCGGCATAGGAACGATAGATGCGGGAATCGTCTTCTTCGGACGAAATGGCGAGTGCGAGGATTTCCTGTTCGCCGAGAGAGGAAAAGGGACGCTTGGACAGGGAAAAAAGACTGCGAAACATGGCTGAAACCTTTTTAGAATAATTCTAAATACATCCGCACCTTGCCGAGATCAAGCCATCTTAGAATAATTCTAATAAGGCAAAGGGTCGCATTGCAGGCCGCATCGCAGCGGGGTAAATTCGCGGAAAAGGAAACACCATGCAGGAAGACGTTGCGGCGAGAGCCGCCCACAGCGCGGAAATTCAGGACAGGGCGGAAAAAGCCATGGCGGAAATCGGCGTGGATGCCGGTTTCATCGACCGGCTGGTGGAAACGTTCTACGGCCGCGTTCTTGAACACCCCACGCTTGGCCCGGTTTTTGATGCGCGGCTCGCCGGGCGCTGGCCGGAGCATATGGCCAGGATGAAACAGTTCTGGACGGCCGTCGCCTTCAAGAATGGCGGTTATGGCGGCAAGCCCGTACAGGCCCATCTCGGGGTAAAAGGCATGTCGGCGGAGCTTTTTCCGCAGTGGCTCACGCTGTTTTCCGCCACGCTTGATGATATTGCGCCAAACAAAGAGGCCCACGACTGGTTCATGGAAACGGCACAGCGCATCGCCAGAAGCCTGACGCTTTCGCTGTTTTACAATCCTGCACTGGATGACCCGGCCTTAAAGCGCAGCACGCCCTAGCCGCAGCCGCGCCGAACAGCGAAAGGACGGTACAAGCAACAATTGCCAAGCCATGCGTAAGATCACGCAGGTTTCAAACATTCCCTCTTGATGGCCGCAGGGATAAATGTTTAGTAGCCGGCGGGAGGCGTACCGTGCGGTTCGCCTGTAATATGCAGACATATTAGGGCTTATCGACATGGATCGCAGATCATTTATCCGCAAGGCGGGCGCCGTTGGCGCCGGTGTTACCGCAACGGCGCTGGCCGCTCCGGCCATTGCACAGGAAAACCCCAAGATCACCTGGCGCATGACGTCGTCCTTCACCAAGGGCCTCGACATTCTTTTCGGCGCGGGCCAGATCGTTGCGGATCATGTCAAGGAAGCGTCGGGCGGCAACTTTGTCATTCAGCATTTCGCCGGCGGTGAAATCGTGCCGGCGCTGCAGGCAGCGGATGCGGTGACGGCAGGAACCGTCGAAATGGCGCACACCTGCTCCTATTATTACGTGGGCAAGGACCCGACCTTCGCGCTCGGAACATCTGTTCCCTTCGGTCTCAACGCACGCCAGACAAATGCCTGGTTCAACCAGGCCGGTGGCAACGAGCTGCTGAATGAATTCCTTGCGCAGCACAATATCTACTCGATCCTGCTCGGCAATACCGGTGCCCAGATGGGCGGCTGGTTCCGAAAGGAAATCAACACCATCGACGACCTCAAAGGCCTGAAGATGCGTATTGCCGGCCTGACCGGTCAGGTCATGCAGAAGGTTGGCGTGACACCGCAGCAGATCGCCGGCGGCGATGTCTATGCCGCTCTGGAAAAGGGCACGATCGACGCCACCGAATTTGTCGGCCCCTATGACGACCAGAAGCTCGGTTTCTACAAGGTCGCGAAATATTACTACTACCCGGCATGGTGGGAAGGCGGCCCGGCCGTGCATGCTTTCGTCAACCTGCAGAAGTTCAACGAGCTGCCTGAAAACTACAAGCGCATCCTGAAAGACGCCTGCGCCGCCGGCAGCGCCAGCATGCTGGAGCGCTACGATGCGCGCAATCCGAAGGCTCTGAAGGAACTCGTGGCGCAGGGCGCTATCCTGCGACCCTTCAGCCAGGAAATCCTCGACGTCTGCCATAAGGCGGCGCAGGACACCTATGCGGAGATTTCGGCCAAGAACGAGAACTTCAAGAAGATCTACGAGAGCCAGCAGGCCTTCAAGAAGGACGCCTATCTCTGGGCGCAGATCGCCGAATATACCTATGACACCTACATGATGATCCAGCAGCGCAACGGCACGCTCTGATCCTCATCATTTCCCGACGATCTTCAAACGGTCATCCGGCATCTGCCGGGTGGCCGTTTTGTTTGGCGAGACCAGTTTCCACACTTCACGCTCCCGCCAGTCGACAGGACTCATGCCGGTGACGCGGCGAAATTCGCGGTTGAAGTTGGATTTGGTTTGAAAGCCGGAGGACAACATGATCGCCGTCACCGATTGCTCCGTCTCCTCCAGCAGCCTGCACGCTTCGCGGATGCGCAGCTGGTTGACATATTGCGAGACATTGACGCCGAGCGAGCGATTGATCGCGCCTGATATCTGCCGGCTCGGCAGCCCGAGACGTCTTGCAAGCCGCGACAGGTTCAGGTTCTCATCGCGGTAAAGCGCCTGCGCCGCCATCAGCCGATCGACCCTTGCAATGATGTCCCGGTCCTGCTCGGACGGCTCCGGCGGCGGCGGCAATTCCGCGGCCGGATCCATGGCCGTTTGCGGTGCCTTGCTCTCGCCAGCCAATGCGGCCATGAGACCAATCAACAACAATCCGAAAAGATTGGCATTGCTGACGAGCGCTGCAACATTTTGCCCATGCGCCCATTCAAAATCGAAAAACACCAGAAGATCGAACAGGGCGGAGACGCACAGGGCTATGGCGGCGATAATCAGCGCCCGGTGCGCCGAGGCGACGCTCGCGAATTGCGCCTCATCCAGCCCATCCGGTCCCTTTCTTCCCAGAAGAAGCAGGGCGACGGCGTGGCCGACGAAGATGACGATCAGCGCAAGATCGATCGCCATCGGCCAGGTGAATTCCATGAGGACAATGAGCAAAGGCGACAGGACGAGATTGGCGAGCATTGCTCTCCTGCTTTCCACCGCCACTCCCATCAGTCCGCGAAAGGCAATGTAGACGAGCGGCGGCAGGCAGGCTGCGAGGATCGGCAGAACATAGCGCGTTTCGATGACGCCATACCCCCAGCGCAGGCCGACAAGGACGGATTGCACGGCACAAAGCACGATCAGCGCCAGAAATGCCCGGTTGGTCCGCGCATCGTCTCCACCTCGAAGGAAAACGATGAACATGACAACCAGCAGAAGTGCAACGACGAAAGGCAGCGGAATGAACAGCAAGGATGATATCTCCGGAACACAACGACTTATATTGCCGGTTCATGGACCAGATCGCGTTTCGGGACGACCTTTAACGTGATCAAGGACGCGAAAAATACGTGGCGGCGCAGATTGAATCCCGTTCTTCCCAATCGCCGCACGAGGTTTTCATGCGCCCTGTCAGCACCATCACGACCATACTGTTTTCCGCTCTCGTCACCCAGCCTGTTTTTGCAGGCGAGGCGGTCGGCGTCAGCGAAACCGCCATCCATTCGCCAGCACGCAGCAAGGACCTTGCCGTCACCGTCTGGTATCCATCCGACGGAAAGGGCACACAGACGTTTTCCGGTGAGGACCGGATTTTTCAAGGCGCTCCCGTGTTCAAGGATGGCGCGGTGAAACCAGGTCGCCTGCCGCTTGTACTTCTGTCCCACGGCTCGGGTTCAAGAGCGTCCGGCATGGCATGGATCGCCGCAAAACTTGCGAGCGAAGGTTTCATTGTCGCCGGAACCAATCATCCCGGCACCACCAGCGGCGATTCCACGCCCGCCGATACGCCGAAAATCTGGGAGCGAACGGACGATCTCTCCACGATCGTTACGGCCCTGACGGCAGAGGGAAAATGGTCGAATGCTATCGACACGAAGAGGATTGGCGTTCTCGGCTTTTCGCTGGGCGGCAGCGCGGCGATGGAAATTGCAGGTGCGCGCGCCGATCTCGATGCCTATGCGCGCTATTGCGAAGACCATGCCACGATGATGGATTGCCAATGGTTTGCTGGCGGCCGGGGTTATCTCAACAATGAGCCGGTCAGCGTGCCGAAGCTTGATCTCAGAACCCTCGACAAGGTCCGTTTCGAGCAGCAGAACCGCGATCCCCGCATCCGTTCCGCCGTACTGATCGATCCCGGCCTGGCGCTGGCCTTCAAACCGGACAGCCTGAAAGAGATCGATATTCCGCTGACCTTCATCAATCTCGGCAGCAAGGGCAAAATTCCGCCGGCTGTGCTTGCGGATAAACTCGCGGACGACGTACCCGGCGCGACCTATCAGCAGGTGGATGACGCCAATCATTTCAGCTTCCTGCCGCTGTGCAAACCGGATGCCGATGCGTTCCTCAAATCCATCGGCGAGCGCGATCCGATCTGCGAGCCGGCCGGACCACGGGGCCGCGCCGATATTCACGCACAATTGGAGACGATGATCCTTAACGCCTTCAACCGTACGCTGAAGCCGGGCCAGTGAGACGGAAGTCTGAAAAGACTAGCCGATCCGCTTGTAGAACAGGGTGGTGCCACAAAAGCGTCCATCCGGAAACAGGGCGTAATCCGGTATAACGCCGACCCGCTCCCAGCCGAGACGAGGATAAATCGCCTCGGCATCGCTGCCCGTCGCCGTATCCAGCACCAGAAGGGTACGGCCACGTTTCGCTGCCTCTTCCTCCACCCTTTGCATGAGCATGCGGGCAAGTCCGAGGCCCCGCGCAGATGGATGCACGAGAAGCTTCATCAGATCGCCGCGATGCGGCTGATTGGGCTTTGACGCAAGGCCGATCTGCACAGTGCCCACCACCGTGCCATCCACCTCCGCCGCCACATGAATGGCCGCACCCTCGCCCACTGTTTCAGCCACGGATCGCCAGAAGGGTTCGGCGTCTTGCGGCGAAAAGGGCAACATGAAGCCGACGGAAGCGCCGCCGTTCACGCAGGCGGCGAGGACTTCGCAGAGTTCAGGCAGTGCATCGATCGTCTCTTGCCGGTTCAACACGCGGATGGTGACCATAAAAACTCCTACGGGGAAATCAGCGCTGTCTTTGATCCAGCACGACAGCGTAACGGGCAGGTTTTTCGGAAGGATTGTGGAAGACGTGCCCTTCTCCCACCGGCATGAAAAGGCAATCGCCGGGCTCCAGCCGGTGAATGTTTCCGCCGCTCGTCATTTCCAGAACCCCTTCGAAAAGCCAGACATATTGCGTCATTCCCCGGCTTGCCGCATGCGGCGGGAAACCGACGCGCGCTCCGGCCGGAAATTCCACCTCAACGATATCGACATCGGAACCCACACGCGGCGGGGAGACGGCACGGCGGACATAACCGGTCTCTGGATCTTTCCAGAGTTGCTGGTCACGTTTTTTCATGAGCGGAGAAACAGCCTCTTCGTTTTCGGCGAAGAAACCGGAGAGCGACAGGCCAAGGGCCGCGCAGATGCGGGCGAGCAGCGACGCCGTGGGGCTCGCCTCGCCACGTTCGATACGGGAGATCATGGCGCGGCTGACGCCGGATTCGGACGCAAGCCCATCCAGCGTCAGGCCGTTCTCAGCCCGCAGTGCTTTGATCCGCTCGCCGATAGAGCGTTCAAGAATATGATCTTCGTTTTCCATCATATGAGAATTGTACTCTCATATGATGGAGTCAATATCCATGATAGTGGAAATTGGTTGCTTGCGGCAAACTGGCGTCTCAGGCACCAACCTGGGCAATCCAGTCATTCAGATTATAGTAGTTCGTTACTCGACTAACTTTCCCGTCCTTGAGATCAAAGAAGGCACCGGCTGGCAGGACGTATTTCTGGCCATCGGCTTCGGGCAAACCTTCATCCGTTGCGAGATATTCGCCGTTCACGATGAATTCCGCGGAAGCACGCTTGCCGTCTTCGCTCGCCATGATCACCATATCGGTGAGATTTTCCTTATAGCAGCGGTTCATGTGGTCCATGAAGCAGGCGAAGGCGGCCTTGCCGGTCTGGCGCTCGCCCTGATTAATGTCGTGCACCACTTCATCGTGAAGAAGCGCCAGAAAGGCATCCATGTCCTGACGGTTAAAGGCATCATAATAGGCGCGGATGGTGTCGGCAGCGGTCATCGTCTTCTCCGTTCAATGCTTGCGCGGGTTTTCCATGACGGTATAACCAGTGCAACCGAAAGTGAAATGCCCATGACCGTCGAAATCAAGTCTCTTTCCGGCATTGACGCCACACCCTATTTCGATGATCTCGCGCGCCTGCGGATCGAGGTGTTTCGCGCTTTTCCCTACCTCTATGAGGGCTCGCTGGATTACGAACGCAAATATCTCGCGACCTATGCCGATACGGACGGCGCGGTCTTCGTGCTGGCGCTCGATGACGCCAGAGTGGTCGGCATGTCCACCGGCATGCCGATGGCGGCAGAGACCGATGAGGTGAAAGCACCGTTTGCCGAAGCGGGCTACGATCCGGACCGGATATTTTATTTCGGTGAAAGCGTGCTGCTGCCCGACTATCGCGGTCACGGGATAGGCGTGCGCTTCTTCGAGGAGCGGGAGGCGCATGCAAAGAGGCTCGGCTTTAACCGTTGCACCTTCTGCGCTGTCGATCGGCCCTCCGACCATCCCCGCCGGCCGGCGGATTACGTGCCGCTCGACGCCTTCTGGGAAAAGCGCGGTTACCGCCATCACCCTGAACTGCGTACCAGCTTCACATGGCAGGACCTCGACGAGAACGCCGAGAGCCCGAAACCCCTGTCCTTCTGGATGAAAACCATTGGTGCAGGAGATGGAGACAAATGACACGCCTCGCCGCCAGCCAATATGCCATCGAGCTGATCGAGACATGGGAGGCTTATGCCGCCCATCTCTCCGCCATTGTTCGCGAGGCGAAGGAAAAAGGCGCTGAGTTGCTGCTGCTTCCTGAATATTCGGCCGTGGCGCTGACTGGGCAATTGCCACCCGCCGCGCGCTCCGATCTGCACCGTTCCATCGAAGAGATACAGCCGTTGATCCCTTCCTGGGTGGAGCTTTGCGAGGAACTGGCGCGGCAACATCAAATCCTCTTCCAGCCGGGCAGCGCGCCGGTGAAGGACCCCGACGGCAAGTTCCGTAACCGTGCATGGCTGTTCGGCCCGGACGGGTTGATCGGCTATCAGGACAAGCAGATCATGACCCGCTTCGAGCGGGAGCAATGGCACATTCATGCGGGCGTCGAGGGGCTGAAAGCCTTCGAGACGCCGATCGGCAGGCTTGGCATTCTCATCTGCTACGACAACGAGTTCCCGATGCTGGGTCGCAGGCTGGCGGAGCTTGGCGTCGAACTCGTTCTCGCCCCCAGCTGCACCGACACGCTGGCGGGTGCTTACCGGGTGCGGATTGGCGCGCAGGCGCGGGCGCTGGAAAACCAATATGCCATCCTCTCCTCCCCCACCGCGGGCGAGGCCCCGTGGTCTCCTGCGGTTGATGAAAATCGCGGCCGCGCCGCCCTCTATGTACCTTCGGACTACGGCATGCCGGCATCCGGCATCATTGCGGAAAGTGAGAGTGATGTGGTGACAAAAAGCTCGCTGCTGATCGCCGACATCGATCTTGCCGCCGTTGCAAGGCTCCGCACCGAAGGGCAGGTTGCCACCCGCCGCGACTGGCCAGAGCAATTTGCGATCTAAAAAGCCCATTTTAAAAGGCTTTTAACCAAATTCCCGCTTTGCGGCATGAGAAGCCCCTGCTATAGCGCGGGACATGAGCACAAATTCGACCCGCACGCCCCTGGACCATATCCGCAACTTCTCGATCGTTGCCCACATCGATCACGGCAAATCGACGCTGGCCGACCGGTTGATCCAGTCGACGGGCGGTCTTGCCGAACGCGACATGTCGGAACAGGTTCTCGATTCGATGGATATCGAGCGCGAGCGCGGCATCACCATCAAGGCCCAGACCGTTCGCCTGCACTACAAGGCGAATAACGGTGAGACCTATGTGCTGAACCTCATCGACACGCCCGGCCATGTCGACTTCGCCTACGAAGTGTCCCGCTCGCTTTCGGCCTGCGAAGGCTCGCTGCTGGTGGTCGACGCATCGCAGGGCGTGGAAGCCCAGACGCTCGCCAACGTCTATCAGGCCATCGACAACAATCACGAGCTGGTCACCGTGCTCAACAAGATCGACCTGCCGGCGGCCGAACCCGACCGCATCAAGGAGCAGATCGAAGAAGTGATCGGCATCGACGCCTCCGACGCCGTGATGATTTCGGCGAAGACCGGGCTTGGCATTCCCGATGTTCTGGAAGCCATCGTCAATCGCCTGCCGCCGCCGCAAAGCGAAGTCGGTGAAAACGGGCCGCTGAAGGCGCTGCTGGTTGATAGCTGGTACGATACCTATCTCGGCGTCATGGTTCTCGTGCGCGTCATCGATGGCGTGCTGAGCAAGGGTCAGCAGATCCGCATGATGGGTTCAGGCGCGAAATACGGCATCGAGCGCGTCGGTGTGCTGACCCCGAAGATGGTCAATGTCGACAGCCTCGGCCCCGGCGAGATCGGCTTCATCACCGCCTCGATCAAGGAAGTCGCCGATACGCGCGTCGGCGATACCATCACCGACGACAAGCGCCCGACGGCGCAGGCGCTGCCCGGTTTCAAGCCAGCACAGCCCGTGGTGTTCTGCGGTCTCTTCCCGGTCGATGCGGCCGACTTCGAAGACCTGCGCGCGGCGGTGGGCAAACTTCGCCTTAACGACGCTTCCTTCTCCTTTGAAATGGAATCGTCTGCCGCCCTCGGTTTCGGTTTCCGTTGCGGCTTCCTCGGACTGCTGCATCTCGAAATCATTCAGGAACGCCTCGAGCGCGAGTTCAATCTCGACCTCGTCGCCACTGCCCCGTCGGTCGTCTATGAAATGACGCTGACCGATGGCACGGAGAAGGAACTTCACAACCCGGCCGACATGCCTGACGTGGTGAAGATCAAGGAAATCCGCGAGCCCTGGATCAAGGCGACGATCATGACGCCGGACGAATATCTCGGCGGCATCCTGAAACTCTGTCAGGACCGGCGCGGCCTGCAGACGGAGCTGACCTATGTCGGCAACCGGGCGATGATCACCTATGAACTGCCGCTCAACGAAGTGGTGTTCGATTTCTACGACCGGCTGAAATCCATCTCCAAGGGTTACGCCTCGTTCGATTACAACATCATCGACTATCGCGAAGGCGATCTCGTCAAGATGTCGATCCTCGTCAATGGCGATCCTGTTGATGCGCTCTCCATGCTGGTACACCGCTCGGCGGCCGACCGGCGCGGGCGCGGCATGTGCGAAAAGCTGAAGGAACTCATTCCGCCGCACATGTTCCAGATCCCGATCCAGGCGGCCATCGGCGGAAAGGTCATCGCCCGCGAAACCGTGCGCGCGCTGCGCAAGGACGTGACGGCGAAGTGCTACGGCGGCGACGCGACGCGCAAACGCAAGCTTCTGGACAAGCAGAAGGAAGGCAAGAAGCGCATGCGCCAGTTCGGCAAGGTGGAAATTCCGCAGGAAGCCTTCATCGCCGCCCTGAAGATGAACGACGAATAAGCGGCAATCACATTGCCATCGCTCTTGAAGGGAGGCCCACAGCCTCCCTTTTGCGTTTTAGGGTCCGATCACGCGTGCAGCTTCGCGCCCTTGGTGATCTTGTCGACGATCTTCTTGTCGGCCCTCAGCGCCATGCCGACCACCTTGGCGTTGTCAGGAGAAAACTCCGAGAATACCTGGCGATTGGCGACATCGTGCCCGGTGGCAAACATTTCCTCGATATAAAGCGATGTCGTGACGTTGCGCTCGAGGGATCGCTGGTGGATTTTACGCAACGCCTCCTGATCCGTGGCCATGACGACAATAGGCTGGATGGACAGGGGATTATAGACGTTGCCTGCCCCGTCGCGGTATGGTTCTCCAATGATCTCCTTGGTCTGGGCCACGATCCCGGACATGAGGAATGCGGTGACGTTCAGTTTTTGCCATACGGCAAGGTCATCGCGAAGGATGACGGCAATCTTGGTATCAAACATGCGAACTCAATCTGGCTGTGGTTACGAAAGAGAAGCGATCCTAGCGCCTCGGGGCGTCGGTGATCTTGAACGTTCGTGCAAATTGGAGGGGATCGTGCAGGCGCCCTCCAGCGAGGGCATAGAACGCATAGACGCGCGCTTTCACGGTAACGCCTATGCGCCGCATCGCCATGATACCTATGCAATTGGCGTCACGCTTTCCGGCGTCCAGACATTTTCCTATCGCGGCACTTCGCATTTCAGCATGCCGGGAAATGTCATCGTCCTGCATCCCGACGAGGTTCACGATGGTGGCGCGGGCACCGACGAAGGCCTGCACTATCGCATGCTTTACCTTCCGCCGGAAAAAATGATGGAAGCGGGATGTAACGCGCTGCCCTTTGCCCGCAATGCCATCATCGAGGACGAAGAATTCCGGCAATGCCTCATCGAGGCACTGGGCAATCTCGAAGGCGAACCGGACAATCTGCTTCTCACCGACTGGCAATCGAGACTGGCGGATCTGCTCTGGAAACATTCAAACGGAAGCGCCAGAACCATCAAGCGGATTGACCGCATCGCCGTTCTGCGATGCCGGGACTATCTGCTGGAGAATAGCGCCGACACCGTCGGTTCTGAAGAACTGGAACGGATAAGCGGGCTCGACCGCTTCACGCTTTTCCGGCACTTTCGTTGCCTGTTCGGCACGAGCCCGCACCGTTATCTCATCATGCGGCGGCTGCAGAAATGCAAAGAGATGATGCGCGCGGGAACGGGCCTTGCCGAAACGGCCTTTGCCTGTGGTTTTGCGGATCAGGCACATTTCACCCGACATTTCAAAAACGCCTTCGGCATGCCTCCGGGCCGCTGGCTGAACCTCGTCTCACCCTAGAGCATTTCCGGAAAGAGGATCGACCGGTGAGCTGCAGCGCCCGCCATCGCGCCGTCGCCCACCGCAAGGGCGACCGAGCCGGCGGGTCTTGCCACATCGCCGCAGGCGAAGATGCCTCGGGTGGTGGTCTGCTTCATCGGGTCTGTGACGATGGTTGATCCCATCGCCCCCTCCTCCACCGCGCAGCCGAGTTTTTCGATCCAGTCGGCGGTGATCCGCAATGTCGGCTGGGTGAAAAGGCCGGCCAGGGCAATGCTGCGTCCATCTGCCAGAACGACATCCGCACGGCCCGCAATTTCCCTGATGCGGGTTGTTTCCACCTGGACGCCGCGCGCTGCCAACAGCATTTGCTGGTCCGCATCCGGCTCGAATATGCCGTTGGTGAAAAAGGTCGTCTCGCCCCAGTCAGGAAGCATCAATGCGTGGTGAATGGCCAGCGGTGAGGCGGCGATAACGCCGATCTTCCCCTGATTAAGCTCGTAACCATGGCAATAGGGGCAATGGAAGACCGAAGAGCCCCAACGCTCTTTCAGCCCCGCGATACCAGGCAATTCATCGATGACACCAATGGCGAGGATGAGCCGATCCGCAGTCTCACGGCGGTTGCCATCGATCTCGATTACAAAATCACCAAAGGAGCCTTCGGCATCGGTCACCCTGCCTTCGGCCCATTGTATGGTCGGATAACGTTCGATCTGGCGGCGCGCCTCTGCGATGATCTCGCCCGGCGCCTTGCCGTCCTGGCCGAGAAAACCATGCGAATGGCTGGCGAAACGGTTTCTCCGTTCACCGGCATCCACCGCCAGAATGTTTTTTCTGGCGCGTCCAAGCTGCAGCGCTGCTGAGAGACCGGCATAGCTGCCGCCGATAATGATGACGTCGAATTTCATGATGCACCCATCGTTTCAGGAGGGAGGCGGAAGTGCCCGTTCATTTCACGTTACTTATATTGTTACGTGACTTTCGAAGTCAATGCTCACGCAACTTATATTGTTACGTCACCTCGAAGGTGGTAGCGTCGATGCAAACAGACGGATTTGAGCAATGAGACACGACACGCGCCTTTCACGGGTGCTGCATATTCTGATCCATATGGAAAAACATGAGGGCGCCGCAACCTCCGAGAGCATCGCGGCGATGCTTCAGACCAATCCCGTAGTGGTGCGCAGAACGATGGCCGGCTTGCGCGAGCATGGTTATGTATCGTCGGAAAAAGGCCATGGCGGCGGGTGGGTGCTGGCGCGGTCGCTCAGCGAAATCACGCTGCTCGATATTTACCGGGCGCTCGGTGCACCGGAACTCTTCTCGATCGGGCTTGCAGGCGACAATCCGAACTGCGTCATCGAACAGGCTGTCAATGCGGCACTTTTTGACGCCATGAAAGAGGCGGAAAACATTCTGCTCTCCCGTTTTGGAAGCATTGCCCTCTCGCAACTGGCACAGGAATCGATCAGCCGCTGGTCCAATCTTTCCAACGACCCTTCCGCGATGGAAAGGCTTTAACGACGGGCGGCGGTCGCCCTTACAAAGAAAAACCGCCTGCGCAGGGCAGGCGGTTTTATCATATCAGTAAGCCCATTACGGCTGGGTCTGCGTGCCGCCGGTAGTCGGGCTTGCCGGTGCGGTATTGTTCGCAGGCGGTGTTGCCGGAGTGGTCGGAGCCATCGGCGCAGGCGCCTGATCCGTTGCCGCTGGCGGCGTGGTGGAGGATGTCGTTGCCGGATCGGTGGTCGGGCCGCTCATCTGCGACCAGGCGAAAACGCCTACCAGAACGACAACGATGATCGCCAACCACGGCACCCAGGACGACGACGTACGGGCACGCGGTTCATTGCTGATATTCACTTCCGGACGAAGATCGCGGTCCGGACGCGGGTTGTTGGGATCGAATGTCATGGTATTTCCTCCTCTTCATTCTGCGGAGAAAACGACGTTCACGGGATTTTGTTCCGATTCCGTCCAGCACGCTTACAACCGACGAGGTTCGGGCCCTTGCTGAAGCGCCTCCGCCAGCACTGTCATGACCTGCGGATCTGCCATTTGCGACACATTGAAACGCATGAAACCGGAGGCGCTCTGCGACGAGCTGAACACATTTCCGGGGGCCAGCACCACCTGCCGCGAAAGCGCCCGGCGCGCAACATCGGCGGCATCGCTCCCATCCGGCAGGCGGCACCACAAAAACATACCCGCCTGCGGCTCGATCCACGGCACACATCCAATCGACTTCAGACGTGACGCCGCCTCCGGCATTACCGCCGCAAGACGCTGCCTGAGTGCCTCGACATGCTTGCGGTAACTGCCGTCGGTCAAAAGCGAGAGGACCAGCGCCGCCGAAAAATGCGTTCCGCCAAAAGCGGTGGCGATCTTGAGATCGGTCAGGGCTTCCACCCACGCGACAGGTGCTGCAATGAAACCGCACCGTATGGAGGCCGACAATGTTTTTGAAAAACTGCCTATCTGGACGACACGGTTCAGACCATCGAAGGCCGCCAGCCGGGGCGCAGCCTGGGTTTCGAAATCGGCAAAAATATCATCCTCGATGATGGTTAGCCCCACCTGTTCGGCAAGCATCAGCAGCCGATGGGCGGAAACGGCGGAAAGCCTTGCACCTGTCGGATTATGGATTGCGGAATTGGTGATATAAAGACGGGGCTGATGGTCTTTCAGCGCCTGTTCGAACAGCGCTAAATCCGGTCCGGTTGGCGTATAGGGTACGCCGATGATCTTCACCCGATGCGCCCGCAGGAGGGCGTGGAAATTGAAGTAACAGGGGTCATCAACAATAACCGTATCCCCCGGCTGCAGCAGGAAACGGCACAAAAGATCGATCGCCTGCGTGCCGGAGTCGGTGAGCATGATCTGGCTGGCGCCCGCCTGCACCCCGTGTTCGGCCAGCCGGCGCGACAGAAGCTGGCGTAGCGGCAACAGCCCCATCGGGCTGCCATAATCCGTCAGCAGGGCGGCGTCGGCGCGGGCAAGCCCGCGCATGGCCCGCCTCAATGCCTCCTGCGGCATCCACGATACGGGAAGCCAGCCGCAACCGGGTTTGGCGAGAAGGGAACTTTCATCCAGCGCCTGCCGCGAAACCCATAAGGGATCCACCGCCCTGTCGAGCTGCGGTTCGATATCGGCGAGCGAAAGGGGCGCAAGCGGACCCGAAACAAAAAAACCGGAGCCGGGACGCGAGCTTATCGTACCCTCCGCCACAAGTCGGTCGTAGGCCTCGACGATGGTGGACGTGGAGACCTGCATGGTCTTCGCCAGAGCCCGCACCGATGGAAGGCGCGCGCCCGGCACGAGGCTGCGCGAGGCGATGCGTTGCCGAACGCTTGCCATCACCTTTTCTATGCGCGTGCCGACAGCGACCTGCCCGTCCATGATTCCCTCCAACTGTACCGCTCATGAAACCATAACAGTTTGTTGAAATTGTATATGATTGTCGCTGTTCCCGCCAGCCATTCGGGATCAAGAAAGGCAAAACGCAGGAGTTGACGATGGACAAGACGACGAGCGGCTGGCTGAGCGGCCTGACAGGCGTGGTGATATTCAGCGGTTCGCTGCCCGCAACGCGCATCGCGGTAACGGGTTTCGATCCCGTGTTCCTCACCGTCGCCCGCGCCAGCATTGCCGGCCTGCTGGCGCTGGCGCTGTTGTTTCTGTTCAGGCAAAAACGCCCGGCGCGCAATGACCTGACATCGCTTTTCATCGTCTCGCTTGGTGTCGTGGTGGGTTTCCCGCTATTGACCGCTCTTGCTCTGCGGCACGTCACCTCGGCGCATTCCATCGTTTTCGTGGGGCTGCTGCCGCTCGCAACCGCGATCTTTGCGGTGCTGCGCGGCGGAGAACGCCCACGCCCGGTCTTCTGGTTCTTTTCCTGTCTCGGCAGTGCGCTTGTTGCGGGTTTTTCGCTCTCGAATTCTTTTGCCGCCGGGATCGAGGCCTCACTTGCCGGCGATCTTCTGATGCTTGGCGCAATCATCGTCTGCGGGCTCGGTTATGCAGAGGGTGCCGCCCTTTCCCGCAAGCTGGGCGGCTGGCAGGTCATTTCCTGGGCGCTGGTTCTTTCCCTGCCGGTGATGCTGCCGCTTGCCATTTTCACCGGGCCGGAAACGCTTGCCGGCATAGACCCGCAGGCCTGGGCTGGCCTTGCCTATGTTTCCCTGTTCAGCATGCTGATTGGCTTTATCTTCTGGTATCGCGGGCTGGCCCTGGGCGGCATCGCCGCCGTGGGGCAGCTGCAATTGCTTCAGCCCTTCTTCGGGCTCGCACTTGCCGCAACCCTGCTGCATGAGGAGGTGAGCCCGGCCATGATCGGCGTGACGCTGGTTGTGGTGCTGTGTGTTGCGGGCGCGCGAAAATTCGCGCGCTGACCATCAGCTCGAGCGGCGATCAACCCAGCGATGCCATGCGTCTTCGCTGCCATTGAAGACATTGAGATCGATACGGCCATCGACGCCATGCGACAGGCCGGAACCCGAATATTGCCAGAACAGCCACTTGCGACCGGGATAAACCACCGACGGATGCTGGGCGACGGCGCGCAGCCAGAAGGGATAATCCTGGAATTCGCCCTGGAGGTTATCCTTGTAAAAATCGGGCGCCGTATAAATGATCGGCCGCTGGCCGTAGTGGCGCTCGAGCTTGTCCATGAAGACGCGCATCTTTTCCAGCACGCGTTCGCGGGAATGACGCATCTTGCAGCTGGATTCGCCGTTATATTCCACGTCGATGACAGGCGGCAGCGCGTCCGGATCGCGCGGTACATTGCGAATGAACCAGTCCGCCTGCTCGCTGGCGTTGCGGCACCAGTAGAAGAAGTGGTAGGCGCCACGGCGAATGCCGGCTTCCTTTGCGCGCTGCCAGTTGGTGCGGAACATCGGATCAAGATGATCGCCGCCATCCGTCGCCTTGATGAAGGCGAAATTGGCGCCGCGCGTGCGCAGCTGCGGCCAGTTTATATTGGCCTGCCAGCGGGATACATCCACCCCGTGGACCTGGAAATGACGGGGCTGGACCCTGCCGAAATTGATGGGCTTGGCATCACTGAAGCTGGAGCGGAAAATGCGCGAGCGGATCTGAGCACCGGCGCTTGCCGCCGGGGCCGCCGCCATGGCCAATTGTACCGGACGCTCCATCTGGTTGATCGTGGGGCGCTCCGAGGGCCGTACCATTCCGGCCGCCTGTGACGGAACCGGCAAACGGATTTCTGGCGCATCCTGCGTTAATGACGCCTTGGGGGTGACGGCGGAAAAGGCCTTGGGTTCGTCAGGCACCGGCCCGCCCCATGCCAGAACTTGCTGCCGCGGCTGGGCGGCGATGGCCTGGGTGCCGACGCCTGCCTGCGGCACCGGTGCGGATGGCGTGACGGAACTCGTCGTTTCCTTCGAAGGCAAGCCAGCCATCAGGCTTTCCGGCCCGGAACTGGACGTGCAGCCTCCAAGCAGGAGGCAACCGAAGAGAAGTGCTGGCACAGCCGATGAACGCATGAGAACCCGTACGCAAAACAAATCGGGGGCACTCTGATGCCGCCCGGAGACCTCGAAATACAAATGCTAACGGAAGATTATCAAAAAAGACTGAATCTTATCTTTACGTCGGCGCCTGCCGATGCGCCCGTCATTTCTGGCAGGCGAAACGCTTCGAGTTCTCGCGCGGCGGCGCGGCTCAGGCCGTCATGGCGGTCAGATCGACAGTGTCCGCACCGGGAGAATTTCTCTTTATCGATTCGATCGCGTGAATAGCCGATGCCTTCGCCTGGTATCCTTCCGAGGAGAACATCGTTTCGCCGTTGGAAGCCTTAAAGCGGAAACGATATTCGCCGGCCTTGTCCTGATAGATTTCGAATTTGTACATGATCTCTGCGCCTCCTTGCGCACGATAGTCCGTCTGTCGCAACTTTGTTTGGCCTCGATCACTTTCGCAACGGAAAATCGCCGCTCTGGATGAGGCGTACCCAGGCTCGGGCAATTTCCAGCCCGGCTGCATCGGCCATTTCTGCGCGCAAGCTGCGATGGTCGCGATAATTCTCCAGCCATCCCGGAGACATTCTTTCGACGGAAGTGGGAAACGTCTGACACCAGCCGTCAACCACGGCAGCGGAGGCTTCGAAATGGAATTGCGTGCCGTAAACCGCACGGCCGATGCGAAAGGCCTGGTTTCGCGTCGCGCCATTGGTCGCCAGTCGCGTGGCGTCCGGCGGAAGCGTAAAAGTATCGCAATGCCACTGAAAAATGGGGAATGTCTTTTCGAGCCCAGCCAATAGCGGATCGGACCCGCCTTCTTCCGTCAGGGACACCTCTTCCCAGCCGAACTCCGGTGGACCGGAGAGAATATTCTCTCCCCCATAGGCGCGCGCCAGCAACTGGCTGCCAAGGCAGACGCCCATGACTGCCTTGTCCGCATCGCCAAAGGCTTTCATGAGAAGGGCAAGATCGGGGAGATAGGGATAAAGCGCATCGTCGAGCGCATTCTGTTCGCCGCCCAGAACGACAAGCGCATCATGGTCGGCCGCATCCTTGGGGAGAGGCTCACCCGCATAGGCACGGATGATATGGACTTCCGCCGCCGCTTCTTTCAGTGCGACGCCGAGCTGCCCATGCGGTGTACCCGCCATGTTTTCTATGATTGCAACGCGCATAAAACCTCGTGGCGACGACAAAGGATCCAATCGGCCAGAAATGCCGATCGAATCCAGCTTCACCACGAGAAAAATCGATTTTCAAGAGCCGCTACATCATCAGTGTGACAATAGCGGATAAGCCGACCTGATAGGCCCTAGAATTCACGCGCCAGCTTGGCGTCTGCCGAATGCCGGTTGCCGCCGCGAACGGCGAAGAACAGGAAAATCGCGGCCCAAAGAATCGATTTTTCCGCGCCGCCCAGACCTTCCGCCTTTACGATGCCGTGAAAATAAACCGTTACCAGAAGGACGATCATGGCCGCGAAGGATGCCGGCCGCGTGAACAGGCCGATGGCGACCAGAATTCCGCCGAAAAATTCCGTGGCGGCAAGCAGCGGTGACCAGAAGACGCCGGGGTAAAAGCCGAGGCTTTCCACCATACCGACTGCGCCAAAAGGATTGACGATCTTGCCGAACCCATGGGTGACAAGAAGAAGCCCGGCCGTGACACGCAGAATGGTCTCTACCAGATCATGCGTCGCATTATAAAGCGGTGCGACTGCCGGAACGAAAAGACGCTGACGATTATTCTCGAACTGGGCCATAGGATCTCCACGTTTCAGCCTTCGACAGCTTCTCTGTTCGCAAAGCCACATGATAAGAACAAGCATGCGCCCGGTAAAAACATGAGTATTATAGTTAACATTATCGTGAACATTGTTGCCGTCAGGCGGTGAAGGAGACGTGAGGATGACCAAGACCAAACCCCGCATAACCATCCGCTACTGCACGCAGTGCAACTGGCTGCTTCGGGCCGGCTGGATGGCGCAGGAAATCCTGCAGACCTTCGCTTCCGATATCGGCGAAGTCAGCCTCATTCCCTCGACCGGCGGTCTGTTCGAGATCTGCGTGGACGGCACGACCATATGGGAACGCAAACGCGATGGCGGTTTTCCCGGCCCAAAAGAACTCAAACAGAGAATCCGTGACATCATCGACCCAGAGCGCGACCTCGGTCATGTGGACAGAACGAAGCATGAAGGGCTCGACACCTGACCCGACAACATGTTTCAACAGCCAGAACCAAGTTTTTTCCCTTTAAAATCAATGATCGTCATAAAAGTTCAAAAAGTCTGTTGACACCGGGCGGCTGCCCTCGTACATCGCTCTCCGTCGCCCAGATGGCGGAATTGGTAGACGCGCCAGCTTCAGGTGCTGGTACTCGCAAGGGTGTGGAGGTTCGAGTCCTCTTCTGGGCACCATTCCATTTTTGATCTTAGCCAGATCAAAAACTTAGCCGAAAAAACAGCAACATATAGCCGACCGGTAAACGCCGGGAAGCGTGTTGCTTTTTTCGCTTTTTCCAGTTGTGAAAAAAACTGCTCGCTAGGCCGCTTCCGTTTTACCGGAAGCCCTGCCGTCCTGTCAGAATTATGATTGACCTTGCAGCGTTACGGCTGAGCGTCCTTGTCGCCGCTGTTTTGCGAATGCTGTTCGCAATTCGGCGTACAGGACAGCACGGTGCGCTCCGTCTGGCGGAAAACGCGAACCGTATTGCCCTCGTCGATAGAGACGAGAATGCGTTCATCCACGATTGGATTGCCGTCGGCATCCAGAAGCACGAGATTGGTCGTGCCGAAACTGCGACCCGTCAGAACAATGGTCGTGGCATCGGCAACCGTGGCATCAGCGACCTTGGAGTTGCCGACAATAACCTTGCTCACGGCGCGGTCGAGACGAAGGACACGGGCGTGGTTCATCGAAACACGCAATATGTCATCCTCAGCAAAAGCAGGCTGCAGCGAACCCGATAAAAAGACGGACAAGCCGACCACAATTTTCGCCAGTTTTCCGGATGACACGCGTTTGGTCCTTGCTTACTACCGCACTTTGTTGCTCCGCAGAATGCGCGGTTTTAGTGAATGAAGCGTTAAATGGCATAAACCTGCGCAGCGGATGGTAACCATGCGTAATATATTGATATTTCCATACCTCTCTGACCCGCCTCAAAACTGAACACCTGCACCTACCCCCAAGGAAACTTGGTCAAAAAAGAGAAACGGTCAGCCGCGGAATATATTTGTTTGTCAGCAAATATAAAAATGCAATCAATACTTTTTAGTTTTATTTACCAAAAGAAACTCATCCTGCCGTTTACTTTGAGTTAATCGTTTTTTTTAAGCGCTTGGAAATCGCTCGGCTGTAGTTTGAACGCAACCGAACAACGGAGAACAGTTGTCGGCGTGCTGAACCAACACAAGTTAGGAGAGACCCCATGACCAAGATTTTCGCTCGTTTCCTCAAGGACGAATCCGGCGCGACCGCTATCGAGTACGGCTTGATCGCTGCCCTCATCTCTGTCGCCATCATCGGCGGCGCCAAGACCCTGGGCAGCAACCTCAGCACCCAGTTCACGAACCTCGGCAGCTACATGAACGTTGCGAAAAACCCAGGTTGAAACTGGATTTCATTGTGTTGCGCTGGCTACCGTCGGCGCAACACAATTTGTAATCATAGGCAGATCTAAAAATCATGACAGTAGCGGCGATATTCCTTGTTCTTCCATTATGCCTCAGCTTCGCCGCGCTGAACGACCTCTTCACCATGACGATTCCCAACAGGATACCGCTCATCCTGTTATTTTCCTTTATGATCGTCGCGCCAGTTTCAGGCATGGACTGGCAAACTTTTGCTCTTAGTTTCGTCGCCGGCGCCGCAGTCTTTGCCGCCTGTTTTGCGCTCTTCGCCGTCAATGTCATGGGCGGAGGGGATGCGAAACTCCTGACCGCCGCGGCGATCTGGTATGGCTTCAACATCTCCGTCATCGAGTTTCTACTTGCGGTCACCTTTATTGGCGGCGCTTTGACGGTCGGCATCCTTCTTTTGCGAACACGCTCAAGAGAGATCATGGCGGCTGGAATTCCGGTACCAGACTCCCTGCTGGTGGCAAAAAAAATCCCTTACGGTATCGGCATAGCGATAGCTGGTCTTCTAACCTATGGGGAAACGCCGCTTGTGAAAGCCGCCATTGCGAGCCTTTCTTGAGTAATCTTGAGCGTTAAGCATCGGTTAACTACAAATCCAAGCATAATATTAACCATAATTATACCAATGGCGCGCCATCCTGACGGGAGAAGAATCTGATTCCCTCAAGGATCGAGCATGAAACCGTCGCGTATTGTCATCCTTTCCGTTGCCCTGGTGGCCGCCGGTCTTGCCGGTCTTGTCGCCATGCAGATTTCCGGCGCCAAGCAGGTCATCGAAAAAGCGGAAACGATCATCCAGAAAGAACCGACGGTCAACGTTCTGGTCTCTTCGGTCAATCTGCCCGTCGGCAGCCGCCTGAACGACAGTTCCGTGCGCTGGACACCCTGGCCACAGGGCAATGTGATCGACAGTTTCATAACGGAAGCTAAAAGGCCTGACGCCGTCACCGAACTCACAGGCGCGGTCGTGCGGCTGCCTCTTTTCGAAGGTGAACCGATTCGGCCGGAAAAAGTGGTCGATTCCAGCACCCGCATCATGTCTTCCCTATTGCCGGCCGGAAAACGCGCTGTCGCGACCGAGATTTCCGTCTCCACCGGCGCGGGCGGTTTCGTGCTGCCCAATGACCGGGTCGATGTGATCATGGTCCGCAAGGGCGATAACGGTAACTTTCTGACCGAAAATGTTTTGAACAATGTTCGTGTCCTGGCGATCGATCAGCAGATCAAGGAAGGCGAGGACGGAACGTCGGCGGTGGTCGGCGCAACCGCCACATTGGAACTGACCCCTGAACAGGCAAAGATCATAACGGTGGCGCAACAGATGGCGGATCGTCTCACGCTCGCCTTGCGCTCCGTCGCCGATGCACAGGAAAACGACACGCTTTCCGCCGGCCATCTTCTTAATGGAGGTTCCGGACAACCGGAAATTCAGGTGATCAAATCCGGCTCGATCGTGCAAAGCGGTCAAGGAGCATCACAATGACCGGGGAGCTCATGACGAAACCTCTCAAACAACGCCTGCGTTCATCGATGGCGGGTGGGCTCGCATTCTGCCTGGCCTTTTCAGGTGTTCCCGGCCAGTATCCCCCCAAGTTACTGCGCGTCAGCGAAGCACAGGCGCAAAGCGCGAGCATCGTTCGGATCACCCAAAGCGGCGCAGGTATTCGCAAGCGCCTGAACCTCGGCTTGAACAAGGCGCTGGTGATCGACCTGCCCGAAGATGCCCACGACATTCTCGTTGCCGATCCGAGCCTCGCTGACGCCGTGACCCGCACATCCAGACGTATCTATCTCTTCGGTAAAACGGTGGGACAGACCAACATTTTCATTTTCGGTGAAGGCGGCAGGGAGATCGTCAGCATCGATCTGGAGGTGGAGCGCGACATCTCCGGGCTTGAGGCCAATATCCGTCGTTTTATTCCCGAATCGGACATCAAGGTGGAAATCGTCTCGGACAACATCGTGCTTACCGGATCGGTGCGCACACCGCAGGACTCGGCACGCGCCGTCCAGCTTGCAGACGCCTTTCTGAAAGGCGGTGAGGCCACCACCCGCAACATATCGCTGACGGGCGGCGACAATGGCGGCGATGCGGCGATTTTTGCCGAGCGCCGGCAGGTATCGCAAATCGTCAACATGCTGACGATCGAAGGTGAAGATCAGGTGACGCTGAAGGTCACCGTTGCCGAAGTCAGCAGACAGGTTCTGAAGCAACTCGGCTTCAACGGGTCGATCGGCAGTACAACGAGCGGCAATGGTTTCGAATTCGCAAATCCGTCCAATCTCGGCAACGCGATCGATGGAGCGTCCCGGATCGCCAGTGGTGCGATTGGTTCTGGCTCCCTCAGGTTCGCTTCCTACCTCAACGCCATGGAGCAGGCCGGCGTGATGCGCACCCTGGCAGAGCCGAGCCTGACAGCCATTTCCGGCGAGCAGGCCAAATTTTACGTGGGCGGTGACTTCCGACTTGCCGCTACACAAGAAATCGAGATTGATAACGAGACGAAACAGCCGAGCAAAGTCATACGCGAGACACAGACGGTTGACTATGGCATTACGTTGAACTTCAAGCCGGTGGTGCTTTCACCAGGCAGAATAAGTCTCAAGATCGAGACCAACGTGTCCGAACCCACCTATGAAGGCAATGTCGTCACCGGCAATTACGGGCGTGGCATTCCAGGCTCGACCTACATGTCGGTGCGCAAGCGCGAAACCTCCACAACGGTCGAGCTTCCCTCCGGCGGATCGATCGTGATTGCGGGCCTTGTTCAGGACAATGTCCGGCAGGCCATGTCCGGGCTGCCGGGCATCTCGAAAATTCCGATCTTCGGCACGCTTTTCCGCAGCAAGGACTTCCTGCGCAATGAAACGGAACTGGTCATCATCGCAACGCCCTATCTGGTGAGACCCGTTGCCCGCAACCAGATCGCCCGGCCGGATGACAACTTCAATCCGGAAAACGATGCCGCCATGTATTTCATGAACCGCGTCAACAAGGTCTATGGCCGCAAGGACCAGGTTCAGGCGGCTCCCTATCAGGGATCCGTGGGGTTCATCTACAAATGACGACACACGCACAAAATCCCCTCGCAGCAGCGAGCCCGATCCAGACAGGAAACGTCATGCAGGAAACCTCTTCCTCCTTTTCCATCTTCCTGTCCGGAAGGAGGGCCGGTCTCGTCACCGTGGTCGCACTTGCCGCCGGCCTGCTGCAGGGCTGCGCGCGCGATCCGATGACCACCAATGCCATTCCCGACGATTATCGCACACGCCACCCGATCACTCTGTCGGAAGCGGAGCATTCGCTGGACATTCCCATCTCGGCCGGCGACAGCCGGTTGACCACTGCGGCGGCCGACAATGTCCGCGGCTTCGCCCAGAATTATGCGTCCATGTCGACGGGTGTCATCAATATCCAAATTCCGTCCGGATCAGCCAATTCGGCGGCGGCGTCACGAATGGCGAAACAAATCCGCTCGGCGCTTTCCGGCGCGGGCGTGGCGCCAGGCAAGATCATGGAGACGCGCTATGCCGCTTCGCCGAACGGCGATGCCGCGCCCATCCGCCTGAGCTATGTCGCCGTCACCGCCATGACCGGCCAGTGCGGCCAATGGCCCGAAGATCTTTCGGACAATACCTTCGCCAACAAGAACTGGTACAATTTCGGCTGCGCTTCACAGAGCAATCTCGCGGCCCAGATCGCCAATCCCATGGATCTGGTTGGCCCGCGCGGCATGAGCCCGATCGATGCCGAACGCCGTGCGGTCGTCATCGAGACCTATCGCGGCAAGCCCTCCACGGTGACGGCAGATTGATGCGGATCCAACATTTGTCACGGCAGGAAAGACGATGAGCGCTGTAGAATACGATATCAAGCCAAGCGGTGGTCCAGAAGCCGAACCGCCGGTGCGCGCCTCGGATATGGATCGTCTGCGGCCCCTGCCCCGCATTTCCGTTCACGCTTTCTGCGTCAGCGACAATATGCAGGCCGTCATGGACGCACTGTCCAGTGACCGGCGGATGAGCAAGGTTACCTTGCGCGTGACGAAGGGCGACATCAATGCGGCTGCCACGATGTTTTCCGCGTCGCCCACGCCCAATCTCATCGTTCTTGAAACGGCAAGCTCAACCGCCTCGCTGCTGGACGATCTCGCGCCCCTGGCGGAGGTCTGCGATCCCTCCACGCGTGTCATCATCGTCGGTCGACACAACGACATAACGCTTTATCGCGATCTCATCCGCAACGGCATTTCCGAATATCTCGTCGCGCCGATCAATATGGCCGATCTCTTGGCTTCTATCGCCGCGATCTTCGTCGACCCCGAAGCGGAGCCGCTGGGCCGTAACATCGCTTTCATTGGCGCCAAGGGCGGCGTGGGTTCATCGACCATCGCGCATAATTGCGCCTTCGGCATATCGAGCCTCTTCTCCACGGAAACCATTCTGGCGGATATGGATCTTGCCTATGGCACGGCCAATATCGATTTCGATCAGGATCCCGCCCAGGGCATGGCTGAGGCGGTCTTTTCGCCGGAGCGACTGGACGAGGTGTTTCTCGACCGTCTGCTGACCAAATGTTCCGATCATCTGTCGCTGCTCGCGGCACCGTCGCTTCTCGACAGGACCTATGATCTCGATCGTCAGGCATTTCTGCCGATCCTCGAGGTTTTGCAGCGCAGTGCGCCCGTTGCGGTTCTCGATCTTCCCCACCAATGGTGCGACTGGACCCGGGCAGTCCTTGCAGAAGCCGACGAGGTGATCATTACGGCGGTTCCCGATCTCGCAAATCTGCGCAATACGAAGAATCTCTTCGACGCGCTGATCAAGCTGAGACCCAACGACAAATTACCGCATCTCGTTCTCAATCAGGTCGGTATGCCCAAACGTCCGGAAATCGCACCGGCGGATTTCCTCGAGCCGCTGGAAATCGAGCCGATCGCGATCATTCCATTCGACGCGCAATTGTTCGGAAATGCCGCCAATAGCGGACGCATGATCAGCGAGATGGATGAAAAATCCCAGACGGCGGAAACCTTCTCGCAGATCGCCCACACCATCACAGGCCGCTCCGTGCTGCGCAAAAGCAGACGCGGCGGCCTGGAAAAACTGAAGAATATTCTCAAGCGCAAGTAGGTCTTCTGCCTGCGCCCTTAGACGGAAACGCCGATGTTCGGAAAACGCGGGCCTGAAGGCCCAGCCAGGAGCACGAAGCCGGAACCTGTTGCACCTGTGTCCATGCAGGCGGCGACGGTGTCTGAGCCTCGTTCTCTTGCAATTGACACTCTTGAGCCCGGCCAGTCACCCGTCACGCGTCAGGCCACCGCGAGCCCACCGCCCGCGCAGCGAAAACGCGCCCGCACGGAAGACTACTATAATACCAAGAGCCAGGTATTTTCCGCACTTATCGATACGATCGATCTCTCACAGCTCGCCAAGCTCGACGCGGAAAGCGCGCGCGAGGAAATTCGTGATATCGTCAATGATATCATCACGATCAAGAACTTCGCCATGTCGATTGCCGAGCAGGAAGAACTGCTCGAAGACATCTGCAATGACGTTCTGGGCTACGGGCCGCTGGAACCGCTTCTCGCGCGCGACGACATCGCCGATATTATGGTCAACGGCTCCGGCCAGACCTTCATTGAAGTCGGCGGCAAAACGATCGAGTCCGATATCCGCTTTCGAGACAATGCGCAGTTGCTCTCCATCTGCCAGCGCATCGTCAGCCAGGTCGGCCGACGCGTGGATGAGTCGAGCCCGATATGCGACGCACGCCTACCGGACGGATCGCGCGTCAATGTCATCGCACCACCGCTTGCCATCGATGGCCCGGCGCTGACAATCCGAAAATTCAAGCGGGACAAGCTGACGCTCGACCAGCTCGTGCGTTTCGGAGCGATCACGCCCGAAGGCGCGACATTGCTGAAGATCATCGGTCGCGTCCGCTGCAATGTCGTCATCTCGGGCGGCACCGGCTCGGGCAAGACAACACTTCTTAACTGCCTGACGAGCTTCATCGACAAGGATGAACGCGTCATCACCTGCGAAGACACTGCCGAACTGCAGCTGCAGCAACCGCATGTGGTGAGGCTCGAAACGCGTCCGCCGAATATCGAAGGGGAAGGCGAGATCACCATGCGCGATCTCGTCAAGAACTGCCTTCGCATGCGGCCTGAGCGCATCATCGTCGGCGAAGTGCGCGGGCCGGAAGTTTTTGACCTGCTCCAGGCCATGAACACCGGTCATGACGGCTCAATGGGAACGCTGCATGCCAATACGCCGCGCGAATGCCTCAGCCGTATCGAATCGATGATCGCCATGGGCGGCTTCACCCTGCCGGCCAAGACCGTGCGCGAAATCATCTCAGGCTCGATCGATGTCGTCATTCAGGCCGCGCGTCTGCGCGACGGATCACGCCGGATCACGCAGATCACGGAAGTGATCGGCATGGAAGGCGACGTCATCGTTACCCAGGATTTGATGCGGTACGAGATCGAAGGCGAGGATGCCCAGGGCAGGCTGATCGGCAGACACGTATCGACCGGTATCAGCAAGCCGCATTTCTGGGATCGCGCACGCTATTACGGCGAAGAAAAACGTCTGGCGGCCGCGCTCGATGAGATGGAAAAGACATCCTAACGGAAAGCGACTGCCATGGACCCGACAATAGTGTTACTGGCTGTACTTGTCGCCATCTCGGCAGGAGCGCTCGCTTATGCCTTTCTTTTCCAGCAGATAGAGGTCGAAAAAAAGACCACCAGCCGCTTCAAGCGGGTGCAGGCCGCAGAGACAGATCACACCAATATCAAAGCCGCACGCGACCGGGTCCAGGAACTCAGCAAGCGCCGTAAATCCATGCAGGACAGCCTGCGGGATATGGAAAAGAAACAAAACGAAAAGGCGAAAAAAGCAAAGAATGTAAGCCTGCGCGATAAGCTCGTACAGGCCGGGCTGGCAATTTCCGTCCGGCAATTCCACCTTCTCAGCGCTGGCGCGGCGGGTTGTGCCGCTTTCATTGCCCTTATCTATGGCCTGTCGTTACTGATCGCTCTCCTCATAGCCGCCGTTGCGGCCCTGGGTTTGCCACGCTGGGTATTGGCATTTCTCCTCAAGCGCCGGCAGAAAAAATTCCTCGAGGAGTTTCCCAATGCGCTTGATGTCATGTGCCGCTCGATCAAGTCGGGCTTGCCGCTGAACGACGCGGTACGACTGATCGCCTCGGACGGTCAGGAACCGGTGAAAACGGAGTTTCAGCGGGTTGTCGATGCGCAGCAGGTGGGTATCGGAATCCCGCAGGGCATCGAGCGCATGATGCTGACCATGCCGCTTTTCGAAGTCAGCTTCTTCAGCACGGTCATCAATATCCAGGCCCAGGCAGGTGGCAATCTTTCGGAGGCATTGTCCAACCTTTCCAAGGTGTTGCGTGATCGCAGAAAAATGCGCGCGAAAGTAAACGCCCTGTCCATGGAGGCCAAAGCGTCTGCGGTCATCATCGGCGCGTTGCCTTTCATCGTAATGTTGCTGGTACACCTCACATCGCCGGACTATCTCTCGGTTCTTTTTACGGATGTCCGCGGACACATGATTCTGGGGGCATCCGGATTGTGGATGCTCATCGGGATTTTCATCATGCGTCAAATGATCAATTTCGATATTTGAGGGGCGGCCATGACAGGAAATCTCTTCTCCCGCCTGACGGATCCGCAAACGATCATCGCCATTCTCGTCACTCTGGCGGTCTTCGCGACCCTCTATACGCTGATCGTGCCTTTCCTGGAGCGGAAAGATCTTGCCAAGCGGATGAAAGCCGTCTCGTCGGAACGGGAACTCATTCGTAGCCGCGAGCGCGAGCGTCTGGCGACCGCAACGCGGGAGGGCAAGACTTCCCTTCGTGGCAATAATAATAAGTCCGCACGGCGGATCGTTGAAAAATTCAATCTCCGCGAAGCGCTTGCTGACAAGAACACGATGAACAAGCTGCGCGCCGCCGGTTTCCGTTCCCAGAATGCGCTCAATACGTTTCTTGCTGCGCGGTTCGTCCTGCCGTTCATTTTTCTGGCTGTGGCATTCACCTGGGTTTTCCTTCTCGGAAACCTGGCTGACCAGGCTTTTGTCGTTCAGCTGATGGCGGTGCTTCTTTTCGGCTATGTCGGCTTCTATGCCCCCAATATCTATGTTTCGAACCGCATGACCAAGCGGCAGGCCTCAATCAAGCGGGCATGGCCGGATGCACTTGATCTGATGCTGATCTGCATCGAATCCGGTGTCTCGATGGAAGCAGCCATGCGCCGCGTGGCGGAAGAGATGGGTGAACAGTCGCCTGAACTGGCGGAGGAAATGATCCTGACGACAGCGGAGCTGTCCTTCCTGCAGGACAGGCGCATGGCGCTTGAGAATTTCGGCATGCGCACCCAGCTGGAAGGCGTCAAAAGCGTGGTACAGGCGCTTATTCAGGCGGAGCGGTATGGCACCCCGCTTGCCCAGGCCCTGCGTGTTCTCGCGCAGGAAGGCCGGGATGAACGAATGAATGAAGCCGAGAAAAAGGCGGCTGCACTGCCGCCGAAACTGACCGTGCCGATGATCCTGTTTTTCCTGCCGGTACTCATTGCCGTCATTCTCGGGCCAGCCGGCCTTCGCGTCATGGATACGTTCTAACGAGGCCATACGCCAGCAGGCTTGTCGCAACAGAAGTCATGATGCCTGCGGTTCACACCGGCCAGTGCATCCGAAAGCATATCAACCAGCCGGTTTGCCGTCTTTTTTCGCCAGTTGCTGCCAGGAGTTCTGCTGGGAAAGCATTGCACGCAGATAGGTGAGATTCGCCTGCGCCTGCTGCGCGGAGAGTTCCTGAACCGCGATGCGCTCGGCTTCGGCAAAGCGGCCCTGAAGACCGACCACGAGCGCGAGGTTCTGACGGACGCGGCTATCGGCGCCCGGCTGGGCGATGGCCGATTGCAGATATGTTTCGGCAGTGCGCGGATCGCTCGACAGGACATAGGACATGCCGAGATTGGACAACACGCTTGGATCGTTCGGCTTCAGGTCAAGCGCCTGCCTGTAGCGGGAACGTGCCTCGTTCGAGCGTCCAAGCTGATCGAGCACGGCGCCTTCGGCGGAATATAGCCGCCAATCCGGCCTGTCCGGCGTCTGTGCCCTCTGGATGGTCGAAAGCGCCTGCTCCAGCTGGCCGGCGGCCGCCTGCGACTTACCATAGGCGGCAAGGACATCACGGTCGGCTGGATTGGCGATGGCGATCTGCTGCATGACGGCGAGAGCCTGTGTGTTCTTGCCGGTCATCATCAGCACGCTGGCATAATTCATGCCCACCGATTTATCCTTGGGGCTGCGTTCATAGGCTTTGCCGGCGCTCTGTTCCGCCTGGCGAAGCTGCTCCATGTTCATGTGATCATAGGAGCGTGTGGCGGCGGGAATGGAGCCGGTGGACATGCGGTCCGGCTTGTTGGTGCTAGCGCATCCTGAAACCGCAAGAACCAATGCGGCAAGACATGCACCCCGCAGCAACCCTGTCCGGCCTGTCTCGTCCAAAGAAAATGCAGTCATGGCAGCGCCCCCGCCCAAGAATGATTAATCTTGCGCCCGACACACGACAGACTCACATGACGCAACTTTCGCTTAAGCAATAATCTGTTAACCCTAACAGAGCGTTAATCGCACCGATTCTCGACATTTACGGAAGCATATAATGGCGCCCTATCAGTTCATCGAACGCCCGACCCCCTTCAGCTCCAAGGCCGGCAGCACATTGCCGGTTTTCGCCGTCACGCCAGCCCATATCGAACAGGGCGCTATCGATCCTGTCGCTCTGGACTGGGCGAAGAAGGCGGGGTTCAAGGCGGAGGCAGGGGCCATTCTGCTCGTTCCTTCCGCCGATGGTTCACTGGGCGGCGTGCTTCTCGGCCTCGGCGGCAATCCATCCGAAATTCCCTTCATCACCGGGAAACTCGCCCGTGAGCTGCCGGAAGGCGAGTGGCACATCGAGACCGCACCGCTGACGGCCAATCGCCTCGCTCTCGGCTTCGGCCTCGGCAGCTATCGCTTCGACAAATACAAGACAACGAAAACCAGCGGGGCGAAGCTTCTCATTCCGCAGGATGCGGAAGACGGCGAGATCAAGCGCGTTCTGGCCGGCGTTTTCCTCGCGCGTGACCTCATCAATGTCCCGGCCAACGACATGGGGCCGGACGAGCTTGAGATCGCCTTCCGTGCGCTTGCCGCCCATTACAAGGCGAAGGTGAAGGTCACCACCGGCGACGATCTGCTCAAGGAAAACTTCCCACTGATCCATGCCGTCGGCCGGGCCAGCGAAAGCGCGCCGCGGCTTCTGGAGATGAACTGGGGCAAGAAGGGCAATCCTCGCCTCACCCTCGTCGGCAAGGGCGTCTGCTTCGATACAGGCGGCCTCGATATCAAACCCGCCGCTTCCATGGCGCTGATGAAGAAGGATATGGGAGGAGCGGCCAATGTCCTCGGTCTTGCGCTGATGATCATGGATGCGAAGCTGCCGGTCGATCTTCGCGTTCTCGTGCCCGCTGTCGAAAACTCCATCTCCGCCAATGCCTTCCGTCCCGGCGACATCTACCGCAGCCGTAAAGGGCTCACCGTGCAGATCGACAATACCGACGCCGAAGGCCGTCTTGTTCTCGCAGATACACTAGCCTATGCGGACGAAGATGCGCCGGAGCTGATGATCGACATGGCGACGCTGACCGGTGCTGCCCGCGTCGCGCTCGGCCCGGATCTGCCGCCCTTCTACACCGATGACGAGGATCTGGCGCATGATATCGCGGAAGCCAGCATCGATACGGACGATCCGCTGTGGCGCATGCCGCTTTATATGGGCTACGACAAGGATATCCGCTCACGCGCGGCGGATATCACCAACGCGCCTTCGGGCGGCATGGGCGGATCGATCACCGCCGCCCTGTTCCTGAAGCGTTTCGTCACCAATACCAGGCGCTGGGCGCATTTCGATATTTACGGCTGGTCTTTGAGCGAGAGGCATCATTCATCGATCGGCGGAGAGGCGCAGGGTATCCGCGCCCTCTTCCACTACATCGCACACCAGTTCGCGAAGTAATCAGGCTTCAACGGGCGCTTCGTCAACCGGAGCGCCCGGTCGCAATTTAGAGCATTTCCGGACGGAAAACCGGGCTCCACTTTTCCTGGAAAAGCTTTAAACCAGAACCTTCTGTTCCTTGTGGTCTTCCTCGCCGAAGAACTTCAGGTAACGTTCCACTTCAGCCGGATCGCCGGTCGCCTTTTGCGGATTGTCCGAGAGCTTCACCGCCGGACGGCCATTGGCGTCGCTGACCTTGCAGACAATGGAGATCGGCTTGAGGCTGGCGATGGTCTTCGGGGCGCAGCCGGCGAAATCATTCGTCAGATTGGTGCCCCAGCCGAAGCTCATGCGCACGCGGCCCTCGAAATGCCTGTAGGTGTCGATAATGGCATCGACATCGAGACCGTCGGAAAAGATCAGCATCTTCTTGCGCGGATCGCGGCCCATCTTCTGCCACCACTCGATGATCTTTTCCCCGCCTTCGATCGGCGGCGCGCTGTCTGGACGGAAGCCCGTCCAGTCCGCCACCCATTCCGGCGCGTTGCGCAGAAACGCCGCCGTGCCGAAGGCGTCCGGCAGCACGATCAGCAGGTTGCCGCCGTAAAGCCGGTTCCAGTCTTTCAGAACCTGATAGGGTGCCGCGGCCAGTTCCTCATTCGTCTGCGCCAGCGCCGCGACCACCATCGGCAGTTCATGCGCGTTTGTGCCGACGGCTTCGAGATCGGAATCCATGGCGAGCAGGACATTGCTCGTGCCGGTGAAAGCAGGCCCGATGCCCTCCTTCAGCGCCTCGACACACCAGCGCTGCCAGAGGAAGCTGTGGCGGCGGCGGGTGCCGAAATCGGAAATGCGCAGGCCCGGCAGTTCCCGCAACCGCTCGACCTTTTCCCACATCTTGGCTTTTGCGCGGGCGTAAAGCACATCCAGCGTGAAATAACCGAGCGAGCGCATGGCGCTGCGCGAGCGCAGCTCGTTGATGATTGCGAGCGCCGGGATTTCCCAGAGCGTCGTATCCATCCAGCGGCCGTGAAAGTTCAGCTCATATTGCCCGTCACGCTTGAAAAGTTCGTATTCCGGCAATTGATAGCTCGAAAGCCAGGAGAGAAATTCCGGCTCGAAGATTTGCGAGCGGCCATAGAAGGTATTACCCGCGAGCCAGATATTCTCCTTTTTGGAGAGACGCAGCGTGCGCGCATGATCGAGCTGCTCGCGCAGCTCCATCTCGTCGATCTCTTCCGCCAGCCGCACGGTCTTCGTGCGGTTGATCAGCGAAAACGTCGCATCGACTTCCGGATAAAGCTTCCAGATCATCTGCAACATCAGGAGCTTGTAGAAATCCGTATCGATCAGGCTGCGGACGATCGGGTCGAGTTTCCAGGTATGATTGTGGACACGGGTGGCTATATCGGTCTTCGTCATACTCGCATTCCCCAATATCGGCCAAAGGTCTGAACAGCCGATGTCACTCCGCACCCCGGCAGGTATCAACCTGTCATGCGGAAAGATTTATCTGAAAAAGCGATAACAAGTCCAGAGCGCCGGTTGGGCAAATGCCTTCGCGGTCGCGCCTGCACGTCGATTTTCAGGACAGTTTTTGGTCCGATGCTTTAAGCCGCCCCTTCAGAAGGTCGGGTCGACGGGATTGATGCCGGGATACCAGTCCCTGGAGACCGGGTTTCTGCCGAAGCTGGAAACGCCGTTTTCGTCGGTGCACCGGTAACCCTGAACGGGAAGCCCGCGGTTGCCGAAAACATTGCGGTAGGGGCCGCGTGAATATCCAGTCGCGCCAAGTGCGCTATGGCAGGTGTAACGCACTTTGGGTTGCAGCGTTCGCGGATCCTTGACGCCGGGCAGGTTCGCATAGGCATCCGGCGCGGGGGCAAAACCATTCTGGAAAACAGTCTGCGCCTCAGCCGACGCGCTCAGCAAAGCCGCTGTTAGGATCGCTGCCAATCGTGTCGCCGTTCTTGTTTTCATTGATGCCGGTCCCGTACCATCATTCAACCGATGTAGGCCGTCGGCGGCTCTCGCACAAAGGGCGGGGCAGGCACAATTTCGTGAAAGCCGCCCTCTCAGGCCTCCAGCCGGCGGTAAGCCGTGGGTTTTTCATAAAGCCAGCCGATGCGCTCGATGGCCGCATCGAGATTTTCGCGTGCGACATTCATCGTATGGCCATTGGCATGCAGCAGCGTTTCTTCGTTTTCCATGAAGCCGACATGGCCCTTCCAGAAGACGAGATCGCCGCGCCGCAATTCGTCACGCTCTATTTCCACGCCCAGCGACTTCACCTGCATATCGGTGTCGCGCAGAACCCAGCGGCCCGTCATCGCCATGGAAAGCTGCACGAGGCCGGAACAATCGATGCCGAAACCGGAGCGGCCACCCCAGAGATAGGGCGTTTCGATAAAGCGCAACGCCACCGCCACATAATCTTCCTCAAGCGCCGCATCGACGGCGCGGCAATGGGCGGCGATGATGCCTTCGCCTTTTTCGGTCATGAGATAGCGGGTGCCACGCGTTTCCGCTTCGCCGACGATGCGGATCAGGCTACCCATGGACAGCGCTGCGACCGGCGGTTTGCGCAATTCAGCGGCTGGGTAGAGAAAAGTGCGCGGTGCAATCACCCGATGGGTGGCGGTGGCGACATCACCGATCGCCGTTTCCGGCACGTAGCCGGCATACCCATCCGCATCCGCCTGCACCCATGCCCAGCCGTTGGCCCTGTCGAAAACACGGATAGTTTCGCCAAACAGCAGCTCGGTATCGATGCCGGCGGCAAAATCGGGCGTCGGCCGCAGGCCAGTAACCGGCAACACGATCTGGGCGGCCGTGCCGCTGACGAAACGTTCGGCCTGCACCGCGCCCTGCAGTTTTTCATCGGCAAGGTCGGAGCGGAAGACATTCAGGCGGCGGTCGAGCATCATGGGTTCACATCCAGAGGTTAGATCTTGCGCGCCTGATCAATAATCAGATCGCCGAATTTTTCCAGATAAAGCGCACCGGCCACCGTGCGTTTTATCACAACATTGCGCTTGTCCCGCTCATCCCGGACCCGATCGACCAGACCGAGAGCGCCCAGACTGTCGAGCGCGCGGGTAATGACCGGCTTGGTGACACCCAGCATGGCGGCAAGACCCCGCACGGTGTGGGGGGGCGGCACGAGATAAATCTGCAGCAGGATGGCGGTTTGACGCAAGGTCAAATCCGGCTGATCGTCAACGACCTGCGCCGTGGATACACGATGCCAGAGCCCCAAGGCCTCCGTGGGCGACAATTGTGCAGGCAAGCCGTGACCCTTCCAGTCGTTATCCTACCGTTTTCATTCAACAGAGCGAAAAACTCAAGAACCATCCCGCACAAACAAAACCGCCGCACGGCGCAGATCCGAAAGATCGCGCGGCGCGGCGGCGTTTGTTGACCCGTTTTCGAGCCATAATGTCCCCTCTGGACTTGCGAATTAAGATGCAGGAAGCGTGCCAGTTTTGCTGCGGCGCACAAGTACAAGTAAAAACAGCGACTTAAGGAGTTTATTCTGCTTGTGGCTGAATTTTCCACAAAGAGTGACTAGCAATAAAAACAGGCAAAAAAAGAATTCAATGCTTAAAAACTGCCTTCCGCCGCGACGGCGGAAGGCAAGGACAATCGCGGATCAGATTTCCGCGCCGCGTGCGGCATCGACCGCATCGGCATTCTGCTGCCGGTTATAGCGGATCGACGACCAGAGCGAGATACCGATCAGGCCCGCACCGCCAAGGCCCGTGATGACCTCGGGTATATGCACCATGGTCTGCACGTACATGATGACGGACAGGATGAGGATCGCGTAGAAAGCGCCGTGTTCGAGGTAGCGATATTCGGCCAGTGTCCCCTTCTCCACCAGCATGATGGTCATCGAACGGACGTACATGGCGCCGATGCCGAGGCCGATGGCGATGATGAAGAGGTTCTGCGTCAGCGCGAAAGCGCCGATCACGCCGTCGAAGGAGAAGCTAGCATCCAGCACTTCGAGATAAAGAAACGCGCCGAAGCCGCCCTTTGCAGCACCTTCCAGCATCTCCTGACTGCGGTCGAGAATGCCGCCAACGACTTCCACCAGCAGGAAGGTCAAAAGACCCCAGATCGCCGAATGGAAGAAGGTGTTGGCCGCGACCGGACCGAGCGCGGGATCATCGCTTGCGCCGATGATGCGGGAAAAGACCAGCATGACGACAAGCACGAAGGCGATCTCGATGCCCTTGACGGAGGAATAGATCGCCGCCTTTTCTTCGATCCAGCGCACCCAGTGCACGTCCTTTTCGTGGTCGAAGAAGAAGTTGAGACCGACCATCATCAGGAAGGTGCCGCCGAATGCCGCAATCGGCAGATGGGCGTCCCGCATGATTTCCGCGTAACGTTCCGGCTGCGTGGCCGCCATCACGATTGCCGTCCACGGACCGACATTCGCGGCAACGACGACAATCAGCAGCGGGAAGACGATGCGCATGCCGAAAACGGCAATCAGGATACCCCAGGTCAGGAAGCGGTGCTGCCAGACCGGCGTCATATCCTTGAGCTTGTTGGCGTTGACGATGGCGTTGTCGAAGGAGAGCGAGATTTCCAGCACCGCCAGAACGACGCAGATGAAGAAGATGGTCGCCGTGCCGCCCACCGTTCCGGTCATTTCCCAACCGAGATAACCGCCGAGGATCAAACCGACCACGGTGACGATAAAGGCCCATTTGAAGTAGGAAAGCGTTTTTTTCTGGGTGGCGCTCATGTCCGGTCACCTCCCAAAACGAGGGCGTTTGCGGACGGACGCGAGGCGTCAGCCCGCACGCGGAGAGCACGCGCGCGAAGCACATTCAGGTTTTTCATAGTTTTTAATCCGCCGGCCAATTTTTGCAGGCGGTACCGACATCACGAGAGCGCCGTAAAACTCTCGCCAGAGGGGCCCGGCACCTTTGTTTCCTCTGCCCTTGCGAGACAAATCATCGCAGGGCCCCTTCTTACTCCCTGAAGATCACGCCTTCGTCAAGTCCCGTGATTGTGACCAAAGATCAAACCTGCTCCGCAGCCAGTCTTTCGGCGGTTTCAAGGCGGCGCTTGAGCGTATTTTCGCGAAAGAAGATGTAAAGACCGGAAAGAACGATCAGGCCCGCGCCGACGACGATACTCGTCTGCGGCACATCACCGAAGAACAGCCAGCCGAAAATCACCGCCCAGAGCAGCAGAGTATATTGCAGGGGCGCGACGGTGGCGGCATCGGCAAGTTTAAGCGCCCGGTTGACCAGCACATGCGCCGCCATGGCGACGACGCCGAGCAGGCCGAGGAAGGCCAGATCGAAACTGGACTGAACCGGCAGCCAGCCCGATGGCGTGAGGAACACCGCGACAACGCCCGCAAGTGCCGCACCAATGATCTGCCAGAAGGCGAGCACCGTATCCGGCGTATTGCGCAGCTGGCGACCGGACAACATCATGAAGGCGAAGGCGGCGCTGCCGAGGATGGAAAAGAGCGCAGCGGAGGTGAGGCTTGCCGAGCTGGGTTTGAGCGCGATGAGAACACCGACAAAACCGATGGCGATTGCCGTCCAGCGACGCCAGCCGACCTTTTCTCCGAGCAGAAACGGCGAGAGCGCCGCCACGTAAATCGGAGCCGCGAGCCAATAGGTCATGACGTCGGCCAGCGGAAGAGACGCGACCGCGAAATAGAAACAGAAAAGCTCTGCGGTGGAGAAGAAGACACGCGCCACCTGAAGGCCAGGCCGCTCGATTTTCACGAGGCCGGAAAGACCGGCTCTCCAGACGACGGGAACAAGGATGACAAGCGCTGCGGCGCTACGGATGAGGATCACCTGACCCTGGCTATAGGTAGAGACGAGCCATTTTCCCATGGCGTCGTTCAACGCGAAAAGCAGCATTCCAAGCAGCATGACGGCCACGCCGAGGCCCGTCGGCGAAAGCTTTCGTATCATAGTCGACATGTCAGTTCCGATCTCCCAATGGTTGCATTGGTCGTCCAACCAGCCATCCTTTGTCAAGCCCCGAACGGCTGGTCCCGTGCAATTAATAGTACTAATATATTGGCACGCAGATATCAGGTGAAGATGCGTCGCTCTTCGGCCACGAGTTCCTGGAGAAAATCGACCACCGTTCGGACCCGGACCAGTTGACGGGCGGATTCGTGATAGGCCGTCCAGTAGGATCGGCTGATGGTAAGATGGGGCATGATCCGCAGAAGCTCGGGATATTGCCCGGCGATATAATTATGCAGGATGCCGATACCCGCACCTGAACGTACCGCCTCGGTCTGGCCGGTAGCGCTCGAGATTTCAAAGGCGGCATCCCAGTCACGCATGATCTCGCCGGTAAAATTCAGCGAAGGCGAGAAGATGAGGTCTTCCACATAACCGATCCGCCGGTGGCGCTTCAGCGCTTCAATATCCGCAGGCGTTCCATATTCGGCCAGATAATCCGCCGAGGCGTAGAGACCCAGCGAATAATCGGTGAGCTTTGAAAACATCAGCCTGCCCTGCTCTGGTCTTTCGATGGTGATGGCGATATCGGCCTCACGCTGTGACAGGGAGAAAGAGCGCGGCACCGGCACGAGCTGGATTTTCAGATCGGGATAACGCGCCGTCAGCCGGCCAAGTCGCGGGGCGAGGAAGGAAACACCGAGGCCATCAGGCGCGCCGATGCGCACCGTTCCCGCCACTGCCGTATCAACACGACCGAGATTGGCCTGTGCATTCAGCATTTCGGTTTCCATGCGCTCCGCCCCGGCAAGAAGACGCTGTCCCTCCTCCGTCAACTCGCAGCCATTGGTGCTTCGCAGAAAGAGTTGCGTGCCGATCGCCGCTTCAAGTGCTGAAATTCGCCGGCTGAGGGTGGCGTGGTTGACGCCGAGCTTTCTGGCGGCGGAAAGAAACTGTCCGCTTCGCGCCACGCTTAGAAACAAACGCACATCATCCCAGTTCACGGCGCCCTCCTTATGTGCGTTTTTGCACAATTGATGCTTATTTCAGGCGATTGATTTGTGCAAATCGAAAGGTAATGCTGCGCCATCACATTCTGGAGGAAAACCCATGAAGGAAATCGGTCATTTCATTAACGGCAAGCATGTGCCCGGCACCAGCGGCCGCACATCCAATGTCTACAACCCGGCCACGGGCGAAGTGCAGGCGACTGTCGCACTTGCGAGCGAAGCCGAGCTGCGCGCCGCCGTGGAAAGCGCCAAGGCTGCGCAACCCAAGTGGGCCGCTACCAACCCGCAGCGCCGCGCCCGCGTTTTCTTCAAGTTCGTCGAACTTCTGAACCGCGACATCAACGAACTGGCGGTGCTGCTTTCCAGCGAACACGGCAAGACCGTCGAAGATTCCAAGGGCGATATCATCCGCGGCCTCGAAGTCTGCGAATTCGTCTGCGGCATTCCGCATCTGCAGAAGGGTGAATTCACCGAGGGCGCGGGCCCGGCCATCGACATGTATTCGATCCGCCAGCCGGTTGGCATCGGCGCAGGCATCACGCCCTTCAACTTCCCCGGCATGATCCCGATGTGGATGTTTGCCCCGGCGATCGCCTGCGGCAACGCCTTCATCCTCAAGCCTTCCGAACGCGATCCGTCCCTGCCGATCCGCCTTGCCGAACTGATGATCGAAGCCGGTCTTCCGGCCGGCATTCTCAACGTCGTCAATGGTGACAAGGGCGCCGTCGACGCCATCCTGACCGATCCTGACATCGGCGCGGTATCCTTCGTCGGTTCGACGCCGATCGCCCGCTACGTCTACGGCACCGCCGCCATGAACGGCAAGCGCGCCCAGTGCTTCGGCGGCGCGAAGAACCACATGATCATCATGCCGGATGCCGATCTCGATCAGGCAGTAAACGCACTGATGGGCGCGGGTTACGGCTCGGCCGGCGAACGCTGCATGGCCGTTTCCGTTGCGGTTCCGGTTGGCGAAGAAACGGCAAACCGTCTCGTTGAAAAGCTCATTCCGCAGATCGAAAGCCTGAGGATCGGCCCCTACACCGACGACAAGGCCGATATGGGCCCGCTCGTTACCAAGGAGGCGCAGACGCGCGTCAAGGGACTGATCAACAGCGGCGTTGAACAGGGTGCGAAGCTGCTGGTTGATGGCCGCGACTTCAAGCTGCAGGGCTATGAAGACGGCTATTTCGTCGGCGGCTGCCTGTTTGACCACGTCACCCCTGACATGGACATCTACAAGACGGAAATCTTCGGACCGGTTCTGTCCGTCGTTCGCGCCAAGAATTACGAAGATGCGCTCGAACTGCCGATGAAGCATGAATATGGCAACGGCGTTGCGATCTACACCCGTGACGGCGACGCTGCCCGCGACTTCGCAAGCCGCATCAACATCGGCATGATCGGCATCAACGTTCCGATCCCGGTTCCGCTCGCCTACCATTCCTTCGGCGGCTGGAAGGCTTCGAGTTTCGGCGATCTCAACCAGCACGGCACGGATTCGATCAAGTTCTGGACGAAGACCAAGACGATCACCTCACGCTGGCCGTCGGGCATCAAGTCGGGTGCCGAATTCGTCATGCCGACGATGAAATAAGCCGAAAATCCGGCAATCGGAAAAAAGCCCCGCTGTTTTTGCAGCGGGGCTTTTTTGATTAAAAGAAAACCAAAATCATCAAGTTTTTCCTTCAAAATATTTCCACTTAAAGATGTTATGTCGTAAGACAGCCGTTGCGGCGTGGGGACGTTGCCAAGCAGATGATAACGGGGAAGCCTGCAGCTCAATCTGCCCGGAGAGGGGCATGCCATGAGGGACCATTATGAGTGACATCTCTGTCAGCGTGGATCAGCGCGCAATCGAACGCGGCTCGTTCAGCGGAAATGCCAAGGAATATTTCGGAATCTGGATCGTCAATATTCTCCTGACGATCATCACCATCGGCATTTATTCCGCCTGGGCGAAGGTGCGCCGCAAGCGTTATTTCAACGGCAACACCATGCTGGCCGGCCGCGCTTTCGGTTACCACGCCACCGGCGGGCAAATCTTCAAGGGCCGCCTGATCGCCTTTGCCTTCATCGTCATCTCGCAGCTCGTCGGCCTTATCCATCCGTTCCTGGTCTTCGTGCCGGCAATCCTGCTGATGATCTTCTTTCCATGGCTGATCACGCGCAGCATTCGTTTCAATGCGCGGGTGACAAGCTATCGCAATGTGCGTTTTGATTTTGTCGGCACGGCATGGGGCGCTTTTGTCTCCATCCTGCTCGGCAGCCTCGTTGCGTTCTTCTCCTTCGGCATTCTGGCGCCGCTGTCCAGCCGCTGGGCAAACCGCTATATTTTCGGCAACCTGCGCTATGGCGACCGCCCCTTCAGCGCCGACCCCAAGATTGGCAAGCTCTACCGGGTCTGGATCATTCCCGCGATCATGGTGGTGATCGGCGGCATCGTGGTCGGCTTCTTCGGCCTTGCGGCCCTTGCAGCAAACAGTGCGATGCTCGAGGACGAGACTGCCGCCATGGCTACAGCGCTCGCATCGCTCTATGTGGGTGTTTTCGGCGCATTTCTGGTCTATGGCCTCGCCGGCGTGATTTATCGCACCGGCGTTCGCAATGTCGTCATTTCCTCCATGCTGCTGGACGGAAAGCATGACCTGCACAGCGACCTGCATCGCGGCCGCTATCTCTGGATCGTCATCTCCAACCTGATCGTCACCGTTTTCACGTTTGGCCTGATGCGGCCATGGGCGGCGGTGCGTGAAGCGCGTTACACCGTCGAGCGTACGGCAATCCGTTTCAACGGCGATGTGGGCGAGGTCCTCTCCTCGATGGAGGCGACGGGCGCTGCCGTCAGCGCCGAATATATGGATATGGAAGGTTTCGAATTTGGTTTCTGACACCGGAGAAACCGTTTCGGGCGAGTGGCATGCCGCTCGCTCCAATCTTTCCAGCGCCGCCAGGTTGAAGCTTGGCGGCACGGTCCTTCTCGTGCTCGATGCGAAGGACGATCATGTCAGAACCCAGGCCGAGATAAAAACGGTGGAGATCAGCCACCGGGTCGGCGCCATCCCCCGGGAGTTGCATTTTCCCGATGGGTCGCTGTTCGAAACGCGCGACAATGACGGTGTGGACCGTCTGCTTGGCCAGCACATTACCAAACGCGCCGGCTTCGTGCACTGGCTGGAGCAGTTTCGTCCGCGGCTGATCGGCATCACCGCCGCAGCCGTTCTTCTGGCTTACGGCACCTACAGGCTGGCGCTTCCCGCGCTCGTGGAACTGGCGGTCGCGGTGACCCCGCCGATCGTTCCGCAGGTCATGTCGGCCAGTACCATGCAGGCCTTCGACCAGACGGTCTTCTCTCCGAGCGAACTACCGCAGGAAGAGCAGGACGCCATCCGCGCAGAGTTTGCGCGGATCGCCGCCCATGCGGAAGGTTCGCCCGAGGACTACAAGCTGAATTTCCGCAAGGGTGGTTATATCGGCCCCAATGCCTTCGCACTGCCGGACGGGACATTGGTGCTGACGGACGAGCTGGTGGAGCTGGCGGGCGGCGACAGGCAGATGATCACCGGGGTTCTCGCCCATGAAATCGGCCATGTGGAACATGAGCACAGCCTGCGGCAGCTATACCGCGCCGCCGGGGTTGCCGGTCTTGTCATGCTGATTGCCGGCGATGTCGGCTCGGCCATGGAAGATATTCTTACACAGGGCGGCGGCCTTCTGGCGCTATCGCATTCGCGCGATGCCGAGCGGCAGGCGGATCAGCGCTCCGTGGAACTGATGCGCAAGGCAGGGCTTGACCCCACTGCCATCGAACGCTTCTTCGCGCTGCTGGAAGAAAAACTGGGCGACAAGGGCGGCACCAGCATTGTCTCCACCCATCCCGGAACGCCGGAAAGGCGCAAGGCTATCCTCGACTACAACGCTTCACTGGACAACAAGCCGGCGGGTAACTGACCCGCCGGTATACGGAAAACGGCTTCAGTTGGTCGGGCCGTCGTTGAAACCCACTTCATCCACCAGTTCGGATGCCTGCTTGCGATGGGCGGCGATGTCCGTCAGCGGCAGCTTGTCCGGATGGATGGGACCGAAACCCTTCACCACGTCGGAAGGCTCGGCACCGGGCAGCACCGGATATTCGAAGACCTGCTTGGCGTAGATTTCCTGCGCCTCGCGCGATGCCAGGAACTCCATGAGCTTCAGTGCATTGTCCTTGTTCGGTGCATATTTCGTAAGCGCCATGCCGGAGATATTCACATGTGTGCCACGGTCGCCCGCATTGGGGAAGATCACCCGCACCGATCCCGCCCATTCCTTTTCTTCCGGCTCGCGATCATTGGTCAACATCAGGCCGACATAATAGGTATTGCCAAGCGCGATATCGCACTCGCCGGAAAAGATCGATTTCGCCTGGCTGCGGTCTGTTCCGTCAGGCTTGCGGGCGAGATTGTTTTTCAGACCCGTCAGCCACGTGCGGGTATAATCGACGCCGTGATGGGCGATCATCGAGGCGATCAACGCGATATTGTAGGAATGCTGGCCATCGCGAATGCAGATCTTGCCCTTCCACTTGGAATCAGCAAGCTCCTCATAGGTAATGTCCTTCTGTGTCACCCGCTCCTTCGAAGCGTAGACAACCCGACCGCGCGTCGTGAGACCAAACCATTCGCCCTCGGGATCACGCAGGTTGGCGGGGATATCCTTTTCGATGACGGTATCGCCCAGAACCGGCTGGGTAACCTTGCCTTCCTTCGCCTCGACGAGGCGGGCAATATCCACCGTCAGCAGCACATCCGCAGGTGAATTGACACCCTCGGCCTGGATGCGTTCGACCAGTCCCTTGTCGAGGAAAAGTACATTCGCCTCTATGCCGGTCTCCTTGGTGAAGGCATCGAGCAGCGGCTGGATCAATTCAGGCTGGCGATAGGAATAGACGTTAACCTCCCCCTCTGCCAGGACGGCGGGCGCGAAGGAAAGGATCGTCAGCCCTGAAAAAACGGCAGCGGAAAAGTATGATTTCAAGCTTGCCATTATGAATGCCTCCATTACATTCCGATTCTTGACTTGTTTGTTCATGAATCATCAGAACGGTCAACACGGCTGTTTAAGAAATATCTGATGGGTGCCAGTTTTTTCAGTTTCTGGAATTGTTCTAAACTGAAAAAGAGACTATATAACTCCACATTGAGAGTTAGGAGACCAGCATGCGCTTGACCAAACAGACCAACTATGCCGTTCGCATGTTGATGTATTGCGCCGCCAATGAAGGCCATCTGAGCCGCATTCCTGAGATAGCCAGGGCCTATGGCGTTTCGGAGCTGTTCCTGTTCAAAATCCTGCAGCCGCTCAACAAGGCGGGCCTGGTGGAAACCGTGCGTGGCCGTAACGGCGGCGTGCGTCTTGGCAAACCCGCTGAAAAAATCAGCCTGTTCGACGTGGTGAGAGTGACTGAAGACAGCTTCGCCATGGCCGAATGCTTCGAGGATGGCGCTGTGGAATGTCCGCTTGTGGACAGCTGCGGCCTCAACTCGGCGCTTCGCAAGGCGCTCAATGCGTTTTTTGACGTTCTGGCGGAATACTCGATCGACGATCTCGTCAAGGCGCGGCCGCAGATCAACTTCCTGCTTGGCCTGGACACTGAAATGCCGAAGGTCGCTGCCCTTCCGGCTGCCTGATCATCCCATTTCCTCCTCGGCAATTGTCACAGCCCGTGTCCTTCAGGTCACGAGCTTTTCTTTTGAAGAAGACGCGTGAAATATAATATTTTTGATCCCGCGTGTTGACGTCGCGAACGGAAGCGGCGCATTTGGTCGCGAGCTTTTTCAAGCAAACAATCAGCGTCGCAATGATCATCAAGCCTGAATTCCATACATTTGCGCTTACCGCGCTCATCGGCAGCATAGGTGCGCTGCTCGCCAGCCTCATCGATATTCCGGCCCCTTTTCTGTCCGGCCCGGCGCTTGCGGTGACGATCACGGGGCTGGCCGGCATAAGGCTTGGTGTTCCCGCTTTCATCCGCAATGCCTGTTTCGTCGTCGTCGGCATTTCGATGGGAACGAGCGTGACGCCCTCCGTGATTGACGCCGCAAAAACCTGGCCCGTGAGCTTCATCGTCGTGCTCGTCGCTGTCGTCATCATGCTCTATGTCGCTTACTGGATCCTGCATTACGGTTTCGGTTACGACCGGACAACGGCGATGCTGGGCGCCTCTCCCGGTCATCTCAGCTATATCATCAGCCTTGGCGCCGAGACGAAAAGCGACCTTGCAACCGTCAGCATCGTGCAAAGTGTGCGGGTTCTGGCGCTGACGCTTTCCGTGCCGCTGATCGTCGAATATTTCGATCTCGTCAGCACGGAACCGCTTGTCGCCAACGCGCCAATGGGCCTGTTCACGCTGGCGCTGACCATCGGCGCCTCGCTTCTGACCGGCTGGCTTTTCCTGCGCTGGAAGTTTCCGGCCGCTCTGCTGCTCGGCGGCGTCGCCATTTCCATCAGCACCCACATTACCGGCCTTACCGAGGGTGGCGTTCCCACCTGGCTCAGCCTGCCGGTTTACGTGCTTATCGGCTGCCTTATCGGCACACGCTTTTCGAATGTCTCGCTGATGGACGTGCGGAAAGGTTTTCTGGCGGGTTTCGTCGTCACCATCGCCGTGATGCTGATCGCCGGCAGCATTGCCTGGATGATTTCTGGCGTGACCGGCGTCCCGCTCAATGCCGTCATGATCGCCTATTCACCGGGTGGCCTGGAAACCATGGCGGCGATGGCAGTGATGATGCACGCGGATACCGCCTATGTCGGCTCCCACCACGTCATCAGGCTTCTCTTCCTCTCCGTTCTCATGCCGCTCGTCATGGGCAAGGATGCGCGCAAGCGGGACGACGAAGCCTGACGAAAACGACCATCGGCGCCGACAGAAGCCATCGACGCGAAAATGCGAATGGCGTGCAACCTTTTTTCTTTCCGGTCGTTGATACTCCGCCGCAATTGCGGCGGCGATCTTTCGCCTGTTAGGCAGTCTGACCCACCGGAGGAACATTCATGAACCGCTTGATGACGTTGACGGGCGCCGGACTTGCGCTTGCCCTTTCTGTTTCCATTGCTCAGGCGCAGGTGGTGGTGTCGTCTAAGATCGACACGGAGGGCGGCGTTCTCGGCAATATCATTCTCGCTGTCCTGAACGAGAACAAGATCGAAACGACAGATCGCATCCAGCTTGGCGCCACACCGGTTGTACGAAAAGCGATCACCGCGGGCGAAATCGACATCTATCCGGAATATACCGGCAACGCCGCCTTCTTTTTTTCCAAGGCAGACGATCCGCTCTGGAAAGATGCCGTCAAGGGTTATGAAGAGGCCAAAACGCTCGATTACGATGCCAACAAGATCGTCTGGTTGACACCATCTCCGGCCAACAACACCTGGGCAATTGCGCTGCGCAAGGATGTCGCCGACAAAAACAATCTGAAGACGCTTTCCGACTTCGGCAAATATGTTGCCGGCGGCGGCGAGGTCGTCCTTGCCGCTTCTTCCGAATTCGTCAATTCCGCCGCTGCGCTGCCTGCATTTCAGACCACCTATGGCTTCACCATGAAGCCTGACCAGCTGATCACGCTTTCCGGCGGCGACACCGCGGCCACGATCGCCGCCGCCGCCAACCAGACGAACAACGCCAATGCAGCCATGGTCTATGGCACGGATGGCGGCATCGCCCCCTCCGGGCTTGTGGTGCTGGAGGACGACAAGCATGTGCAGCCGGTCTATCAGCCTGCACCGATCATTCGCGAAGAGGTTCTCAAAAAGCACCCGAATATTGAGGAACTGCTGAAACCGGTGTTCGAAAAGCTCGATCTGGCAACGCTGCAGGATTTGAACGCCCGCGTGCAGGTGGGCGGCGAACAGGCCAAGACCGTGGCGCTCGACTTTCTGACCAGGAACGGTTTCGTCAAGTAACACTCGCAGCGCTGCAGCGGGCTGCGGGAACGGAAGCGTCTTCTGGTCCCGCCCTAACCCAAGGGAGGGGAGCTGGATTTGACGAAATGGCCTGACAAGGTGGGCATACTGATTTCGTGCCTGCTGCTTTATGCGCTTTTTGCATCACCCTTCATGACATTCCGTGCGAACAGGATTGTTCAGGGTGAGACACGAGCGGTTTTTGAAGCCCTTCCGGCTGCGGCTTTCGCCGCTCTTACCGCCATCATTCTCATTGTGGCTTTCATCGCATTTTTCCGCTTTCCCACGCGACTGAAGCTCGCGGTCGCGCTGGCCGGCCTTGCGGCACTGGCGGTTTTTGTCGGCCAGGCGGCGTCTTTCCTCACGCCGGAGGGCAATGGCTTTGCCCGCGTTTCGCCCGCCAGCGGTTTCTGGCTGATATTTGCCGGACTGGCTCTGCTCGCCACGGATTGTATTGCGCGTCTCCAGCCGAAGCCCGCCGTTCGGATTTTACTGTTGCTGGTGGCCGTGGCCGCGCTTGCGGCGGTGCTGGCAAGCGGCCTCTGGAACGATCTCTCCATCATCAAGGAATATACCGGCCGGGCCGATATATTCTGGACCGAGGCCCTGCGGCACGTGGAGCTTGCCATCGGCTCGCTGATCGCGGCGACCATCGCGGGTATTCCGCTCGGCATCCTCTGTTATAAGGTCGAACGGCTGCGCGCGGGGGTGCTGAACACCCTCAATATCGTCCAGACCATCCCCTCCATCGCCCTTTTTGGTTTGCTGATCGCACCGCTCGGATGGATCGCGGCCACGGTCCCGGGTGCAGCGAGGATCGGCATCGCCGGCATCGGCATGGCGCCCGCCTTCGTGGCGCTGTTTCTCTATTCGCTGCTGCCAGTGGTTTCCAACACGGTGGTCGGCCTTTCCGGCGTTTCGCAGGCGGTGCGGGAAGCGGCGCGCGGCCTTGGCATGACACCGGTGCAACGGCTGCTGCGGGTGGAGTTTCCGCTGGCCATGCCGGTCATCCTCACCGGTATCCGCATCGTGCTGGTGCAGAATATCGGCCTGGCGACGATCGCGGCCCTGATCGGCGGCGGTGGTTTTGGCGTTTTCGTGTTTCAGGGCATCGGGCAGACGGCGATGGACCTTGTGCTGCTTGGTACCGTGCCCACCGTTGTTCTCGGCTTTGCCGCCGCGATAACACTTGACGCCCTCATCGACAGCAATCTCTTCAGCGCAGGCGGAAGGCAAAAGGCATGATCGAGATCGACACCATCACAAAACGTTATGGCGATACGACCGTCGTGGATCAGGTATCGCTAACAGTAGCCCCGCGCACCGTCACCGTCATTGTCGGCACCTCGGGTTCGGGAAAAACTACCCTGCTGCGCATGATAAACCGGCTGGTGGAACCGACTTCCGGCATGATCCGGATCGACGGAGAGGATGTCAGCGCGATACCCGGCTTCAAACTGCGCCGCCAGATAGGCTATGCCATTCAGGGCCATGGCCTGTTTCCGCACCGGACGGTCGCCGAAAATATCGCGACCGTGCCGCAGCTGATCGGCTGGGACCGCAAGCGCATCGCGGCCAAGATCGATGCGCTGATGCACCTCTTCCAGCTTGACCCCGCGCTCTATGCCGACCGTTTCCCACATGAACTCTCAGGCGGCCAGCAGCAGCGCGTCGGCGTGGCGCGTGCACTGGCCGCAGAACCCAACATTCTTCTGATGGACGAGCCCTTCGGCGCCTTGGACCCGGTGATCCGCGCCAAGGCCCAGAACGATCTTCTCGATATCCAGAAGAAGCTCGGTGTGACGGTCGTTCTCGTCACGCATGATATGGACGAGGCTTTTCATCTGGCGGATCGTATCGCCGTGATGGACAAGGGCCGCATCGTGCAGGACTGCCCGCCAGCCGAGCTCGTGCTGAAACCGGCGACGGATTTTGTCCGCACCATGATCGGCGAAAACGAACGGGCGCTGAAACTGCTTTCGGTTCTCTCCGTTGCAGACATCGTGGAGCCGGGCAGCGCCGAGGGCGAACCGCTCACCGAACATACGAGCCAGCGCGACGCCCTGTCGGCAATGTTATGGGCGGGCTGCGATGCCTTGCCGGTAATCAGGGCTAACGGGCAACCCGCTGGCCGGGTGCGGCGTGACGTTCTCCTCCAGCGTGCCGCCGGAGCCCCATGAAAAACGCCTTATCCTTGTTTACCCTCGGTTTCCTGACGCTGGCGCTGATAATCTTCCTTGCCGTGCCGCAGGTCTTCGCACCACTGTTCCGCCCTCTCGTGCAGGCCAATGCGCCGGCGATCTACACGCAGGCAAATCTGTTTTCCCTGACGCTGTCACATCTAACCACAGTCGCGATTGCGACCGGGCTCGCCACATTGACGGCGGGCGCGCTTGCGGTTCTCGTCACCCGGCCATTCGGGACGGATTTCCTGCCGCTCTCGCGCAGCATCGTCAATATCGGCCAGACTTTTCCCCCCGTGGCGGTGCTGGCGCTTGCCGTACCGATAATCGGTTTTGGCGAAAAACCCACGCTCATTGCGCTGTTTCTCTATGCGTTGCTACCAGTTTTCGAAAATACGCTGACAGGGCTGACCACCCTGCCCGCCACCGTGATGGATGCCGCGAGAGGCAGCGGCATGACCGGCTGGCAACGGCTTGTCAAAGTGGAATTGCCGCTCGCCCTTCCGGCCATTCTGGCGGGCATCAGGCTTTCGGCGGTCATCAGCCTTTCCACCGCTACCATCGGCTCGACAGTCGCGGCGCATACGCTCGGTGAAGTGATCATTGCCGGTCTGCAATCCAACAACCTCGCCTTCATTCTGCAGGGCGGGCTTATCGTTGCGGCGCTGGCGATCCTGATTCACACCGGCTTTTCCGCGCTGGAAAAAGCCGCAGCCCGCAAAACCGGGCACTGACATGGGCAAGCCCCGCATTTTTGTATTCCCGATATCTGCCGCACATGTTAGGGGCTGACCGTCGAAACAGAAATATCAGAGGTTCGGGTGACACAGGCAATTGTCGTGATGGGAGTGAGCGGCTCTGGCAAGTCCACGGTCGCAGAGGAACTGGCGGAAAAACTGGGTATTGCCTTCATCGAGGGCGACAAGCTTCACCCTAAATCCAATGTCGATAAAATGTCCGAGGGTATTCCCCTGACTGACGAAGATCGCTGGCCCTGGCTCGATCTGATCGGCGCGGAACTGCGCAAGGGCAGCGAAAATAACGGTGTCGTCGTTTCCTGCTCGGCGCTCAAGAAAATCTATCGCGACCGGCTTCGCAAGGCTACCGGCGGCCCGCTTGCCTTCGTTTATCTGGATGGCAGCCTGGAACTTCTCAGCCGGCGCATGGGTGAACGCAAAGGCCATTTCATGCCACTTTCGCTGCTGCAGACCCAGCTTGCCACGCTGGAAGTGCCGACCGGCGAACCGGGCGTCGTAACCGTCAGCATCGACACCACACCCGAGGATATTGCGAAAAACGCACTTTCCGGTTTGAAGGCGGTAACGTTCTAAAATCCGAGCCTGTCGCGCATGCCGTACCACCATGCACCAAGCACGGTCAGCGGCACGCGGAACGTCTTGCCGCCCGGGAACGGATAGTTCGGCAGCGAACTCCAGATATCGAAACGTTCAGCGTGACCGGCAACGGCCTCGCCCAATATCTTGCCAAGCAGATGCGTGGTCGTGACGCCATGGCCGCTGTCGCCATGCGAAAAATAGATATTGTCCGAGAGCCTGCCCATATGCGGGATGCGCGTCAGGGTCAGCGCGAAATTGCCGCTCCAGGCGAAGTCGATCTTCGTCTTTTCCAGTTGCGGGAAGGTCTTCAGCATGTTCGGCCGGATCACGCCCGTCAGATCGGCAGGGTCGCTGCCGCCATAACCGATGCCGCCGCCATAGAGCAGGCGATTATCCGAGGTGCGGCGGTAATAATCGAGAATGTAATTGGCATCCTCGACGCAATAATCGGCGGGCAGAAGCTCCTCAATCAGGTCGGCATCGAGCGGCTCCGTCGCCATGACCTGGCTTGAGACGGGCATCATCCGCTCGCCGATTTCCGGTAGCAATGTGCCGAGATAGGCATTGCCGCAGACGAGAACATATTTCGTCCTCACACTGCCCGTCGCGGTCCGCACGACGGGGTTCTCCCCCTGCTCTACCGCAATGACCCGCGAATTTTCGAATATCCGAGCACCGAGGCTTTCAGCCGCCGCCGCTTCCCCCTGCACCAGATTGAGCGGGTGGATGTGGCCACCGAGGCGGTCGATCATACCGCCGGCATAACGGTCCGTCTTCACATACTGGCCGACATCCGCCTTGGAGACCATTTCGAGCCCGCCATGGCCGTGTTTTTCCCAATGGGCCTTGTGAGCTTCCATTTCGCGGATCTGTTTCGGCGTAAAGGCGGCAAAGAAACCGCCGTCGACCAGATCGCAGTCGATGGCGTATTTGGCTATACGGCTGCGGATGATCGCGCCGCCCTCAAGCGACATTTCTCCAAGCTTCACCGCCTTTTCGTGCCCATAACGGCCCGCAATGGTCTCGAGATCACGGCTATAGCCGTTGACGATCTGACCGCCGTTGCGCCCCGAAGCGCCGAAGCCGATCCTCACCCCTTCAAGAACGATGACCGAATAGCCGCGCTCACTGAGTTCCAGCGCTGCGGAAATGCCGGTGAAGCCGCCGCCGATGACGCAGACATCCGCTTCCAGCGCCCCTTCAAGTGTGGGCCGCACGGATTTGACATTGGCGGAGGCCGCGTACCAGGAGGATGTGTGGCCAGGATTGGGAATATTCGTTACCTCAGCCATCTCACACCGTCCTGATATAGGCGTCATATTCGACGTCGGTTACACGCAGGGAAAATTCGGAAAGCTCCTGCTGTTTGCAGGCGGAAAACAGCGTCCGGTACTTCTGGCCGAGTGTCGCATAGGCAAAGCTCGATCTTGTGAAGCGCTGCAGGGCATAGTCCCAGTTTGTGGGCAGCGGCTCGTGGTTGATCGCGTGGCTGTCGCCGGCAATCGCACCGCCGGGCTGACGCTTCTCCTTCATGCCGGCAAGCGCGGCGCTCAGGATCATCGCGACAACGAGATAGGGATTGGTATCGGCACCGGCGACGCGATGTTCGATACGCGTCGCCGCCTTGCTGGCAACGATAACACGCACCGCCGCCGAGCGGTTGTCGATGCCCCAGGAGGCATAGGTTGGCGCATGTTCGCTGGGGGTCAGGCGGCGATAGGAATTGGCATGGGGCGCGAAGATCGCCATGCTTTCCCCCATGTTTTCCAAGAGGCCGCCAACGGAATGCATCAGCGCATCCGACGGGCCGTTTTCCCCGGCATAGATGTTCCTGCCGTCCCTATCGAGAACGGAAAAATGGACATGCATGCCGTTGCCGGCCTGTAAACCGTAAGGCTTGGCCATGAAGGTCGCGTCGAGCTCGTGCCGACGCGCCACGCCCTTGACGATGCGCTTCAGGAAGACGGCAAAATCAGCGGCCTGCAGGGCGTCCGGTACATGGTTGAGATTGATCTCATATTGCCCGGGGCCGTTTTCACGCAGCGTCGTATCGGCAAGAACGCCCTGCGCCCGGCAGGCTGTGGCAATGTCATGGAAGACATCCTCGAAATCCTGCAATTCGGAAATCGACAGAACCTGTGTCTGGCCCGTATGCCACCGGCCCTCGCGGCTATGCGGCGGACGAACCGGGTCAAGTGCAGAGCGGACGGGATCGATCAGGTAAAATTCGAGTTCGGTCGCCACGACGGGCGTGAGACCGACCTTATTATAGGCGCCCAGAACCTGCGCCAGAACATGACGCGGATCGCCATAAAAACCGGTCCCATCCGGATTTTTCATGGCCAGCAGAACCTGTGCTGTCGGCCTGCCAAGCCATGTAACCCGCGACAGCGTGCCGGGAACGGGGAAGCAAAAACCATCGGGATCGCCCGTGCCCTCCGCAAGACCTGCGGCATGCACATCCCGCCCCCATATATCCAGCGCATAGACAGAGCGGGGGATAGCCATTCCCTTTTCAAGAACGTCGATCGCTCTTTCTCGCGGAATCCACTTGCCGCGCGGCACACCGTTCGCGTCTATGACGAAGGCTTCAAGTATTTCGATATCGGGGTTATCGGCGAAAAATTTCTTTGCGTTTTCAATATCATCCATCATGCACCAGCAAGCCGTTTCCATCTCGTTTCATGCGCAGCGAACGTCGCTAACGAAAATCGTCCTGCTGCTGATAGATGAGAAACCTCGCCACCATGATGACGTTTGCCCCTTTTCCCTTTGCACTTGACCATGTTACGTGGCCTGTCCTCGGAAGGCCAGCGGATTTAGCTATCAGGGATTGAACCTTTCCGGGCGATAGGCGTCGATGGCGATAACAGGCGTTTCGCCCAGCATGGTTTCCGCCAGCACACGGCCGGTGATCGGCCCAAGTGTGAGGCCGTGATGGGCATGCCCGAAAGCAAACCACAATGTTTTATGACGCGGTGCCTTGCCGATGATCGGCATCATGTCCGGCGTGCAGGGCCGCGCGCCCATCCACGGTTCCGCATCCAGCCTGCCGCCGAGAGGAAAGACGGTGCGCGCCACCCGTTCCGCCCGCTCGATCTGAACGGGAGATTTCGGTGCATCGCGCTCGGCAAATTCCGCACCCGTCGTCAGGCGGATACCCTTACGCATCGGCGCCAGGAAATAACCGCGCTCGGCATCGATCAGCCAGTTATTGAGCTTCGTTCCCTCCTGCGGCGCATAATGCATGTGATAACCGCGCTTCACGCCGAGTGGGAAGCGGTAACCCAGCCGTTCCGTGACGGTATCGGCCCAGGGGCCAAGCGCCACGACCGCATGTTCGGCCTCGACCGCGCCGGTCTCGGTGCGCACCGTCCAGCCGCTTGTCGTTTGGCTGAGGGTGAAGGCATCGCCCCGGACAAAAGTTCCGCCGAGGCTTTCAAACAGTTTGACATAGGCAAGCGTCAGCGCGTGCGGATCAAGCACCGACCAGGGGTCATCCCATTTCAGCCCGCCGACGAAATCCCGGCTGAGATGCGGTTCGGCCGCGGCAAGCCTTTCGGCATCGAGTTTGGTGTGGGATATGCCGTGATCGCGCGAAAGACGCTCGGCAAAGGCATAATCAGCGTCCCGCCTTGCGGCGGTCCTATAGGCCTGCATCCAGCCATTTTTCACGATCAGATCGCCGGCCTTGGCCTCGTCGATCAGGATGCTGTGCTCGGAAACCGAATGTTCGATCAGCGGCGTATAGGCGCGGGCGATCGTGGCGTGCCGCGCGGCTGCGGAATTATGCCAATAGCGGCCGAGGAAAGGCGCAATCCTTGGCAGGGCGGAGAGACGATAATGGACATCGATCCTGTTGTTCAGAGAATAGCGCAGCAGCAGCGTAAGGTCCTGCGGGAAACCGTAAGGCACCACGCCCTCTCTCTGGATCAGGCCGGCATTGCCGAAAGAGGTTTCTTCGCCCGGTCCGCGCCGGTCCACCAGCACCACCGATTTTCCCCGGCGGGCCAGTTGCAGGGCCACCGAAACCCCGATGATCCCTGCCCCCAAAACGATCACATCCGCTGCCATCGCAATCAATCCGTTTCCGTGTCACGTTCATCGCAACATGGGTCGGCATTTTCCGCGAAGCAACAGAAAAATCATTGCCTTAATGGAAAATTCGATGCGCCTTACTGGCTGATCGCTTTCGTTTCCACCGCCTCGATATTGAAGGCCGCCGCCAGCAGCGCCTTGGTATAATCCTGCTGCGGGTTGGCGAAAATCTCCGCCGCCGGTCCACTCTCCACCACCTTGCCGTGACGCATGACGATCAGGTCGTTGGCAAGCGCCTTCACCACCTTCAGATCGTGGCTGATGAAGAGATAAGCGAGTTCATGCTTTGCCTGGAGATCGCGCAAGAGATCGACCACCTGCGCCTGCACACTCATGTCGAGCGCGGATGTCGGCTCATCCAGCATGACGAAACGGGGCTTCAGCACCATGGCGCGGGCAATGGCTATGCGCTGGCGCTGGCCGCCGGAGAATTCATGCGGATACCGCCAGCGGGTGGCCGGATCGAGCCCGACCTCTTCCAGCGCAGTGGCCACACGGGTATCGCGTTCGTCGGCCGACAGAGATCGCTCATGCACCTTCAAGCCCTCGGCGACGATCTCGCCTACGGACATGCGCGGGCTGAGCGAACCGTAAGGATCTTGAAACACCACCTGCAGCCGGTTTCTGAGCGGCTTCATCATTTCATAGGAATAATGGTCGATCGACTGGCCGATGAAGCTGATACGTCCCTCAGACGCGATCAGCCGCGAGAGCGCGAGACCGAGCGTGGTCTTGCCGGAGCCGGACTCGCCCACCACGCCCACCGTCTGGCCGGCGCGCAGGGTGATATCGATGCCGTCGACCGCTTTCACATGGTCGACCACCCGGCGCATCAGCCCTGCCTTGATGGGGAACCAGACCTTGATATCGTCACCCTGCATGACCACCGGTTTGGTCGCGTCGGAATGCGGTGGCTCGCCCTTCGGCTCCGCCGCCAGAAGATGGCGCGTATAGGCGTGCTGCGGATCGGTAAACACCTGCTCCACCGTGCCGGTCTCGACGATCTTGCCCTTGGTCATGACGCAGACCCGATCAGCGAATTTGCGGACGATACCGAGATCGTGGGTGATGAACAGCATGGACATGCCGTGCTGCGTTTTCAGATCGCCGAGCAGCTCGAGAATCTGAGCCTGAACTGTTACGTCGAGCGCCGTCGTGGGTTCATCGGCGATCAGCAGTTTCGGCCGGTTGGCAAGCGCCATGGCGATCATCACACGCTGCCGCTGGCCGCCGGACAATTCATGCGGATAGGCCTTCAGGCGCTTTTCCGGTTCGCGAATGCCAACCTGCAGCAACAGTTCCAAAGTGCGCGCCCGCGCCTCTGCCCCGGTGATTGCCTGATGCAGTTCCAGAATCTCACCGATCTGCCGCTCGATGGTGTGGAGCGGATTGAGCGAGGTCATCGGCTCCTGAAAGATCATGGTGATGTCGTTGCCGCGCACGGCGCGAAGCGCGCGTTCCGGCAGGGCCAGCATATCCTTGCCGTCGAACAGGATTTTCCCGGAAGGATGGCTCGCCGCCGGATAGGGCAGCAATTTGAGAATGGAATTCGCCGTGACCGACTTGCCGGAACCGGATTCGCCGACGAGGGCGACGACTTCGCCCGGCATCAGGTCGAAGGAAACGTGATCGACAGCGACGCTCATTGAGCCACCCTGATGAAAGGCGACGGAGAGATCACGGACGGAGAGAAGCGGCTGAATATTTGTTTCCGTCATGGCGATCACCGGAACGTCTTGCGTGGATCGAAGGCGTCTCTAACCGCCTCGCCGACGAAGATCAGGAGGGAGAGCATGATGGACATGGTGAAGAAGGCAGTGAGCCCGAGCCAGGGCGCCTGAAGATTGTTCTTGCCCTGCGCAATCATCTCGCCCAGCGACGGCGATCCCGGCGGCATGCCGAAGCCGAGAAAGTCGAGCGAGGTCAATGTGGTAATCGAACCGGAGAGGATGAAGGGCAGGAAGGTCAGCGTTGCCACCATGGCGTTGGGCAGAAGATGCCGGAACATGATCGTCCAGTTGCCGACGCCAAGGGCGCGGGCGGCGCGAACATATTCAAAGTTTCTGGCGCGCAGGAATTCCGCGCGGACGATGCCGACGAAGCCGACCCATGAAAAAAGCAGCATGATGCCGAGCAGCACGAAGAAGCCCGGCGGCAGGATGGCCGCAATGATGAGCAGGATATAAAGCACCGGCATGGACGACCAGATTTCGATGAAGCGCTGCAACAGCAGGTCCGTCCACCCGCCGAAGTAACCCTGAATGGCGCCGGCCGTAACGCCGACAAGGGCCGAAGCGATGGTCAATGTCAGGCCGAACAGCACCGAGATGCGGAAACCGTAGATCATCCGCGCCGTGACGTCGCGGGCCTGATTGTCGGTACCAAGCCAATTCAGATTGCCGAGGGTGCAGCCGGGATCGGCATTGCCCTGCGGGTAAGCCGAGCAGCGTTCCTTTTCATCCATCAGCCAGAAGGGCGCAGTGGGAGCGGAATGCGGAATATTGGAATTGACCGTCTGGTAGGAATAACGGATTGGCGGCCAGATCATCCAGCCATTGGCGTTGATCTCGTCCTGAATGAAGGAGGATTTGTAGTCCGTCTGGGCAAGGAAGCCGCCGAACTTTTCCTCCGGATAATCGACCATTACCGGCACCAGAAATTCGCCCTTGTAGGAAGCGAAAATGGGTTTGTCATTGGCGATGAATTCCGCGATCAGGCTCAGGAAAAACAGGATCAGGAACAGCCAGAAGGACCAGTAGCCGCGCCGGTTCGCCTTGAAGTTCTGCCAGCGGCGCTTGGTGGTCGGCGAAAACAATGGGCGCTTCGGTTTCACCAGCGTTTCCGTTTCGGCAGTATGGGCAAGTGTCATCACACGTCCCTCCGCTCGAAATCGATGCGCGGATCGATCCATGTATAGATCAGGTCGGAAATCAGCCCGACCACGAGGCCCATCAGCGAGAAGATGAAGAGCGTGCCGAACACGATCGGGTAATCGCGGTTGACCACCGAGAGATAACCGAGGCGACCGAGGCCATCCAGCGAGAAGATGTTCTCGATCAGCAGCGAACCGGTGAAGAAGGCCGAGATGAAGGCGCCCGGAAAACCGGCGATCACGATCAGCATCGCGTTACGGAAGACGTGACCATAAAGAACCCTGCGTTCGGTGAGACCCTTGGCGCGGGCGGTTATGACATATTGCTTCTTGATCTCGTCGATGAAGGAATTCTTGGTCAGAAGCGTCGTCGTCGCAAAGGCCGAGAGCGACAGCGCGATCAGCGGCAGGGTGAGGTGCCAGAAATAGTCGATGATCTTCTGCCACCAGTTCAGCTGCGCAAAATTATCCGACACCAGACCACGCAGCGGGAACCAGTCGAAGAACGAGCCGCCGGCGAAGAGGACGATGAGAAGAATGCCGAAGAGGAAGCTCGGCACCGCATAACCGATGATGATGATGCCTGATGTCCAGACATCGAAAGTCGAGCCGTCGGAAACGGCCTTCTTGATGCCGAGCGGAATGGAGATGATGTAGGAAATGATCAGGATCCAGAAGCCGAGCGACATCGACACCGGCAGCTTGTCGATGATGAGATCGATGACAGAGGAGTTGCGGAAGAAGCTGTCGCCGAAATCGAAGCGGATATAATTCCACATCATCTCAAGAAAGCGGGTAAGCGGCGGCTTGTCGAAACCGAACTGTTTCTCAAGCTTGGCGATCAGCTCGGGATCAAGCCCCTGCGCACCGCGATATTTCGAGCCGCTTTCATCGAAGCCGCCGGATTGGCCGAGAAGATCGCCGCCGCCGGAGAGACGGTCGGAAGCGCTGTCACCCTGCCCCGTCAGCTGCGCGACGACCTGTTCCACCGGCCCGCCGGGCGCGAACTGGATGACGAGAAACGAAATGCCCATAATGCCGATAATGGTCGGGATCATCAGCGCCAGACGTCTGAGGATATAGGCGCCCATCAGCCCTTGCTCCCGGCCGATACGTCAGCGGTTTTCGTGTCTGTCAAACCCGGTCCTTTCCTGAAAGCGCTGCCCGCGCGCTTTGAGCGATTCGTCTCGCCCTATGTGAATCAAGCCTTGGCTGCGAAAGCAAGGCCGGCGTCAGTTTCCGGCCTGGCTGGACCACCATGCATCGGGAAAACCGACACCATATTCGGGCAGGTTTTCCGGACGAATGAGCGTATTCCAGTAGGCGATGAACATCTCGCCACGGTAAAATTGCGGTATGACATAGCTGTTGGCCAGCAGCACCCGGTCGAGCGCGCGTGCTGCGGCCACCTGCTCATCGCGGTTGGGCGCGAATATGACCTTCCTGACCAACGCATCAACGGCCGGGTTCTTGATTCCGGCAATATTGTTGGATCCCTGACGATCGGCGGCGGCAGAGCCCCAGAAATCCGCCTGCTCGTTACCCGGGTTCGCCGAAGTCGCCCAGAGCTTGACGATCACGTCATAATCGAAGCTGCGGGTGCGGTTGGTATATTGCGAGGCGTCGACCGTGCGGATCGTCGCGTTGATGCCGATCTTCTTCAGGTTCTGGACATAGGGAAGGATGGTTCTTTCCATGCCGGCGGAATCGATCAGGAATTCCATATCGAGCGGCTGTCCGCTCGCCGCATTGACCATGCGGTTGCCGCGCAGCTCGTAACCGGCCTCCTTCATCAGCTTGACCGCCTCGCGCAGATTGTCGCGCTGCTTGGCCGGATCACCGGCGACCGGGTTGCGATATTCTGTCGTGAAGACTTCCGGCGGAACCTGATCCTTCAACTCCTGCAGAATTTCGAGCTCGCGACCGGTCGGCAGTCCGGAAGAGGCCAGTTCACTGCCCATGAAGAAGCTGTTGATGCGCTGGAATTGACCATAGGCCAGCGTCCGGTTCAGCTCCTCGAAATCGAAAGCGTAATTGAGCGCCTTGCGCAGTTTCGGGTTCTGGAACTTCTCCCTGCGCATGTTCGGCACGAAGGCCTGCATGATGCCGACGGAACGATAGATGTTCGGCAGCTCTTCCTTCTTGACGCGGCCCTCCTTGACGGCCGGAAAATCATAACCGGTGACCCAGCGGCTGGAGGAGGCTTCCTGCCGGAAATCGACGGTGCCGGACTTGAAAGCCTGGAAGTCCACATCCTGATCGGCAAAGAAGGTGTAGGCGATGGTTTTGAAATTGTTCATCCCAACATTCACATTGACGTCCTTGCCCCAATAGTCGTCGCGGCGTTCATAGGTGATTGTGGAGCCGGGAGAAACTGACGCAATCTTGTAGGGGCCCGAGCCCATGACCGGCTCCAGCGTGCCGCGCGAGATGTCGCGCGGCTTACCGTCCGGGCCGGCGGCTTCCCACCAGTGCTTGGGAACGATCAGCAATTGGCCGACGATCTGCGGCAATTCGCGATTGTTCTTTTCATCGAAAGTGAAGGTGATGTCCCTTTCGCCGCTCACCTCTGCCTTGGTGACATGGATGTAATAGGTCGCAAGCTGCGGGCTGAGGTCCTTCGCTTTTTCGAAGCTGAAGACGACATCCTCTGGCGTCACCGGCTTGCCATCAGCCCATTTGGCCTCCGCGCGCAGCCGGAAGGTGGCCTTCGAAATATCGTCGGGATAGCTCACCCCCTCGGCCAGCAAGCCGTAGGAGGCAGACAGCTCCTCTTCCGTCGACTTCATCAATGTATCGAAAACCAGCGAAAGGCCCGTTGCCGCCTCGCCCTTGGCGAGCAGCGGATTGAGCGTGTCGAAGGTGCCCGTCGTCGACAGGCGAAGCGTGCCGCCTTTTGGTGCCTTGGTGTTCACATAGTCGAAATGATCGAAGCCATCTGGATGTTTCAGTTCCCCGACCGTCGAAATCCCCTTTCGCCATACATCAGCCGATTGTGCGGAGGCCGCCGCCGGTGTCAGCAAGGCGGATGCCGCAAGAGCGATGAGAAGACGGGATTTCAGTGGTGCCAATATCATTGGGGGTACGTCCCTGTTTTTGTACTTGCTGGAGAGAGCATAAAAGAAAGATTGTCAAAAAACAGATGCGCCGACTCACAAGCTCTTTATCGGCGCCTTTATCTTCCCGGTTTGCGAGATGCGGGGTGAAACATGGTTTCAACAAAATCCCGTTCCAGTTTATCCTGAGGGGAAGAGAATCATCTGATCGAACGGGCACGACTATATGACGGCGGGATCATCGAGAGTTTTCAAGACGGCCATGCTGGCGATTTCGGTCGTCTCCGCACTGCAGTTGCAGATGGAAACCGCATCGGCCGAAGACAGGCCCGCGAAAGAAGTGTTCGGCCATATGGCGCTGCCTTCCGCCACGGGCTCGCAGCCGATCGGCTCCTATGCCAAGGGCTGCCAGTCCGGCGCCATCGCCATGCCGACCGATGGTCCCGGCTGGCAGGCCATGCGCCTTTCCCGCAACCGGCGCTGGGGCCAGCCGCAGCTTATTTCTTTCCTCGAGCAATTTTCGCAGGACGCCCAGAAGATCGGCTGGCCGGGATTGCTGCTCGGCGATATTTCCCAGCCGCGTGGCGGCCCGATGCTGACCGGCCATGCCTCGCACCAGATCGGCCTTGATGTCGACGTGTGGTGGCGGCCCATGCCCACCCCCCGGCTGACCGTGGAACAGCGCGAAACGGTGCCTTTCATTTCCATGCTGGACAAGAGCAAGTTCCTGACGGTCGATGACCGCAAATGGTCGCCGCTCAATGCCCGGCTGGTGATGATGGCGGCAAGTTACCCGCAGGTGGAGCGTGTCTTCGTCAACCCGGCCATCAAGCAGAAACTCTGCCAGACATGGACCGGTGACCGCACTTTCATGGGTAAGATCAGACCCATCTATGGCCATGACGAGCATTTCCACATCCGCCTCGAATGCCCGCCCGGCGCGCCCAATTGCAAACCGCAGGCGGCCGTGGGCAAAGGTGACGGCTGCGACAAGTCGCTCGCCTGGTGGTTCACCAAGGAACCATGGGCGCCGCCGAAAAAGGACCCGAATGCCAAGCCGGTGAAACCGCGTCCGGTCATGGTCTCCGACCTGCCTTCCGCCTGTGCTGCCGTGGCTGCCGCTCCTTCCGCCAACCCCGAAGGCATTGCGGCACAGGCCTACTCCCCGGCTCCGGCTGCGCGCCAGCAAAGTGTGGAACAGGTCATTCAGGCCGCGCCCGCCCTGCAGCCGCCTTCGGATATTCCGCTTCCGACCCAGCGTCCGACATTGAACTGAAACAGAAATGAGGCATTCAACAGCTTCCCTTTTCAAATGGCGGCAAGCTGTTATAGAAGGCTTCAAATCGATTTAATTCTTTGAGGACAGGCTGTGACCATGGAAGGACAACGCTGTATCGCGCTCATCGCTCACGACGAGAAAAAAGACGATATGGCGGATTTCGCCCGTCACCACCAGAAGGCGCTTGCCGGTTTCAGGATCGTCGCCACCGGCACTACCGGCGGGCGGGTGCAGGAAGCCTGTCCCGGGCTTGAAGTCACTCGCCTCAAAAGCGGCCCCCTCGGCGGCGACCAGCAGATCGGCGCAATGATCGCGACAGGCGAGGTCGATATTCTGATCTTCTTCACCGATCCGCTGACAGCCATGCCGCATGATGTTGACGTGAAGGCGTTGACCCGGCTTGCCACGGTCTATGACATTCCCATGGCGCTTAACCGCGCCACCGCAGAAAACCTCATCGACTTCCACGTCGCCAATTGACACTCCGACCATGGAACAGGCAATGCCGAAGACGTCCGATACCGAATATCTGTCCTTTCCGATCCTTCTTGGCGACATCGGCGGCACCAATGCCCGCTTTTCCATTCTGATCGATTCCTTTGCGGAACCGGCGCACCTCACCACCGTGAAGACGGCGGAATATCCGACGATCGACGACGCCATCCAGCAGGCGGTTCTGGACAAGACCTCGCTTCAGCCGGCCTCGACCATTCTTGCGATTGCCGGCCCGATCGAAGGTGACGAGATTCCCCTCACCAACTGTCACTGGGTCGTCAAGCCGAAGGACATGCTGGCCAATCTCGGCCTGAAGGACGTCATCGTCATCAACGACTTCGAGGCGCAGGCTCTGGCGATTGCCGCCCTTGACGACGACAACCGCGACGCCATCGGCTCCGGCAAAAAAGATGTGCTGGCGTCGCGCGTCGTTCTTGGACCGGGTACAGGGCTTGGTGTTGCCGGGCTGGTTTATGCCCGCCATATGTGGTTTCCGGTGCCTGGCGAAGGCGGGCATATCGATATCGGCCCGAGAAGCGCACGCGACTATGCGGTTTTCCCGCATATCGAAACCATCGAAGGCCGCGTCGCCGGTGAGCAGATTCTGTGCGGGCGCGGACTGGTCAATCTTTACCGCGCCGTCTGCATCGCCGATGGCATCGAACCCGTTTTTTCCGATCCGGCCGACATTACCGCACACGGGCTTTCGGGTGAAAATCCACAGGCTAAAGAAACACTTTCGCTTTTCAGCACCTATCTCGGCCGCGTGGCCGGCGATCTCGCGCTGATCTTCATGGCCAAGGGCGGTGTCTACCTGGCCGGCGGCATTTCGCAGAAGATCATTCCGGCGCTGAAGAGCCCGGAGTTCCGGGCCGCCTTCGAGGACAAGGCGCCGCACAGCGCCCTGATGCGCACTATTCCCACTTTCGTCGTCACCCATCCGCAGGCGGCCCTTTCCGGTCTCGCCACCTATTCGAGAACGCCATCCGATTTCGGCCTGTCACTGGACGGGCGACGCTGGAGAGCCTGATGTGATGCTTGCGAAGCGGGCGGACGGTCTTTAACGTCGCTACAGCAACATCAAACATCCGATACCGGCGGGTTCTGATCCGCCCGACATGAAAAGTGAGTGACAGCATGGGCAGCAGCGGCATGAAACTGGTGGTGGTCGGCGCGGCGGGCCGCATGGGACAGGCGCTCATCCGCCTCATTCACCAGACCCCTGGCGTTCAGCTCCATGCCGCCGTCGCGCGCGAAGGCTCCGCTTTTGTCGGCCGCGATGCCGGTGAGATTGCCGGTCTCGGCCCGATCGGCGTCGAAATCACCAGCGATCCGTTACAGGCGTTTCTTCATGCGGAAGGGGTGATCGACTTCACCGCGCCGGCGACCAGCGTCACCTTTGCCGGGCTCGCCGCGCAGGCGCGCATCGTGCACGTCATCGGCACCACGGGCTGCTCACCGGAAGACGAGGAAAAATTCAAGGCGGCGTCACGCCATGCCCGCATCGTCAAGTCGGGCAATATGAGCCTCGGTGTCAACCTTCTCAGCGTTTTGACGCAGCAGGCGGCGCAGGCGCTGGATGCGCAGAACTGGGATATCGAAATCCTTGAAATGCACCACAAGCACAAGGTGGATGCGCCTTCGGGTACTGCATTGCTGCTCGGCGAAGCAGCGGCGGCCGGTCGCAAGGTCGATCTCGCGGCCTCTTCCGTTCGCGTGCGCGACGGCCATACGGGTGCGCGTGAGACCGGCACCATCGGTTTCGCTACGTTGCGCGGCGGTTCCGTAATCGGCGAACATTCGGTGATCTTCGCCGGAGAGGGAGAGCGCGTGGAGCTTTCCCATTATGCCGGCGACCGCTCCATCTTCGCACGCGGGGCAATTGTGGCGGCACTCTGGGCCTTGGATAAAAAGCCGGGCTTCTATTCGATGTTGGATGTGCTGGGCCTATCGCAGACGGAATAAGCTTCCGCTGCGGCTTTCACCTCAATTTTCCACCGTGAATTCCACCGTATCAGCCGAAAAACGGCTGATGGCATATTGCACCGGCACGCCATCCATATCGGCATTCAGCGCCTGGGTGACGAGCAGGATCGCGCCCGGCGACAATTCGAGATCGGCCAGATCCTGCGTATCCGCATGGCTGGCGGAGATGACGGTGGAAATGCGCACGTAATCCGCCACGCCGAGCATCTGGAAAGCCGCCGTGATCGAGCCGCTTTTCTGATAGGCCTCGCCTATTCCGGCAAAACGGTCGGCCGGGAACCATGTGGTCGAGCGGGAAACGGGGCGGTTATCCGCCTTGCGCAGCGTTTCGAGGCGCACGAGCGGCGCGCCTGGTGGCACTTGCAACCGCGCCGCCAGATCGGCATTGGCCGGCTCGGTGGTGTGGGACAGAAGCAGCGCCTCCATTTCCTTCACCTGATCGCCGATGCCCTCCGTAAATCGCGTGCGCCGTGAAATCGGAAAACTAAGGCGCTCCTTGCGGGCGATCATCGTGCCGCGCCCCTGCATCGGCTCGAGAATGCCTTCGCTGGCAAGGGCGGCAATGGCGCTTCGCACCGTATGGCGGTTGACGCCGAATTTTTCGGCCAGGATCATTTCCGGCGGCAACATGCCGGTTTCGTCGTGATCGCCAGCCGCGATCTCGCCTCTGATCCGGTCGGCGATCTGCCGCCAGAGCGCCACGCCGTTCTTTCTTTTCATTGCTGCCGCAGGGCTCATGTCACACGCTTGTCATTCATCGACGTTAATTGTAGCTTATATTGTATAGTTGTCTATATCAATAGACATTAGAGGTCAAGCGATGAATAACGAAGCTGCGAATATACATGCGGAGAGGAAGCGAGTGGCGGCCCTTCTTGCCCGCGCCACCGTTCAGGAACTCGAAACCGTCTGGAACCGGCAGGATGCCAGCCCGCAGGCGGAAAATGTGCGCGGGCCGGAAACCGGCCTCGTCATGGTCAAGGGTCGTATCGGCGGCGGCGGCGCACCTTTCAATCTGGGTGAAACCACCGTTACCCGGGCAACGATCAAGCTCGCATCCGGCACCGTCGGCCACGCCCATGTTCTTGGCACCGGCCGCAAAAAGGCCTGGTATGCCGCCGTTTTCGACGCCCTCTGGCAGGAAAGCCCGACGCGGAACTTCATCGAGACCGAGCTTCTTTCCCCGGTCGAAAAAAGGCTGACCGCCGAAAAACAGCGCAAGACCAAAGAAACTGCCGCCACCCGGGTCGATTTCTTCACCATGGTTCGAGGAGAGGATTGATGAGCGTCAAGGCCGAAGCACTGACCGGCGGTTTTTCTGACGCCGTCTTCGATTCCCAACGGATTTTCAAAAAGCTGATGGACGGCATGGCCCGTCCGGGCACACCGCAGACCATCGAAACGGCGGTCGCCCCGCCGCTACCGCTTGGCGTTGCAACAGGCGCGGTTCTGCTGGCGCTTTGCGACCATGATACGCCGGTCTGGCTGAGCGGCCCGCTGCGCAAGACCGCAGTGCCGGGCTGGATCGGATTTCACACCGGGGCTGTGGCGACGGAAGAAAAAAGCGCGGCACATTTCGCCGTCATCGAGGCGGGAAGCGCCATTGCCTCCTTCGGTCTCTTCGCTCAGGGCAGCCAGGAATATCCCGACCGCTCCACAACGCTTGTCATCGAGTTGCCTGATCTGGACGGTGGACGGGAACTGCTGCTCTCCGGTCCCGGCATTCGTCACGTCAACATCATCAGCCCCACCGGCCTGCCGGACATATTCCCGAGGCTGTGGGCGGAAAACAATGCCGCTTTCCCGCGCGGCGTCGACATCATCCTGACATCCGCCGACCGATTTGTCTGCCTGCCGCGCACGACGCGCATCAAACCCGTGGAGGCATAAAATGTATGTTGCTGTCAAAGGCGGAGAGACCGCCATCGCCAACGCCCACCGGCTTCTGGCCGACAAGCGGCGCGGAGACCGCGACCTGCCCGCAATGACCGTTGCGCAGATCGTTTCGCAGCTTTCGCTCGCCGTCGACCGCGTGATGGCGGAAGCGTCCCTTTATGATCAGTCGCTTGCAGCGCTTGCCGTCAAGCAGGCCCGCGGCGACATGATCGAAGCCATCTTCCTGTTGCGCGCCTACCGCACCACGCTGCCGCGTTTCGGTTATTCGGTTCCGGTGGACACTGCCGGCATGACCGTGCAGCGGCGCGTTTCCGCGACCTACAAGGATTTGCCAGGCGGACAATTGCTGGGGCCGACCTTCGACTATACCCATCGCCTGCTTGACCCCGCTCTTTTGGAAGACGAGACAGTCGAGACCGCCACCCAGCGCGAAGGCGAGCCTGATTATGTCATGCGCGTTTCCGATATTCTGGCCCAGGAAGGGTTGATCGAAAGCGACGGCGATATGCCTGATGATCATATTGCCGGCGACCTGACGCGGGAGCCGATGGAATTTCCGATGGCGCGTGACCTGCGTCTGCAATCGCTGGCGCGCGGTGATGAGGGCTTCCTTCTCGCACTCGCCTATTCGACGCAGCGCGGTTATGGCCGCACGCATCCCTTCGTCGGCGAAATACGCATCGGTGAGGTGGAGATCGAACTCGACGTGCCGGAACTCGGCTTTGCTGTCTCGCTCGGCGATATACAGGTCACCGAATGCCAGATGGTCAATCAGTTCAAGGGGTCGGCCAAGGCGCCGCCGCAATTCACCCGCGGTTACGGTCTGGTGTTCGGTCAGAGCGAACGCAAGGCGATGGCGATGTCGCTGGTCGACCGGGCGCTACGTGCGGGCGAATTCGGCGAAGATGTCGTTGCCCCCGCGCAGGATGAAGAATTCGTCATCTCACACGCCGACAACGTGCAGGCTACCGGTTTCGTCGAACATCTGAAACTGCCGCATTACGTTGATTTTCAGGCCGAACTCGGTCTGGTTAGGAAAATGCGCGCCGATTTCGAGGCGATCAACGCCGACGGCGCGGAATGGATGGGCGATGCGGCCGAATAGCTCAGCGGCTGCCCTGCTCACCAAACCAAAAGGCGCAAAAGACGGTCGATGCTGCAAAAACAGCAAAGAACACGGCCGCAAGAATTCCAATCTCCATGAGCTTGTACTCCTTTTTTCACAAGGCTAACGCGCAATGCTTAAAGAAGTTTCATTTGACGACGGGCTGGCTGCCTACAACTTCGCCTATCTGGACGAACAGACCAAGCGGATGATTCGCCGGGCGATCCTGAAAGCCATCGCCATTCCCGGTTATCAGGTTCCCTTCGCTTCCCGCGAAATGCCCATGCCCTATGGCTGGGGCACAGGAGGCGTGCAGGTGACGGCATCCATCCTCGGTCCCGACGATGTGCTGAAGGTCATCGACCAGGGCGCCGACGACACCACCAACGCGGTTTCCATCCGCGCCTTTTTCCAGAAGGTGGCGAATGTTGCCGTCACCACCCGCACCAGGGACGCGACCATCATCCAGACGCGGCACCGTATTCCGGAAGAGGAGCTGCATTCGGGCCAGGTCCTGGTCTATCAGGTTCCGATCCCTGAGCCCTTACGCTTCCTCGAACCGCGCGAAACCGAAACCCGTGTCATGCACGCGCTGGAAGAATATGGCCTGATGCACGTCAAGCTTTACGAGGACATCGCCCGCAATGGCCGCATCTCCACCACCTATGCCTACCCGGTGAAGGTTGCCGGGCGTTATGTGATGGATCCATCCCCGACCCCGAAATTCGATAATCCGAAAATGCATCTCTCGGACGCATTGCAGCTGTTCGGCGCCGGACGCGAAAAACGCATCTATGCCGTGCCGCCCTATACCGACGTCGTCAGCCTCGATTTCGAGGACCATCCGTTCGAGATCCAGCGCTTTGACAAGCCCTGCGCGCTGTGCGGCGGCGAGAATGTCTATCTGGACGAGGTGGTGCTGGACGACAAGGGCGGGCGAATGTTCGTCTGCTCCGATACCGACCATTGCGAGGACCGCCGCGCCCATGGCCACAAGGGCCATCTGCTGGCGGATGTGAAGGAGGCTGCAGAATGAGCGACGCACCGCTTTTGAAAGTCAGGGACGTTTCCAAATATTATGGCGACCGCGCCGGTTGCCGCAACGTCTCCTTTGAGCTTTATCCCGGCGAAGTTCTGGCAATCGTCGGCGAATCCGGTTCCGGCAAAACCACGCTTCTCAACTGCATTTCCACCCGTCTCATGCCAACGGCGGGCAGTGTGGAATATCGCATGCGCGACGGCTCGGTGCGTGACCTCTATCATATGGGTGAGGCCGAACGGCGTTTCCTGATGCGGACGGACTGGGGTTTCGTGCACCAGAACCCCGCAGATGGGCTGCGCATGGCCGTTTCCGCCGGCGCCAATGTCGGCGAGCGGCTGATGGCTGTCGGCAACAGGCATTATGGCAATATAAGGCAATCGGCCAGCGAGTGGCTGGAGCGGGTGGAAATCGGCACCGACCGTATCGACGACCAGCCCCGCGCCTTCTCAGGCGGCATGCGCCAGCGCCTGCAGATCGCCCGCAACCTCGTCACCTCGCCGCGCCTCGTCTTCATGGATGAGCCGACCGGTGGCCTCGATGTCTCCGTGCAGGCGCGTCTGCTCGACCTGGTCCGCGGCCTCGTCAATGATCTCGGTCTCGCCGTTGTCGTCGTCACCCATGATCTGGCGGTCGCGCGGCTGCTGTCTCACCGCATGATGGTGATGAAGGGCGGCGATGTCATCGAACACGGCCTGACCGACCGGGTGCTGGACGACCCGCGCGAACCCTACACGCAATTGCTTGTTTCCTCTATTCTGCAGGTTTGACGCCATGACGACGCCTCTCATCGTTTCGGAAGTCTTCAAAAGCTTCACCATGCATCTTCGCGACGGCATAGAACTGCCTGTCGTCCGCGACGTCAATTTCTCAGTCTGTAGCGGCGAATGTGTCGTGCTCGGCGGCCCCTCGGGCATCGGCAAAAGCTCGATCCTGAAAATGCTCTATGGCAATTACGCTATAGATAGCGGGCAGATTCTCATCCGCCATGAGGGTGAGGTCATCGATATCGGCAATGCCTCGCCGCGCAAGATCCTCGATATCCGCCACCGCACCATCGGTTATGTCAGCCAGTTCCTGCGCACCGTGCCGCGTGTCGCCGCCATCGACGTGGTTGCCGAGCCGCTTCTGGCGCGCAAGGTCGCCAATGAGGAGGCGCGTGAGCAGGCGGCGGCATTGCTTTCGAAGCTCAACCTGCCGCGGGAACTATGGTCGCTGCCGCCGGCGACATTTTCGGGTGGTGAGCAGCAGCGCGTCAACATCGCACGCGGTTTCATCACCGATCATGCGATCCTGCTTCTCGATGAGCCGACGGCTTCGCTCGACGCCACCAACCGGCGCGTTGTGGTGGACATGATCCGGGAGAAAAAAGAAAAAGGCACGGCGCTGCTCGGCATCTTCCATGATGAGGAAGTGCGCGAAGCCGTGGCGGACCGAATTCTCGACGTCTCGCAGTTCTCTCCCCGGAAGGCAGCCGCATGAGCGTGAAAGTCGGTCTCGAACCCGTCATCCACGAAAGCGCACGTGTCACCAATTCCTCTATCGGCCGCTACACCGAAATCTCGGAACGCTGCCGCATCGAGGAAGTCGAGATGGGCGATTACTCCTATGTCATGCAGGATGGTGCGATCTGGTGCGCAACCATCGGCAAATTCGTCAATATAGCCGCCTCCGTCCGCATCAACGCCACCAATCACCCGATGCAGCGAGCGACGCTGCATCATTTCACCTATCGCGCTCACAGCTATTGGGACGACGCCGAGGATGAAACGGACTTCTTTGCCGCCCGCCGCGCCAAGCGCGTGGTGATCGGCCACGATGTCTGGATCGGCCATGGTGCAACGATCCTGCCCGGCGTCACAGTTGGGAACGGCGCGGTGATCGGGGCGGGTGCGGTCGTCTCGAAAGACGTTGCGCCCTATACCATTGTCGGCGGAGTGCCCGCACGGCTGATCCGGGAACGCTTCCCGACGGAGCTGGGCCGGCAAATGGATGATCTGAAGTGGTGGGATTGGGATCACGCAACATTGCGCGTCGCTCTCGACGATTTTCGCAACCTGGATGCCGAGGATTTCGTTGCAAAATATGGCGGGTGAAATCTCACCTCTGGCAAGGCAAGTGCAAATCCCGGGACGAAACCCCGGGATTTTTGTCGATACACTCTAAAATGCCGGCGAATTGCAACGCCCTGACATGCCTCCCGAGAGCTTCGTCGGCGAACAGGTGGACGCCAAGCCCGGGGAAATCTGTAATATTTTATTCATCAAACTGACATCCCCACTTCACGCACCGCTGCTACGTCGAACCCCGTCAAAAGAAGATTGGACGGGGAAATGAGCTTTCACCTGAAGCAAGTCACGCGCCGTTTCGGCAAGCACACTGCGGTCGATTCCGTTGATGTCGAGATACCGCAAGGTCAGATGGTCGGCGTGATCGGACGCTCGGGTGCGGGAAAATCGACGCTGCTGCGCATGATCAACCGCCTCGTTGATCCCTCCTCGGGTTCCATTCATTTCAACGACACGGAAGTTTCGGCGTTGAGGGGCGCGGCGCTCCGCAACTGGCAGCGCGACTGCGCCATGATCTTCCAGCAGTTCAATCTGGTGCCGCGTCTTGACGTGCTGACCAATGTCATGTTGGGCCGCCTCAATCACCGTTCGACGGCGCTCAGCCTGTTCAACATCTTCACCCATGAAGAGCGGCTGATGGCTATCGCCGCGCTGGAGCGGCTCGGTATCGAGCATGTGGCCATGCAGGCGGCGGGCACGCTTTCCGGCGGCCAGCAGCAGCGCGTCGCCATTGCGCGTGCACTGATGCAGTCTCCGAAGATGGTTCTGGCCGATGAGCCGATTGCCTCACTTGACCCTCTGAACGCCAAGATCGTCATGGACGCGCTGCGCGACATCAATGAGCGCGATGGCATCACCGTCATCACCAATCTGCATACGCTGGATACGGCGCGCAATTATTGCGAACGCATCATCGGCATGTCTCAGGGCCGCGTCGTCTTCGACGGAACGCCCGCCGAACTGACGGCTGCGGCCGTCACGGAGATTTACGGAACCGATTCTCAAGGCTCCGGCATCGACGAGACCATGACCTCAACCAGCATCAACATTCCCGGCGCGCAGCTTGCCGCGCGTCCGGTGCAGCAATCTGCCGGCCCCGAACCGCTCGCTCTCGCCGGGCTCTGAGGAACCGCTCAGCATCGTTTGCGCCCGCGTCAAGGGCCGATACTTCACAACAAACTCCGGCTCGCCGGGAAACAGGAGAAAGTCCATGTTGAAGAAAGTCCTTCTTTCGGCAGTCGCCCTTGGCGTTCTGGCCGGTTCCGCCATGGCTCAGGACGTCAAGGTTCTGCGCATCGGTCTCGACGGTTCCGAAAACGAAGCCGACATGATCCGCAGCACGAAATGCGTTGCCGATGGCCTGAAGGCCGCGACCGGCGTTTCCGAAGTTCAGGTTTTCCCGTCGCCGGACTATAACGGCGTCATCCAGGGCCTGCTCGGCGGCACCATCGACATCGCCTCCATGGGCGCGTCCTCCTACGCCAAGATCGCGCTCGCAGACCCCAAGGCCGTCGATCCGATCCTGACCTATACGGGTTCTGACGGTTCCAGCGGTTATTACACCATCATGGTTGCCCGCAAGGACAGCGGCATCAAGAAGCTGGCAGACGCCAAGGGCAAGAAGATCGGCTTTGCCGACCCTGACTCCACTTCCGGCTTCCTCGTTCCGAACGTCGCCATCCCGAAGGAAACCGGCACGCCGATCAAGGAATTTTTCGCTGAAACCGGCTTCGGCGGCGGCCATGAGAACCTCGTTCTCGCCGTTCTCGACAAGAAGTTCGACGTTGGCACCACCTTCGGTTCGGGCGTTGGCAAGTGGGAAGAGGGCTATTCCGGCGGCAACCTTCACCAGATGGTGAAGAAGGGCAACCTCGACATGGACGATATCGTCGAAGTCTGGAAGTCGCCGCTGATCCCGAACGGCCCGCTGATGGTCGCCAACAAGCTCGGCGACAGCATGAAGAAAAAGGTCGAAGACTTCTTCATGGAACTGCCGAAGAAGGACCTCGCCTGCTTCCAGGGTTACACGCAGGGCAAGAACACCGCCTACATCAAGGTCGATCCGTCCTTCTATCAGACGATCATCGACGCCCGTAAGTCCGTTATCGGCGGCTGATTCTCAGATCATATCCGGAAGCGGCGGTGCCTTGCGGCGCCGCCGCTTTCGCCAATAAAGGAAAAGCGGCATGGCGACCACACTGCACCATGGTACCCTCTCGCCCGAGGGATTGAGCGCATCGTCCCAGACGGTCATGCGTCACTATCAACAGCAGCTTGCGACGCGGCGGATCTATACCGTCATTTCGCTCGTGATCTTTCTCGTCATCCTCGCCGCCTCGCTGAATTTCGCCAATGCTGCCAATTCAGGCAAGTTTTTCGAGCGCCTGCCGTATTTTTTCGATTTCATGAAAACCTTTGTGCCCGACAGTCCGATGGAAATCGTCCGGGCGATGTTCGACTTGCCCTCGCCCTATGACAACGGCTCGATGAAATATAATTATATTGCGGATCGTGTTTACGTCACCGACAGTTTCTACATACCGCATTTCATCTACCAGCTGATCATTACCCTCAACATCGCACTCGTCTCGACCATCATCGGTACAGGCTTCGCCTTCGTGCTCTGCTTCTTCGCCTCCACCAATCTCGTCGGCGCCGGCCTCGTGCGCTGGGTGGTGCGCCGGGTGATGGAAGTGCTGCGCGCCTTTCCGGAAATCGTCGTTGCCGGGCTGCTCACCGCCATCCTGTCGATCGGTCCGATCGCGGCGATCATCGCGATTTCGGTCCACACGATCGGTGCGCTAGGCAAGCTCTTCTTCGAAGTGGTGGAAAATGCGGACATGAAGCCGGATGAGGGCCTGCGCGCCGCCGGCGCCAACTGGCTGGAGCGTGTGCGTTTCGCCATCGTGCCGCAGGTTCTGCCCAATTTCGTCTCCTACGCTTTGCTGCGTGCCGAAATCAACGTGCGCGCCTCCACCATCATCGGTGCGGTCGGCGGCGGCGGTATCGGCGAGGTCTTTCGGTTGTCGATCGGAAACGATCATGCGTCGAAGACCTATGCCATCATCATCCTTCTGCTGATCACCATCATCGCCGTCGACCAGTTTTCCAGCTGGCTGCGCCGCAGGCTGATCGGCCAACAATCCTTTGAATTCGGACGGGGAGCGGCCTGATGTCGTCCAGCTTCATTCTCAACACCGCCGACCGCGAAAGACTGACGGCCGCACATCCGCAAGTGTTCAACCGCAGTTTCATGCAGCGATATGGTCTGCTCGTCGGCCTTCTCGCCGTCACCGTCTATCTCATCGGCTGTTTTTTCTTTTTCAATGTCGGTCCGGCTTTCATGCAGGGCCGCTGGGATCGCGCCTCGAGCTATATTCAGGACTGGTACTCCTGGCGCGCCCAGCCGCGCCTTCGTTTCGAAGACGGCAAGGTTCAGCCGCAATGGTCGAGCCGCGGTCAATATCCCACAGATGCAAAGATCGACTGGCTGCAGCCTTTGCCGGATGGCGGCTACAGCGTCGTCTATGCGGGCTCGGACAACCGCCTCGACGTGACGACGACACGGGTGGATGTTTATGTCGACGGCAAGAGCTACCCCGTTATCATCAATGACGATGCAGCGGTCGCACCACCGGGTCTTCCCGTCGAAATCCAGCAGGACGGCAAGAAAGTCCTCGTGCATTACGGTTTTGCCGGTCAGGCCGAAATCCGCACCAGCCAGGTCTATGTGCAGCGCCGCTTCCTCGGATGGGCGAACTTCCTGTTCGACACCAAATCGGAATTCTGGGGCAAGGGTTATGGCGAACTCGCCGCTCTCGCCCTGTGGGGAGAAAGACTCGATCCCGAACGCTCCAATATCGGCCACATGGTCGATGATTTCCTCGACAACAGCGTCTGGCAACATGCGGATATTCTTTCCAAGCTGATGCAGACACTGGTCATGGCCTTCGTCGGCACCCTGTTCGGCACAGTCGTCGCCCTGCCGCTCGCCTTTATCGCCGCACGCAACATCACTGCCAACAAGGCCGCCAACTGGGGCATGAAGCGCCTGTTCGACTTCCTTCGCTCGATAGACATGCTGATCTGGGCGCTGTTCTTCACCCGTAGTTTTGGCCCCGGACCGATCCCCGGCATTGCCGCGATCTTCTTCACCGATACCGGAGCGTTGGGCAAGGTCTATGCCGAGGCGCTGGAGAATGTCGATGACAAGCAGCGCGAGGGCGTCAAATCGGTCGGCGCATCCCCGATTGCCGTCAATCGTTTCGGTGTGCTGCCGCAGGTCCTGCCGGTCTTCATTTCGCAATCGCTGTATTTCTGGGAAAGCAACACGCGCTCCGCCACCATCATCGGTGCGGTGGGTGCGGGTGGCATTGGTCTTAAGCTGCTGGAAGCAATGGGCACCAATGCCGACTGGGACAAGGTCGCCTATATGGTTCTGCTTATTCTCCTGGTCGTTTTCCTGTTCGACCATATCTCCAATTCACTGCGTTCGCGCCTGATCGGCAAAACACAGCACTGAGCTTTGATGGGGTGGGATGACGAGAGTCGCAACGACGGTCGTCATCCCATCAGGACACTCGCACAGTCCTTATTTCTGCCAGCCGCACCGCCTCGTCATGTCCTTCTGCGTCTTCGGCGTATTCTGAAGATTTGCTGCATTTCGATTGCGCTTTTTTCCGTTCGCATCATCATTCTGTCACGGAAACCGATTACCTCGCACTCCTGACCTTGCGGGAAGCGGGCGAGTCACGCCAAATAGCTTCTCATCCCTGGTTTCCCATGACACTGAAGAGTGCTTGCCGTGCGCTACGCCATCTATTTTTCTCCGGCTAAAGATCATCCGTTGACCGAGGCAGCGTCACGATGGCTGGGCCGCAATGCATTTTCCGGCACATTGCATGACGACCACGACGACTATGCCGATATGACGGAGGAGCCTCGCCGCTACGGTTTCCACGCGACCCTGAAGGCTCCTTTCGAACTTGCCGAAAAATACAGCGAAGCGGAACTGCTCTCGGCCTTTGAAGATTTCGCGGCCAGCCAGTCCGTCTTCGAGATTCCGCGCGTCGTTGTCGGTGCGCTAGGGCCCTTTTACGCACTGGTCCCGGACCGCATCTATCAGCCGCTGCAGGATTTTGCCGCCGAGATCGTCGACCATTTCGACCGGTTTCGCGCACCCCTCTCGGAGACCGATATTGCCCGTCGGCGGCCACAGATGCTGACGGAAAGCCAGCGGCAAAATCTGTCACTCTGGGGTTATCCGCATGTCATGGACGATTTCCGTTTTCACATGACGCTGACCGGCCGCATCGATGAAACCGAACAGCCCGCCATGCAAGAGGTGCTTTCGGCGAAGTTTTCCGAATTCGTTGACAAGCCTCTCACCATTTCCGGCCTCGCCTTGTTCATTGAAGAAACGCGCGGCGCACCCTTTACCGTTCATAGCTGGCACCCCCTTGGCCAGCCACCAAAGAAAGATGCGAACCCATGACCGAGCACGCCCTTTCCAATGCCCGTATCGTTCTGGAAGACGATATTATTCTGGGATCCGTCCTGATCCGCGACGGCAAGATTGCCGATATCAACGAGGGTGCCTCCAAAACCGGTGAAGACCTTGAAGGTGACTTTCTGATCCCCGGTCTGGTGGAACTGCATACCGACCATCTGGAACAGCATTATTCGCCGCGTCCCGGCGTGATCTGGGACAAGATCGCCGCCATTCAGGCGCATGACGCGCAGGTGGCCGCCTCCGGCATCACCACCGTGTTCGACTGCCTGCGGCTTGGTTCGGATGAGGATGGCGGCTTCAAGAAGGGCGAAATGCGGGAAATGGCTGACGCCATCGAGGCGGCAGCGGATCAGAATCGCCTGCGCGCAGACCACCTGCTGCATCTGCGCTGCGAAGTGGCCTCCGCCGATGTGCTCGAACATTTCGAAGACTTTGAAACGGATCCGCGCGTGCGGCTGATTTCGCTGATGGACCACTCCCCGGGTCAGCGCCAGTTCCAGTCCATGGATCAGTATATCTTCTATTATCAAAAGAAGCGCGGATTGAGCGACGAGGCCTTCGCCGAATTCGTGCGTCGCCGGCAGGCCGCATCGGCGGAATATTCCACCAAGCACCGCGATTATCTGGCCGCCCGCTGCGCCGAGCGTGGCATCACCGTTGCGAGCCATGACGACGCCACCGAAGCGCATGTGGGCGAAGCGATCGGCCACGGCGTGAAGCTGGCGGAATTCCCGACCAGCGTCGAAGCCGCAAAAGCCTCGCACAGCGCCGGCATGAGCGTGCTGATGGGTGCGCCGAACATCGTCCGTGGCAAGTCCCATTCCGGCAATATCGCCGCCCGCGATCTCGCCGAGATCGGCGTGCTGGATGTTCTTTCTTCCGACTACGTGCCGTTCAGCCTGCTCTTCGCACCGTTCCTGCTTGCCGACCAGGTGGAAGCCATCAGCCTGCCGGAAGCGCTGCGCATGGTCACCGCCACGCCCGCCCGGACGGTTGGCCTTGTTGATCGCGGTCGTATTGCGACGGGATTGCGGGCCGATCTGGTCCGCGTTCACCGTGAAGATGGCGTGCCGGTCGCCCGTTCCGTCTGGCGTCAGGGCAAGCGCGTGGCATGACCGACGATGGGCAGGATAACCGGCGCGAACAATCGCCCGGTACGATGATCGTGGTTGTCGGCCCGAGCGGGGCCGGCAAGGACACGCTGATGGATTTTGCGGCGACCCAGCTTTCCGGCCGGCCGGGTTTCCACTTTACGCGTCGCGTCATTACCCGCAGCGGCGACGCGGGCGGTGAAAATCACGACGCCGTTTCGATGCACGAATTCAACCGCCTGAAAGATGCAGGCGCATTCGCAGTTTCCTGGGAGGCGCATGGGCTGAAATACGGAATACCGGCTGCCGTCTATCATCATCTCGACGCGGGAGACGTGGTCATCGCCAACGGCTCACGTTCTGCCTTGCCCCATTTCGGCACCGCCTTTTCCCGTCTCAAGGTCGTGAACATCGTCGCACAGCCGGACGTGCTGGCAAGGCGGCTGGAGCAGCGTGGGCGGGAAAGCCGGGAAGATATTCTCCGGCGGCTGGAACGCAGCTCTCTGACGGTCGTCGGGGACTTCGACGTGACGACTGTCGATAATAGCGGCGCAATCGAAGATGCCGGCACAACCATCATGCAGCTATTGGAGCAAAGTCTCGGCTCCAGCCGTACTTAGAATCCCGCAGCCGGGCTGCTCGACAAACGCTGTCTCAGGGCTTACCATCAGGCGACAATTTCCAAACATGGTGCGCCAAGGCGAGGGATGCCTGAAAAGAGGGTCAGTGACGAGATAAGTGTGGTGGCCGGCCTGGCTGCCGGCGTCAGCAATTATGCCCGGTCAAGGGGCATCGATATCGCTCCCATCTGCAAAGCTCTTGATATTGATCAAGCCACATTCAGCAGCCTGACGGAACGCATCAGCCTCGATAGATTTTCCCGTCTGCTCGAAACCTGCGCACTGATTTCCGGCGATGACGCCTTCGGTTTGCAATGCGCCTCCACCTTTCCAGCGGGTGCATCCGGCGCGTTCGGATATGGGCTGATCAGCGCACCAACGGTAAGGGCGTTCCTGCGTTTTCTTCAGGACCATGTTTATTACGCCACCAATAACAGCAATTTCACCATGGTAACGGATGCCACGCAGGTAACCCTGTCGTGGTCCTTCTCACCGGTGATTGCCAAACGCGATCAATATGTGGATTTGTCGCTCGCCGTCCTGGTACAGCGCCTCCGTGATATTCTCGGAGATCGCATCAATCAGATCGAGATCGGTCTGGAGCGGCCGAAACCGAATAATATTCAGCTATTTAAAGAAAGAATGACCAGACGCGTCAGTTTTTCCCAGCCGATCCATACCATGCGTCTTCCGGTATCACTTCTCGATGTGGTCAATCCGAATGCGGATGAGCGGCTGTTCGAGCTGATGAATCTGCAATGCCGCATGTTGCGACCGGAAACATCGGCGGATGCGACCCATTTCATCGATCAGGTGAAGCGTTATATGCAGATGCGGCTCTCTGATGCCGAGCTTTCGCTCGGCGAGATCGCTCCCTATTTCAACCTGTCGGAGCGGAGTTTTCAACGGCGGCTCGCTGAGCTCGGCACCAATCTCAACGAGATAAAGGATGCCATTCGCAAAAACGCCGGTTATAAACTCCTCGTGGAAAGCGATCTTCCGGTATCCGACATCAGTTACAGACTTGGCTATTCGACGCCAGGTGCGTTTTCGCGTTCCGTTTCCCGCTGGTTCGGGGCGACACCCACGGACATTCGCAAGAAACACGCGCATCATTCCGCCGGATAATACATGTTGACGGCATCAATATTTCGGAATGACGCATTTAATTTAAGAAATATGTCGCCTATCATCGCAACATGTGCCGAAACATAACAATAAAACGAAAAACTTGGCGCGCGATGTTATTCTATCGATGCAGCGCATCGTCTATTAGAGCGCCGCATATCCTTAGGGTGTGACGAAAAACATTCCAGAGCCTTGAAGTTGCCTTCGCGCCGAACCGATTATGGTCTCCGGCGATATCGGTGTCGCAATTCCCTTCAATGCCCAGAATAGAGCGTCTACGCCGGGATCGGCTGGCTGCGAAGGCGGCCTTTTACTGCATAATTCCCGATGCCGGATGAAACCTGTTGGCGAAACTAACGTTTCTGTTCGCGTGTAGACAGAGCGGTTAACGAGCTGGTTTCGGGGAGTAAATCATTGCCTGATCGCGCCCCGGGAAGGTCAATCTCTTTTGAGGCTGAAAGAAAATGTCTTCAAATACGCCGCATGAACATCGCCAGACACGCGAAATCATCCTTTCGGAACTCGAGCGGCAATATCTCGGGCTGGTCGCGAGAGGCAAGCATCCCTCCCACGTCGCGTTGATTACAGGTGCGGACGAAGCAGACGTGAAGGATACTCTTGAACGCGTGCGACAAAGGCTGGGCGCGGCCAATCTGCTGAATGCCGTCAGCATCGCACTGCTGCGCGGCTTGATCGAACAGGACGCATAATCGCCACCTGCACAATCCAGGCTTACGCGAACGTCCCCTCCCATAAGCTGAAAACCGAATGAGCGGCTTTCTGCGTCACAATCCTTCCATATCAATGGCGGGATGGCGGACCAAAAGCGGGCTGGACATGATGTCCCCCCTATCGACGCAGATGCAAAGCAGCCATTTACGGTTTGCCCGGCGGGTCCTATTCGACCCGCCGGGTTTTATTATTCTGGAGACTTTAGAGCGATTGAATTTCGGCCAGGATATCGCTTTCGATCACGATGCCGCTTTCCAGCGCCTGTTTACGAATACCCTGGCTGCGGCGACCGGGCAGACGCACATTTTCCTGCTTTTCTATCTCGCCGGCGATAAGCGCCAGCCGCTCGGTAAAGGCCGCTCCACCTGACGACACTGGGTCGATCGCGATGATCGTGTGGCCGAGAGAGGGCGGGGCACCCTTGTCGTCCAGAAGGGAAGAAGCCTGGAATGCGAAGTTTCCGCCGGTAATCGCAGCGGCCATGATTTCCACCATCAACGCCAGCGCAGCACCCTTGGCCTCGCCTGCAGGCACCATGGTTCCCTCTATTGCCTCTTCGGGATCGGTCGTCGGCCGGCCGTTTCGGTCGAGCGCCCAGTCGCCGGGTATCGTTTCACCCTTCTGGCGGGCGGCCATGATCTTTCCGCGAGCGACCTTGGAGAGCGCGAGATCGATGACCAGCGGATCGGCGCCACCGACAGGGGTGGCGAAGGCGATTGGATTGGTTCCATAAAGCGGTTTACTGCCGCCCCATGGCGCCATGGATGCAGGCGCGTTGGCGAACATGAGTGCAACAAGGCCCATTTCGGCGAGCCGCTCGACGGTCAGCGCCATGACGCCCGCATGATGAGAGCGGTGGATCGCTGCAAGCGCGATGCCCTGCTGCCGCGCCATTTCAGGCAATTCCTCAAGGGCGCAATCGATCGCCGGATAGGCGTAACCGTGGTTGGCGTTGATGGAGAGCAGACCCGGCTTCACGCGCGTCGCCACCGGACGCGCCTTGCCATCAACCTTTCCAACCCTCGCCTGACGGACATAAACGGGGATGCGACGAAAACCGTGGCCACCCTGGCCAGCCGCCTCGGAGGCGACAAGCGCCTTCGCTACCGAAAGGGCGTTTTGCGGCAGAACGCCATTGCGCTGAAAGATAGAGGATACGAGATCCTCCGCCTCTGCGATTGAGAATTTCATTCCGGAATGCCTCTGCTTTTGAAGTCGATAAGACCTACACCATCAAAGACATTCGTGAAATGTTATTCATGCCCAAACGGGCCGCGCATGAGGAATAGTGAGCATACCCAAGGGGTGACTTAAGCAGGCGGCCTAGCGGATGCTGATCGGCAGTGTGATCGTTTTGTTTGCGTCCGGAGGTGGAGCAGGCACAGGTGACGCGCTCTCAATCCATGCCGCAATCTGCTGGTCGATAGAGGAATCGCCTGTGGACTGCACAACGCTGACCCCGCTGATGGCGCCAGCATCATTGACCCTGAAACGAACTGTCGCCGTCATAGCATCACTGCGCAGAGACCGGGGCTTGCGCCGTTGAATATGCGAACGGACCTTCGATCCCCATTTCGCCGGTGAGGCAGACGAGGACGAGAAGAAGCCGGCATTGCTGCGCGATGCAGCAGTTCGGTCTGACTGCTGGGCTTCTGCCTTCGCCGTTTCGCGGAAGTCCGAGGCCTGCTGCGGTTTGGGACGCTGGCGCTCGACCTTCTTTTTCTCTTCCGGCTCTTTCTTTTCCACCTTTTTTTCGACAGGTGGCGGCGGAGGCCGTATGACGGGCAAGGGAACCTCGACATTTTCGAGTTCCGCCATCATCTGCTCCTGAACGGGATCGACCGGCTCCACGGGTTCGGGAATTTCCTGCGGTTCAACGATCTCCTCGACCGGCGGTTCAGGCGGCTGCACCGGCTCTGGCGGGGGCGGCGTTTCCGCAACCGGCTCGGGTGGCGGCGGCTCTTCCGGGGCTGCTTCCTCGACCGGTTCGCTGCTGTCGCTCTTCACCTCTTCGGCGTCTTCGACATCCTGCGCCTGCGTCGTTTCTTCGGTGTGGACGGCTTCCGGTATCGCCGCCATTTCGATCATGATCGCGGCAGGCGGTGGCCCACCGGCATTCACCTCCTCGGGCTCCTGCATCAGATAATAGGCAAACCCGGCATGAACGCTCAGCATGAGCACCGCCGCGGCGGACCACAGCATCACTTCCCCGAGACGGGAATGCCGGGCCTGCGGATAGCCGTTTTCACTCATGGCGCGGTTCCCTGCCCCGCCGGTGCTGGTTGGCCAACGGCGGGCTGCGATGCGGCAGCCGCGTTTTCCAGCCCTACAAGGGCGATCTTCAGATAGCCGGCATCTCTCAGCAGGTTCATGATTTCCATGAAGTGACCGTAATCGACCGCTTTATCGGCGCGCAGGAAGATGCGCGTATCCTTCTTGCCGCCGGTCTGCCGGTCGATGGCGGCCGCCAAGGCTTCGCGGGCAACCGCATCATTTCCGAGATTGAGCGACAGATCGTCCTTGACCGTCAGATAAAGCGGCTCTTCCGGGCGCTCCGCCGGTTTGGCAGTGGATGCCGGCAGATCGACATTCACGTCGACGGTGGCGAGCGGTGCGGCCACCATGAAGATGATGAGCAGAACAAGCATCACGTCGATGAAGGGCGTGACGTTGATCTCGTGGTTTTCGGAGAGATCGTCTCCGCTATTTTCGCGAATGCCGCCAGCCATGACCGATCACCGTCCAACCAGCGACACGGCGGGCTTGCTTGCGCTGCCCGGCGGAATGCGGCGGAAATCCAGGTCGCGGCTGACAAGGCGTTCCACGCCGGCTGCGGCATCCGCCAGCAGATGACGGTATCCGGTGATGGAGCGGGCAAAGACGTTGTAGATCACAACGGCCGGAATAGCGGCAACGAGACCGATGGCGGTCGCCAGCAGCGCCTCGGCAATACCCGGCGCGACAACGGCGAGATTGGTGGTCTGCGATTCCGAAATGCTGATGAAGGAGTTCATGATGCCCCAGACGGTGCCGAACAGGCCGACAAAGGGGGCGGTGGAACCGATGGTCGCCAGAACACCCGTTCCGCGCGACATGCGGCGACCGGCATGGGTTTCGATACGCGACAGGGCCGAGGAGACACGTTCCTTGATACCGCCGCCATCCGTGTGTTCCACCACCGCATCGGAAAGCTGCATTTCATGGGTTGCCATGCGCAGCATCAACGCTGCCGGGCCGCCCTTCTTTTCGACGGCCTCGGTGGCCTCGTTCAAGGTTTTTGCCCTGCGAATAACCTTGAGCGTCGCGCCGGCGCGCACCCGCGCACCCGCAAGCTCAATCGATTTTGCCACCCAGACCGTCCAGGTGACCAGCGATGCGAAGGCAAGACCGATCATCACGCCCTTCACGACCCAGTCCGCCGCCATGAACATGCCCCAGGGAGACAGGTTGTGCGGGATATCCGCACGATGTTCGGCGCTTGCGGGCGCAGCGCTGACAGGCTCTATCGGGGTCGCGGCTTCATTCGGCGCGGCCGTCTGGTTCGCCTGCGCGGGCTGCTCGGTCTGCGTCGGCTGCGGCACGGTATCTGTCGCGGGCTGCGTGGGTGCAGGCTGGGGCTGCGACGGTGCGGTAGCGGCCGGCTGTTCCGACGCAGTCGTCGAAGGCGGAAGGGGCGCGGCGGCCGGAGCGCTCGGTGTTGCAGGCTGGGCGGGCTGAACCGCTTCCGTTTGCGGCGTGGGCTGCGTCTGGGCTTCCGGCGCCGTCTGAGCGAAAACCGCGCCGGCGCTTAAGCCGGCCAGCAAGGTGACAGCCATGGCAAGAGAGAGATGCCGTGTTGTGTTTGCCCTGTTGAAAGATGCGGAAGAAGTTGAGGTCTCAGCTGACATAATTTTTATCCCGGATTTCCGTCGATGAACTCATCCGCAGATTGGCCGGTTCCTGAAAACCGGGGCCATGAACGGATACCGTCGCGAAAGCTTGACGTTCCGATAATAAACCTGAGTTCTTTTGACAACTATTATATTGCCAAAAGACGACCCGTAAACTCTTCTTTACAAAAAATTGACCGATCGACGGTCTTCAGCTGTTCTGTGACGGTGAAAACTGCGCAACGAGCGCATGTCGATCGCCGGGATAAGTGACCCGAACGCGGGTTATGTAGTCCGTCCCATGCCAGGTCCGCCGATCGATGACCAGACAGGCCGCACCGGAAGCGATACCCAGCGCCATCGCATTTTTACGGTCGGCGGAAACGGCGCTGATACGATGTTCGGCAGCGCTCCAGGGCACCATCTTCAGCAGCCAAGTTCCTGGCCCGACCTGCGAAAAATCGGCAAATTCCGCCTCTGGAACGGCGGTTGTATTGATGATGCGCTCTTCAAGGCAAAAGGGAACGCCGCCGGCAAAATGCGTGCAGGTGAGTTGCAGAACCGGGGCATCGGCCGCAAGGGCCATGGCTGCGCCGTCTTTTTCCCCTGCAGGGCGCAGATGTCGCTTGTCGAGACGATAACCGTAAACGAGACCGAGCGCCTGCACCTCCCGTTCAATGTCATGGATCTCCAGCACGGCTGATTGCGCATGGGGCTGACGAACGAAAGTGCCGAGACGCCGGCGTCTTTCAATCAGGCCTCGCTGCACCAGTTCGCCGAGAGCCTTGTTCACCGTCATGCGCGAACAGGCATATTGCCGGGTCATCTCGTGTTCGAAGGGAATACGGTATCCCGGCGGCCATTCGCCCGACATGATGTGGCGCTCGACATCATTGCGGATGCGCTCGTGCAGCGATTTCTCCTGAAGATCGGCGCCTGTGCTCCTCATCCCGATACTTCCATCCTCCCCTTTTGCTGGATCAACTATCCATGGGCAGCGGCGGCAATCGCCTCGCTGCGTATTTCCTCCGTAAGCTTGGCGCGCAGCTCAGAAAATTCCGGGCTGGCCTTCACGGTGTAGTGGCGCGGATGCGGCAGGTCGACCGGAGTGATGGACTTGATGCGGCCCGGCCTTGCGGACATTGTCACCACACGCGACGCCATGAAGACCGCCTCCTCGATATCATGGGTGACGAAAATGACCGTCTTCTGCTCCCGCTCCCAGATACCGAGCAACAATTCCTGCATCAGCCCGCGCGTCTGGTTGTCGAGAGCGCCGAAAGGCTCATCGAGCAGCAGGATTTTCGGGCCGTTCGCCAGAGCGCGGGCGATCGCCGTTCTCTGCTGCATGCCGCCGGACAATTGTTTCGGCCAATGGTTTTCGAAGCCGCGCAGGCCGACCTTGTCGATATAGCTATCGACGATCTCCCACTTCTCCTTCTCGGCCACGCCGCGCTCACGAAGGCCGAAAGCAACGTTTTCGCGGATCGTCAGCCAGGGAAACAGCGTGTAGGACTGGAACACCATGCCGCGATCCGCCCCCGGGCCCGTCACCGCCTTGCCCGACAACAATACCTCGCCCGTTGTCGGACGGTCGAGACCGGCGATGATGCGCAGCAGGGTTGATTTCCCGCATCCCGACGGGCCGAGGATGGTGACGAAATCATTGCGGGGGATTTCCAGATTCGTCGGCTGCAAGGCCAGCGTCGGCTGCCCGCCCTGAACGCCGGGAAAGGTGCGGCTGACGCCCTTGATAACGAGTTCGCTCATCAGGCAAGCCTCCAGGCGAAAAGCTTCCGGTTCAGCGATTTGAATGCAAAATCCGAAATAAGGCCAATAATGCCGATGACGATGATGCCGAAGATGATCTGGCCGGTCGCCATCAGCGCCTGGCTGTTGATGATCATATAACCGATACCCGAGGATGCGCCGATCAGTTCCGCCACGATGACATAGGTCCAGGCCCAGCCGAGAACGAGGCGGAGGATTTCGGCAATATCGGGCGCATTGGCGGGAATGAGGACACGACGCACCACGCCCCGGTCCTTCGCGCCCAGCGTATAGGCTGCCTCCACCAGATCCCGTCGCGTGCCGGCGACAGCCACGGCCACCATCAGGATAATCTGGAACACTGCACCGATGAAAATCACCAGCAGCTTCTGCATCTCGCCGATACCGGCCCAGAGAATGAGGAGCGGCACGAAGGCGGAAGCCGGCAGATAGCGTGCGAAGGAGACGAAGGGTTCAAGCAGCGCCTCGATGGGCTTATAAGCTCCCATGGCGATGCCAACCGGCACGGCAATGAGCGACGCCAGCACGAAACCACCCACCACGCGCCAGATCGTCATGCCGATATCGCTGGCAAACCCCTGATCGGTCAGAAGATAGATGCCGTCCTTCAGCATGGTAATGGGGTCGGCCAGAAAGGTTGGCGACACGAAGCCGCCCAGCGTGGCAAAGCCCCAGGCGGAGAAAAACAGCACGAAGAACAGGATGCCGAGGATAATCCTCGTACTGTTCTTTATGGGTTGAAGAGGTTGCATCTGTCGCCTGTCTAAAAAACCGGCGCGGCATTTTCGCCGCGCCATCAGAGCGCCGTGCGCCTGTCGTGATGCACAAATCGACGCTCTCACTTATCTTTGGCCGCAATATTCCCCGCTGGGAATGCGGCCGCCTTTTTCTGTCACTTGATGAAGGAAGTATCCGCGAGTGTCGAAAGATCGGGTTTCGACTTTATCACGCCGATTTCCAGAAGCAGATCAGCCGATTTTTCAGAGAAGGTCTTGAACTCACCCTCGAAAAATTTCTGGTTGGCGGCCTTGTCCTGCCATTCGAGGAACTTTGCCGAAGCGGCAAAGGCCTCGCCCGCCTGCTTCACATCCGCTCCCATTGTCTCATAGGACTTTTCAGGGTCGGACTTGATGAGGTCGAGAGCCTGGAAATAGCTATCCGCCAGGGCTTTCGCCGCCTGCGGATTGGCCTTCAGGAAATCCGGCGTGCAGCCAAACGTATCCATGACGGCGGGGTAATCCAGCGTCGTCGCGAGAATCTTGCCCTTATCGGGGGCGGCGCGCACGGTGGAGAGATAGGGCTCATAGGTCATGGCCGCATCGTTCTGACCGGCGACAAATGCCTGCGCGGCCGGTCCCGGCTCAAGGTTGACGACCTTGACGTCTTTGAGCGTCAGGCCATTCTCCTTGAGAATCCAGGCAAGGAAGAAATAGGGCGACGTGCCCGGCGCAGACGCTGCAACCGTCTTGCCCTTGAGATCCGCAATCTTGGACACGTCGCTACGCACGGCAATGCCATCGGCGCCGTGCGATTTATCCATCTGGAAAATCTGCGTGGATTTCACACCATTGGCATTCCAGGCGATCCATGTCTCCACCGTGGTGGCGGCGCACTGGATATCACCTGATGCAAGGGCAAGATGGCGGCTCGCCTGCGGTATCTTCTTGATATCGACCTTCAGGCCGTTCTTTTCAAAAATGCCGGCCTGCTTTGCAAGTGTCAGCGGCGCAAAACCGGTCCAGCCGGACATGCCGATCGTTACCGACGTCTCGGCATAGGCGGAAGCGGATGACACGAGCGCTGCAATAGTGGCGAGAACCCACGTTTTTTTCATGATCTGAACCCCTTTTGATTTATTTTTGTGCGATGTTGTTTTTCGCTTTATTTGAGGCATGGTAGGCAGGGATTTTGTATTTGTCTAGACAAAATAGCCGCTCCCGAGCGCCTCCAGAACGATTGCAAACACACCGCCCGGCATTCTACACATAGGATAACACGGCCCGTGCACGGGTATGTTGTTTTTCCATACCGAGCTTTTCCATGACCAGACAAAGACGTCGCAGTATCATCAGGGCAAGGCGGACCGGAACCGGAATTGCGCTGGTTGCCGCCATCTCCTTCATCGCCGGCATGACGGACGCGGTGGGCCTGCATATTTCAGGCGACTTCGTGTCCTTCATGACGGGCAATACCACGCGCGCCGCAGTCTCAATGGAGGCCGGTCTCTATTCCCATGCCGCAAAACTGCTTTTCGCGATCATCGCCTTCGTGGCGGGCAATGCCGGCGGCATCGTGGTAGCGCATAAGTTCGACCGGCGCATCTTTGCCGTTCTGATGGCGGTGGGATCGCTGGTGGTCATTGCCGCACTGCTCGGTGGTGAAGCTTCCGCTCTCGTGCAATTTTATTGCGTCGTTTTCGCCATGGGAATGGTCAACGCCGCCGTCGAGCATATAGAGGGGCTGCCGATCGGCCTTACCTATGTGACCGGCGCGCTTTCCCGCTTCGGGCGTGGCATTGGCCGTTTTCTTCTCGGCGAACGGAGCCTCGACTGGGGCATTCAGATCGTGCCCTGGCTTGGCATGATCAGCGGCGCGATCTGTGGAGCGGTTCTTGCCGCCACGCTGCAGTCCAATGCCCTGTGGGTGGTTGCGGCCACGGTTTTCGCCGTCGCCATCGCCACCCTCATCATTCCGCGCTCGCTTCGGCAGCGCTACAATCAAAGGGTCAAAATCCGGCGGATTACGCCCTGAAGATCGTCGCCGTCACTTTCGCGAAATGGTAACGAATTTCGTGCCGCGCACCCGCACCGTCATCAGGCAGGGTTCCTTGTCGGTACGCTCGCAATAACGCGGATGCATCTTCAGCACGAAAACCATGTTGCCGAAACGCTTGATGAAATCATAACCGTAAATCCGGGCCGTAGCGATCATCAGATAACCGCCCTCTTTCACCTGGACGTAAAAATTATAGGGGCATCCCTCGTCATCGCAGGCACGGCCTTTTTCACCATCGCAATCGAGAACGCCATGATTGACGACGGCATCCATCAGCCCGTCATTGTTGATATCCAGCCGCGTGACGAAATCGTCGCCGAAGGCCGCCACCTTGCACTCGTTGCGGAAATGGTCCTTTTCATAAATCTCGGGGTCACTCACCAGCTGCTGCTGCGCCGATAGCGTCACCGGAAACGTCAAGAGAACCAGCGCCTGAAGAGCGGCAACGAGAGCGATTCGCACGGCATTTTCCTTTGCATCCGTTTCGGTTATGGATGTTGCGATCATCCGGGCGGCCAGCCTAGAGTTTAGTGCTTGCGCGACACTGACGTGTTCGCAGCCCGTGTTTCCGGGGGGAACCTTTTCATGACGCTTCTGGGTTTTCTCGATTATGCCGGCGTCGCCGTCTTTGCCGCAACCGGCGCGCTCGCCGCCTCGCGCAAGCAGCTCGACCTGATCGGCTTCCTGTTTTTCGCAGCCGCGACCGGCATCGGCGGCGGCACGGTGCGTGATCTCGTGCTGGGCAGGACGCCAGTGTTCTGGGTGATAAACCCTACCTATATCCTCGTCTGCGTCTCGGTGGCGGTGCTGCTGTTCTTTACCGCGCATCTGTTCGAATCCCGCTACCGGGTTTTGATCTGGCTCGATGCGCTCGGCCTGTCCGCTTATTGTGTGATGGGAGTAGCCAAGGGGCTTGCGGCCAGCGGCTCAGCAACCGTTGCCATCGTTACCGGCGTTTTGACGGCGACATTCGGTGGTGTGTTGCGCGATGTTCTCGCCGGGGAGCCTTCCGTTCTCCTGCGCCCGGAAATCTACATCACCTGCGCGCTTCTGGGCTCCTCCACCTTCATTGTCGTCTATTTTTTCGGCGCACCGCTTTATGCCGCATCAGCGGCGGGTTTCCTGACGGCATTTGGCATCCGGTCCGGTGCATTGATCTTCGGCTGGACTTTCCCGCCCTACAAGGCCAAGCCAGGCAGGCGGCCGGAGGATGTCATGAAGTGACATATAGAATGACTGCTGAAAACAGAAATGGCGCCCATGGGCGCCATTTTCACATCCGCTATCGGACAAAGAGCTTCAGCCACGCTTGCGGCGAAGGCGGATGACCACGTCCACATGGGCGATTTCCATGCCTTCGGGTGCTTCCGGCAGATTGTCGATCTGGAGATTGTTGACAGGAATATCGAGAACCTCGTTCTCGCCTTCCACGAAGAAGTGGTGGTGATCGGACACGTTGGTGTCGAAATAGGTGCGGGCACCTTCCACAGCGAGAACGCGGATGAGACCGGCTTCGGTGAACTGGTGCAGCGTGTTGTAAACCGTGGCGAGAGAAACGGGCACACCGGCGGTGACCGCCTCATCATGCAGTTCCTCGACCGTCAGGTGGCGATCGCCCTTTGCGAAGAGAAGATCACCCAAAGCCACACGCTGCCGCGTGGGGCGCAGCCCCGAGCGCCGCAGCCTTGTTCCGATATCCAATGTGGCGTCAAATGCCATGCAATCCCATTCCGAGCACAGGAGTAAAACTCATCAATTGCATTAGCATATATCTTTTGCAGCGAGCGCTTTCAATAGTTTCAGCGCCGTCAGGCGCGGCAAATGGCGGCAAACCGGCCATTCTTGCAAATTTCCTCTGGTTCCAGCCGGATGGTTCCTGTATGCGGACGGCATATTGAGGTAATGACTTCTGCAAAGAAGGTTCGAAGACAAAGAATGACGCCCGAGCGGCCTCTGCCCTTGCAGCGCTTCATTTTGAACCTAACTTGCTCTAGTGAAGTCGATCAACACCAGTAACTGGGGAAGTGAAAGCGGTATGGCAACGAGGCAATCAAGTTACAATTATGAGGAGATCCTGTCCTGCGGTCGCGGCGAATTGTTCGGCCCGGGAAATGCACAGCTCCCATTGCCCCCCATGCTCATGGTCCATCGCATTACTGAAATTTCCGAAACCGGCGGCGCCTTCGACAAGGGTTTCATCCGTGCCGAATACGATGTCAGCCCCGACGACTGGTATTTCCCCTGCCACTTTCAGGGCAACCCGATCATGCCGGGCTGCCTCGGCCTCGACGGCATGTGGCAGCTGACGGGTTTCTTCCTTGGCTGGCTGGGCGAAGAAGGCCGCGGCATGGCGCTTTCAACCGGCGAAGTGAAATTCAAGGGCATGGTTCGCCCTCACACGAAGCTTCTTCAATATGGTATTGATTTCAAGCGCGTGATGCGCGGCCGTCTGGTGCTCGGCACCGCCGACGGCTGGCTGAAGGCGGACGGCGAAACCATTTATCAGGCGACGGACCTGCGTGTAGGCCTGTCGAAGGAAAAGGCTGCCTGAGGCAGACGGAATAGTCCTGACAAACGCCGGGCGGCTTCGGTCGTCCAGCCGAAATCTTAAGAAAAGGTCCCTTTCATGAGACGAGTTGTTGTCACCGGCCTCGGTATTGTTTCTTCCATCGGCGGTGATGCCGCTGAAGTCACCGCATCCCTGCGCAATGCCAAATCCGGCATTTCATTCTCGCCGGATTTTGCCGAACACGGTTTCAAATGCCAGGTCTGGGGCAAGCCGTCTCTCGACCCGACCGATCTGGTCGACCGCCGCGCCATGCGCTTCCTGTCGCAGGGTGGCGCGTGGAACCATGTGGCCATGAAGCAGGCGATCGCCGATTCCGGTCTCGAAGAGAGCGATATCAGCGGCAATGAGCGCACCGGCATCATCATGGGTTCGGGCGGTCCTTCCACCCGCACCATCGTTGAAGCCGCCGATATCACGTTGAAGAACAACAGCCCGAAGCGCATCGGCCCCTTCGCCGTGCCGAAGGCCATGTCCTCCACAGCCTCCGCGACGCTCGCCACCTGGTTCAAGATCCACGGCGTCAACTATTCCATCTCGTCGGCCTGCTCCACCTCGGCGCATTGCATCGGCAACGCCGCTGAAATGATCCAGTGGGGCAAGCAGGACGTGATGTTTGCGGGCGGCCATGAGGATCTCGACTGGTCCATGTCCAACCTCTTCGACGCCATGGGCGCCATGTCGTCCAAATATAACGAGACGCCGGACGTTGCCTCGCGCGCCTATGACGTCAACCGTGACGGTTTCGTGATTGCCGGCGGTGCGGGCGTTCTGGTTCTCGAAGAACTGGAACATGCAAAGGCGCGCGGCGCCAAGATTTATGCCGAAATCGTCGGTTACGGCGCTACCTCCGACGGTTACGATATGGTGGCTCCCTCAGGCGAAGGCGCGATCCGCTGCATGCGGCAGGCGCTTTCTACCGTCAAGGGCGATATCGACTACATCAACACCCACGGCACCTCGACGCCGGTTGGCGACAGCAAGGAAATCGGCGCGATCCGGGAAGTCTTCGGCGACAAGATCCCGCATATCCAGTCGACCAAGTCGCTCACCGGCCACTCGCTGGGCGCTGCGGGCGTGCAGGAATCGATCTACGGCCTGTTGATGATGCAGGAACGCTTCATCGGCGAAAGCGCGCATATTTCCGAACTCGATCCCGAATTTGCGGGTGTTCCGATCGTTCGCAGCCGCATCGACAACGCCAAGATCGACACCATCCTTTCCAACTCCTTCGGCTTCGGCGGCACCAACGCCACGCTCGTCTTCCAGCGTCATAACGGATAATTGCCAATGAACGGCATCATGCAGGGTAAACGCGGCCTCATCATGGGCGTCGCAAACAATCACTCGATCGCCTGGGGTATCTCCAAGGCGCTTGCGGCGCAGGGCGCGGAACTCGCCTTCACCTATCAGGGCGAAGCGCTCGGCAAGCGTGTGAAACCGCTCGCCGCCGAACTCGGCTCCGATTTCATCGTACCATGCGATGTCGAGGATATCGCCTCGGTCGACGCCCTGTTTGCAACGATCCGCGAAAAATGGGGCTCGCTGGATTTTATCGTCCACGCCATCGGCTTTTCCGACAAGAATGAGCTGAAGGGTCTCTACGCGGATACGACGCGGGAGAACTTCAGCCGCACCATGGTCATTTCCTGTTTCTCCTTCACGGAAATCGCCAAGCGCGCCGCCGAACTGATGACGAACGGCGGCTCTATGCTCACACTGACCTACAATGGTTCGCAGCGCGTCATTCCGAACTACAACGTCATGGGTGTCGCCAAGGCGGCGCTTGAGGCCTCCGTTCGCTATCTCGCCGCGGATTACGGTCCACGCGATATCCGCGTCAACGCTATCTCGGCTGGCCCGGTGCGTACACTGGCGGGCGCCGGCATCTCGGATGCGCGGGCGATCTACGCATGGAACCAGAAAAACGCGCCGCTTCGGCGGACGGCGGATATCGATGATATCGGCGGATCGGCACTTTACCTGCTGTCCAGTCTGTCGCGCGGTGTTACCGGCGAGTGCCACTATGTCGACTGCGGTTATAACATCACCTCCACGCCGACGCTGGAGGTTCTCTCCAGAGCGGATGCGGAATAATCGCTCATTTTCAGTTTCGACAAGAGCCCGGCCATGTGCCGGGCTTTTATATTGCGGGTCGTATCAATTTCGGAAATCACTAAAGTATAATTCGTTGGAGTAACTGAATTTAAACATCGGGGTGGTTATGGTCCGCAACAAATTCAACGGTTGCGCTTGCCGCATATTCTTAGAGATAGACACCACCTCATGCGACTGGCCAGACTGAAGCCATTGCTGGAAAAATTCGGAGTCTCGCGCGACGGGACAGCGGCCATCGAGTTCGCAATCCTCGCCATCCCCTATTTTCTTGTTGTTTTTGCGATCATCGAAACCTTCATCGCCATGATGGCTGAACAGGTGGTCGTCAATGCCACTGAAAACATGGCCCGGCGTCTGAGGACCGGACAGATAAGCAGTTCGATTTCCAAGGAAGACTTCCGAAGAAACTTCTGCAATGAAGTCTCTGTGATGATCACCTGCTCGGCAGATGAGATCCAAAAAGAACAGAAACTTTATGTCGACCTGCGCTCCTTCACCACCTTCAAGGATATCCCGACCAAGATACCCCTGAAGGCCTATGGCGAATATTACGACCTCGACACGGCTCAATTCGGCTTCAAGCCGGGCGGACCTGAGACCATTAACATGTTGCGCGTCTATTATCGCTGGCGTGTGGTCGCCGATATCATCCGGCCATACCTGACCAAAGTACGTCCGGCCGACGGATCGATGCCCTCACATTTCCTTATCGTCGCGACAAGTGCGTTCATGAACGAGAAATACATCACGAGCGGGGGCTTATGATGGCGGGACTGATATCCGGTGCAGCAAACAGCAAGCGGCGCTTGATGGCGCTCGTTTCGCGCTTTGCCAAAGACAAGCGCGGCGTGGGCGCGGTGGAGTTCGCGATCCTCTTTCCGATATTGCTCGCGCTTTATCTGACCTCGTTCGAATTGACGATCGGCTATAACACCTACAAGCGCGCGAGCAGCGCCACTGCCACGATCAACGACCTGATATCGAAAACAGGTTCTGTCGACAAAGCCTATCTTACAGGCATGCAGGATGTTGCAGCCGCAGTGTTTGCGCCCTACAGCACAAAGGGTCTGCAACTGAAGATCAGCGGCATCAAGATCGACGCGCAAAAACAGGCGAAAATTACCTGGTCCTGGGATGAGAAGAATCTGAGACCCTATGCGGTGGGGTCACTGGTCACCGTTCCAACCCGCCTGCTGCAGGAAAACACCTTTCTCATCCATGTCGAACTTTCCATCCCGCATGAATTGCTGATGTTCATGCCCGACGTAACCTCCTCCGGAGTGAAATCAATCACGATCGGTCGGGACTATTTCTTCAAGCAACGTGACGCCGAGACCGCCTGCACCAATTGCTGAGCCAATCAGCGCACTGAGGGCGGCCTCCTTATCAAGACGCCTAATAGACATCGCGTAGATAGCGTTTTTCGCGCTTCAGCCGGTTCACATAATCGCTTACCGCTTCGGCAGAAATGCCGGCCTCATCGCTGATGATGCCGTGCAGGGTATCATCGACATCTTTCGCCATGCGGGTCGCATCGCCGCACACGTAGAAATAACCGCCCTCTTCAAGCCATTGATAGAGCGCCTTGCCGTTCTGCCGCATGCGGGTCTGGACATAGATCTTCTCCGCCTGATCTCGCGAAAAGGCGAGGTCGAGACGGGTCAGCACACCGTCGCGGCTCATGTCGGCAAGTTCATTTTCATAGATGAAGTCCGACTGCCGGTGCTGATCACCGAAAAACAGCCAGTTCTTGCCCTTGGCGCCGCGCGCCTGCCGTTCCTGCAAAAATGCCCGGAAGGGCGCGATACCCGTGCCCGGTCCCACCATGATAACAGGCGCATCATTGTCCTGCGGCACACGGAATGACTTGTTCGGCGAGACGAAAATTCCGGCATTCCGCCCAGCCTCCACCCGGTCGGCGAGATAGGTGGAGCACACGCCGCCACGCTCACGGCCCTCGGCTCGATAACGAACGCTGGCAATCGTCAGATGCACACTGTTTTTCGCAACCAGGGGGCTGGAGGAGATGGAATAGGCCCGGTGCTGCAGCGGCTTCAGGAACGTCAAGAATTCGGCGACATCAAATAGCGGCTTTCCACCGAGATTGATGAGATCGAGAATATCCTTGCTCCAGAGAAAGGCCGCCAGCTGTTCCCTGTCTCCGTTTGCAATGATGTGGTTGAGTTCTTCATGCCCCGCACGCTTGCCGATTTCGGCAACCAGTTCGCGCGAGGGAGTCGATATCTCGAACATGTTGAGAAGCGCATCACCAACCGGCCGGTCCAGCCCGGCCACTTCGCTGTCTGCAGCTGCTCCGAAATGTTCGAGCAGCGCGCCGGCAAGTTTCGGGTCGTTGAGGGGTAGGACGCCCAGAGCATCACCCGCCTCATAGCCGAGGCCGCTTTCGCCGAGATCGAATTCGTAGTGACGAATCTCCTTGGACGAACCGGAGCCGGACAGGCGGCGATTGACGCTCACCTCGGCCGAATAGGGATTCTTGCGGTTCCAGCCCTGTTTTGCCGGCACGGTCGGTTCGGCGGCATCGGGCATGACGGCTGCCGCATTGCCGCCATCGACAGCAAGCGCAAGCGGCAGGGCCTCTCCGATCCATGCGGCGGCCGCATCCTCGAAGTCGATATCGCAGTCGATACGCGTCTTCATCCGCTTGCCGCCAAGTTGCTCGAACCGCATATCGATGAGCTTGCCCGCCTGGCAGAAGCCGTCATAACCGGTATCGCCGAGCGCAAGGACGGCAAAATTCATCTCGTCCAGACGCGGGGCGGTATCCGCGGCAAGCGCTTCCCAGAAAAGCTGGGCATTGTCAGGCATTTCACCTTCGCCGTAAGTCGAGGTGACGACGATGACCCGCTTCATGACACTGAGACCGTCCATCGAGACATCATCCAGCGCAGCCACCACCGGCCGCATGCCCTGCGCACGCGCTACGACGGCGATATCCATCGCTAAGGCCTCGGCATTGCCAGTCTGTGTGCCGAAGAGAATATTCAGCACGCTCGTCGCCGCCTTCGGGGCAGCGGCGGCAACAGATGTTTCCAGACCTATGGCGGCGCGGGAATGGAGCCCGGCCAGAAAACCGGAAAGCCATGCGCGCTGATCACCATTGAAGGGCGCATCTTCGGGAATATAAGGTATCTTCATCATGCTGCCCTGTGGCTGGATGCAATGGCGAGGTCGGGAATGGCGCGGGCCGCGAAAAGCTCCTCGAAGCCCGGCAGGCGGCCGATCTTCTCGATGTTTTTCCGGTTCTGCTTGATGATCCAGCCATAGGTGCCGGGACTGTCCACCGACCAGATGTTGCGGCGCGCCAGCGCCTGCTTGTAATCGTCGAGCCGCTTGGCGGCGATCATCACTGCAAGCTGTTCGTCGCTATGGTCGGAAAGCGCCTCGCGCGCATATTTCAGCAGCCGCTGCATCAGCGCATAATCTTCCGTGAGGATGAGATTGCGCACGGCTTTTTCGACGGCGGGATCAGAAGGGCCGGATGCCAGCGGCAGCCGTTGCAGGGCGATGGCCTGCGCCATGCTCAACACCGTGTAGTTGTTGAGAAGCGCATACATGTCCTCCGTGTCCGTCTCGCCATAACCCGGTACGGTTCCGTTCACAACGGCCCTACGGTCGCGGTAAGCGAGCTTGAACTTCCGCACCTGATGGGCGGCAAGCGCAGATGCCAGTTCCTCCAGCAGCTCCTTGCGGGGCTTCGCCTTCAGAATTTCATCGCTATCCTGATAAAGCAGCAGGGCGCGCGGCATGCCATAGACGAAATTGTGCTGTTCGCTCTCCCAGTTTTCCAGCAGCCATGCGGCCTTGGCCGAGCCGGTCTCTGCGACATGCCAGGTCAAAAGCTGGTGGACGGCCTGATTGTGGATCGCGGCCTGTTCGTCCTCACCGGTGATCGAACCGAGCAGGATCGAATCGTGGCTGACCTTCTTCGGCAGATCGCCATAGGGATCATACTGATAGACGAAACCGCCGCTCATGCCGTTGCCGAAACCCTTGCCGAAACTGCCAAGGTTGAGCACCGCGCCATTGGTCATGTATTCGCAGGCGAAATCGCCCACGCCTTCGACCACGGCGGTCGCACCGGAATTGCGCACTGCGAAACGGTCACCGGCCTGCCCTTCCACGAAGGTGCGGCCGCCGGTGGCGCCGAACAGCGCGAAATTGCCGACCAGCACATTGCCGCCTGCCTCTTCCGATCCACCGCCGGGAGAGCGCACGACGATGGTGCCACCACAGGCGCTTTTGCCGACGCCGTCATTGCAGGTGCCGGTATGGACCATAATCATGCCGTCATTGCAGAAAGCGCCGAAGGATTGCCCGGCCGACCCTGAAGTATCGATGCGCACCGACCCAGCCTCAAGGAACCGGCGGCCACGGCTATCCCGCTTCACCGCCGGAAGCGCATCCACCTCTTCATCGGAAAGCTCATGGTTCAGCATGCGCTCGATATCAACGGCGAGCTGGCCGCCAACGCTCTTGTTGCAATTATTGAGGAAACGATTGCCGCCAAGCTCGATGTTTTCCCGTCTGCTGTCGATCAGAGCCGAGCGCACGAGTTCGATGAAGGCATCATCAAGCGCGAAGTCTTTTTCCATATAGACAGGGCTGTCGATCTTCACCTCTTCGACCACGGCAAGCATCGCCCGGAGGTCAAGCTGGCCGACGCTGGCCGGATGATCGAGAAGGTGAAGAAGATCGGAACGGCCCCGGGCCTCACGCAGCGAGCGCAGCCCGAGTGTGGCCAGAATCTCGCGCGTTTCATGGGCGATGTTCATGAGATATTGCGCCAGCGCGCGCGGATCGCCGTTGAAAGCTTCCTGATTGGTGGTGAGGCCGGCGGGGCACTTGATGTTGCAGTTCTTCGCCATCACGCATTTCAGCATCATCAGCGCCGTGGTGCCGAACTCGAAACTGTCGCCGCCGAGAAGTGCTGATTTCACCACATCGCTCGCCGTCTGGTGCGCACCGGAGCAACGCAGCAGAACCTTGGCGCGGAGGCCCGTGGCGCAAAGCGCCTGATGCACTTCTGCGATACCGATTTCCGCCGCACGGCCGGTATATTTGAGGCTGGTGACGGCCGCAGCCCCCGTTCCGCCGGTATTGCCGGCGACATTGATGACATCCGCACCTGCCTTGGCGACTCCGACCGCAATCGTGCCGATGCCTTCCGACGAGACCAGCTTGACGATGACGCGCACGCGCGCCGCCTTGGCGTCGTGGATAAGCTGGGCCAGATCCTCGATCGAATAGGTATCATGATGCGGCGGCGGCGAGACAAGCTCGACACCGGGAGTGCCGCCACGCGCGGCGGCGATTTCCACCGTCACCTTGGGAGACGGCAATTGCCCGCCCTCGCCGGGCTTTGCGCCCTGGCCGATCTTGATCTCGATTTCCTCCAGCATCGGATCGGCAAGATAACCGGCCCAGACACCGAAGCGGCCCGAGGCGAACTGCTTGATGCGCGAGGCGCGGATGGTGCCGTAACGGGAGATATGCTCGCCGCCCTCACCCGAATTGGACATGCCGCCGACCATATTGGTGCCATGCGCCACCGCCTCATGGGCAGCCGCGACCAGTGCGCCATGGCTCATGGCGCCCGATGCGAGGGTCTTTGTGATCTCACTGGCTTTCTGCACGGCATCAAGCGGAATGCCTGCCGGCGCGGTATGGATGAGAGAAAGGTAGGTAAATGCCTCACCCTTCGCCTGAACCAGCAGCGCGCCCCCTTCCAGCCAATGGCCGGGGATATCAGTTCCGAAGCGGTCGAGCAATGACTGGCCGAGTGCGGCAAGCCGGGCAAGTTCATGACCGTGCGGGCCGGTCAATTGCAGCCGGAACGCACCGTCTCCCGCGCTCTCGCAAAGCAATCCGCGCACCATGAAACTGTTATTGCCATGCCGGGAAAAGCGACCCATTTCCCGGCGGAATTCTTCTGCCGAACCGGCGAAAGTCACATCGGCCGGCAATTCCAGAACATCGCGCAGGGCGGCGGGACGGCGCGCCCTTTCTTCGGCCATCATGCGGGCGAAGGCACGGTAACCAGGCGTTACCTCGAAGGCGTCGATCGCCTCCGGGGTCAGCCGGTCGAAGCTGTTGTGATAATAGGCCGCATCGTTGAGACCGAAAGCGTCTTCCAGCCGGTTGAGCGGCAGGAGGCGCAGTGCCTCTTCATTGTCGGTTCCCTTGTCGAAACCGATCTTTTCCTCCGTCATGTCCACAAAACCGCGAACGGCCGTCGTGCCATAGGAATGGCCGGCACCTTCGGCGCGCTCCTTGAAAAGACCGAGCAGGGGAATGTCATTTTCCCCCTTCACGGAAAGCGCCTTCCGATGCCAATCGGCCACCGCCTGCGCGATGACGGCGAAATTGACGCCGCCGACCGGGGTCTTCACATTCGGGAAATAGCACTTCAGCACCGGATCGTTGGTATCGAGGAAGTTCGGTTCGAAGAACTCGCCGCCGATATAGCTTTCCGCCGTGCACAGCCCGACCTTGCCCATGGTCTTCATCAGCGACTTTTCAGCCGCCTTGGCGAAACGCTTGAAGGCCTTGTCGGCATCAGCACCAAATTTCTCCTCCGCGCGGAATTGCACGCCGAGCGGATAGACGGCCGAAGCGCCGAAGCCGAGGCTCGCCGCAATGTGATGCGAGGAGGAAAACTGCCCGCTTTCAACGATCAGCGAAACACGCAACCGCAGACCTTCTTCAATCAGTCGCTGATTGATGGCGGAGACGACCATGATCATAGGCAAAGCCGCGCGGCCTGCCGAGACATGCCGATCGGTGATGACGGCAATCCCGCCTTCCTGCGCCGCGAAAACCACGACCTCGTCGCAGAGACCGTCGATTGCCTGCCGCAAGGCCGCTTCGTTGGCATCTGCGACATCGAGGACTGGCGTATAGAGCATCTCGAAACGGCGAACCGGCGTCTCGGGCTGTTCACGAATGCGCAGCATATCGAGGTGGGTCAGGATCGGCGAGCGCACGACGATCTGGCGAGCCTTCTTCGCGCCGCTGTTCGGCTTTGCACCGAGAGCGACGCGCAGCGTCATGCCGTCGGCCTCGCGAATGCTGTCGAGCGGCGGGTTGGTGACCTGCGCAAAACGTTGCGAGAAATATTTGGCAACCCCGCCTTCCTGATCGGAGAGCGCGTTGATGGCGTTGCCATAACCCATGGCCGAGATTTTTTCCGCGCCCGACGCCAGCATCGGGTCCATCAGGAACTTGAAGCTTTCCTGATTGTGCGAATAGGCGACGTAACGCTGATGCCGTTCCAGATCGCCATTGTAACGAAGCGGCGAGCCCTGCTTTTCGGCGGACACTTCTGGTAAATCATCAAGCATTACCCGGGATTCAGACAGCAGCGCCGGATAGTCCCTCCGCGCTGCCAGAAGCTCCAACGCCTCGACGGTGGAAAAGGCGCGACGTTCGGCGTGGTCGTAATAAAGCATGCCGCCCGCCTCGATGCGGCCGCGGCGGATGACGCTTTCGGCCGGAAAGGCGATCTGCCCCGCCTCCGACATGACGCAGAGATAATCCTCCGTCTCGACGGTGCGCAGCGGGCGCAGGCCGAGGCGATCGAGACGGGCGCCGATGATGGTGCCGTCGCCGAAAATCAGCGCGGCCGGGCCGTCATTCTTCTCTTCATAGAGCGAGAAATATTCCAGCATCGCCTTCACGCCGGGCGACAGGGTGTCGTCGTTTTCCCATGCCGGCGGCATCATCGAGACGACGGCGGTGACGAGGTCGAGACCATCCTCCATCACCCGCGCCTGCAAGGTCTGGTCCAGCCGGCAGCTGTCCGACTGGCCCTTGGGCCTGACGATGCTGGCATTCTTCGCCAGCGCCACGGCCGCTTCCGACAACCGGTTCTTCTTGTCGGTGTTGAGCTCACCATTATGCGCCATCAGGCGGAAAGGCTGCGCCATGGAGGGGTGTGGATCGGTATTGGTTGAAAACCGCGTGTGGAAATACATCGTATGCACTTCATGGCGCGGATCGGTGAGGTCGCAGAAATAGGGCATGACCTCGTGCGAGTTCAGACGCCCTTTGAGCACCTGCGTCCGCGCACTGAGCGATAGCGGATAAAAACCGGTGAGTTCCGGCACCGTATAGGCAAGCGCTTCAATGGCAAGCAGCGCCTTGTGGATGCGCCAGTCGAATTCGACGAGAGTTGCGCATTCCACTGGAGCCGAAAAAACCCATTGCCGGATCGGCAACTGGTAAGGGATGGCAGCCGGGCGGAGGGCCGCGTCATTTACCGGCACATCGCGGACGATGAGGATCGAAAACCCCTGCTGCTGCAGCGCGCTGCCGATAATGCCAACCGCCTGTTCATGGAAAGCTGGGTTCTGCGGCAGGAAAAAATTGCCGACGCCAAACCGGCCGGCCTGCAAGGTATCGTTGCCCGTCAGCTTCTGGAAAAAGGAGAGCGAGATGTCGAGCGACACGCCGGCACCGTCACCGACACCTTCCGCCGACATGCCGCCGCGATGCGGCACGGCACAGAGCGCCTCGTGGCCGCGCTTCAATACATCATGTGTCTGCACGCCATCCTTGCGGGTGATGAAACCGACGCCACAGCTGCTTTTTTCAAAAGCGGCATCGTAAAGGCCGAATTTTTGCTCCGTCACACTCAAGGCACTCTCCTCTCGTTGCGCATTTCGCGCGGCATCACCCTCGTTTCCCGAAATCCGGCGCGGCAACCGGCACTCTGCGGGCGGAGCCGCAGGCGACCTGGCTGCTCCTCTTCTTCTGCTTATCGGCGTTTAATGGCGCGAACGGTCGTTTTGCGGCCGGCAAACGGCGTGGCGGCGATGGCCGCTTTCTCGCAAATAATGATCGTCGTCGTTCGCATCGCGTTCCCTGATGGCCGACTTTCCGGCGGTGAGATACACTGAATTATGTCAGTAGTGCTTACATAATATTTCATGATCGACCGAGTCAAGATTAAAATCGGCCTTGCGCAATAAAAAAACAAAAACGCCGCGAAATCCGACAGGATTCCGCGGCGCGATGGCTGCAGGGATTTTTAAATTGCCGAGATCACTCAGACGGCATGTCCAGCGTACGGCTGAACCAGAGGGCAATCAGGGTACAAAGAGCGCCCGACATCAGATAGATGCCAACCGCGAAAAGGCCGAATTTGGACGAAAATCCGAGTGCGACAAGCGGTGCGAAACCAGCGCCGATCAGCCAGGAAATATCCGAGGTGAGCGATGCGCCGGTATAGCGGTATTCACGGCTGAAGCGGGAGGCGAGCGCACCACCCGCCTGACCGAAGGACAGACCCAGCAACGAGAAGCCGATCAACACGAACAGATAGCGACCGATATCGCCCGAACTCAGGAGAACGGGGGCCACGAGGCTGAAGAGCCCGATCAGCACCGCCGCGACAGCCAGGAGCTTCCGCCGGCCGATCCTGTCGGCCAGTATGCCTGAAACCACGATCATGCCGCCGGCGATGATGGCGCTGACGAATTGCACGAACAGAAAATCCGAGACACGCTGGCTGGTGTTGAGCGAAACCCAGCTCAGCGGAAAGACCGTGACGAGATGGAAGAGCGCAAAGCTCGCCAGCGGCACGAAGGCACCCGTGGCGACCACCGGAAACTGCGAACGCAGCATCTTGAACATCGGGCGCGGCTCCAGTTCATGCTGTTCAAGCATGGCCTGGAATTCCGGTGTCACGATCATGCGCAGGCGGGCAAAGAGCGCGAGCACATTGAGCGCCAGCGCCACGAAGAAGGGGAAACGCCAGCCCCAGGCGAGGAATTCCGCATTGGAAAGCTGCGTCACGAACACGATGAAGAAAGCGCTGGCGAGACCGAAACCCATGGCCGCGCCAATTTGCGGCATCATGGCGTACCAGCCGCGCTGCTTGGGCGGTGCATTCATGGCGAGCAATGAGACGAGGCCATCCCATGCGCCGCCAAGTCCAAGGCCTTGGCCGATACGGAATACCGCCAGAAGACAGGGGGCAAGCATGCCCGCTTCCGCATAGGACGGAAGAAAGCTGATCGCCATGGTGGAACCACAGAGCGTGAAGAGGGCGGCCATCAGCTTCACGGCGCGTCCGAATTTGCGGTCGATCTGGAGGAAGATCAGCGAGCCGATCGGCCTTGCGATAAAGGCCAATGAGAAAACCGCGAAGGAATAGAGCGTGGCCGTCAGCGGATCGACGAAGGAAAAGAAGACATGCGGGAAAACGAGCGCGGAGGCGATGGCATAGATGAAAAAGTCAAAAAACTCCGTCATTCTCGCGAGAATGACTGCAATCGTGATGCGATCCGGATCGACCTTGACGGGACCGGCCCCATGTCCGTTCGCTTCCGGCGCCTGCCCAAAGGATGGAGCAGCATTCGTATAACTCATAATATCCCTCCTGCGTCATGGACGAACCATTTCATGTAACGCGCCGGCTCCTCTTCCGTTGCGTTACGATGCGACGGATTGTCACACGCACCCTACGTAACGTCAATTGAAGTTTGGCAATAAAGGGTTGCCCAGTCAGCCGACCATGCGATAATGCACACGCTCCGTCCTCAAACGCAGCTCTGCCCGAGACATGGTGCATCGCGAAGGTTTCGCTGCACCGCGACAATATACCTCATTTGAAAAATGATGTTCGGCAATTATTCGCGGCATAATCCAAACTGTACGAGTTCAAAGAACGTGCGCACGATCAAAAAAATCCTATCCGCCCTTCTGGCAATCCCGGCTCTGCTGCTTCTCAGCGGCTGTAACCTCGTGGTGATGAACCCTTCGGGCGATGTCGCCATTCAGCAGCGCGACCTCATCATCACGTCCACGGTTCTGATGCTGCTCATCATCGTCCCGGTCATTGCCCTGACGCTGTTCTTCGCATGGAAGTATCGCGAATCGGGGAAAGCCGAGGATTATGATCCCGAGTGGCACCACTCCACGCGCCTTGAAATGGTGATCTGGTCGGCTCCGGTCGCCATCATCCTGATGCTCGGCACCGTGACCTGGATTTCCACCCACCGTCTCGACCCCTACCGCCCGCTGGAACGTATCGATGAGAACCGCCAGGTGACCGCCGACATCAAGCCGATTACCGTCGAAGTGGTGGCTATGGATTGGAAGTGGCTGTTCTTCTACCCCGAACTTGGCATCGGCAGCGTCAATGAATTCGCCGCTCCGGTCGATGTTCCGATCAATTTCAAGATCACCGGCACGACCGCGATGAACTCCTTCTTCGTTCCAGCGCTCGCCGGCCAGATCTACGCCATGGGCGGCATGCAGACCAAGCTGCACGCGGTCATCAACAAGGAAGGCGTTTATGACGGCTTCTCGGCCAACTTCTCCGGCCCCGGCTTCTCCCACATGCGCTTCAAGTTCCATGGTCTGAGCCAGCAGGGCTTCGACCAGTGGGTTGCGAAGGCGAAGGAAGGCGGCAAGGGCTTCGGCCGGCAGGAATATCTGGAATTCGCCAAGCCTTCCGAGCGTGAGCCCGTGCAATATTTCGCTTCGGTCGATCCGGAACTCTACAGCGCCATCCTCAACCGCTGCGTCGAACCGAACAAGCTCTGCATGCGCGACATGATGCATATCGACGCCAATGGCGGCGGCGGCAAGGAAGGTATCGACATCGCCAAGGCGCTGAACTCGGTCGTTTGCACACCGCTTGCGCCTTATGGCGTCGCCAGCGGTCCTCAATCCACTCCGGCTGCCATCGAAGGTCAGACTTTCGAGCCTGCGGCGCTGCCGGAAAAGAAACAAGTCGCTGGCTGACGGATACGTCCCGGCATTATGCGGCGCGGCCAATGGCTGCGCCGATCTTATGTCTTAGAATCGCAAGAGGCTAAAAATGATCGTCAATTCCGATCAAACGTCGTTCCTGTTCGGGAAGCTGACATGGGAGTCCATCCCGCTTCACGAGCCCATTCTTGTCGCGACTTTCGCGGCTGTGGCTCTGGGCGGCATCGCCGTCGTCGGCGCCCTCACCTATTTCCGCCTGTGGGGCTATCTCTGGAATGAATGGTTCACGAGCATCGATCACAAGAAGATCGGTATCATGTACATCATTCTGGCGCTGGTCATGCTGTTGCGCGGCTTCGCCGACGCGATCATGATGCGCGTTCAGCAGGCGATCGCGTCGGGCGGATCGGAAGGTTACCTTCCGCCCCACCATTACGACCAGATTTTCACGGCCCATGGCGTTATCATGATCTTCTTCATGGCCATGCCGATGATCACGGGTCTCATGAACTTCGTCGTGCCGCTGCAGATCGGCGCCCGCGACGTTTCGTTCCCCTTCCTCAACAATTTCTCCTTCTGGATGACCACGGCCGGCGCCGTCATCACCATGATCTCGCTGTTCATCGGTGAATATGCGCAGACCGGCTGGCTCGCCTATCCGCCGCTTTCCGGTATCGACGGCAGTCCGGGTGTGGGTGTGGACTATTACATCTGGGGTCTGCAGATCGCCGGTGTGGGAACGACGCTATCGGGCATCAACCTGATCGTGACGATCATCAAGATGCGCGCCCCTGGCATGACCATGATGCGCCTGCCGATCTTCGTCTGGACGTCGCTGTGTTCGAACATCCTGATCGTGGCCTCCTTCCCGATCCTGACCGGCACGCTCGCCCTTCTGACCCTTGACCGTTACGTTGGCACGAATTTCTTCACCAACGATCTCGGCGGCAACCCGATGATGTATGTCAACCTCATCTGGATCTGGGGCCATCCTGAAGTTTACATCCTGGTGCTGCCGGCCTTCGGCGTCTTCTCGGAAATCGTCTCGACCTTCTCCAACAAGCGTCTTTTCGGTTATGCCTCGATGGTCTATGCGACGGGTGTCATCACCATCCTCGCCTATATCGTGTGGCTGCACCACTTCTTCACCATGGGTTCCGGCGCAAGCGTCAACGCTTTCTTCGGCATCACCACGATGATCATATCGATCCCGACCGGTGCGAAGATCTTCAACTGGCTCTTCACCATGTACAAGGGCCGCATCAAGTTCGACGTTCCGATGCTGTGGACGATCGGTTTCATGATCACCTTCGTCATCGGCGGCATGACCGGCGTTCTTCTCGCCGTTCCGCCTGCGGACTTCGTGCTCCACAACTCGCTGTTCCTCATCGCCCACTTCCACAACACCATCATCGGTGGCGTGGTGTTCGGTGTGCTTGCGGGCATCGTCTACTGGTTCCCCAAGGCCTTCGGTTATCGTCTCGATCCGTTCTGGGGCAAGCTGTCCTTCTGGTTCTGGTTCATCGGCTTCTATTTCGCCTTCATGCCGCTCTATATTCTCGGCCTGATGGGCATTACCCGCCGTATCAGCCAGTTCGAGGATAATTCCCTGCAGATCTGGTTCCTCATCGCCGCCTTCGGCGCCTTCCTGATCGCGCTCGGCATCGCCTCCTTCGTCATCCAGCTCATCGTCAGCTTCCTCAATCGCGAAAAGCTGCGCGACGTGACCGGCGATCCCTACAACGGCCGTACGCTGGAATGGTCGACCTCGTCGCCGCCGCCGGCCTACAACTTCGCCTTCACGCCCGTTGTGCATGACGTCGACGCCTGGGCGGACATGAAGAAGCGCGGTTACAACCGTCCCAAGGAAGGCTTCATCCCGATCCATATGCCGAAGAACACCGGCGCAGGCGTTATCATCAGCGCCATCAGCGTGGTTCTCGGCTTTGCGTTGGTGTGGCACATCTGGTGGCTTGCGGCTCTGTCCATGCTCGCCATCATCGCGGTCTCCATCGCCCATACCTTCAACTACAATCGCGATTACTACATTCCTGCCTCCGACGTTTCGACGGTCGAGGCGGAACGTACGAAGCTGCTTGCTGAACAGGCGTAACGAATATGGCTCATACACCTGCACAAAGCGTCGACGGCGCTGAACCGGTCTTCTACCTGAAGGAAGACCACCACCCGGAGAACGGCACCTCGCTGGGCTTCTGGCTCTATCTGATGAGCGACTGCCTCATCTTCGCAACGCTATTTGCCACCTATGCCGTTGTCGGCCGCAACTATGCGGCCGGCCCTTCGGGCGCCGACCTGTTCGATCTGAAGCTGGTGGCGATCAATACCGGCTTCCTGCTTTTCTCCTCCATTACCTATGGCTTTGCCATGCTGGAAATGGAAAAGCAGAAGGTGAAGGCCACGCTGGTCTGGCTCGGCGTCACCGGTCTCTTCGGCCTCGCCTTCCTCGCCGTGGAACTCTATGAATTCCACCACCTGATCGCGGAAGGCGCCGGCCCGCAGCGCTCGGCGTTCCTTTCCGCTTTCTTCGCGCTGGTCGGTACGCACGGACTGCACGTCACCTTCGGCATTATCTGGCTCGTCACGTTGATGTTCCAGGTCTCCAAGCACGGCCTGATCGCCGCCAACAAGCGTCGCCTGATGTGCCTGTCTATGTTCTGGCACTTCCTTGACGTCATCTGGATCGGCGTCTTCTCCTTCGTTTACCTCATGGGAGTTCTTTGATGAGTTCCGAAGCACACGCACATCACGACGCGCATGGCGACGACCATCACCATGATGGCGCCAGCCACGGCACGTTCAAAAGCTACATGATCGGCTTCGTCCTGTCGGTTATCCTGACGGCGATCCCCTTCTGGCTGGTCATGGGCGACGTCCTTGAAAACAAGACCCTGCTGGTCATCGCGATCATGGGTCTCGGTGTCATCCAGATCTTCGTGCACATGATCTACTTCCTGCACATGGACACCAAGTCCGAAGGCGGCTGGACCTTCATGGCGCTGATCTTTACCGTCGTGGTGCTCCTGATCACGCTCTCCGGCTCGCTCTGGGTCATGTACAACATGAACAAGAACATGATGCCGCTGCACATCGAGGATGTGAAGAACCTGCCCTGAGCAGCAGATATCAACGGTCCGCCGGTTTTCCGGCGGGCCGCATTCCGCGCCAACACATAACCCCATGAATCCCGCGCGATTTATGGGGTTATTTGCTGGAGGAAGCCCCGGCGGGCACCAAAAAGCTCACCAAAGCAGATGGCCTTTCCCGCCAGCCGCGCTTCGCAAGGACCGTGACATGAGTGAAACCACACCCCACAACCGAGGCATCCGCTCCGCCGCGATCGTCGTTCTGTTTCTGACCGTTGTCCTGACGGGTCTGCTGCTGGTGCTCGGCACATGGCAGGTCAAACGCCTTTCCTGGAAGCTCGATCTTATCGAGCGCGTCGAAGCCCGCGCCCATGCCGATCCTGTCGATGCCCCTGCCGTCGGCGAATGGCCAGCACTCAACGACCCCGCGGAATACGAATATCGCCGTGTGAAACTGTCCGGCACCTTCCTCAATGACAGTGAGGTTCAGGTCTATACGGTCACAGACCTCGGCCCCGGCTATTGGGTGATGACGCCACTCAAGCGCGACGATGGCTCCAGCATCATCGTCAATCGCGGCTTCGTGCCGTCCGACAGGCGCGATCCATCCTCCCGCCGGGAAAGCGAACCAGCAGGCAACGTCGAGATCGTCGGGCTGATGCGCGCGCCCGAAACCGGCGGGCTTTTCCTGCGCACCAACGATCCCGCAAATGGCCGCTGGTATTCCCGCAATATTCCTCAAATCTCGCAGGCATCCGGCCTTTCCGATGTCGCGCCGTTCTATGTCGACGCCGACGCAACACCCAATCCGGGCGGCCTGCCGGTCGGCGGCAAGACCATGCTCACCTTCCCCAACAACCACCTCTCCTATGCCGTTACGTGGTATATTCTGGCGGCCATGGTGGTGGCTGCGGGCTGGTATGTCCTGCGTAATCTCAATGCTCCCAAATCGAAACGGGGCGAGGATTGAACAGCCGGTTTTACCGGATGGTTCATAAAAGCACTTCCTTCTTCACGTTTTGCTGATCTATAACGACAGTTCGGCCTGACATTGCCCGTCGGCGCATTTTGTTTCGGTGAGTTATGGCAAGAGCATTTCTTCTCGTTCTGGATTCCTTCGGCGTCGGCGGCGCACCCGATGCGGAACACTATGGCGATCTTGGCGCGAACACGCTTGGCCATATCGCGGAATTCTGTGCCGCGGGCGCCGCCGACAAAGCCGGGCTTCGCTCCGGTCCGTTGAAGCTGCCGAACATGAGTTCGCTCGGCCTGCTGGAGATCGCGAAACAGGCAAGCGGCGACATTCCTGCCGGCATGGAACCGCCAGAGCGCATTTTCGGCCTGCACGGTTCCGCCAGTGAAATATCCAAGGGCAAGGATACGCCCTCAGGCCATTGGGAGATCGCGGGCACGCCGGTGACCTTCGACTGGGGATATTTCCCCACGGAGGGCGACGCCTTTTCTCCTGATCTGGTGGAGGCCATTTGCAGGCAGGCCGATATTCCCGGCATTCTCGGCAATTGTCATGCTTCCGGCACCGAGATCATAGCGAAATTCGGCGAGGAGCATATCAGGAGCGGCAAGCCGATCTGTTACACCTCTTCCGATTCCGTATTCCAGATAGCCGCGCATGAAACACATTTCGGGTTGCAGCGGCTTATCGCGCTCTGCGAGACGGTGCGCAAGCTGCTCGATCCGCTGAATATCGGCCGCGTCATCGCCCGCCCCTTCATTGGCGAAACGGTCGCAACCTTCGAACGCACCGGCAACCGCCGCGATTTTTCCGTGCCGCCACCGGAACCGACCCTGCTCGACCGGCTTGTAGAGGCCGGCCGCAAGGTGCACGCGATCGGCAAGATCGGCGATATCTATGCCCATCAGGGTATCTCGCGCGTCATCAAGGCAAATGGCAACAGCGCACTGATGGACGCGACGTTGCAGGCCATCGACGAAGCTGAGAATGGCGATCTCGTTTTCACCAATTTCGTCGATTTCGACATGCTTTTTGGCCACCGTCGCGACGTTGCCGGTTATGCGGCGGCCCTTGAGGCCTTCGATGCGCGTATCCCCGAAATCCATCGCAAAATGGCGCCGGGTGATATCGCCCTTCTCACCGCCGACCACGGTTGCGACCCCACCTGGCGGGGCACGGACCATACACGGGAAAGGGTGCCTATCATGGCGTTCGGGCCGGGTATCCGTTCCCGTGATGTCGGCATCCGTTCAAGCTACGCCGATATCGGTGAAAGCATCGCCCACCATCTTGGCATCGAGGCCGGTTCTCACGGCAGGAGCTTCATTTGACATCCCATTTGCTGAAAGCGGAAATCCACTGCCACCTTGAAGGGGCGGCACCGCCCGCGCTCGTCGCAAGGCAGGCGGAGAAATACGGCATAGACACCTGCGGCTTTCTGCGCGACGGCCAATATGTCTGGTCGGATTTCGCTGAATTCATCCGCTGTTATGATGCGGTGGCGCAGGTTTTCAAGACGGATGAGGATTATGCCGTCCTGACCGAAACCTATCTGACCGAACTTGCGCAAGCCAATACGATCTATAGCGAGCTGATCATTTCACCCGATCATGGCGACCGGATCGGGCTCGGTGCCGACGCCTATCTAGCCGGTATCGCCGAGGGCATCCGCATCGCCAAAGAAAAGACCGGCATCGAGACCCGCATCATCGTCACCGGCGAGCGGCATTTCGGTCCTGAACGGGTAATCGCAGCTGCTGAATATGCGGCGCGTGCTAAGCATCCGCTGGTAACCGGCTTCAATATGGCGGGCGAGGAGCGTATGGGCCGCGTCGCCGATTATGCGCGCGCCTTCGACATTGCCCGCGATGCGGGTCTTGGGCTGACCATCCATGCGGGTGAGGTTTGCGGCCCTGAAAGCGTTGCCGATGCGCTCGATCTCGTCAAACCGGCCCGCATCGGGCATGGCGTGCGGGCCATCGAAGATGCCGGTCTCGTCGCCCGGCTGATCGAGGCGGGAACGGTTCTGGAGGTCTGCCCCGGATCGAATATCGCACTCGACGTTTATCCCGATTTCGCCAGCCATCCGCTCAAGGCGTTGCGCGACGCCGGGGTGCGCGTCTGCATCAGTTCCGACGACCCGCCATTCTTCTTCACCTCGCTTGCACGGGAATATGCGCTGGCCGCGGACGAGTTCGGCTTCAACGATACCGAGATCAACCGCATGACCCGAACCGCGCTGGAATGCGCCTTCGTGGACGAGGAAACGCGCAACCGGCTGCTTGCAAAACTCGATTGTGCGTGACGTCGCGGTTCGCGGGGTAAAACCGCGAACAAGGCTTGCGAAAAGCGCACTTTCGGTGAATTACAGGGGCACAAGATAAAAAGGAAGGCCAGTTTCATGGACGGCGTCACAGTCATCGAACATCCGCTGGTGCGGCACAAACTTACCATCATGCGCAAGAAGGAAACCTCGACGGCCGGCTTCCGCCGCCTGCTCAGGGAAATCTCGACGCTGCTCTGCTATGAAGTGACGCGCGACCTTGAAATGACGATGGAAACCATCGATACGCCGCTGGAAACCATCGAGGCTCCGGTGCTTGAGGGCAAGAAGCTGGTTTTCGCCTCCATCCTGCGCGCCGGCAACGGCCTGCTGGAAGGCATGCTCGAACTCGTGCCTTCGGCGCGCGTTGCCCATATCGGTGTTTATCGCGATCACGATACGCTGGAGGCCGTCGAATATTACTTCAAGGCTCCCGAAAGTCTCGATGCGCGCCTTATCATCGTAGTCGATCCGATGCTGGCAACCGGCAATTCCTCGATTGCCGCCGTGGAAAAGCTGAAGGAACGTGGTGCGAAGAACATCCGCTTCCTGTGTCTGCTGGCCGCCCCCGAGGGCATCAAGAATTTCCGTGAAGCGCATCCCGATGTGCCGATCTACACCGCCGCAATTGACAAGCAGCTGAACGAAAAGGGTTACATCGTTCCCGGCCTCGGCGATGCCGGTGATCGCATGTACGGCACCAAATAACACCGTTCATCATTGCTTAACCGCTTGAGCCATTCGCCGCACCCAACGCGGCGGATGGCTTTTTCTTTTAAGATTTCAGCATGTTTTGCGCCTATGCTGCGTCTGAATAAACCTAGCCATTGGGAGTAGTCACTTGCTGGCGCGTGCGATTTTTCTGCTTGTCGGTCTTTCGGTCAGCGCCACGCAGATCCCGGCGCTGATGGAAAAATTTCAGCCGCGCCCGGAAAACGGCGCGGCAAAATCCGACGCCGCCACCGAACTTGCCAAACCGCAGCCGGTGTCGCTGGGCAGCGTCAGTCTGAAGGCGGATGCGCGCGGTCATTTCAATGCCACCTTCCGTATCAACGGCAAATCTTTCGACGGGCTTGTCGACACAGGCGCCTCCACGGTCGCCATCAACGAAACGATCGCCCGGCGGCTCGGTTTCGGCGTCAACAGCCTCGATTTCAAATATCCGATCTCGACCGCCAACGGCCAGACCATGGCGGCCTATGTGAAGCTCGACCGGGTGGAAATCGGCACGATCCGTGTCCAGAATGTCGATGCCATGGTGCTCAAAGACAATGCGCTGAGCAACATGCTGATCGGCATGAGCTTTTTGAAGCAATTGTCATCATTCAAGGTGTCGAACGGCGAAATGCGGCTGGTCAGATAATCCGCTCAAGAACCACGTTGCCGGTCTCTGTCGCAGAGTCGCCAATCCCGTAACAGGCCGCAATCCTTTCGGCGGCGCGTTCCGCTTCTTCTTTCGAAGCCGCGTGGACGAGGGCGATAGGTTCGCCCTTTTCTACTTTTGTGCCGAGCGGCAGGATGTCCGAAATACCGACCGCAGCGTCGATGGTATCCGACGGTTTTCTTCTGCCGCCGCCAAGCTCGACAACGACCATACCGAGATCGCGCGTCGCACAGGATGCGAGCCAGCCGCTGCGCGGAGCCGGAACAGGGAGAGTGACCGGTGCGGATGGCAGGTAATGGGACGGGCGTTCAACGAAATCCGAAGGCCCGCCGAGTGCCGAAACCATCCGCGCAAAGACCTCCATGGCCCGGCCGGAGGAAAGAGCGGCCATGGCCTGCGCCTCGCCTTCATCAAGCGTAGTCGCTCTTCCGGCCTGCACCAGCATTTCCGCAGCGAAGGCGAGCACGACCTTTTCGAGACGGGTTCCCGCCTTGCGACCAGCCAGAAAATCCAGGCAATTGACGATTTCGACCGCATTGCCTGCGGCATCGCCAAGCGGCTGGTTCATGTCGGTTATCAGGGCCGTCGTCGGCAGACCTGCACCATTCGCCACATCGACCAGCGCGCGGGCGAGATTGCGGGCATCCTCCACGCTCTGCATGAAAGCACCATTGCCGACCTTCACATCCAGAACCAGCGTTTGCAGCCCGGCTGCAAGCTTCTTCGACAGGATGGAGGCGGTGATCAGCGGTATGGAATCCACCGTCGCGGTCACGTCGCGGATGGCATAGAGGCGCTTGTCGGCGGGGGCCAGATCGCCCGTCTGGCCGATGATGGCGCAGCCGACCGTTTTCACCGTCTGGCGAAACAGCGCCTCGTCCGGCATGACGTTATAACCGGGGATCGCCTCCAGCTTGTCGAGCGTGCCGCCGGTATGGCCGAGACCCCTGCCGGAGATCATAGGCACGGCGAGACCGCAGGCGGCAACGATGGGAGCAAGCATCAGGGAGACATTGTCGCCGACACCGCCGGTCGAGTGCTTGTCCGCCACCGGCCTGCCGATATCGCTCCAGGACAGAACATCGCCGCTGTCGCGCATGGCGAGCGTCAGCGCCACCATCTCGTCCCGGTTCATGCCGCGGAAAAACACCGCCATGGCAAAGGCCGCCGCCTGGCCTTCAGATATGCCGTCTTTCGAAAGCGCGCTTATGAAAACGGCGATCTCCTGCGGTTCCAGAGACAGGCCATCGCGTTTGCGGCGGATGATTTCCTGCGGGATCAAGCTCAATACCCGCTGGCAGCCTTGGCCGGCTCACCGCCAGCCAGCACGTTCAATACGTCGTCGAGGACGCCGGAAGCGCCGAAACGGAAGGTGGACGGCATGGCCCAGTTGGGCGCCATGATGGTTTCCGCCAGCCGCAGATAAAGCGTGGCGTCTTCCACCGTACCGATGCCGCCAGCGGGCTTGAAGCCAACCTTCTGCCTGCTGTCGCGGATCGCCTGCAACATGATGTCGGCGGCTTCCAGCGTTGCGTTGACGGCGACCTTGCCGGTCGAGGTCTTGATGAAATCAGCCCCTTCGGCAATGGCAAGTTCGGAGGCGCGACGAATGAGGGCCTTGTCTTTCAGCTCACCGGTTTCAAGAATGACCTTGAGAAGCACGGGTGCTGCGCAGGCCTTGCGCACGGCGGCCACCATGGTGGAAACTGCCGATTCATCGCCTGCCATGAATTTGCGATAGGGAATGACGAGATCGATTTCGTCGGTGCCGTCGCGGATTGCCGTTTCGGTTTCCGCAACTACGGTTGCGACGTCGAGATCGCCCGAAGGAAAATTGACGACCGTGGCGATGCGGATCGCGTGGTCCTTTCCGAACGCCGCACGCGCCTGCGCCACGAAGCGCGGCCAGATGCAGATCGCGGCCGTATTGCCATATTCCGTATGCGCCCTCTGGCACAAAGCGGCAATCTGCTCAGGCGTGCAGTCTTCCTTGAGGTTCGTCAGGTCCAGCAAGGACAATGTGAGGGCAGCCGCTTCGCGCGGACGCTGGAGTTCCATGGTCACGCTCCTCCTGCGATCATTTCCTTCAGAATGGCGGCAAGCCTCTTGCCACCTACGGGAGCCATATCCTTGGTTTCTTCATGGCTCAGTTCCGCGCCAGTCATGCCGGCACCGTAGTTGGTAATAACCGATGCGGCGGCAACGCGCATCCCGAAAAAGCGGGCAAGGATGACTTCCGGCACGGTGGACATGCCGACGGCATCCGCCCCCAGCAGCCGCGCCATGCGGATTTCCGCCGGTGTTTCGAAGCTCGGGCCGGAAAACCACATGTAGACGCCGCCAAACAGGGGCACGGTCGCGCGGATCGCGGCATTGCGCATGGCAAGCATCAGGTCAGGGTCATAAGCCGTCGTCATGCCGACGAAGCGTCGGTCGCTTTCCTCGCCGATCAGCGGGTTCATGCCGGAATAGTTGATGTGATCGGTGATCTGCATGACCGAGCCGGGCGGCATATCCTGCCTTACCGAACCCGCCGAATTGGTGAGGATGAGCGACTGCACGCCGAGACCAGCCAGAGCCCCGATGATCGCGCGCATGGCGGAGGGGTCGCCCTTTTCGTAATAATGCACCCGGCCGGAAAGCATCATGACCGGTTCACCACCGAGATAACCGGCCACCAGCTCACCCGCATGGCCGGAGACGCCGCTTGCGGGAAAACCCGGAAGTTCGGCATAGGGCACCCGGATCCGATCGCTGACCTCTTCCACCAGAGAACCCAAACCCGAGCCGAGGACGATGGCCACGCGCGGCATCAGACCGTTCAGGCGCTCCACCAGAATGTCGATCAGCATATCCGGCATCAGGGCAGCTCTGTCTTGAAGCTGAAGGGCAAAAGCTCTTCCATGGTCATGACCTTCTGGACGCCGGTTTCGTCGCACAGATAGACTCGCGTTTCCGGCGAGGCGAATTCGGCGATCTTCTGCCGGCATCCGCCGCAGGGAGGGCAAAGAGCAAGCTTTTCGGCGATGACGGCAATCTCGCTGATCTTCTTTGCCCCACCCATGATCATGGCGCTGATGGCGGAAGGTTCGGCGCACCACCCTTGAGGGAAGGAGAGGTTCTCGATATTGGCGCCCTTGTAGATCTTGCCGTCTTCGGCGCGGATCGCCGCGCCGACCGGGAATTTCGAATAGGGCGCGTGGGCAAAGGCCATGGCCTCCACCGCTGCCTCGAACAGGGCATGGGATTGGGTATCGGAGGACATGAGTTTAACGCTCCTTCGCATAGGCAACGCCACCGGCCTTGGGGGGCTTGGCGACGCCGATGAAACCAGCAAGCAGGATGCAGGTCAGAATATAAGGCATGGCCTGGAAAATCTGCACCGGCACCTCGCCGATGCCGGGCACGGATTTGCCCTGCATGAAGTTGGCGAAAGCATCCAGAAAACCGAAAAGCAGGCAGGCGAACATGACCGGCACCGGCTTCCATTTCGCGAAGATCAGCGCTGCCAGCGCGATATAGCCCTTGCCGGCCGACATGTTGGCGATGAAGGCTGCCGATTGCGCCACCGCGAGATAGGCGCCTGAGAAACCGCAGAGGAAACCGGCGACGATGACCGCGCGGAAACGCATCCATGTGACCGAAATGCCTGCCGTATCGACAGCACCCGGATTTTCACCGACGGCGCGCAGACGCAAGCCGAAACGGGTACGGTAAAGCACCCACCAGGACAGCGGCACCGCCAGGAAGGCGAGATAGGTGAGGATGTTATTGCCGGAAATGACATTGGCGTAGAGCGGGCCGATGAACGGCACCTCGCGCAGCGCATCCGCACCCGGCAGGATTATCGGGGCAAACCGACCTTCTCCCGGAAGCTGCGGCGTGCGGCCGCCCTGCCCGAACCAGGCCTGCCCCAGAACCACCGTCAGACCGGCGGCGATGAAGTTGAGCGCCACGCCCGACACGATCTGGTTGCCGCGATTGGTGATGACGGCAAAACCATGGATCAAAGAGAACAGGATGGAGACGGCAATGCCGGCCAGCAGACCGGCCCAGGGATTTGCGGTGATGTAGGCAACACAGGCGGAAGCGAAGGCCGCCGCCAGCATCTTGCCTTCAAGTCCGATATCGAACACGCCGGCGCGTTCGGAAAAAAGCCCGGCAAGCGCGGTGAAGAGCAGCGGGATGGTGAGACGGACGGTCGAGCCGAGAATGCTGACCATCATATCGAAGAAATCCATATCAGCTCACCCCTTTGCCAAGCGCTGGTAGATGTGGACGATCGCCGGCCGGTACATATATTCCAGCGCGCCGGCGAAAAGGATCACCAGACCCTGGATGACCACGATCATCTCGCGGGTAATGTTCGGCATCTCGAAAGAGAGGTCTGCGCCGCCCTGATAGAGGATGCCGAACAGCAATGCCGCAAAGATGATGCCAAGCGGGTGGCTTCGCCCCATCAGCGACACGGCAATGCCGACAAACCCCGCACCGCCGACAAATTCCACCTGCAGGCGGGCGGAAGCGCCCATGACCGGGTTCAGCGCCATCATGCCCGCCAGACCGCCGGAAATGAGCATGGCGATGATGACGGTGCGCGCATAGGGAATGCCGGCATAAACGGCTGCTGAAGGGCTGACGCCGAGTGTGCGCATCTCATAACCGAGCTTGGTGCGCCAGATCAGCACCCAGACGAGGAAACACATGACCAGCGCGATGATGAAGGAGACGTTGAACGGCGCCGGCCCAAGCTTGAGGCCGAACAGCGCCATCAGCCAGTCCAGTTTCGGCAATTGCCCCCCGGCCAGGAAAGTGCGCGTTTCCGGCGCCATCTTGCCCGGTACGATCAGCACGTTCACCAGCAGATAGACCATCAGCGCCGCGGCGATGAAGTTGAACATGATGGTGGTGATGACCACGTGGCTGCCGCGTTTTGCCTGCAGCCATGCCGGAATGAAGGCCCAGGCCGCGCCGAAAACTGCAGCACCGATGACGGCGAAGGGCATCGTCACATACCAGGGCACATAACGGTCGAGCGCCAGCGCCACCAGCGCGGCGCCCAGCCCGCCAATATAGGCCTGACCTTCGGAGCCGATATTGAACAGACCGGCATGGAAGGCGACCGCGACGGAGAGGCCGGTGAAAATGAAGCTCGTCGTGTAAAACAGCGTGAAGCCGATGGCGTCGCCGCGGCCGAGCGCACCTTCGATCAGCAGGCGAAGTGCCGCCAGCGGGTTTTCACCGATCGACCAGACGACGAGGCCGGAAATCAGAAAGGCGGTGACGACATTCAGCAGCGGCAACAGGCCGTAGCTGATCCAGTTTGGCAGGGGGGTGGAAGCGGTGCTCATTCATGCCTCATGCGGCGATGCCGGCCATCATCAGGCCCAGCGTCTGTTCTTCGGCTTCCGCCGTTTTTTCTCCAACGACACGCCCGGCGAACATGACCATGATCCGGTCCGAAAGGGAACGGATTTCATCGAGTTCGACCGAAACCAGCAAAATAGCCTTTCCGGCATCGCGCATTTCGATGATGCGACGATGGATGAATTCGATGGCGCCGATATCCACGCCGCGGGTGGGCTGGCCGATGATCAGCATCTTGGGGTCACGCTCGATTTCGCGGGCAACGACGATCTTCTGCTGGTTGCCGCCGGAAAAATTGGCGGTCTTCAGCTGCGGGTTCGGCGGACGGATATCGTATTTCTCGATCTTTTCGACCGCATCCTTGCGGATCGCCTCGGGGTTTAGGAAAGGCCCTTTGCCGTAACGCTCATCATGGTGATAACCGAGGATGGAGTTCTCATATTCCTCGAATTTCAACACCAGCCCCATATGGTGCCGGTCTTCCGGAATATGCGCGAGACCGAGCTCGCGCAAAATAGCCGGATCGGGACGGTCGACCTTCTGCCCGGCCACCCATATCTCTCCCGAATAGGGCTTGCGGATCCCCGCGATCGCCTCAAGAAGTTCGGACTGGCCATTGCCCGCCACACCGGCGATGCCGACGATTTCACCGGCGCGGACATCGAGCGAGACATCATCCACCATGGTGACGCCGCGGCTATCCTTGACGGTCAGGTTGCGGATGGAAAGCAGAACCTCGCCCGGCGTCGTCTCACCCTTTTCCACCCGGAGCAGCACCCGGCGGCCCACCATCAGTTCGGCCAGTTCCTCGACGCTGGTTTCGGATGTCTTGCGGGTCGCCACCATTTCGCCGCGGCGCATGACGGAGACGGAATCCGTGATCGCCATGATCTCGCGCAGCTTGTGGGTGATGAGAATGACGGTCTTGCCCTGCTCGCGCAACACGCCGAGTATCTTGAAAAGGTGATCGGCCTCAGCCGGGGTCAGAACGCCGGTCGGCTCATCAAGGATCAGGATTTCGGCGCCACGATACATGGCCTTGAGGATTTCGACGCGCTGCTGGAGACCGACAGGCAGTTCTTCGATCACCGCATCCGGATCAACTTCCAGTCCGTAATCGTCCTCGAGGCGTTGCAACTCCTTGCGCGCCGCCGCCCGGCCCTTGGCGAGCGATGCGCCGCCTTCTGCGCCCAGCATGACGTTTTCCAGCACGGTGAAATTTTCCACCAGCATGAAGTGCTGATGCACCATGCCGATGCCTGAATTGATCGCGGCCTGACTGTCGCGGATCGAGACCGGCGCGCCATTCACCCGGATTTCACCGGCGTCGGCCTGGTAAAAACCGTAGAGGATCGACATCAGGGTCGATTTTCCGGCGCCGTTTTCCCCGATGATGCCGTGGATCGTTCCCTTGGCAACGGTCAGATTGATATTCTTGTTGGCGTGAACGGCACCGAATTTCTTATCGATGCCCACGAGTTCGATTGCTGGGTCCATACTCAAACCGAAACCTCTCCGAAGGCTGGATATGAAAAGGGCGCAAGATGAAAAACATCATGCGCCCCAATCACATATCATATCATTTCGGGCAGGAATTGTCCGCCATATAGTCATGAACCTTGACGGTGCCGGCAATGATGTCGGCCTTGGCCTTGTCCACGGCGGCGGTCATTTCCGGCGTGATCAGGGCCTTGTTGTTGTCGTCGAGGGCGTAGGCGACGCCATCTTCCTTGACGCCGAGCGCAACGATGCCGGGCGTGAACTTGTCGTCCTTGGCATCCTTGTAGGCATTGTAGACGGCCAGATCGACACGCTTGACCATGGAGGTCAGAACCGAGCCCGGATGCAGGTGATTCTGGTTGGAATCGACGCCGATCGAGAACTTCTTGTTGTCGGCAGCGGTCTGCAGCACACCGATACCGGTCGCACCGGCTGCCGCGTAGATCACGTCAGCGCCCTGGTCGATCTGGTTCTTGGTGAGTTCACCACCGCGCACCGGATCGTTCCAGGCAGCGCCCGTGGTGCCGGTCATGTTCTGGAAGACTTCAATCTTGTCGTTGGCAGCCTTCGCGCCCTGGGCATAACCGCAGGCGAATTTACGGATCAGCGGAATATCCATGCCGCCGATGAAGCCGACCTTACCGGTCTTCGAGGCCATGCCGGCCAGAAGACCGACGAGGTAGGAACCTTCATGCTCCTTGTAGACGACCGAACGAACATTCGGCAGCTCGACGACGGAATCGACGATGACGAACTTGGTGTCCGGGAATTCGGCTGCGACCTTTTCCATGGCTGACGTCCAGGCGAAGGAGACAGCAACAACCGGGTTGAAGCCCTTGCTCGCGAAGTTGCGTATAGCCTGCTCACCCTGCGTGTCGCTGGTCGGCTCGAAATCGCGGAACTCGATGCCCGTTTCCGCCTTGAACTTTTCAGCGCCAGCCGCAGCGGCTTCGTTGAACGACTTGTCGAACTTGCCGCCCGTGCCATAGACCAGCGCCGGCTTGATATCGGCGGCCAGCGCGGAAGCCGACATTGCGGCAAGCGCAAAAAGCGTCAGAAGGGATTTTTTCATTGTGCAGCCCTGTTGTTGCAATTGATATTTTAAGGGTCCTCCCGCAAACCCGTTGGCCGGGAATGTCTGCGGAACCGCCAGCCGTGTTTCCCGGCTGTGCTTGGCTCATATCCTTGCATGGCTCAATGAAAAATTCATCCGGTTTTTTTGACCCGGTGGAAAAACTTTATTCTGGCGCTTTTTTGGTCTTTCCACCGCGCGACCTGCAAAAAATCTAGTCGATATTGCAGCTTACGCCCGTTCCCCTGAGGCCGCAGTAGCCACCCGGGTTCTTGGCAAGATATTGCTGATGATAGTCTTCAGCGTAATAAAACTTTTCAAGCGGCCCGATCTCGGTGGTGATGGCGCTGCCATGGCCCGCCGCCTCCAGAGCCTCCTGAAAAACATCCCGCGCTTTCTGCGCCTGCTGCAACTGGCCTTCCGTCGTCGCGTAAATGGCGGAACGATAGGTCGTGCCGACATCGTTGCCCTGGCGCATCCCCTGCGTCGGGTCGTGCTCCTCAAAGAATATCTTCAAGAGGCTCGAGAGCGAAATCACGGCCGGGTCATAGACAACCTTGACCACTTCGGCGTGGCCCGTCTGACCTGTCGTCGTCTCCTGATAGGTGGGATTACGGGTGAAACCACCAGCATAACCCACCGCCGTCACCCACACCCCCGGCGTTTTCCAGAACAGCCGTTCCGCGCCCCAGAAGCAGCCCATGCCGAGATAGATGGTTTCAAGGCCGTCGGGATAAGGTCCCTTCAAAGGCCGGCCATTGACAAAATGGGCTTCCGGCACCGCAAGCGCCGCTTCACGGCCAGGCAAGGCGGTTTCTTGCGTCGGCATCGTTGTCTTTTTTGAAAGCGTATCGAACAGGAACATTCGGTCCTCCATGCGGCCAGCTCCGCCGCTTCTCTTGTGGTTCACGTCTGCGGGCGCGCCTAGTTCGACTGACATAAGTCAGGCTGACAAACGCCGCATCGCCCTGTGTTTCCTGTACCCCGCCATCCAGCAGAGCAGGGAAAGCGCCAGGGAAACGGCAAATGCGGGCACCGCCGTCAGGGCGTTTTCAATGAAGCGCCACGCTTCAGGGTGAATATAGTGAGCCAAGGCCGTTTCCACCATGGTGCGGGAAGCAGGAAGAAGATAGTTCCAGACGGACAGGATGCCGGTGATGTCGATCGAGGATGTGGAAACCGAGCGGATCGAATCGAGCACGCCCAGAAAAACCGCCGCAACGAGGAAAAGAAAGCTCAAAAACCGCAAAAAAGCTTTCATTGGTATACCTCGCTCACGATCTGCCGGTCAGACAGCCACTTTTTGAAACCTATAATGCATCGATAAAGGTGGGAAAACCGGTTTGCAATCGCGTCGGAACACAGGAAATTGCCGACATTTCAAAAAACTGTCAGATTCGTGTTGATCCCTGCGAATTCATCGGTATATATCGCGCCGTTCCAGTGATTTGCATTCTTCATGACATGCAGACTTGAAAAAGGACAGGTGGCCGAGTGGTTTAAGGCGCACGCCTGGAACGCGTGTGTGCGTGAAAGCGTACCGTGGGTTCGAATCCCACCCTGTCCGCCATTTCACCTCATCTTCACCGACTTACATATGAACCTTGGCGTTGCCGACCGTGTTGCAAGGACGTAGCGTCAAAGTCGCGTTTTTCCGCTTCCGCGTGCGTTGATGGCTATGCTTCTGCACAGACAAGGGATTCATCCGCTTTTTGCTGCTCTTACCCCTCTCTTGCGCCTTGCAGCAGGAAAAATCGCTCCTTATATACGCCGCATAACTGCAGCGAATACTGCAAATCCAAGTCAAGGAGTTGTCAATGGAATGCCTCACGGGGTTCCGACGGCTCGCTTCAAGGAGAGAAGAGCATGGCAAAAGTAATCGGTATCGACCTTGGCACGACCAATTCCTGCGTCGCAGTGATGGACGGCAAGGACACGAAAGTAATTGAAAATGCGGAAGGCGCGCGCACCACGCCGTCCATGGTGGCATTTTCCGACGATGGCGAACGCCTTGTCGGCCAGCCGGCCAAGCGCCAGGCGGTCACCAACCCGACCAACACCCTGTTTGCGGTGAAGCGCCTTATCGGTCGTCGTTACGAAGACCCGACCGTCGAAAAGGACAAGGCCCTCGTTCCCTTTGAAATCGTCAAGGGCGACAATGGCGACGCATGGGTGAAGGCTCAGGACAAGAATTATTCCCCGTCGCAGATTTCCGCGATGATCCTTCAGAAGATGAAGGAAACGGCTGAATCCTATCTCGGCGAAAAGGTCGAAAAGGCCGTCATCACCGTTCCGGCCTACTTCAACGACGCCCAGCGCCAGGCTACCAAGGATGCCGGCCGCATCGCCGGTCTGGATGTTCTGCGCATCATCAACGAGCCGACCGCGGCAGCGCTCGCCTACGGCCTCGACAAGAAGGACGGCAAGACGATCGCCGTTTACGACCTTGGCGGCGGCACCTTCGATATTTCCGTTCTGGAAATCGGCGACGGCGTTTTCGAAGTGAAGTCCACCAATGGTGATACCTTCCTTGGCGGTGAAGACTTCGACATGCGTCTCGTCGAATATCTGGCCGGCGAGTTCAAGAAGGATCAGGGCATCGACCTGAAGAACGACAAGCTTGCCCTGCAGCGCCTCAAGGAAGCTGCCGAAAAGGCAAAGATCGAACTCTCGTCCTCGCAGCAGACCGAAATCAACCTGCCGTTCATCACGGCTGACGCTTCCGGTCCGAAGCACCTGACGCTGAAGCTGACCCGCGCCAAGTTCGAAAGCCTGGTCGATGATCTCGTCCAGCGCACCGTCGCGCCTTGCAAGGCAGCGCTGAAGGATGCCGGCGTTTCCGCTTCCGAGATCGATGAAGTCGTTCTCGTCGGTGGCATGAGCCGCATGCCGAAGGTGCAGGAAGTCGTCAAGCAGCTGTTCGGCAAGGAGCCGCACAAGGGCGTGAACCCGGACGAAGTGGTTGCCATGGGCGCCGCCATTCAGGCTGGCGTTCTGCAGGGCGACGTCAAGGACGTTCTGCTGCTCGACGTGACCCCGCTGTCGCTCGGCATCGAAACGCTGGGTGGCGTCTTCACCCGTCTGATCGATCGCAACACGACGATCCCGACCAAGAAGAGCCAGACCTTCTCGACCGCCGAAGACAACCAGTCGGCCGTGACCATCCGCGTTTCGCAGGGTGAGCGCGAAATGGCCCAGGACAACAAGCTGCTCGGCCAGTTCGACCTCGTCGGCCTGCCGCCGTCGCCCCGCGGCGTTCCGCAGATCGAAGTCACCTTCGATATCGACGCCAACGGCATCGTGCAGGTCTCGGCAAAAGACAAGGGCACCGGCAAGGAACAGCAGATCCGTATCCAGGCCTCCGGCGGTCTTTCCGACGCCGACATCGAAAAGATGGTCAAGGACGCCGAAGCCAATGCGGAAGCCGACAAGAAGCGTCGTGCAGGTGTCGAAGCCAAGAACCAGGCCGAAAGCCTCATTCACTCCACCGAGAAGTCGGTGAAGGAATATGGTGACAAGGTTTCCGAGACCGATCGTAAGGCAATCGAAGACGCCATAGCCGCCCTGAAGACCGCTGTCGAAGCCGCCGAGCCTGACGCAGACGACATTCAGGCGAAGACCCAGACCCTCATGGAAGTTTCCATGAAGCTCGGTCAGGCCATATACGAAGCACAGCAGGCCGAGGCCGGTGATGCTTCTGAAGGCGGCAAGGATGATGTCGTTGATGCCGACTATGAAGAAATCAAGGACGACAAGAAGTCCGCTTAATCGCGCGGCTTCCCGTCTCCTGACAACATATGCAAGACATCCGGCTGCCGAGTGCAGCCGGAAATCCATTTGCGGGGCTTGTTAACTTAATGGCGAAAGCAGACTTTTACGAAACACTCGGCGTCAGCAAGACCGCGGACGAAAAAGAGCTGAAAAGCGCCTTCCGCAAACTCGCGATGAAATACCATCCGGACAAGAATCCTGATGATGCCGATTCCGAACGGAAATTCAAAGAAATCAACGAAGCCTACGAAACGCTGAAGGACCCGCAGAAGCGCGCGGCCTATGACCGTTTCGGCCACGCCGCATTTGAAAATGGCGGCATGGGCGGCGGCGGCGGCTTTGGTGGCGGCGGTTTCGCCAATGGCGGCTTCTCCGATATTTTCGAGGACATCTTCGGCGAGATGATGGGTGGCGGCCGTGCGCGCCGCTCCTCCGGCGGGCGCGAGCGCGGGGCCGACCTTCGCTACAACATGGAAATCACGCTGGAAGAGGCCTTCACCGGCAAGACGGCGCAGATCAGGGTTCCGACCTCGATCACCTGTGACGTCTGTTCCGGCTCTGGCGCCAAACCGGGCACACAGCCGAAGACCTGTGCCACCTGTCAGGGTTCCGGCCGCGTGCGCGCGGCGCAGGGCTTCTTCTCGGTGGAACGCACCTGCCCCACCTGCCATGGCCGCGGTCAGACGATCTCCGATCCATGCGGTAAGTGCCACGGCCAGGGCCGCGTAACGGAAGAGCGCTCGCTCTCGGTCAACATTCCCTCGGGTATCGAAGACGGCACCCGCATTCGCCTGCAGGGCGAAGGCGAGGCCGGTATGCGGGGCGGTCCGGCGGGCGATCTCTATATCTTCCTGTCCGTGCGTCCGCATGAGTTCTTCCAGCGCGACGGCGCCGATCTTTATTGCACCGTACCGATCTCCATGACGACGGCGGCGCTTGGCGGCACCTTCGATGTCACGACACTCGATGGCACCAAGTCACGCGTCACGGTTCCCGAGGGCACCCAGCCGGGCAAGCAATTCCGTCTGAAGGGCAAGGGCATGCCGGTACTGCGTTCGGCGCAGACAGGCGATCTCTATATCCAGATTCAGATCGAGACGCCGCAGAAACTCAGCAAGCGTCAGCGCGAGCTGTTGCAGGAGTTCGAGCAGCTCTCCTCGAAGGAGAACAATCCGGAATCGACGGGCTTCTTTGCCCGGATGAAGGAATTCTTCGACGGCTGATTTCCGCCGGTCCCAAGCTTTTAGGACGCCGCCATCCCTCGAGACTGGCGGCGTTTTCGTTTTGGGCTCAGCCGGAAAAGCCGCCTTCTTCCAGATATTGCCGTTCTTCTGATGTTGTTTCCCGCAGCAATATGTCGTTGCGATGCGGAAAACGGCCGAAACGTTCAACGATATCGCGATGCTCTTCGGCATGATGAAGATAAAGCCCGCCGAGCGGCTGGTTCAGGTCGCAGGCACGCCGCTGGGCGGCGATATCCTCCGCATGGGAAAAGGGCAGATAGAAGAAGACGCGTAAGTCCTCGCCCACCGCCTGATCATGCCCGCGGCGGATGGCCTCATCGGCAAAGAGCCGCGCCAGCGGGTCGGTGGCGTACATGTGGGCAGTGCCGCGAAAGCAGTTGCGCGGAAACTGATCCAGCAGAAGCATAAGCGCAAGGCTGCTTTCCGCGCCGTCCAGCCAGTCGTCCAGCTCGCGTCTCGCGGCCGCAAAATGCGCATCACGGAAACGGTCGTGGAAATGACTGTCGAAGGCGGCATCCTTGTCGAACCACTTGTCCGGCCCGGCCTTCTTCCAGAAATCGACGATATCGGCGGCAAGCGCGGCTGTGTCGTTTTTCATCTGCTCTTCCCTGTCAATAATGCGGCGGCCGGGTGATCGCAGGCGCGTCCAGCGATTGTTCCTCAAGGGTCAGGAACCTCTCCGTCAATCGGTCGAGCTTGGCACGGGTCTGCTCCACCACCTTCCACTGTTCCGCCAACTGGTCGGACAGTTCCTCTATCACCTTGGCCTGATGCGCGGCCGTCTCCTCGAGCGCGATGATCCGTTTTTCGGTTTCCGACGTCATATCGACCTCTCTTTCCAGCCCTTCCTTGGGCCTAAAAGCTTGTGAGTCAACCATATGTCGCTTTCGCGAAGCGAATTCGTCATGGTGATCCGGAAACGGAAAAAGCCGGCGATGTTTCCATCGCCGGCATCCAGAAGTTTGATATTGCCTAGTCTTCTTCTACGAAGACCTCTTCGCGTTTCTTCTTCACGCTTGGCAGGAAGACGACGATCAGCACGGCCAAAGCGATGAAAAGCAGTGTGGCGCTGATCGGCCGGGTGACGAAGGTGGTCGGATCACCCCGGGACAGGATCATCGCGCGACGCAGATTTTCCTCCAGCAGCGGGCCGAGCACGAAACCGAGGAGCAGCGGCGCCGGCTCGCAGCGCAGTTTCACCAGCACGTAGCCTATGAAGCCGAAGAAGGCGACGGCATAGAGATCGAAGACGTTGGAGTTGACGCTGTATACCCCAATGGCGCAGAAGGCCATGATGATGGGGAACAGCACGTAATAGGGCACCGTCAGCAGCTTAACCCACAGCCCGATCAGCGGCAGGTTCAGGACGACGAGCATCAGGTTGCCGATCCACATGGAGGCGATGATGCCCCAGAACAGCGCCGGCTGCTCGACTGCAACGTTTGGACCCGGCACGATCCCCTGGATGATCATCGCCCCAATCATCAGCGCCATCACCGGATTGGCGGGGATGCCGAGCGTGAGCAGCGGGATGAAGGAGGTCTGGGCGCCGGCATTATTGGCCGATTCCGGACCGGCCACACCGGCCACCGCGCCATGCCCGAATTCCTCCGGGTTCTTGGAGACGCGTTTTTCCACCGTGTAGGACGCAAAGGCCGCGAGGATGGCGCCGCCGCCCGGCAGGATGCCGAGCGCGGAACCGATGGCCGTGCCGCGTAGTACCGGGCCGACCATTTTCCGGAAATCCTCCCGTGTGGGCATCAGCCCGCTGACCTTGGCGATCAGTACTGAACGGGTGCGCTCGTTTTCGAGGTTGCGCAGGATTTCGGCGATACCGAAGACACCAACAGCCACGGCGACGAAGTTCAGACCATCGGCATATTCGCGGATACCAAGGGTGAAACGCGGCGTGCCGCTATAGATATCCGTGCCGACCAGACCGAGCAGCAGACCGAGTACGACCATAGCCAGCGCCTTGACGATGGAGCCATGGGCAAGGGCGATGGACGAAACGAGGCCTACTACCATCAGCGAGAAATATTCCGCCGCACCAAACTCCAGCGCAATCGCGGTGAGCGGCGGCGCAAAGATCGCCACGAGGAAGGTGGAAACCGTGCCGGCAAAGAACGAACCGATGGCGGCAATGGCGAGAGCAGCCCCTGCCTTGCCCTTGCGCGCCATCTGATACCCATCGATGGCGGTGACGGCAGAGGAGGATTCCCCGGGCATGTTGATCAGGATGGCCGTGGTGGAACCGCCATATTGCGCGCCATAATAAATGCCGGCGAGCATGATCAGCGACGAGACGGGCTCGAGCTGAAAGGTGATGGGCAGCAGCATGGCAATGGTCGCCGTCGCGCCGATGCCGGGCAACACACCGATCAGGGTGCCGAGCAGCACGCCGATCAGGCAGAAGAACAGGTTTGCCAGCGATGAGGCCGTGACGAAACCGAGAGCAAGATTATCGAGCAAATCCATCGCAGCACCTCAAAATTTAAGCCAGGGGCCGAAGCGCTGGAACGGCAGGCCGAGACCATAATTGAAAACAGCGACGGAAAAGGCCGTGATGGCTGCGGAAAGAACAATCGCCATAAGCGGGCTCATCTTGTGCGAGGCGAACGAGGCGATGAGTGCGCTGAAAAACAGCGCCGGCACGAAACCAAGACCCCGAACGGTGAAGCCGAAGAAGATCGGCGCGGGCAGGATGAAGAATATGCCACGCCAGGCGATCGCTCCGATCCCTTCCGCGGCCGGGCGGGCTGAGCGCAGGAATATGATGCCACCGAGCAGAATGAGGATGATTGCCAGAACGAGCGGGAAATAGCCCGGCCCCATGCGAAAGGCGGTTCCGATCTCCAGCCCATAGGACTGCAAGGCGAAAAAGACGCCAAGTCCCATGAAAATTGCCCCGCAGACTGCCTCGGCAGGGTCATTAAATAACGACTTCATGAAAGATGCCCCTCCACCGCGGCCGGCATCACACCGGTCCGCCTGTTAAAATGATCACGGTCGACCGGCGGCGCGATGCCGCCGGTTCTTCCGCGTTCATCAGTCGGCATATTGGCCGGCAGCTTCGATCACCGGCTTCCAGCGGGCGATTTCGCTTTCGAGCTTGGCCTTTAGCGCCGCTGGCGTCGCATCGCTCTCCGAGGAGGGCGTGGTGCCCAGTTCGGCAAAACGAGCCGCGACATTCTTGTCCTTCAGCGCGACCTGCAGCGACTTGGAGAGCTTTTCGTTGATTTCAGCCGGCGTGCCCTTGGGCGTATAGATGCCATGCCAGATGCCAACCTCAAGCTTCGGCAGGCCCGCTTCAACGACCGTCGGCACGTCAGGCAGCACGTCCAACCGCTTGGCCGTGGTTACGGCATAGGCCTTCACGGTTCCGCCCTGAATCTGCTTGGTGGTGTTGGTGGTCTGGTCGCACATGATGTCGACCTGGCCGCCGAGCAGATCGGTCATGGCCGGTCCGGTGCCCTTGTAGGGAACGGTGACCAGCGGCGTCTCGATGGCGCTCATGAACAGCATGCCGCACAGATGCGAGGCAGCGCCGATGCCGGCATTGGCGACAGTGACCTTGTCCTTGTTCGCCTTGGCGTATTCGATCAGACCCTTCAGATCATTCGTCTCAAGGTTCTTGCGCGACAGAATGGTCATCGGCACTTCGGTGACCAGGCCGACATATTCGAAGGCGTTCAGCGTGTCATAGGCAAGCTTGCGGTAGAGCGTGGCGCTGGTGGCCATGCCGATATGATGGAGAAGGACCGTGTAACCGTCCGGATCGGCCGATGCCACACGACCAGCACCCAGCGTGCCGCCTGCGCCGCCGACATTTTCGACGATGATCTGCTGGCCGAGATCCTTCGACATGGATTCGGCAACGAGACGCGCGACCGTATCCGTTGGGCCGCCGGCGGCAAAGGGCACGACCATTGTGATGTTGCGCTCTGGATAGTTCTGAGCGGATGCGGACAGCGCAAAAAGGGAAACGGCAGCGGCGGCAGCAAAGCCGGTAACTGTCTTCAGTATTTTCATCGATTCCTCCCGGATGAAAATGTTCGCCACTTCAGCCGCGCATGCTCCTCCATGGCGACCGGGGTGGCATATTTGCGATCCGGCATTGCCGTTCAGCAATGGCGGTCTTGCAGCGGGATGCGCTTTTATCGCTATCGCGGGAGGCAATGGGTGGATTTCGACCCATAGGCACCTATTCATGGGTGGAAATCCACCCATCACACCTCGGTCATATGACGGTGCAGCCCGTATTTCTGCATTTTTTCATAGAGCGTTTTGCGCGAAATGCCGAGCGCCTCATAGACGGATTTCAGATTTCCGCCGTGGGCGGCAATTGCATGTGCGATCAGGCTTTTTTCATAAGCCGCGACCCTTGCAGCAAGAGCCGCTTTTCCGTCAGCCTGAAACGGCAACGACCCTTCTGAAGCGTCGCTTTCCAGACCAAGAACGAAACGGTCTGCGGCATTACGCAATTCACGCACGTTGCCCGGCCACTCACGAAGGGAGATGGCCGAAAGCAGATTTTGCGGCACCTCCATGTCTTCCCGCCCATAGCGCGCAGCAGCTTCCCGCACGAGATGCAGGAAGAGGAGCGGTATATCGGCGCTGCGCTGCGAGAGAGACGGCACGAGAAGTGTCGCCACGTTGAGCCGATAAAGAAGATCGGCACGGAACCGGCCAGCCGCGACTTCCTGTTCCAGATCCACCTTGCTTGTGGCGATGAAGCGAACATCGAGTTCGACCGTTTCATTCGAGCCCAGACGGGTAATCACCCGTTCCTGCAGGACACGAAGGAAACGGCCCTGCAATTCGAAGGGCATGGAGCCGATCTCGTCAAGCAGGATGGTGCCGCCGCGGGCATGTTCGAACTTGCCGTAGCGCGGGCGAAGCGCGCCGGGAAACGCACCCGCCTCATGACCGAACAATTCGCTTTCGATCAACGTCTGCGGAAGGGCGGCGCAATTGATCGCAACGAAGGGCCGGTTGCTTCTGGCACTGATATCGTGAAGCGCGCGCGCCACGACCTCCTTGCCCGCGCCCGTATCGCCGACGATCAGCGTATCGGCGTCCGTCGCGCCAATCGCGCGGATGCGGTATCGCAGATCGACCATGATCTGGGTTCTGCCGGGCAGACGTGTTTCGAGATCGTCGTGCTTGCCCGCCACCGCCTTCAGGCGGCGGTTTTCCAGCACCAGCGCCCGCCGGTCATTCGCCCTTTTGATGATGCCGGCGAGATATTGCGGCGTGAACGGCTTTTCGATGAAATCATAGGCGCCGTTGCGCATGGCGTTGACCGCAAGCTGCACATCACCATGGCCCGTCATCAGGATGACAGGTATTTCCGGATCGAGCTCGCGCACCTTCTGCAGCAGCGTCATACCATCCATGCCGGGCATCCTGATATCGCTGACCACGACGCCATCAAAGCTGTAACCGATGAGTTCGAGCGCATGCTCGGCACTCGCCAGCATGGTGACGGCAAAGCCGGAAAGCTCCAGCGCCTGCGCGGTGGAAAAGCGCAGCTCCTCCTCGTCATCAATCAACAATACCCGCGACATGGTCATTCCGCAGCCGCCTCCACGCGCCAGACGGCGGCTGGCAATTCGATCTCGAACTCCGCCCCACCCTCTTCATGGTTTCTCACCCGCAGCTGGCCGCCAAAATCCTTGATGATGTTGTAGGAGATGGACAGGCCGAGGCCGAGGCCGCGTCCCACGCCCTTGGTGGTGAAGAAGGGATCAAAAATGCGCTCCGAAATCGCCGCCGGCACGCCGGGACCACGGTCGCGGATAAAAATCGATACCATCTGGCCATGCTGGACGGCTTGCAGCGCAATATGGCGATCCTCTCGCCCTTCCACGGCATCAGCCGCGTTGGAGATGATGTTGACGAGCACCTGCTGCAATCGCACCGGGCCGGCTTTCACCGCAAGCTGCACCGGCCCGAGATCAACATCCAGCACGGCATCGGCGGCCTTCAACCGCGCACCGACAATTTCGAGCGTATCCCGAAGCACCGCTTCCAAACCCACCGCCGCCATTTTTTCGTTGGGCTTGCGCGCGAAATTCCTGAGATGCTTGCTGATCGACGCCATGCGGTCGATAAGACCCGAAATACGCCTGAGGTTTTCCGTCACCTCCTCCAGCCGCCCGCGTTCCACGAGAAGCGAAGCATTTTCGGCATAATTCTTGGCTGCGGCGAGCGGCTGGTTGAACTCATGCGACAGCGCCGCCGACATCTGCCCGAGGGCTGCAAGCTTGCCCGCCTGCACCAGATCGTTCTGCATCCTGCGCAGCTGCTTTTCCGTCTGGCGGCGCTCGGCGATTTCGTGCTCGATCTCCTGGTTCACCCGCGCCAGATCAGCCGTGCGCTCCTCCACCCGGCGTTCCAGTTCCGCCTGCGCCTCGGCCTGATGGATCAGCCGTTCGCGCAGACGCCGCCTTCTTTGCAGCATGGCCGCAATCACGGCGGCGGCCAGACACAGGCACAGGATTATCGCGATCATCGCGGTCTTGACCTGCGTCCTGAGCGAACCTGTATCCATCAGCACGCTGACCGTCCAGCCGGCATCGGGCATGGGCTGTGACAGGACCATATATTCCCTCTCACCGTCGTCCTGGGCGATCGTCATCAGCTGATGCGAACCGAAATTGCCGTTTTTCAGCGGCAGTTCCTTGAGGGTGGCATTGGCGTACCGCCGGGAAGTCTCCGTTCGCGCCAGCCGTTCTGGCGTCAGCGGCATCAGACCGGAATAAAGCCATTGCGGCGTTCCGGTCATGAAGATGATGCCCTCAGGGTCCGAGACAAGAATTCGGTTCTCACCATCGCCGAATGAGGCCTCGATGCCTTCAATATCGACCTTGAAGACAATGACGCCCTTGATTTCCTCATTGAAGAGGATGGGCGCGGAAAAATAATAGCCACGCTTGTGGGAGGTGGTGCCAAGCGCGAAGAACCGCGACTGCAAGCCCTTGGCGGCATCCTGAAAATAGGGACGGTAACTGAAATTCTCGCCAACGAAACTCGTCGGACCATCATAGTTGCTGGCGGCGATGGTCTCGCCGTCCAGCGTGATGATGTAGATATCGGAGGATTCCAGCAGGGTGTTGATGGACTTGAGGTAAACATTGGCGCGCTGGCGCAGTTCGGCATCCTTGGGATGTGCGACCAGTTCCTCAATGTCGTCGTGATCGGCGATCAAAGCGGGCAGCGGTTCGTAACGGTTCAAAAGCCCGCCGAGAGCGGAGACGGCCAACCGGAGGGTCGTGCGGCCCTGCTCGGACATTTCGCCGAAATAGCTTTCCGCAATGATGGCGCCCCCTCTCGTTACGGCGCCATAACCGAGGCCGAGGCTGAGAAGCATCAACAAAATCCAGCGATATTTCACCGAAGCTCCCCTCCTGTTACAGGCATCAAACCTGCTCTCCCTGAAAGAGTGTAGGGGGAGCCGCCGAATTTTCCAAGTGAGCGGAAAAAGGCAGCCAGACAGTTCCAAAAACAAAAAACCGGCCACAAAGGACCGGTTTTTGCAAAGATGATTTCAGAAAAGCTTATGCGCTTTCCTTCGGCGTCAGAACCTGACGGCCGCGATACATACCGGTCTTCAGATCGATATGGTGCGGGCGGCGCAGTTCGCCGGAGTTCTTGTCTTCAACATAGGTCGCAGACTTGAGACCGTCAGCCGAGCGGCGCATGCCACGCTTGGACGGGCTTGTTTTTCTTTTTGGTACAGCCATTTTTGTTACTCCACTTAAGCGGCGAAACAACGGAACCGGCCAGAACCAAAGGCCGAATGTCGGATGTCTCGATATCGGAAATTTGGCGCGCTTATACATGCCCAAACGGGCTTTGACCAGCCCTGACGCGCATTTTTTCCGATTCAGCGGAATAAGCGCAACAAGCGATCGTCATGCATCGCAAATCATGGCTCACGTCTTATCGAAAACGACGCGCTCCTTGAAGTGGTTCATGTCCATGAATTCACAGAAAGCTGGCGGACGCATCTCAATGACCGGCGCTGCGGCGCGCAGCTTTTCCAGTTCCTCATCGAGCATCACCTGCCAGTGCGGCAAGCATTCCGGCTCGAACCAGCTGATGATGTAGGACAAGGTGATGTGAAATTCGTAAGTGTCATGATCAGGATGCCGGTAGCCGAAGAAATCAGCGAATGTATCCCGCCAGAGAGCCACGGTCCGATCGTCCTCGGCGGTTGCGCCCCTCATGACCAGTCCCGCCGGGCGCAAACCCGTAACCTGCATGTTGAACGCCGGCAGGGCCGGAAAGGTGGAGAGGCGGTCACGATAATATTCCGTCATTGCATCGATGGGCATATCGAGCGGCATGTTCTCCGGCCAGTAGGGCAAAGCGCGCCGAAATTCGATAATGCCCTGGAACACCGTCATGTGCAGGCTGGAAACCGGCGTGAAGGCAAGCTGCGACGCCTCCGGCATATCCAGAAAACGCTGGCGGGTTGCAATGATGGCTTTTTCGGTCCGCGTTCCCTCGACAAGATGGCAAACAACCGTATTGCCCGGCTCTGGCAGGAACTTGCCATCCGCATTGTAGCGGCTTCCCAGATGGCGCGGCGGCTGATCGTGGTTAGCGGCGGAAATATACTCAAGATCTTTCGAGACGAGCGGGGCGTGCATGGGAAACTCCTTTTCAGACGTTCCCCCTAGTACCTGCGCGCAACAAGGCAATGACATCAGCCGGTCATTGACCGATCAATGCGCCTCATCCCAATTGTCGGCCGCGCGTGCATCCACTTTTAGCGGCACCTTCATGGAAATCGCCGGCATGGCCGCGTTTTCCATGACAGAGACGACGACCGGCAAGGTCTTTTCGATCTCCGCTTCCTCGACTTCGAAGATGAGTTCGTCATGCACCTGCAACAGCATGCGGGCGGAGAGTTTTTCCGCCTCCAGCGCCGGCTCGATGCGGACCATGGCACGGCGGATGATATCGGCAGCCGAGCCCTGGATCGGCGCGTTGATGGCCGCGCGCTCGTTGAATGCTTTTACCGAAGGGTTGGATGAGCGAATTTCCGGATAATGCGCGCGGCGGCCGAAAATCGTTTCGACATAGCCGTTTTCACGGGCGAAGGCTTTGGTCGCTTCCATGTAGTCGCGAATGCCGGGAAAACGCTCGAAATATTTCTTGATATAGTCGCCTGCTTCGGAGCGGGCGATGCTGAGTTGGTTGGCGAGGCCAAAAGCGGAAATGCCGTAGATGATGCCGAAGTTGATGGCCTTGGCGCGGCGGCGCACTTCCGACGGCATGCCTTCGACAGGCACGCCGAACATTTCCGATGCCGTCATCGCATGAATGTCGATGCCGTTTTCGAAGGCGTTGCGAAGCTGCGGAATGTCGGCGACATGCGCCAGCACGCGCAGTTCGATCTGGCTGTAGTCGGCCGACAGGAGCTTGTGACCCGGCGTGGAGATGAAAGCCGTGCGGATCTTGCGCCCTTCCGCCGTGCGGACCGGAATGTTCTGAAGGTTCGGTTCCGAGGAGGACAGGCGTCCCGTGGTGGTGGAGGCGAGCGCATAGGACGTATGCACCCGCTTTGTCTCGGGATGGATATATCCCGGAAGTGCATCCGTATAGGTCGATTTCAGCTTCGTCAGCTGCCGCCAGTCGACGATCTTGCGCGGCAGCTCGATACCTTCCGCCGCGAGATCTTCCAGAACCTGCGCCGATGTCGACCATTGACCGGTCTTGGTCTTGGAACCGCCCGGCAGACCCATCTTGCCAAAAAGGATATCGCCGAGCTGCTTTGGCGATCCGATATTGAAACGCTCGCCTGCCAGCTCGTAGATTTCCTCTTCGAAGGACGCAGCCTTCTGCGCGAGTTCGCCGGAAAGGCGCGAGAGAATCTGCCGGTCGATGGTGATGCCGCGCTCTTCCATATGCGCCAGAACCGGCACAAGGGGGCGCTCCAGCCGCTCATAGACCTTGGTCAGCCGTTCCGACACAAGCCTCGGCTTCAGCGCCATCCATAGCCTTAAGGTGACATCCGCGTCTTCCGCCGCGTAGGCTGTCGCCTTGTCGATATCGACAAAATCGAAGGTGACGCTCGACTTGCCCGATCCCGCCACGTCCTTATAGGCGATCGGCTTGTGGCCAAGCCAGCGTTCGGACAGCGAATCCATGCCGTGCGTGGCCTTGCCGGCCTCGAGAACATAGGAAATCAGCATCGTGTCGTCGAAGCTCTGCATGACGACGCCGTGGCGTTTCATCAGCAGATAATCATATTTGAGGTTCTGGGCGACTTTCAGGACAGCTTCATCTTCGAGCAGGTCCTTCAGACGCTCCAGCGCCTCGGCAAAGGGCACCTGCCCCTCCGCCATTCTGATACCATCGCTGAAGAGATCGCCGCCGGAGCCGGTCTTATGCGTCAAAGGAACATAAGCGGCGCGGATATCGGCGCCCGTGGCGTCCTTGCCATTATCGGCAATGGCCAGCGAAAAACCGACAAGCTCGGCCTGCATCGGATCGAGCGAGGTCGTTTCCGTATCAAAGGCGACGACGCCCGTCTCCCGGGCCGCCGCGATCCAGCGATCGAGCGTCGGAAGATCCCTGATCGTCAGATAGGCGGTCGTATCGATCTTGGCGGCGGAAAAAAGCGCCTGTCGCGCCGTGGCCAGATCGGCGGGCGCGCTGCCCTCCCCCGTTACTTTTCTTGCCGGAGCGGCGGGCGAAGCCGCGGCGCCAGCGGTATTGGTGACCACTTCCCCAGCCTCAACGGCAGGCGCATCAAGATCGGGACCATGGGCATCGGCACCCCATTGCACCGGCACATTGGCCGGGTCGATGGCAGAAGCGTCGGTTTCGGTCGCCTCGGCAACCCGGCGTGTCAGCGTCGTGAACTCCATCGCCTTCAGGAAAGCGATCAGTTTCGGCCCATTCTGCGGTTCAAGCACAAGCGCTTCGAGAGACTGATCCAGCGGCACATCGGTCCTGAGCGCCACAAGCTGCCTGGAAAGGCGGGCAAGTTCCGCATTGGCGATGATGTTTTCCCGGCGCTTCTGCTGCTTGATTTCGCCAGCACGGGTCAGGAGGGTATCGAGATCCCCATATTCCTCCAGCAATTGCGCCGCCGTCTTCGGGCCGATGCCGGGAATGCCGGGCACATTGTCGGTGGAATCGCCGGTCATCGCCTGCAGGTCGATCATCTTTTCGGGACCTACGCCCCACTTCTCGATGACATCGGGAATGCCGATCTGCTTGTCCTTCATGGCGTCGTACATATGTACATTGGCCGTGACGAGCTGCATCAGATCCTTATCGGAGGAGATAATGGTAACGTCGGCGCCGATCGCCTCGGCCTGCCGGGCATAGGTGGCGATGATATCATCCGCCTCGAAGCCTTCCGTCTCGATGCAGGGAAGGTTGAAGGCCCGCGTCGCTTCGCGGATCAGGCCGAATTGCGGCACCAGATCTTCGGGCGGTGCGGTGCGGTTGGCCTTGTAGAGATCATAAAGCTCGTTGCGGAAGGTCTTCGATGAATAGTCGAAAATCACCGCGAAATGAGTAGGCGTCACGCCGACATCGGTATTGCGCGCATCCCTCAAGAGCTTCCACAACATGTTGCAGAAGCCGGAAACGGCGTTGACCGGCAGCCCGTCCGACTTGCGGTTCAGCGGCGGGATTGCATGGAAGGCCCGGAAAATGAAACCGGAACCGTCAACGAGGAAGAGATGATCGCCTTTTTTCATGGGTAGCATGGATAGCGCGGGGCCGTTTTGACGTCTACCGAAACTTCGCACAACGCACCGTAAAGAGCGGGGAATGGGGCTCCAGCACAGACCTGCAAAATTCACCTGAACGTTACCGATTTGTAATCCGCCCTTCCCTTGAAAAGCCGCATTTGCAGACACATTTCATAAGGGACGGCGCCTGATCACGCCGTAGTCTGATAGCTGGCTCGTCCCCCGCCGCGTCAGACCGGACAAAGGCCTTTCCCCCTCTCCGGGCCTTTGTCCTCCAATATGACCGCCATGGCCGACCCCTCCCGGCCATGGCGGTTTTATTTTATGCGCCGTTGCGGGCTGGCCTAAACATATCATGCGATATATATCGCGCTATTGAATTGCCGGGCTGAGCCGGCCGTGATGTTTTATGGGCGGAAAAATGGGTTTTTCCCGGGACGAATCGGCGATCTATCTCGCCTCGAAAATGGCGCGGGAATTCACCATGGCGCTGCAGAAAAGAGCCGCCGCCCTGGGTTTCTCGCCCGGACAATTCCCCATCCTCATCGAACTCTGGCATGAGGACGGCCTGACGCAGCGACAATTGCTTGATAGAATCGATGTCGAACAGGCGACGCTCGCCAATACGCTCTCACGCATGGAACGCGACGGGCTGATCATCCGCAAATCCCATCCAAGCGACCGCCGTGCCCAGATCATCGAGCTGACACAGCGCGGCAGGGATCTGGAAGCCAATGCCATTGCAGCTTCCGAAGCCACCGAAGATGCACTGCTCAAGGATTTCCGGCGTTTCGAGAGACAGCTTTTGCTGGAATATATGCGCCGGACGATCGAAAGCGCCAAAAAAGCGAAATAGCATTTACAGCCCGAAACCACTTCGCACTTTCCCTGAACTGCTCTATCGTTCCGGCGGCCGCACGTTTGCCGATTCACGACGCGCCGGCCCCCTTGTTTCCCGCGATGCGCGATGCCCGGATGTTTCGTCTTATCGCCGGGTCACGACAGACATGACAGGATCAGCGATGACAGACGTTTCCCCCATTCTTTCCACCGCCGACGACAATCTCACCTCCAGCCTTGAGCGACTGTTCGAGCTCGTACGCATTCCGTCGATTTCGACGGACCCCGCCTACAAGGCGGAATGCCGCAAGGCGGCGGAGTGGCTGGTCAGGACGCTTTCAGCGCTCGGCTTTACGGCCTCCGTGCGCGATACGGCCGGTCACCCCATGGTGGTGGCGCATCATGATGCGGCCACCAAGGACGCGCCGCATGTGCTTTTTTACGGCCATTATGACGTGCAGCCGGTTGATCCGCTCGAGCTGTGGGAAAACGATCCGTTCGAACCCGCCGTCAAGGATATCGGCGCCGGCCGCCAGGTGATCACGGGACGTGGTACGGCAGACGACAAGGGCCAGCTGATGACCTTCGTCGAAGCCTGCCGCGCCTATAAGGCAGTGAATGGCGGCCTGCCGGTGCGCGTCACCATTCTTTTTGAAGGCGAAGAGGAATCCGGCTCGCCGTCGCTGAAGCCTTTCCTCGAAGCCAATGCGGAAGAACTGAAGGCCGATTATGCGCTGGTCTGCGATACCGGCATGTGGGACCGGGATACGCCAGCCATTGCTGCGGCCCTTCGCGGCCTGGTCGGCGAAGAGATCGTCATCACGGCAGCCGACCGCGATCTGCATTCCGGTCTGTTCGGTGGTGCTGCCGCAAACCCCATTCACATCCTCACCGATATTCTCGCCGGCCTGCATGACGAGACCGGCCGGGTAACTCTTTCAGGCTTTTATGACGGCGTGGAAGAAACGCCAGCCAACATCAAGGCCTCCTGGGAAACGCTGGGCCGCACGGCCGAAGCCTTTCTCGGCGAAGTCGGCCTTTCGGTTCCCTCGGGAGAAAAGGGACGCTCCGTGCTGGAGCAGACCTGGGCGCGGCCGACGGCGGAAGTCAACGGCATTATCGGCGGCTATACCGGCGACGGTTTCAAGACCGTGATCGCCGCGAAAGCCTCCGCCAAGGTGTCTTTCCGCCTCGTCGGCGAGCAGAACCCTGCGGCCATTCGCGAAAGCTTCCGAGCCTATGTGCGCTCTAAGATTCCTACCGACTGCTCCGTGGAGTTCCACGAACATGGCGGCTCACCCGCAATCCAGCTGTCCTACGATTCACCCGTGCTGACCAAAGCCAAAAACGCGCTCTCGGAAGAGTGGCCGAAACCCGCCGTCGTCATCGGCATGGGAGGCTCGATCCCGATCGTCGGCGATTTCCAGAAGATGCTGGGAATGGATTCACTGCTTGTGGGCTTCGGACTTACCGATGACCGCATTCATTCGCCGAATGAAAAATACGACCTGCAGTCCTTCCACAAGGGCATCCGCTCCTGGGTCCGCATTCTCGACGCACTCGCGACGAAATAACCCAAAAAAGAGGAGGCGCCGAATACGCGGCACCTCCTCGGTACATAAAACAAAAAGGCCGGGCGAGCCCGACCTTTCCATCCGTTTTTCGTCAATGCCAGTACATCCGTGGTCAAAGCGTTCAAACGGTCTGATACTCCAGAGCGCGTCAAAGATATCGACGCTGCTTTCCGGCTCAGGATCGGCTGCTTTGGTTAATCTTTGGTTAACACAACAGCAGCGGCGCATGTAAAAGCGCCATTCCCGGCAGTTCCGGTCCGGAGCACTGTTGAACCCTATATTGGTATGCGGTCCGGCTTTTTCAAGGGCGGCCGGTCCAGCCCCTTCCCGCAAAAGAAAAAGGCCGAAAAAATCCGGCCTTTCCATTCATACGAATGACCCTTTCGGGTCAAAGCGCTTATCAGGCAGCAACGAGGTTGCCTGCAGACATCTTGCCCGAGCGACGATCCTGCATCAGCTCGTAGGAGAGCTTCTGGCCGTCGTTGAGGGCGGTCAGACCAGCGCGCTCAACAGCAGAGATGTGAACGAATACGTCCTGCGAACCGTCGTCAGGCTGAATGAAGCCGTAGCCCTTGGTTGCGTTGAACCACTTTACTGTACCAGTCGCCATAACGATTTCCTTCCGTTGGCAATTGTATTTGCACTGCAAGCAGTGCGGACTTGGGTCGAATTTGAAGGAAAGATCGTCGTGTGCACCAAAAAAGGCGCCGAAGCTCTGGTCGTCAAACAAATATCGATGGGCGAACACCTAGGTTGGCAGGGGCGAAAAGTCAAGTTTCTTTGAAAAATGCGGCGATCTTTGTCAGCCGCCGGTCAGCCAAACCCGCTGGAAACAAAGCCTTAAACGGCAAAAACCCGGCGCGGGAGGAGGTGCGCCGGGTTCTTGAAACTGACTGACAATTGGGAGGAGGAGTATTGTCAGTCCAATCGGGCGACGCTGGGAGGAGGAGTGCGTCGCTTCGATGATTTGAAGATACAGGATATCAGCTCAAAAAACAGACGTTTCATCGCAGCGCAGCATTGCGCAGAATGCATATCTATTTCAGGGTGACTTGAAGCTTCTCCGCGTAACGCCTAATAAATACGCATGTCTATCGAATCCGTCAGAGCCTTTTTCACCGAAAAGTCGCCCGAGGTTGCCGTGATCGAAACGGAAACGAGTTCGGCGACGGTTGCGCTGGCCGCCGAAGCGCATGGCGTCGACCCCGACCAGATTGCGAAAACCATTTGCCTGAAGGCGGGTGAAACCATTCTTCTCGTCGTCGCCGCCGGCACGAAACGGCTCGACAACCGCAAATTCCGCGATCATTTCGGTGCAAAGCCGCGCATGCTCGGACCGGAAGAGGTGGTTGCGGTGACCAGCCATCCCATCGGCGGCGTTTGCCCTTTCGGCCTGCCCTCCCCGCTTCCGGTGTTTTGCGACGTATCGCTGAAAAACTACCATGAGGTGGTTCCCGCGGCGGGTGCCACCAATGCGGCGGTGAAGATTTCGCCGGAGGTGATGGCCGAATTGACGGGAGCGGAATGGGTCGACGTCTGCCAATGACGCCGATTTGATCCGGCCGGGACTTAACCCCGCCTTAAATTGCCGCATTTAAACTCTTCATCCTGGATTAAGGATCGCGCAGGCATAGAAGCCTGAAATCCGAACGGGATGCACGCGGTTTCGCGAATAGGAGTGACTTCGGCTGGATGGCAGGCAAGGGTAAATCACGCGAACGGGTAGAACCCTCCTTCGGGGATTTCCACGAGTCCGGTGATGACCTGCGCCTTGACGCCAGCGAGCGCATCAGCGGAACCACAAAGCAGCAAGCCAGAAAACCGAAGCCGGCATCCAGCCGCACCAAATCCGGCAAAAAAGAAAAGCGCACCCGCAGTTCAGGCCGTGGCGCGACAGGCTTCCTCCGCTCCCTTGTCTATTGGTGTATCGTACTCGGCATCTGGGGCGGCATCGGCGTTGCCGGTCTTGTCCTTTATTATGGCGCGCGCATGCCGAGCGCCAGCAGCTGGTCCATTCCCGAACGCCCTCCGAATGTGAAGATCGTTTCGGTGAATGGCAGCGTGCTTGCCAATCGTGGCACCACCGGCGGCGAGGCGCTCGCGCTGGAAGATATGTCGCCCTATATTCCGCAGGCTGTGATGGCGATCGAGGACCGGCGGTTCTATTCGCATTTCGGCGTCGACCCGCTGGGTCTCGGACGTGCTATCCTAACGAATGTCCTGACGGGGCGAACAGTGCAGGGCGGCTCGACGCTGACGCAGCAGCTCGCGAAAAACCTCTTCCTCTCGCCGGATCGCACGCTGGAACGCAAGGTTCAGGAAGTGCTGTTGTCCTTCTGGCTGGAGCATGAATTCACCAAGGACCAGATCCTCGCGATGTATCTCAATCGCGTCTATTTCGGCTCCAATGCCTACGGCGTCGAGGCGGCGTCGCGGCGCTACTTCAACAAATCCGCGCGCGACGTCAATCTGGGCGAAGCGGCAATGCTGGCCGGGCTTCTCAAAGCGCCCTCGCGCCTTTCGCCGGCGCGCGATCCGCAGGCGGCGGAAGAGCGGGCGCAGGTCGTGCTGCAATCCATGCGCGATGTCGGCTTCATTACCGACGACGAAATCAAGACCGCCATGTCGCAGCCGCCAACCAAGGCGAAACGTTTCTGGTCGGGCGCCGAACATTACGCAGCCGACATGGTGCTGGAGGAAGTGCGCAACCTGGTTGGCGAGGTGAAGCAGGACATCGTCGTCGACACGACGATCGATCCCAATCTCGAGCGCGATGCCGAAAAGGCGCTGACCCACGTGCTGCAGGGCGACGGCAAGAAACAGGGCGCTTCGCAGGCAGCCCTTGTTTCCATTGATGGCACGGGTGCAATCCGCGCCGTGGTTGGCGGGGCTGATTATGCCGAAAGCCAGTTCAACCGCGCCGCAAAGGCAAAACGGCAACCCGGCTCCGCATTCAAGCCCTTCGTTTACGTCGCCGCGCTCGAATCCGGGCTTACCCCTTACACCATCCGTAATGACGCGCCTGTTCGTATCGGCAACTGGACCCCGGAAAATTACGAGAAGAAATACCGAGGCGAAGTGACACTCGCCACCGCGCTCGCCAATTCGCTGAACACAATTGCCGCGCAGCTGGTAATGGAAGTGGGGCCTGATCGTGTGACCCAGGTGGCGCATCGCATGGGTATCGAATCCGAGCTGCAGAACAATGCCTCCATCGCGCTCGGCACCTCGGAAGTGTCGCTGATGGAGCTGACGGCCTCCTACGCCCCCTTCATGAATGGCGGCTACAAAGCGACGCCGCATATCGTCAAACGCATCACCGACGCCGACGGCAAGGTGCTCTACGAAAACAAATACGACAATCCGCCGCGCGTCCTGAGCGAAGAGATCGCCGCGACCATGAACAGCATGCTGTCGCGCGTCATCACCGAAGGCACCGGCAAGGCGGCAAGGCTGCAGGGCTGGCAGGCGGCAGGAAAATCCGGCACGACGCAGTCCTTCCGCGATGCACTTTTTGTCGGCTATACAAGCAACCTGACTACCGGCGTATGGTTCGGCAATGACGACGGCACATCGATGAAAAAGGTCACCGGCGGCGGGCTTCCCGCAAAGGCCTGGAAAGATTTCATGACCGCCGCCCATTCGGGGCTTTCGCCCTCGCCGCTCTTCGGGCTTGGCGCAGGCGGCGTGCCGCCGCTTGGGGAAATGCAGCAGCCGGCACCGGAAAACGCACCCTCTTCCATCGGCGATATCATTTCCAATGCGCTTGGAGGCGGTACTGCGGATACCCGTGCCTATCCCCAGGCCCCCGTTGCGCCGAACCCGAATCAGCCGGGTGTGCCGATGCCGCCGGCAAATATCCCGTCCCGCGATATCGAGCCCGGCTATTCAGCCGGCAACGGGCCTGTACCTTCCGCCGATATCGGCGGTCAGGCGCCATCCGGACCGAAGCAGACCACCCTGCTCGATATTCTGATGGGAAATTGACGGCATAGCGTGGCCGGCAGACGTTGGTCTCAGGGCCGGTGACGATGACGTCATCGTCGCGCTAAATCCCGGATTTTGCAGGATTTGGCTCCATGGAAACAGGCCGTCTCGGCACCTCCGAGCGGAGAGGATGCTCGCCCTGCAACATCCGCGTGCAGTCGCATTAACCGTAGATTGCCATTTGCGCCAGAGCGGTTACATTTCGCATGACTTTTTACGGTAAATGAATTATTAATCGTTCATATAAATTAATTTTCTTCTATCAAAATAACTTTTCAGGGCTTTATATTATGCTGGGTACTAAAGGCTCATCGCATGCCGTTTTTTACGGTGCCTCCTATTCCGCAGCCACAACTTTCGAATCGCCGGAAACGCAACCTTCCTCTTCGGAAAAAACCGTCTCCGCATTTTTGCGCGGCCAGTTCGCGCTCAAAAGAACGATGGATATTGCAGGGGCGTCCATCGCCCTTGTCGCGCTCGCGCCGGTGTTGCTCACCGTAGCAGTGATGGTCAAACTCGACAGCAAAGGGCCGGTCCTGTTTTCGCAGGTCCGCTGGGGTATGAATGGACGGAAAATCCGTGTCTATAAATTCCGCTCCATGAGGACCGACCTTTGTGATGCCACCGGTGTGGCGCAAACGGTGAAGAACGATCCCAGAATAACCCGGATCGGCGCAATCCTTCGCCGTACGAATATCGACGAACTGCCGCAGCTTCTGAATGTGCTGAAAGGCGATATGTCGCTGGTCGGGCCCCGCTGCCATGCCATCGGCATGCTGGCGGCCGGCCGTCTTTATGAGGAGCTGGTGCCGCACTATCATATGCGGCACCGGGTGCGGCCCGGCATTACCGGCCTTGCCCAGATGCGGGGATTGCGCGGCCCGACTGACCGTAGCGACAAGGCGCGCGCCCGAATCGTCTCCGATCTTTATTATGTCGACAATTTTTCGATCTGGCTGGATATCAGGATCATGGTTGGAACGGTGATTTCCGAATTACGCGGCGGCAAGGGTTTCTGATTTTTCAGACGCCATTCCCGCGGCCGCAATCGGCCGCTGAAAAAATTAAAAGCCCGGCAGCGATGCCGGGCTTTTATCATGAAATCATCATGACAATCAGTTTGTCGGCGCGGGAGCCGCTGCCGGATCCGGAAGCGGTGCCGGGTTTGCCGACAGCGTCCGCAGATAGGCGATGAGATCGGCGCGTTCCGTTTCCTTCTTCACGCCCGCAAAGCCCATGGCCGTGCCGGGAACGTGTTTCTTGGGGGATTCGAGGAAGTAGCTGAGATGATCGTAATCCCAATGCACGGAACCGCCCTTGGAGAAATCCTTCATCCCTGCGGAATAGCTGAAACCTTCGTGGCTGGCGATCGGCCGGTTGACGACATCGAAGAGATTGGGGCCGACCTTGTTTGCACCACCACTCTCTCCGGTATGACAGCTCGTACACTTCTTGAAGACTGTTTCGCCCTTGGCGGCATCGGCATTCGCAAGCAATTGCGCGATCGGCGTCGCCGCGGCAGCGGCTTCTCCGCCACCCGCTTCGCCGCCGCTCTCTGCCGCGGCAATGGCGAAACCTTCCTTTTCGGGCGCAGGCGCATGGAAAATGCCCTCAGACGCAATCGACACCGACATCAGGACGAAAACCGTGCCAAGCAACGCCCCAACGCCCATATTTACATAAGAATTCATCTATATGCGCTCCCTCGCATCCGCTTGATATAACGGGCATCTTGAAATTGCTCGAAAGCTATGGCTTTTGCACAGCCTGCGCAACTTGAATAATGCTCCCCACACCGTGACGTTTTGACACTTTTCGGGCGGGATTTGAAGGGTGTCGGATGAAGAATCGGGAATTCGAGAAAGCTGTCGTCCTCATACCGGCGCGGATGGCATCCACACGCCTGCCAGGCAAGCCACTCGCCGACATCGGCGGCAAGCCGATGATCGTGCAGGTTGCGCTGCGGGCACGCGAGGCCGGTGCGGAACGAATCGTTGTTGCCGTTGATGACGAACAGGTGTTTTCGGCCGTCAAAAATGCCGGTTTCGACGTGATGATGACCCGCGACGACCACCAGTCCGGCTCGGACCGCATTTTCGAGGCGCTGCAGAAGGCCGACCCCTATGGCAAGGCGGAATATGTCATCAACGTTCAGGGCGACCTTCCCACCATTGAAGCGGAGACGATCCGCGCTTCGCTGCGCCCGCTGGAAAATGCCGCCGTCGATATTGCGACGCTGACGGTGGAAATCACCGACGAGGAAGAAAAAACCAATCCGAACGTGGTGAAAGTAGTGGGCAGCCCGCTTTCCGAGACGCGATTGCGCGCGCTTTATTTTACCCGTACCACCGCCCCTTATGGCGATGGCCCGCTTTATCATCACATCGGGCTTTATACCTATCGCCGCTCTGCGCTCGAGACATTTGTGAGCCTGCCGCCCTCGCCGCTTGAAAAACGTGAACGGCTGGAACAGCTGCGCGCCCTGGAAGCGGGGATGCGCATCGACGCTGAAATCGTCCGTTCCGTGCCGCTCGGCGTCGACACGCCGCACGATCTGGAAAAAGCCCGCAAAATTCTCGCAAGCAGAACCCTCTAACGGACAGTCCCATGACCTTGAGCACAAATCGTATTGCCTTCCAGGGCGAATTCGGCGCGAATTCCGACATGGCCTGCCGCGACATGTTCCCGGATATGGAGCCTTTGCCCTGCCCGACCTTCGAGGACGCCTTCAACGCCATTGAAAACGGCGAAGCTGATCTCGGCATGATCCCTATTGAAAACACACTGGCCGGCCGCGTTGCGGATATTCATCACCTGCTGCCGGAATCGCGCCTGCACATCATCGGCGAATATTTCATGCCGATCCGCTTCCAGCTGATGGTGATGCCCGGCGTGAAGAAGGATGAGATTCGCACCGTCCACAGCCACATCCACGCGCTTGGCCAATGCCGCAAGATCATCCGTTCCAACGGCTGGAAGCCCGTCATCGCCGGCGATACGGCAGGCTCCGCAAGGCTCGTTTCCGAAAAGGGCGACCGCAGCATGGCGGCCCTTGCGCCACGTCTTGCCGCCAGCCTCTACGGTCTCGATATTCTCGCTGAAAATGTCGAGGATTCGGAAAACAACGTCACACGCTTCGTGGTGCTTTCTCGAGATGAAAACTGGGCCAGGCGCCAGTCGAGCGATGAAATCGTCGTCACGACCTTCGTTTTCAACGTCCGCAACATTCCGGCAGCACTTTACAAGGCCATGGGCGGTTTTGCGACCAACGGCATCAATATGACGAAGCTCGAAAGCTACCAGCTCGGCGGCAAATTCGTGGCGACGCAGTTTTATGCCGATATTGAAGGCCACCCCGATGACGAGCTGGTGCGGCATGCGCTGGACGAACTGCGTTTCTTCTCGGAAAAAGTCCGCATCCTCGGCGTCTACAAGGGCCATGCGATGCGCGGCAAGCTCAACCAGAGCTGAGCCTGCCGCAGCTTATTACTTTAGCCATTCCACCCAGTCGCGCATCAGCCGATGCGCGATGGCTCCCATTGGCGGGGCGGAAAAACCTTCACCCGTCGGGGCCTCCAGCATCTTTGCTACCTCTTCCCGCGTGAACCAGCGGCAATCCTCAAGCTCGATCTCGTCACGCGCGATCTCAAAAGAGAGCGCCTCGGCATAACAACCTATCATCAGCGTATGCGGCATCGGCCAGGGCTGGGAAGCGTGATAGCGCACACGACCGATTTCGACGCCGGATTCCTCATGCGTTTCGCGGCGGACGGCCTGTTCGATGGTCTCACCCGGCTCCACGAAGCCGGCAAGGCAGGAATACATGCCCGGTGCAAAATGCGCGCCGCGGCCAAGAAGGCAGAGATCACGCTCGATATCGATGGTCATCATGATGACCACAGGATCGGTGCGCGGGAAAATAGTGTGGTTGCAGGCGGCGCAGATGCGCTTGTAGCCGCCGATTCGCGGCTCCATGGTTCCGCCGCACTTCCCACAAAAGCGATTGTCACCATTCCAGTGCGTCAGGCTGACGGCCTGCGCAACCTCGCTCAGCAGTTCCTCGTCGAGAAGATTATCGCGATAAAGCGTGCGGGCATCGGCCAACTTGTAGTGGCTCGCCAGCTGGTCCTCGGCAACCGCGACCGGCACCGCAATTCTCGGCTCGCCGGTCTCGCGATATCCGAGCAGCACGGCATTGTCGAAATCCGGCCGTAACTCGGCCAGTTCATAGGCGGAAAACAGGGGATCGATGACCTGCTCGTCATGTTTCAGGACCAGCCGGTTGCCCGAGAAGGCAAAAATATGGGTGCCATCGACTTTCAACGCATCGGCCACGCACTCCTCCGTCCGCTTTTCGGCGAAACGGTCGAGAGCATTTTTGGAAAAGGCCGTCAGCAGGCTTGCTTCAGGATGGGGGGCAGTGGTTTCAAAAATTTTCATGGAAATCATCAGAGCGCGCCGGAGATTTTTTTCATCAAAGTTTCCTTTTCGCCTGCGGCATAGGGCACCGCCGTTCCGTGCCCCCAGATGGGACCGGGCCAGCACGTGTCGCCTTCATTGCGGGCGATAATATGGACATGCAATTGCCGGACGATATTGCCCAAAGCACCGACATTTATCTTGGTGGCCCCCGTGATCTCCTTCAAGGCAGACGCGACGAGATTGGTCTCGAATGTCAGCACAGCCTGATCAAGCGGGGTGAGATCGAACAATTCGCTGACGCCATCTCGCTGCGGCACCAGCACCAGCCAGGGCCAGCGACTGTCGTTTTGCAAACGCAGTTCACATAGTCCCAAACGCGTCACAAGCACGCTGTCGCGCGCCAGTCTCTCGTCCAGCCGGAATGTCTCCAAGGTGTCCTCCATGTTTGTTTTCATCGTGATAGCAGTTTTTTGAAGGCTTGGCTTGCATTTGCTGCCGATATTGCCGATATGTGGCCCCGGGAGGTTGGTGGTGGACGAGCCACTCGCCAACCGGGTCAGGTCCGGAAGGAAGCAGCCCTAACGAGCCAGGCACGGGTCGCCGTGCCAGCCTCCCACCTTTTTTTTTAAAAAGACGTGCTCAGCTTTCGCCGGGCCAGTTCAGCGCCCCAAGACAACTGGCAAAACAAACTGGCGAGGCAATGAGCGATACCGTACCCACCACAACAAGCGAATCCCAGGTCGGGACCGGCTACCGGGTACTGGCACGCAAATATCGCCCGAAAGATTTTTCCGATCTGATGGTCGGCCAGGAGCCGATGGTCCGTACGCTGACAAACGCGTTTGAGACCGGACGTATCGCGCAGGCCTATATGCTGACCGGCGTTCGCGGCGTGGGCAAAACGACCACGGCCCGCATTCTCGCCCGCGCGCTGAATTACAAGACCGATACCATCGACAAGCCGACCATCGACCTTCGCATTCCCGGCGAACATTGCCAGGCGATCATGGAAGGCCGGCACGTCGACGTGATCGAGATGGACGCCGCCTCCCATACCGGCATCGACGATATTCGCGAGATCATCGAGCAGGTGCGCTATCGCCCGGTCTCGGCGCGCTATAAAGTCTATATCATCGACGAAGTGCACATGCTGTCGACACAGGCTTTCAACGGTCTTCTGAAGACGTTGGAAGAGCCGCCGGAACATGTGAAATTCATCTTCGCGACGACCGAAATCCGCAAGGTTCCGATCACCGTTCTCTCGCGCTGCCAGCGCTTCGACCTGCGCCGCATCAGCGCCGCTGATCTCGTCGGCCTGTTCACCGCCATTGCCGGCAAGGAAGGTTTCGAGGCCGATCCGCAGGCGCTGTCGATGATCGCCCGCGCGGCAGAGGGTTCCGCCCGTGACGGCCTTTCCCTGCTCGACCAGGCGATTGCCCATGGCGGCGGCCGGGTGGAGGCCGAAGCGGTGCGCGGCATGCTCGGCCTTGCCGACCGTGCACGCATCGTCGATCTCTTCCAGCACGTCGTCAAAGGCGATGTCGCGGCCGCTCTTTCGGAATTCAACGGGCAATATGAGGCGGGCGCGAACCCTGTCGTGGTGCTGAACGACCTTGCCGATTTCACCCATCTCGTCACCCGCATGAAATATGTGCCGGACGCGGCGGAAGACCCCTCGCTTTCCGAGATCGAGCGCGTGCGCGGCGCGGAATTTGCCGAGACAATTGCGGTAACCGCACTGTCGCGCATCTGGCAGATGCTGCTGAAGGGCATTCCGGAAACGGAAAACGCCTCGCGGCCTGCCGGTGCTGCCGAAATGGTGCTGATCCGGCTTTCGCACGCCGCCAATCTGCCCGCACCGGAAGATGCCGCGCGGCGCCTGCTCGAGCTCTCGAGCGGCGACGGCGGCGGTTACGCCAATGGCGGACCTTCGGGCGGGGGCAATGGCGGCGGTGCGCGCGCCTATTCGTCAGCACAGGCCGTGGCCGCAGGAAGACCTGTCGATCTTCCCGCCCAGCGCCAGACGACGCCGCAGACCTCCGCCGTGCTGCGCGCCGTTCCAGACAGCCGCCCGCAGGAGATGCAGGTCGTGGCGCCCAAGACCGAAGAGCGGCCGGAGCCGAAGGTTCCCGTCAATTCGGTGCAGGATATTGCCGATCTCTGCCAGAAGAACCGCGATCCCGTCATGCGGGCGAAGGTGCGCAACTTTGTGCGGCTGGTGCGGCTGGAGCCCGGCCGGCTTGATATGCGCCTCGGCGAAGGCGCGCCCGGCTCTCTGCCCGGCGAGCTTGGCGTCAAGCTCAAGGAATGGACCGGTATCCACTGGATCATAAGCCTCAGCAAGGAACAGGGGGAACCGACCCTCGTCGAAGCTGAAGGCAATGCCCGGGATGCCCGCCTTGTCGATGCGCGTCAGGATCCTGACGTTGCCGCCATTCTGGCGCAGTTTCCCGGTGCAAAAATCACCGACGTGCGCATCCGCGCCGCCGCACAGGATGAGTCGGAGGATATCGCACCGCCATCGGTTGCCGAATCGAGCGAAGGCGACATCCTTCCCGGCGACGACATCGAGTTTTAAACAAAAAGAACAGGAGATTGGCACATGCGTGACATCATGGGCATGATGGGCAAGGTCAAGGAAATGCAGTCCAAGATGGAAAAGGTGCAGGAAGAAATCGCCGCCCTTGAAGTCGAAGGCAGGGCCGGCGGCGGTCTGGTGACCGTCATTCTCAACGGCAAGGGCGAAATGCGCGGCCTGAAAATCGATCCTTCGCTCTTCAAGGAAGACGAGGTGGAAATCCTCGAAGATCTGATCGTGGCTGCCCACAAGGACGCCAAGGAAAAGGGCGAAGCGCAGGCGCAGGAAAAGATGGCCGGCCTGACCGCGGGTCTGCCGCTGCCGCCCGGCATGAAATTCCCATTCTGATATAATCAGCCTGAAGAGGATGGCGACACACATGGAGTGGTCGCCCTCCCTGTCTCAAGGCAGAATTCAGGCTTCCAGCATCGCGCGGAACCGGCTTGCGAGCGGCGTTTCGAGATAGGCCCTGCGTTCGGCTGCGCCGAGCTGCATCGGGCGGAAGCGCTGCAGAATAGTCGGTATCGGCAGCTTCGTTCCCTGATAGGCTTCAAAGGCGACCTCCTCCCCGGCAGCGAGCATTCCACCCTTCAACACCCGGCAATAAAAACCCGGATGGCCTGCCTGCCGGAAGCGCGGTGCGAAACCGGGATCGCCGATCCGGGCCGACAGGGTGGCGCAGGGGATGCGGGCGGCGGTCACCTCCAACAGAACTCCGCTGGCCGAGAACCTGTCACCCACATGGAGTTTCGCGCTGTCGACACCATCAAGCACGAGGTTTTCGCCGAAAAATCCGGGTTCGACCACAAAACCGAAGGTGCGGGACCAGAAGTCGAGATCGACGGAGCCCATCACGTAAATTGCCTGATCCGGCCCGCCGTGATGTTTGCGATTGCAGACGGCATCGCTGACAATACCCTCTGCATCCACCATGACCGGCCCGTTCACGGGATGTTTGAAGATGCCCGTCTTCGTCGTCTTTCCCGGCAGGTTCTTTGCCTCGCCCCGGCACACCGCCCGTATTTTCATGGACTATCCTTCAAGCTTCATGATTCCCGTTTCCCGATTTATGCAGTAGAAAGCGCTCATGGCAAAACGAGTCACCGGTCCCGAAATTGAAAAACTGATCCAGCTTCTGGCAAAAGTGCCGGGGCTTGGGCCCCGCTCGGCGCGGCGGGCAGCGTTGCATCTCATCAAGAAGAAGGAACAGCTTCTCGGACCGCTGGGTCATGCCATGGGCGAGGCCTATGACAAGGTGAAGATCTGCTCCTGCTGCGGCAATGTCGATACGATCGATCCCTGCACCGTCTGCACTGACGACCGGCGCGACCAGTCGGTCATCATCGTGGTGGAAGACGTGTCGGATCTCTGGGCGCTTGAGCGGACGGGCGCGATGAACACCGCCTATCACGTGCTTGGCGGTACATTGTCGCCGCTCGACGGCGTCGGACCGGAGGACCTGAATATCAAGGGCCTGATCGACCGTGTCAGCGCCGGCGGCATCCGCGAGCTTATCATCGCCGTCAACGCGACGGTGGAGGGTCAGGCGACCGCCCACTACATCACCGACCGCCTTTCCGGTCTCGACATCAAGATCACCCGGCTTGCGCATGGCGTGCCGGTGGGCGGTGAGCTCGATTATCTCGATGAGGGCACATTGACGGCGGCGCTTCGGGCGCGCACGACGATCTGAAGCCATCCCTCCCCGTCATTCAAAGAGGAGACCGAATGCGAAACCATTTTGCCCCGAAGGCACTGGCTGCACTTCTTTCCGTTTTTTCAGCAACGACAGCTCTAGCGCAGTCGGCACCGACAGGAGCAGCGGCAGCCCGATATGACGCTGAATTTAATGCCTGGCTGAAAAAGGAAATCTGGCCGGAGGCCCGCAAGGCCGGCATTTCGCAAAAGACGCTTGAAGCCACGCTTCGCGGTCTCTCCATCAGCTGGAACCTGCCCGATCTCGTCATTCCCGGCCAGAAGCCACCGAAGGAGCAGAGCCAGAGCCAGGCGGAATTTTCATCACCCGGCGCCTATTTCTCCGAAAAGCGGCTGCAGGGGCTCGCCAGCACCGGCCGTTCGCTAGCAGCCACCCATGCGGCGACGCTGCGCAGGATCGAGGTGAAATACGGTGTGCCGGGTGATATCGTCGTTGCGATCTGGGGCCGAGAATCCGGTTTCGGCCGGGCAAAACTGCCGCATTCGGTGGTCGATGTACTCGCTACAAAAGCCTATATGTCGACCCGCAAGGAGATGTTCCGCGCCGAGCTGATCGATGCGCTGAAGATCGTCGAAAGTGGCGATATCGCGGCCTCGCGCATGATGGGTTCCTGGGCCGGCGCCCTCGGCCAGCCGCAATTCATGCCGTCGAGCTATCTCAAATATGCCGTGGATTTCGATGGCGACGGCCACCGCGATATCTGGAACTCCGTGCCGGATGCGCTGGCATCCATAGCGAACTATCTTTCCCAGCGCGGCTGGCAGCGCAATCGCGACTGGGGTTTTGAAGTCTCGATCCCTGCCAATGTCTCCTGCGCGCAGGAAGGACCTGATCTTGCCCGCCCGGTGGCCGACTGGGCGAAGATGGGCATTACCCGCATTTCCGGAAAAGCCTTTCCGGCCAATGACCTATCCGCCGACGGCATGATGCTGGTGCCGGCCGGACGGCACGGGCCGGAATTCGTGGTGACGCCGAATTTTTACGTCATCAAGGAATATAATAATTCCGATCTCTACGCGCTCTTCATCGGCAATCTCGCCGACCGCATCGCCCATGGGGCAGGCCCGTTCAAGGGTGAATGGGGCAATGTCGGGTCGATGTTGCGCTCCGACGTTCTAGCCATGCAAAAGGCGCTGGTTGCCAAGGGTTATGATGTCGGTAAGGCCGACGGGCTGGCAGGCTTCAAGACGCGCCGCTCGCTCGGCGACTGGCAGGCCAAGAACGGGCTCTCACCGACGTGTTTTCCAGATGCAAGCCTGAAGGCTAAGCTGAAATAGCACGTTACGGGCGACGTCGGAAAACCTCTCCGTCGTCATGCTCGGGCTTGTCCCGAGCATCTGCAACCGATTGATTTAACGATACGTGGTTGGATCCTCGGGACAAGCCCGAGGATGACGTCGAGGGTTCTGGCAAGGACCCAATAGCCTTTTACCGGGCCCGTTTCTGCATCTCCCAGCCTCTCAATGCTGGTCGGTATGGGGCTTGTGAAAGATATCGTCGGTCGGCGGGATGGTCTGCCGCTCGATCATCCGGTGCACCCGCGGCCGCGTCTTGCCCCGGTGAAGCTCGAGCAGCCGGTCCCAGGCCTCCGCATCCGCCTGGGTGCGGCGGTGGTTATGGCGGACATATTCCACCCATGTCGGCACATGGTAACTTTCGGTCCAGATGTCGGGGTTTTCCAGGTCACGCATCAGGTTCCAGTTGCGCGCGCCATCACGCAGACGGATTCGGCGGCGCTCGGCCATCAGCGGCAGGAATTCGCCGAGGTCCTCGTCATGGATTTCATAATCGATGAGAATGGCGATGGGGCCGCTGCGCGGCTTGATGTCCAGTCTCAGCGGCGGTTCCACGAAACGGTTGAGCGGATCGAGATTAAGCGAAGCGAAGGCCGGCATGGCGAGCTTGAGGCCGACGACGACGCCGAGCAGCATCAGCGCACATGAACAGAGCAGCGAATAGGAAATGCCGTAATCTTCCGCGAGTTCACCCCACAGCCAGCTGCCCACCGCAATGCCGCCGAAGGTCAACGTCTGGTAAAGCGAGAGCGCCCTGCCAACCACCCAGCGCGGCGTGGAAAGCTGGACGATGGTGTTGAAGAGCGACAGCGCCAGAACCCAGCAGGCGCCGGCAACCGTCAGGACAAGCGAGGTGATGATCGCGCTCGTGCTCACGGCCGTCACGCCGGAGCTGAAAGCGAAGCCTAAAAAGGCGACGCGCACGATCCATTCGCTGGACAGGACCTCACGCAGTCTCGCACTGACCAGCGCGCCGGCTATCGCGCCGACGCCAAATGCGCCGAGCATGACGCCGTAGGTCAGCGGACCGCCCTCGACGAGATCGCGGGCGACGATGGGCATCAGGGCGAGGATGGCGCTGGCGGAAAGGCCGAAGAGGAAACCACGCACCAGCACCTTGCCGATATTGGGCGACATCGCAACATAACGCATGCCGGCCGAGATGGCGGCGAGAAGCTGCTCTCGCGGCAATGTCGAGGCATATTTGGGCGGCTGCCAGCGAAACAGGGCGTAAATAAGGGTGAAATAGCTCAGCGCATTCACGAAAAACGCCGCGGCCGCACCGGCGGCGGCGACGATGATACCACCTATGGCCGGGCCGACGCTGCGGGTGATGTTGAAACCGACGCTGTTCAGTGTCACGGCGGCGGGCAAATCCTCGCGCGGCACCATTTCGCCGACCGATGCCTGCCAGGACGGATTGTTGAGCGCCGTGCCGCAGCCGATCATGAAGGTGAAGAAGAGCAGAAGCCAGGGCGTGAGCCAGCCGGACCAGGCAAAAACCGTCAGCAGCACGGAGGCCGTCAGCATCAGCAGCTGCGCCGAAATCATGATGCGGCGTCGGTCGAAACTATCGGCCAGCGCCCCTGAAATCAGCGAGAACAGCATGATCGGCAAAGAGGTGGAGGCCTGCACCAGCGCGATCATGTTTTCCGAACTTGAGAGCGACGTCATCATCCATGCGGCGCCCACCGCCTGGATCAGTCCTCCGAAATTCGAGGCAAGGCTCGCGATCCAGATTCGTCTGTAAGTCAAATGCCTTAAAGGCGCGAGTGGCGATTTACGGTCAGGCACGCTCTGTCCACTTGATGCAACTGCGATTTGTCAAACGGCAACTATAGACAGTGCCGGTAATCATGCCAGCCTTTCCGACAAGGTAAGGGTGAAAATGTGGCGAAGGCGGCGACCGAAGCGGAGGAGCCCGCTAAAACCTTGCAATCCTGCCCCGATGGGTCTATATGACCCCTGAAATTCTTGATCGCTTGATGAAGAGTGGGGCCGCAAGGCTCCGCTCTTTTTCGTTAGGCGAACCGGAAACCACGGGCAGAAAGCCCGGTGAAAATCAAAGACCGGAAGGCCAGATGGCAGAGACCGCACAAGAACCGCGACTGATTACCGAAACAGGCATCGACCAGCGCATTGCCGAGATCATCGAACCTGTTCTGACGGGCATGGGCTATCTTCTGGTGCGCGTGCGGCTCTCCAACCAGAACGGCATGACGCTGCAGGTGATGGCCGAGCGCGAAGACGGAACCATGACAGTTCAGGACTGCGAAGCAATTTCGATGGCGATTTCACCGGTTCTTGATGTGGAAGATCCGGTCGATAAAGCGTATCATCTCGAAGTTTCCTCGCCCGGCATCGACCGGCCGATGGTTCGCAAATCGGATTTCACCCGCTGGCAGGGTCATCTGGTGAAGGTCGAAACCTCCATTCTGGTCGAGAACCGCAAGCGGTTTCGCGGCAAGATCGTCGAGGTTAATGCTGACGGCTTCAAGCTGGAACGCGACCAGATCGCCTATGGCGAAGAGCCGACAGTCATCATTCCGTTCAGCGCGCTTTCCGATGCGAAGCTCATTCTGACGGACGACCTTATTCGTGATGCGCTGCGGGCAGACAAGGCGGCCAAGGCCGCCGCCGCAAACCAGAACGACGAAAACGAAGCAGACGAAGACTAATTCCAACGTAAAGCCCGGAAATAAGGGCGATCAACGCAATTATGCGACTTACGGAGATAGAAAAATGGCAGTGAGTGCTAACCGGCTTGAGCTTCTGCAGATCGCCGATGCTGTGGCGCGCGAAAAGGTCATCGACCGCGAAATCGTGCTTGCCGCAATGGCTGACGCTATCCAGAAAGCCGCCCGCTCGCGCTATGGTTCGGAAACCAACATCCGCGCCGACATCAACTCCAAGACCGGCGAAATCCGCCTGCAGCGTCTTCTGGAAGTGGTCGAAGCGGCTGAGGACTATTCGACCCAGATCCCGCTCGAACTGGCCCGCGACCGCAACCCGGACGCCAAGCTCGGCGACTTCATTGCCGATCCGCTGCCGCCGATGGATTTCGGCCGTATCGCCGCCCAGTCCGCCAAGCAGGTCATCGTGCAGAAGGTGCGCGAAGCAGAGCGTGACCGCCAGTATGACGAATTCAAGGACCGTATCGGCGAAATCGTCAACGGCACCGTCAAGCGCGTCGAATACGGCAACGTCATCGTCGATCTCGGCCGTGGCGAAGGCATCATCCGTCGTGACGAGATGATTCCGCGGGAAAACATGCGTTACGGCGACCGCGTGCGCGCTTACGTCTACGACGTTCGCCGCGAACAGCGCGGCCCGCAGATTTTCCTGTCGCGTACCCATCCGCAGTTCATGGTGAAGCTCTTCACCATGGAAGTTCCGGAGATCTACGACGGTATCATCCAGATCAAGTCGGTTGCCCGCGACCCCGGTTCGCGCGCCAAGATCGCCGTCATCTCGAACGACTCGTCCATCGATCCGGTCGGCGCCTGCGTTGGTATGCGCGGTTCGCGCGTCCAGGCCGTTGTCGGCGAACTCCAGGGCGAAAAGATCGACATCATTCCGTGGAGCCAGGAGCCGGCATCCTTCATCGTCAACGCCCTGCAGCCGGCGGAAGTCGCCAAGGTCGTTCTGGATGAAGAGTCCGAGCGCATCGAAGTGGTTGTTCCGGATGAGCAGCTGTCGCTCGCCATCGGCCGCCGTGGCCAGAACGTGCGTCTGGCATCGCAGCTGACCGGCTGGGATATCGACATCATGACCGAGCAGGAAGAATCCGAGCGCCGTCAGAAGGAATTCAACGAGCGTACGGCCCTCTTCATGGAAGCGCTGGATGTCGACGAAATGGTCGGTCAGGTTCTGGCTTCGGAAGGCTTCGCGCAGGTTGAAGAACTGGCCTATGTCGATCTCGACGAAATTTCGTCGATCGATGGCTTCGACGAAGACACCGCCGATGAAATCCAGACCCGCGCCCGCGAATATCTGGAGCGCCTGGAAGCCGAAATGGACGCCAAGCGCAAGGAACTCGGCGTTTCCGACGAGTTACGCCAGATCGACGGCCTGACCTCGCAGATGATGGTTGCGCTGGGTGAAGACGGCATCAAGACCATCGAGGACTTTGCCGGCTGTGCCGCAGACGACCTGGTTGGCTGGAGCGAGCGCAAGGACGGCGAGACGAAGAAGTTCGAAGGCATCTTCTCCAAGCTCGACGTTTCCCGCGTCGAAGCCGAAAACATGGTCGTGCAGGCCCGCCTTCTGGCAGGCTGGATCACCGCCGAAGAACTCGCTTCCGAAGAGGAAGCCGAGGTGGAAGCTGCCGAGGAGGCGGATACCGCCGAACAGGAATGATATCGCAGGCGCATGAGCCGGACGAGCTGCCCGAGACGGATGACGACGGGCGGCTCAAAGGCGACGTCAATGGACGTATGTGCATTGTGACACGGCAAAGCGGATCGCCGGATGAGCTGATCCGCTTCGTCGCAGGCCCGGACGGCAGCGTCGTGCCGGATCTGAAACGCCAATTGCCGGGGCGCGGTTGCTGGGTAACACCCGAGCGCGCCCTGATCGAGAAAGCCATCGCGAAGAAGCTCTTCGCACGGGCGCTCAAACGCGACGTCAAGGCCGGGCCCGAGCTTCTCGCTCTTCTCGACCGGCTGATGGCGCAGCAGCTTGCCGGAATGATGAACATGGCGCGCAAGGCGGGCCAGTTCATCAGCGGTGCGACGAAGGTCGATGCCGCCGTCCGGTCCGGGAACGCGATTGCCGTGTTCCATGCGACCGATGCTGCGGCCGACGGCGTGAGAAAACTTGACCAGGCCCGCAAGGCCTGGACGCTCGGCAGTGATGCCGGCAATGAAATTCCGTCCTTCCGGCTCTTCAGCGGAGCCGAAATGGACGAGTTGATGGGCCAGAATGCTTTTATCCATGCCTGCGCGCTTGCAGGGCAGGCGGGTGAAGGTGTAGTGAAGCGCGCAACGATGCTTGAGCAGTACCGCCTTGGCGGTCGATCTCAGGCGGAACGCGACGCTGCCCGGACAGAACAATGACGCGGTTGCCCGACATGAACGGTCGCCGCGTTCCGATGCAGCAATTGAACGACGAGACCTGATGAACGTCATCCGGTTCTCGTCCGAAGGAACGGGAACGGAATGACCGACAACAACGACGACAAGACACTCAATGCGCCGGCCAAGAAGACTCTTACCCTGAAACCGGGCGGGATGAATCAGGGCACCGTGCGGCAGGACATGGGTCGAGGTCGCACAAACGCGGTTGTCGTGGAAACACGCAAGCGCCGCCCCCTGCGTCCTGAAGACGAGAAGCCGGTTCAGCCTGTTGCGGCAGCACCAAGGCCGGTGGTAGCAGCCCCTGCCCCTTCGGCACCGCGTCCGCAGGCTCCCCAGCAGCGTATTCACCAGCCAGGCGGCCAGCAGCAGCGTCCGGGTTCTTCCCAGTCGCAGCAGCGTCCAGGCTCGTCCGCACCCCAGCAGCGCCAGCCTGACCGGCCGCGCGGCAATGTTCTGCACGATCTCTCAGCAGGCGAGATGGAAGCCCGTCGCCGCGCGCTGATGGAAGCGCAGGCTCGTGACGTGGTGGAAGCCAAGCAGCGCGCGGAAGATGAAGCGCGCCGCAAGGTCGAGGAAGAACAGCGCATCGCAGCCGAAAAGGAAGAGGCGGCGCGCCGCGCCGTCGAAGAGGCTGCGGCTGCAAAGGCGGCTGCAAGCCAGCCTGCCACTGAAGCAAAATCCGAACCGGCCGATGAAACGCCGGCTGCGGCCGCAGCACCTGCGCCCCGAGCCGACGCCCGTCCTCAGCCTGCAGCCGCCGCTCCCCGTTCTGCTCCTGCCACGCCTGAAACCGTCGCTCCGCGCGGACGTCGTACCGGTGGTGACGATGAGGACGATCGTGGTGCGCGCCGCGGCAGCAGCCTTCCGGCTCGCGGCAAGGTCGCGGCTCCGGTTCCGGCCAAGCCCGCCGCCCGCCTGAAGACGGAAGAAGAACGCCGTCGCGGCAAGCTGACCGTTACCTCGTCCAATCTGGATGAAGACGGCACGCCGCGTGGCCGCTCCATGGCATCCATGCGCCGCCGCCAGGAAAAATTCCGCCGCAGCCAGATGCAGGAAACCCGCGAAAAGGTCATGCGCGAAGTGATCCTGCCTGAGACCATCACCATTCAGGAACTGTCGCAGCGCATGTCCGAACGCGCTGTCGACGTCATCAAGTTTCTGATGAAGGAAGGCCAGATGATGAAGCCGGGCGACGTGATCGACGCCGATCTGGCCGAACTGATCGCGGTCGAATTCGGCCACACCGTCAAGCGCGTGTCTGAATCCGACGTTGAAGAAGGCATCTTCAATCAGGCTGACGACGCAGGCGAGATGGTTTCCCGTCCGCCGGTGGTCACCATCATGGGTCACGTCGACCACGGCAAGACCTCGCTGCTCGACGCCATCCGTCAGGCAAATGTTGTTGCTGGCGAAGCCGGTGGCATCACCCAGCATATCGGTGCCTATCAGGTCGAAAAGAACGGCCAGAAAATCACCTTCATCGACACCCCCGGCCACGCCGCCTTCACGGCCATGCGTGCCCGTGGTGCGCAGGCAACCGACATCGCCGTGCTGGTTGTGGCCGCAGACGACAGCGTGATGCCGCAGACGATCGAATCCATCAATCACGCCAAGGCTGCCGGTGTTCCGATCGTCGTTGCGATCAACAAGATCGACAAGCACGAGGCAAACCCTGAAAAGGTTCGCCAGCAGCTGCTGCAGCACGAAGTTTTCGTGGAATCCATGGGTGGTGAAGTTCTTGACGTCGAAGTGTCGGCCAAGAACAAGCTCAATCTCGACAAGCTGCTCGAAGCGATCCTGCTTCAGGCGGAAATCCTCGATCTCAAGGCAGATCCAAGCCGCACCGCAGAAGGCACGGTCATCGAAGCCGAGCTGGACCGTGGACGCGGCGCCGTCGCCACCGTTCTCGTGCAGAAGGGTACGCTGAAGCCCGGCCAGATCATCGTTGCCGGTGACCAGTGGGGCCGTGTGCGCGCGCTCGTCAACGACAAGGGCGAACACGTCAAGGAAGCCGGTCCGGCCATGCCGGTCGAAATCCTCGGCCTTTCCGGCACGCCGTCGGCCGGTGACCGTTTTGCGGTTGTCGAAAACGAAAGCCGCGCCCGCGAGATTTCCGAATACCGCCAGCGTCTGGCACGCGACAAGGCTGTCGCCCGCCAGACCGGTCAGCGCGGCTCGCTGGAACAGATGATGAGCCAGTTGCAGACTTCGGGATTGAAGGAATTCCCGCTGGTCATCAAGGCAGACGTGCAGGGTTCGGTCGAAGCCATTATCGCTTCGCTCGACAAGCTCGGCACAGACGAAGTCCGCGCTCGGGTCGTTCACTCTGGTGCTGGTGCCATCACGGAATCGGATATCTCGCTTGCCGAGGCATCGAACGCCGCGATCATCGGCTTCAACGTTCGCGCCAACGCGCAGGCACGTACGGCGTCCGAACGCGCCGGTATCGAAATCCGCTACTACAACATCATCTACGATCTGGTGGATGACGTGAAGGCGGCGATGTCGGGTCTGCTTTCGCCGGAACGTCGCGAGACCTTCCTCGGCAATGCCGAAATTCTCGAGGTGTTCAACATCACCAAGGTCGGCAAGGTCGCGGGTTGCCGCGTCGTCGAGGGCAAGGTGGAACGTGGTGCGGGTGTGCGTCTGGTGCGCGACAACGTCGTTATCCACGAAGGCAAGCTCAAGACCCTCAAGCGCTTCAAGGACGAAGTCAACGAAGTGCCCGTTGGTCAGGAGTGCGGTATGGCATTCGAAAACTACGAAGATATCCGCGCCGGCGACACCATCGAGTGCTTCCGCGTCGAGCACATCACGAGAACGCTCTAAGCGTCTCGCCGCAAAACAGGATTTTTCTGTCGGGCGCCGGCTTAACCGGCGCTCGCTCCGTTTGAGGCATTACCAATGGCAAAAGCAACATCATCGGCCCCTTCGCAACGCATGCTGCGTGTCGGCGAACAGGTGCGCGCCGCACTGACCCAGATTCTCCAGCGCGGTGAAGTCCGTGACGACCTGATCGAAAGCACCGTCATTTCCATCTCGGAAGTGCGTATGTCGCCCGATCTCAAGATCGCGACCGCTTACGTGACGCCGCTTGGCGTTGCGGATCACACCGACATCATCAGCGCCCTCAACCGCCACGCCAAATTCATGCGCGGACGTCTGGGCCCCCAGCTGCGGCAAATGAAATACATGCCGGAACTGCGTTTCCGCGACGATACGAGTTTCGACAATTACCAGAAGATCGACGCACTCCTGCGGTCACCGGAGGTGCAGCGCGATCTTGGACCTTCAAACGAAAAAGACGACGAACAGAACTGAAGCATGTCCAAACCACATAAACAGCAGCACCGCAAACCCAAGGGCCGCCCGATTTCGGGCTGGCTCATTCTCGACAAGCCGCTCGATTTCGGCTCCACCGAAGCCGTTTCCAAGATCAAGTGGCTGTTCAACGCCCAGAAGGCCGGCCACGCCGGCACGCTCGATCCGCTGGCTTCCGGCATGTTGCCGATTGCGCTGGGTGATGCCACCAAGACCGTTCCCTACGTCATGGACGGCCGGAAAATCTACGAGTTTACCGTCACCTGGGGCGAGGAGCGCACGACCGACGATCTGGAAGGCGAGGCCGTCAATTCCTCCGACCAGCGCCCCGACGAACAGGCGATCCGCGATATTCTGCCCAATTACACCGGCGTTATCATGCAGACGCCGCCGCAGTTTTCCGCCATCAAGATCGCCGGCGAGCGCGCCTATGATCTGGCGCGCGACGGCGAGACCGTGGAAATCCCGGCACGCGAAGTGGAAATTCACCGCCTGACACTGCTCGCCTGCCCCGATGCCAACACCGCCCATTTCGAGGTGGAATGCGGCAAGGGAACCTATGTGCGTGCACTCGCACGCGATATGGGCCGCGATCTCGGTTGCTACGGCCATATCTCGCAATTGCGCCGTACCATGGTTGCGCCGTTCGGCGAGGACATGATGGTGCCGCTCGAGACCTTGACGGCGCTGGAAGCGATCGAAGATCGCGACGAGCGGCTTGAAGCACTGGACGCGTTTCTGATCGATACGGCAGAGGCGCTTTCCGCCCTTCCCCGCCTCATCATCAACGACGACCAGGCGCACCGGCTGAAAATGGGCAACCCTATCCTGCTGCGCGGGCGCGATGCGCCGGCCAATCATCCGGAAGCCTATGCCACCGCACATGGCAAGCTCATCGCCATCGGCGAGATCGGCGAGGGAGAATTCCGGCCGAAGCGGGTTTTCGGCTGAAACGGCTCCATCTATTCGCCTATGCGTTCCCCAACTGAAAACCGCTTCACACCTTTCCTGGAAACGCTCTGGGAGGCGCAGTCAATCGCCTCTTTCAATTGTACCCGGAATAGTTTATAGGCAGCGCCAGCTTGGGCTTTGCCTTTGCTGCCGAATGGCCTGAGCTGGACGACATCCCGGCTCAAGGCGTCCCATTTTTCCTTAAAATAGAAAGGATCGTCCGATGTCGATTACTGCAGAGCGCAAAGCCGCCCTCATCAAGGAATATGCAACGAAGGAAGGCGACACCGGTTCTCCGGAAGTTCAGGTCGCTATCCTGACCGAGCGGATCAACAACCTCACCGGTCACTTCAAGGACCACAAGAAGGACAACCATTCCCGTCGTGGCCTTCTGACGCTGGTTTCGAGCCGTCGTTCGCTTCTCGACTATCTGAAGAAGAAGGACGAAGCCCGTTACAGCAAGCTGATCGGTGCTCTCGGCATTCGCCGCTAATAACTTCTCCGGCGGGTTTCGCAACGATGCCCGCCGGTTTTTATATCCGGCCTTTCAAAGGCTATATGAATTTCCGGGCGTTTGCCGCAGATGTGGCCCCCGGACGATAAGGTAGCCCCGGATGGGCCGGTGTCGCCTTTTCAACCGCAGACCTGTCATGGGGCAGGATTGCCGGATGCTTGCTTGTCGAAAGCCTCCCGCTGTCTTGCCCGTGATTGAGTCACCGCGCTGCCACCGCCGGCACGATGCCGGAACGTCAGCCACAACCAAGGACAAGATATGTTCAATCAACACTCCGTGGAAATCGAATGGGCAGGCCGCCCGCTGAAGCTCGAGACCGGCAAGGTTGCCCGTCAGGCTGACGGCGCCGTCATCGCAACCTACGGCGAGACGATGGTTCTCGCGACAGTGGTTTCCGCAAAGTCCCCGAAGCCCGGCCAGGACTTCTTCCCGCTGACCGTCAACTACCAGGAAAAGACCTACGCGGCCGGCAAGATCCCCGGCGGTTACTTCAAGCGCGAAGGCCGTCCGAGCGAAAACGAAACTCTCGTTTCCCGCCTGATCGACCGTCCGATCCGCCCGCTCTTCCCGGAAGGCTACAAGAACGACACGCAGGTTGTCGTCACGGTTATCCAGCACGATCTGGAAAACAACCCGGACGTTCTGTCGATGGTTGCGGCTTCCGCAGCGCTTACGCTCTCTGGCGTTCCCTTCATGGGCCCGGTTGGCGGCGCGCGCGTTGGCTACATCAACGGTGAATATGTCCTTAACCCGCATCTGGACGAAATGGACGAGTCTGTTCTCGACCTCGTCGTTGCCGGTACGCAGGACGCCGTTTTGATGGTTGAGTCCGAGGCCAAGGAACTCAACGAAGAAATCATGCTCGGCGCCGTCATGTTCGGTCATCGCGGCTTCCAGCCGGTCATCGACGCGATCATCAAGCTCGCCGAAGTTGCCGCCAAGGAACCCCGCGAATTCGAACCGGAAGACTTCTCCGCGCTCGAAAACGAAATGCTGGCCCTCGCCGAAGCCGAACTGCGCGACGCCTACAAGATCACCGAAAAGGCTGCCCGTTACGCCGCCGTCGACGCCGTGAAGGCGAAGGTCAAGGCGCACTTCCTGCCGGAAGAAGGCGAAGCCAAGTATACGCCGGAAGAAATCGGCGCTGTCTTCAAGCACCTTCAGGCCAAGATCGTTCGCTGGAACGTTCTCGACACCAAGAGCCGTATCGACGGCCGCGACCTGTCGACCGTTCGTCCGATCATCTCGGAAGTCGGCCTGCTGCCGCGCACCCACGGTTCGGCGCTGTTCACACGCGGTGAAACCCAGGCGATCGTTGTTGCGACGCTCGGCACCGGCGAAGACGAACAGTATGTCGACAGCCTCACCGGCATGTACAAGGAACGCTTCCTGCTGCACTACAACTTCCCGCCCTACTCGGTCGGTGAAACAGGTCGCATGGGCTCCCCGGGCCGTCGCGAAATCGGTCACGGCAAGCTCGCATGGCGCGCGATCCGTCCGATGCTGCCGACCGCGGAACAGTTCCCCTACACACTGCGCGTCGTTTCCGAAATCACTGAATCCAACGGCTCTTCGTCGATGGCAACGGTCTGCGGCACCTCCCTCGCACTGATGGACGCCGGCGTTCCGCTGGCAAAGCCAGTTGCCGGTATCGCCATGGGCCTGATCCTTGAAGGCGAGCGCTTTGCGGTTCTCTCCGATATCCTCGGCGACGAAGACCACCTCGGCGACATGGACTTCAAGGTTGCGGGTACTGCCGACGGCATCACCTCGCTGCAGATGGATATCAAGATCGCCGGTATCACCGAAGAGATTATGAAGATCGCTCTGGAGCAGGCACAGGGTGGCCGCAAGCACATCCTCGGCGAAATGGCCAACGCCATCACCGAAAGCCGTGGCCAGCTCGGCGAATTCGCACCGCGCATCGAAGTGATGAACATTCCGGTCGACAAGATCCGTGAAGTCATCGGCTCCGGCGGCAAGGTTATTCGCGAAATCGTCGAAAAGACCGGCGCGAAGATCAACATCGAAGACGACGGCACCGTCAAGATCGCCTCTTCTTCCGGCAAGGAAATCGAAGCGGCCCGCAAGTGGATCCACTCGATCGTTGCAGAACCGGAAGTCGGCCAGATCTACGAAGGCACGGTCGTGAAGACCGCTGACTTCGGCGCTTTCGTCAACTTCTTCGGCGCGCGTGACGGCCTCGTCCACATCTCGCAGCTCGCTTCCGAGCGTGTCGCCAAGACCTCCGACGTCGTCAAGGAAGGCGACAAGGTCTGGGTCAAGCTGATGGGCTTCGACGAGCGTGGCAAGGTTCGCCTGTCCATGAAGGTTGTCGACCAGGCCACCGGCCAGGAAATCGCTGCCGACAAGAAGAAGGAAGACGGCGAAGCCGCTGCCGAATAAGGCCGCGCCGCCAGACCCTATCGAGGCGCGGGTTTTGCCCGCGCCTTTTTTCTATCCCGCTTAGATCCTTTGGCTTTCCTTCTCACCGCCAGAGAGATCTAACTCTTTGATTTAACGCATTGTCCAGATGTAAAAGCAGTCCCGCTTTTCCTGGAAATGCCCTAAGGACGCTCCCATGAGCCGCGACGCTGTTAAAACCCTTTTCCACCCCTTTGCCGCAGAAATGCTCGATATGCCGAAAGAGGGCGAACGCGTTCTGTTTCTGGGAGCGGAGGCTGGCCCGCGGCTGGATGGTTTTGACGCGGAGATCATTGCCGTTCAGCATCTTCGGCCACTTTACCGGGCTCTGCAGGCGCAGGGCGCGCAGGTCACCCCGGACATTTCGGGCGAGGATTACGATGCGGCGCTGTTGCTGTGCGGTAAACATCGTGGCGAGAACGAAAACCGCGTCGCGGATGCACTGTCGCGCGTGAAAGCCGGCGGCCTGATCGTCGCGGCGGGATCAAAGGAAGACGGCATCGTGACGCTGCGCAAGACGCTGGCAAAGCTTGGCATCGAGGCCGACTCGACGCCGAAATACCATGGTGTCGCGCTTTGGTTCAAACGTCCGGACGATGTTTCCTCGGCTCTCTCGAAGCTTGCCCAGAAGCCCGTGACGGTTGAAGGCCGCTTCACCGCCCTGCCCGGCATGTTCTCACATGACCGCGTCGATGACGGCTCGGAGCTTCTCGCATCGCGCCTGCCGACCGATTTTGACGGCAACGCCGCTGATTTTGGCGCGGGCTGGGGTTACCTCTCGGTAATGCTGGCGGAAAAATCGCCGCGCACGGCCCGCATCGACCTGTTTGAGGCGGACTGGAATGCGCTTGAATTTGCGAAGACCAATCTTCTTGAAAACAATCCGCGACTGACGGCACGTTTCTTCTGGCAGGATCTGGCGAACGAACCGCCGAAGGAAAAATACGATCTCATCATCATGAACCCGCCTTTCCACGCGGCGGGACAGGCGGCAGAGCCCGCTCTCGGTCAGGCTTTCATCAAGACGGCAGCCGGCGCGCTTCGCAGCGGCGGCAAGCTGCTGATGGTTGCCAATCGCGGCATGCCCTATGAGCCGGTACTGGCAGCGGAGTTCCGCACCAGCGCCGAGGTGTGCCGTAATGCCCGCTTCAAGATCCTCAGCGCCCAGAAATAATCAATTCAGCAGGGCGGTCAGCTCAGCAGCCATGCCCACAGCGACACGGAAAGAACGCCGGTCGCCGTGGAAATGCTGATGGTGGAGGCCGCGACGCTGTGGCCGATGCCAAAGCGATTGGCGATCAGCCAGGCGTTCACCCCCGTCGGCACCGACGAGGTGAGCACAAGGGCCGCCGTCCATTCTCGGCTAAGGCCGAGAGCGTGGCCCATAGCCCACACGCAGGCGGGCAAGAGCAGCAGTTTGAACACCGTCATGGTAACAGCTATGCCAAGATTGCCGCGAATGGTGTATTTCGTCAGCGCCATGCCGAGCGAGATGAGCGCTGCTGGCCCTGCCATTGAAGCAATCTGATCGACCACGGTTTTGAGGATGGGTGTGAGCGTCACACCGGAAACATTGGTTGAAAGGCCAATCACCAGGCCAATCACCAGCGGATTGGTAACGAGGTTGCGACCGACCTGTTTGAAGACCGCAGCCATGCTTCGCTTTTCACCCCCGACGGCCTTGTGCGTGGCGTTCTCCATCAGGATCGTGCCGGCAATCATCATGACCGGCAGGTGGATGGCCAGCAGAATGGAAAGCGCCACCAGCCCCTCATCACCAACGGACCGGCCGACGAGCGGCAGGCCGATGAAGATATTGTTGGCAAAGGCCGAGGAAATCCCGGCAATGACAGCGATACGCACATCCTGCTTGAAGACGTAACGGGTGACGATATGTCCGATTGTCCAGGTCACGGCCACGCCGGCGAAATAGGTAATCCAGAGCCGGAAGGGCGACGCACCGTGGAAGTTCGCTTCCGCAAGCGTGCGAAAGATCAGTGTCGGCACGGCGATCTTGAACACGAAATCGCTGAGAATCTCGCCAGCATCGGCACGGAACAGACCGGCCTTGACTGTAAGCCAGCCGATCAGGATGAGAATGAAAATCGGAGCGACGTTAGCGGCAACGGCAGACATGGAGGGAAAGCTTTCGCGGCTTTGCGGGAGATACTCCGCTTTAGAGCGTTTTCCGCCGGAATGGAATCGCGAAAACGCTGAGCGTCTTTGTTTTCGCCCGATTGCGGATCGCATGCCGTGGGAGCCAGACCGGTCAAGCGCCATCACCGGGAATGGTCTTCGCTGCCCCATAACCCTGCATTCCGCGGCGTCAGCGCAAAGAAAAAGCGGGGTTTCCCCCGCCTTTTATGTCCGTTATACGCCGCCAGTACATCCGTGGCGGAGATAACGGTTGAGCCAGAAGACCATCATGTCTTCCATTCCGGTACGCATTCACACACCTTTTGCTCTGGAAGGAGCAATAGCTTAACCACATTACAGGCAGATGACGCGTTTCTTCCCCTCCAGGGGAGAACCGCATATTTTCCCTTTGGGCTTTTCTTGCCGCGAGAAATGTTTAAGACCTTTCGAAAAACACGCACACCCGTGCGAAACGGATAGGGCCTATGACGAAATTCGACGTACTGACTGTCGGCAATGCCATCGTCGACATTATCTCCCGCTGCGATGATCGCTTCCTCAACGACAATGCCATTACCAAAGGTGCGATGAACCTCATCGACGCGGAACGCGCCGAGTTGCTTTATTCGCTGATGGGGCCGGCTCTCGAAGCCTCCGGCGGCAGCGCTGGCAATACGGCGGCAGGCGTGGCGAATTTCGGCGGCAGGGCCGCCTATTTCGGCAAGGTGGCGGAAGACCAGCTCGGCGAAATCTTCCAGCACGATATCCGCGCCCAGGGCGTTTATTTCGAAACGAAACCGGAAGGCACCTTTCCGCCGACCGCCCGCTCAATGATCTTCGTGACCGAAGACGGCGAGCGCTCGATGAACACCTATCTCGGCGCCTGTGTCGATCTCGGCCCGGAAGATGTGGAAGATGATGTGGTGGCGCAGACCAAGGTCACCTACTTCGAGGGTTACCTGTGGGACCCGCCGCGCGCCAAGGACGCCATCCGTGAATGCGCCCGCATTGCCCATGAAAACGGCCGCGAAGTCTCCATGACGCTTTCCGACAGCTTCTGCGTCGGCCGCTATCGCGAAGAGTTTCTCGACCTGATGCGCTCCGGCACGGTGGACATCGTTTTCGCCAACAAGCAGGAAGCGCTGTCGCTCTACGAAACCGATGATTTCGAGGCGGCACTGACCAAAATCGCAGCCGACTGCAAGATCGCGGCGGTGACGATGAGTGAAGAAGGCGCCGTCATCCTGCGCGGCACGGAGCGTGTGAAGGTAGAAGCCTATCCGGTGCATGACGTGGTCGACACGACGGGTGCCGGCGATCTTTTCGCCGCCGGTTTCCTGTTCGGTTATACGCAGGACCGGTCGCTCGAAGATTGCGGCAAGCTCGGCTGCCTTGCGGCTGCCGCCGTCATTCAGCAGGTCGGCCCGCGCCCCATGTCATCGTTGAAGGCGCTTGGCGAAAAGCACGGCCTTATTTAAAGGCTTCGCCCGGGTAAGCGCCCCAGATTTCGCCCTGCGAAACCCAGCCCGAGGCCTGACCGGCCTCGGCGCGGCACCAGTCGCCATTGCATTCGCCAATCCTGAAGACGACGCCCGGCTCAAGCCGTGCAACAACGGAAGCGCCCGACTGCGCTTCGCGGCGCATGTTCACATAGACTTCCTTGCCCTTGCCACGCATCCACGGAGCCGCAACGGCCGTGCGCTCACCGGAGAGTAGCGCCTGGTTGACCCAGCCTTCCGTACCGTCGGCATCGCGGATGCGCCGCCAGTTTTCATATTCCTGGATTATTTCGACCGGCATTCCCGATTTCAAATACATCCATGACACGGCATAATCCGTACTCGGGCCGATGCGCATATTGACGCGCTTTGATTTCAGGCTGACAAAACGCGGCAGCGGCAGACCGCTTGCGCCTTTTGCAGCACCCTGCGCCATGGCTTCGCCGGCCGCACCGAGGAGGCCCAGAGACAATGCAATGCAAACGATAGAAACCACACTGCGCATGCCCATTTCCGTTTCCCGCCTTCTGCAAACCGGATGATATTTAAGGAGGCTCGTTTCCACATGCCTCAAGCTTCAGCGAGTTTTGTTTGTCTTCGCCGGTGGGTCTGGTAGAAACGCCCTGATTGAAAGAAATTATCGCTCTTTCTGGTTAATGACTTCTGAACAAGGCAGCGGCAAACGATGACCCACAAGAAGAGACCGACAGTCTATATCACCCGCAAATTGCCTGACGTCGTTGAAACCAGAATGCGCGAACTCTTTGATGCCGAGCTGAATATCGACGATACGCCGCGCAGCGAAGCGGAGCTTGTCGCCGCCATGCAGCGGGTGGACGTGCTCGTGCCGACCGTCACCGACCGCATCACCGCCGCGATGATCGAGCAGGCGGGGCCGCAGCTGAAACTGATCGCCAGCTTTTCCAACGGTATCGACCATGTGGATGTGGATGCTGCGGCCCGCAGGGGCATTACCGTCACCAACACGCCCAATGTGCTGACCGAAGACAGCGCCGATATCACCATGGCGCTGGTACTGGCCGTGCCGCGGCGCATGATCGAAGGCACACGCGTGCTCGCCAATGGCGCGGACGAATGGCTCGGCTGGTCACCGACATGGATGCTGGGGCGGCGTATTTCCGGCAAGCGCATCGGCATTGTCGGCATGGGACGCATCGGAACGGCGGTTGCACGCCGCGCCAAGGCCTTCGGCCTTTCCATCCATTATCACAACCGCAAGCGCGTCAATCCGGCCACAGAGGCGGAGCTGGAGGCGACCTATTGGGACAGCCTCGACCAGATGCTGGCGCGGGTGGACATCGTCTCCGTCAATTGCCCTTCGACGCCTGCAACTTATCACCTGATTTCGGCGCGGCGGCTCGCGCTGATGCAGCCTACCAGCTACATCGTCAATACCGCGCGCGGGGATATCATCGACGAGGCAGCAATGATCCACTGCCTGCGCGAAGGCAAGATCGCCGGCGCCGGTCTCGATGTCTATGAGAACGAGCCTGCGGTGAACCCCAAGCTCATCAAGCTCGCCAAGGAAGGCAAGGTCGTGCTGCTTCCGCATATGGGTTCTGCGACCATCGAAGGCCGTATCGAGATGGGCGACAAGGTCATCATCAACATCCGCACGCTGTTCGACGGCCACCGTCCGCCGAACCGGGTGCTGCCGGGGCGGAACTGAGCTGGTTCAGGTCGCCGTCATTCGATCATTGGGAGGGAAAGTTCAATGGGTATCCAGGCGAAGTTCTTAACATCGATCTTCATCCTGCTCATGCTGGTCGGCGGTTCGGCCCGAGCCGCTTCGCCCTCCCCTGAAGAGACTGCGGAACTCTATTATCGCGCCTGGCTGAATTTTGATCGCGCCAGCATGTCTCTTTTGAACAAGGAATGGGGATCTTCGGGTAACAGCCCGCGCTACACCGATATGGAACTGGTTGCAGACCCGGTCGCCTGGCAGCGCAGAAACAGGGGCATGCATTCACCCAAGGGGACAACGAACGAACAAGCGGAGCAATTCGCAAAGCTATGGGTGGCGAGCACGGAGCGGGTGCGTTGCAAGGCGGAGCCCGCACGTATCGGTGCAAAAACGCCCACGGGTGTTGTTGTGGCGCAAATCAAGATGAACTGCTCTCTGCCGGATGTCGCGACTGCCTTCCAGCGGCTGAAGGCTGGTGCAAATGCGGACGAGATCGGCGACAGAACGCGCATGCCGTCCTTAAGGCTGATGAAGCAGATGGTGGAAGCGACAAAGGCGGCTCCCCTCACCCACAAGGTCAGCACGGAAATCCAGCTCTTCAGGGGGCCGGAGAAAGCTGTTTGGCGGGTCGGATCGGCAGAAATCCAATCACAGACCGGCATTGACCGCGTCTCCTCCGTTTTTCTCTCCCAGATGGTGCAATCCGGCCTTTTACAGTAGGCTCTGCGATCGTACGAGGAAGATGAACTCCGGACTTTACGCAGCCGGGTCGGGTGAAGGCGATTTCAGCCGATGGCCTTGGTCATCTCGATCGAAGTCGTGCGATCGTAACCGGCATGGGCGTTTTCGGCGGTCTTGACGAAACCCCAGGCGGCAAATCTGGCGTGATTGCCGATCAGCTCGATGCGGGTTTCCAGCCGCAGCGCCGGCAGCGCCAATTCGCGCGCCAACGCTTCGGACCTCTGCAGCAGCATCTTGCCTATGCCCTTCCCCTGCGCCTGGGGTGAGACGCACAGCTTGCCGACGTAAAGGCAGGCGGGTGGCTCCGGCCGGCAGAACAGACAACCCAACAGTTCGCCTTCGTCCACCGCAACGAAAGCAATTTCCGCCCTCGCCTTTTCGGAGAGATTATCCAGCGTCAGGCGATGGGCCGAGGACGGTGGATCGATGACGCCGTCCATATAGGCAAAGGACGACATGATGAGCGTCAGCAATTCCTGCCAGCGATCGAAGTCCTCTCCGATCCCGATAATCTCGGTCATGATTTCCCTCCCGTTGGCCGTCGCCTGTATCGCACGGTTTCGAAACGGGCCGACAGGGCATCATAAAGGAGCAGGCGGCCAATCAGTGGTTCACCGGCACCGGTGATCACCTTAATCGCCTCCATGGCCATAAGCGTGCCGATAACGCCCGTCAGCGCACCGACAATGCCTGTTTCCGCGCAATTGGGAATAAGCCCCTGCGGCGGCGGCTCCGGAAACAGGTCGCGATAGCCCGGCAGCAGAATGCCCTCGGCATTTGTCTCGTAGGGTTTCAAGACCGTCACCGAGCCGTCAAAACGGCCGACAGCACCCGTTACCAGCGGTCTCCTGGCAGCCTCCGCGGCATCGGCCGCGGTATAACGCGTGTCGAAATTGTCCGAGCCGTCGATAAGGAGATCGAAGGATTGCAGATGGTCATGCGCCCACACCTGCGAAAAGCGTTCCTCATAAACGAGGGTACGGACATGCGGGTTGAGGCGGGCGATGGCCTTGCGGGCGCTTTCCGTTTTCAGCTCCCCAATCGTGCCGGTATCGTGGATCACCTGTCGCTGGAGATTGGAGAGGGAAACCACATCATCATCGATCATGCCGAGCGTGCCGACGCCGGCGGCGGCAAGATAATGAAGCACGGGCGCACCAAGACCGCCCGCTCCGATCACCAGTACGCGCGCCGCCTTCAGCCGCTGCTGTCCGGCTCCGCCGATTTCCGGCAGCAGGATATGACGCTTGTAGCGTTCGATTTCTTCCGGGCTCAGCGGATCCATGTCGCACTCCATCTCTTTGCCGTCATGCCGTGATGCTCCCGTGGGATACGTTGAAGAACTGCGCCCTCTCACCAAGAGCCGAGAACATGGCCGCATCCGTTCCCGTCATGAAGCTCTGGCCGCCAAGCGCGTGAATGAGATCGAACAGGGCAGCCCGCCTGCCCTCATCCAGATGGGCGGCGATCTCGTCCAGCAGCAGAACCGGCGCATGGCCGGTCATATTGGCGGTGAGCTGCGCATGGGCAAGCACCAGCCCCACCAGCAACGCCTTCTGTTCCCCGGTTGAACAGCGTTCGGCCTCCATGTCCTTTTCGGCATGGCGTACGAAGAGATCAACACGGTGCGGCCCATCCAGCGTACGGCCGGCAGCGGCGTCGCGATACCGGCCATCGCGCAACATAAGCCTATATTCATCCTCCAGATCGACGGCGGGGCGATTGAGCCCATCATCCATGAAACCGGAGAGCGAGAGCGCTGCCGACGGGAAAGCGGCGTTGCCCGCCCGTCCTTCGATCAGGCTCTTCAGAAGACCGAGCATCTCGTAACGGGCAACGGCCATGGATATGCCGAGTTCGGCCATCTGCTTTTCGATACCGTCCAGCCAGACCGGATCAAAGCGGCCTTCCGAAAGCAGGCGGTTGCGGCCGCGCATGGCCTTTTCAAAATCGCCTGCCCGCCGTCCATGGGCAGGGTCGAGCGACAGCACGAGCCGGTCGAGGAAACGCCGGCGATCCGATGATGAGCCGGTAAAAAGGCCATCCATGGCGGGCGTCAGCCACAGAACCCGCAGATGATCGGTCAATTCGTCGACGGATTTGACGGGCGTGCCATTCAGTCTCAGACGACGCGACACCACCTCGCCATCACCTTCGATCCCTGTACCGATGGCGACTTCGCCATCCATGCCTTGGACATCGGCAAAAATCGAGAAACCGGCGGCCTCCTCCCCTACCCGTGTTACGTCGGATAAAGTGGCCCGGCGCAGGCCTCTTCCGGGTGAGAGAAAGGAGACAGCCTCAAGCAGATTGGTTTTGCCGGAACCATTGTCGCCCGTCAGCACCACATGGCGGTCATCGAGCGTGAGCGCAGCCGCCGCGTAATTGCGGAAGTCCGTGAGTTTCAGTCGTAAAAGCGACACCTTGTTCGTCATCTTTACGGCCTAAAACGAACATGTCCGGATAGCAAGGTGGGGAATGCCTCTCCACATCGAAGACCACCGCAGCAGCACAATTCATTCTCCAGTAGCAACTTTATTAACGGCCGGTTATTTATGAGCCGGACCTCATCACCGGTAGCCCATTCATGCGCCTGATTTTTTCGCTCCTTCTCACCCTCGGCGTTCTTTCATCCTGCGCTGGCAGACCGGGGGCGGATGTGCTGCAGGCCGTGGACACCAGGGCCAAAGGCACCAAAATCGTAACCGCCTATGTGGCGAGTACACGCGAGAGAAACAAGGACGCAAAAAAGGGCTTCGGCACGGAACGGGCGGCCGAGCCGAATTATGCGCGCTTCGATATTTCCATCCCACCTACCCATAAAAGTGGAAAAATCGAGTGGTCCAGCGGCAAGCCGGACCCGAAGAAGGACTTCGTTGTTACCAAGGCCGACATGTTGACGAAGCCGGCCTTCAACGCCGACCTTGGAGATATTGCCCGCTCTGGCAAGCAGATCGCACTTTTTGTGCATGGCTATAATTACAGCTATCAGGAAGCCCTTTTCCGCGCGGCGCAAATGGCTGCCGATGCCAATATGAATGGCGTGCCATTGGTCTTTTCCTGGCCTTCGCAGGCCAATGTCACCGGCTACGTGGCTGACAAGGAATCGGCGACCTATTCGCGCGATGCGCTGGCCGCGTTGTTGACCGACCTCACCCGGCAGACACCACGAAAAAGCGTCGTCGTGTTCGGTCACAGCATGGGCGGCTGGCTGGTGATGGAAGCGTTGCGGCAATTGCGCTTCGAAGGCAGGAACGATGTCATCGCCAAGCTGCAGGTGGTGCTGGCTGCGCCGGATATCGACGCCGATGTCTTCCGCAAGCAGATCGAGGTCGTCGGCCGGCTCAATCCGCCACTCACCGTGCTGGTGTCCAAGGACGACCGGGCCTTAAAAGCATCCTCCATACTGGGCGCTGATGTCACCCGCATCGGTGCGCTTGACGTCACCGATCCGCAGGTTCAGGAAGCGGCCCTGAAAGAGGGCGTGCAATTCGTCGATATCTCCAATCTGGAGGCGTCGGACCCACTCAATCACGACCGTTATGCCGCGCTGGCCTCCATGGTTCCGCAGCTGGAGGCAAGCAGGCGCGGCGGTGATATCAATAGTGCAGGAGCCTTCGTTTTCGATGCGATCGGCGCAACGGTCTCCAGCCCCTTCCGCCTTGCGAGCCAGGTGGTGAACCCGCAATAGGCTTTGCGGGTTCCTGCTGACATCAGGGTTTCAGAAATCCCAGTCTTCATCTTCGGTCGCAACCGCCTTGCCTATGACATAGGACGAGCCGGAGCCGGAAAAGAAGTCGTGGTTCTCATCGGCATTGGGAGAGAGCGCCGATAGGATCGCCGGATTGACCCGGCAGGCCTCGGCGGGAAACAGCGCCTCGTAACCCAGATTCATCAACGCCTTGTTGGCGTTGTAATGCAGGAACTGCTTGACGTCCTCCGTCAGGCCGACGCCGTCATAGAGGTCTTCGGCGTATTTCGCCTCATTGTCGTAAAGCTCGAGCAGAAGATCGAATGCGAAATCCTTGATCTCCTGTTTTTCGCTCTCGCCCAGACGCTCCAGCGCCCGCTGGAACTTGTAGCCGATATAATAGCCGTGCACCGCCTCGTCACGGATGATGAGACGGATCAGATCCGCAGTGTTGGTGAGCTTCGCGCGGCTTGACCAGAACATCGGCAGGTAAAAGCCGGAATAGAACAGGAAGCTCTCCAGAAACACGCTGGCGACCTTCATTTTCAAAGGATTGCCGCTGTCATATTCGCGCATGATAAGTGCGGATTTGCGCTGCAGGAACTCGTTCTCCTCCGACCAGCGATAGGCATCGTCGACGTCAGGCGTGGAGCAAAGCGTCGAGAAGATCGAAGAGTAAGAGCGGGCGTGCACGGCCTCCATGAAGGAGATGTTGGACAACACCGCCTCCTCATGCGGCGTTGCCGAATCCGCCATAAGGCGCACGGCGCCGACGCCGTTCTGGATGGTGTCGAGCAATGTCAGCCCGGTGAAGACCCGGATCGTCAGTTTCTGTTCTTCCGCCTTCAGCGTTCCCCAGGAGGGGATGTCATTGGAGAGCGGCACCTTTTCCGGCAGCCAGAAATTCGAGGTCAGGCGGTTCCAGACTTCGAGATCCTTGTCGTCCTCGATACGGTTCCAGTTTACCGCGCGAATGCGGGACACGGGTTTTACGGCGATGTTCATTGTCTTGTCCCTCAATTCAGAGCGTGCAGGAAACGCAGCCCTGAACCTGCGTGCCTTCCAGCGCCATCTGGCGCAAACGGATGTAATAGATCGTCTTGATGCCCTTCTTCCAGGCGTAGATCTGCGCCCGGTTGATATCGCGCGTCGTCGCCGTATCGCGGAAGAACAACGTTAGCGAGAGGCCCTGGTCGACATGCTGGGTGGCCGCCGCATAGGTATCGATGATCTTTTCCGGGCCAATTTCGTAGGCATCCTGATAATATTCGAGATTATCGTTCGAAAGATAGGAAGCCGGGTAATAAACGCGGCCGATCTTGCCCTCTTTGCGGATTTCGATCTTCGAGACGATCGGATGGATCGAGGATGTCGAGTGGTTGATATAGGAGATCGAGCCTGTCGGCGGCACGGCCTGAAGGTTCTGGTTATAGAGGCCGGATGCCATGACATCCTGCTTCAGCGCCTTCCAGTCCTCCCGCGTCGGAATGGAAATGCCGGCCTTTTCGAACAGCTCCTTCACCTTTTCGGTCGCGGGCAGCCATTCCTGCTCGGTATATTTGTCGAAATAGTCGCCTGAGGCATATTTGGAGTTTTCAAAACCCTTGAAGCTTTGGCCCCTTTCCACGGCAAGGCGGTTGCTGGCGCGGATGGCGTGATAGGTCACCGTGTAGAAATAGATATTGGTGAAATCAACGCCCTCTTCGGAACCGTAGAAGATGCGTTCGCGCGCCAGATAGCCGTGCAGGTTCATCTGGCCGAGCCCGATGGCGTGGCTGGCGTCATTACCCTTTTCCACCGAGGGAACGGAGGAAATGTGGCTCATGTCAGACACTGCCGTCAGCGCCCGGATGGAGGTTTCGATCGTCTTGCCGAAATCGGCCGAATCCATCGCGGCGGCGATATTGAGCGAACCGAGATTGCAGGAAATATCCTTGCCCATATGGCTATAGGAAAGATCGGCATTGAACTCGCTCGCTTCGCTGACCTGCAGGATTTCCGAGCAGAGATTGCTCATGCTGATACGGCCGGCGATAGGATTGGCGCGGTTCACCGTGTCCTCGAACATGATGTAGGGATAACCGCTCTCGAACTGGATTTCGGCAATGACCTGGAAGAACTCACGCGCCTTGATCTTCTTCTTGCGAATGCGGCCGTCGGCGACCATTTCCTGATATTTTTCACTGACCGAAATCTCGGTTAACGGCACGCCATAGACCCGCTCCACATCATAGGGCGAGAACAGGTACATATCCTCGTTGTTGCGGGCGAGTTCGAAGGTGATGTCGGGGATCACCACACCGAGCGACAGGGTCTTGATGCGAATTTTTTCGTCGGCGTTTTCGCGCTTCGTATCAAGGAAACGCATGATATCCGGGTGGTGGGCATGCAGATAGACCGCGCCGGCACCCTGACGCGCGCCAAGCTGGTTGGCATAGGAAAAACTGTCTTCCAGCAGCTTCATGACAGGAATGACGCCGGAAGACTGGTTTTCGATCTGCTTGATCGGCGCTCCGAATTCGCGAATATTGGTCAGGGACAGCGCCACGCCGCCGCCGCGTTTGGAAAGCTGCAGGGCCGAATTGATGGAGCGGCCAATGCTCTCCATATTGTCTTCCACACGCAGCAGAAAACACGAGACCAGTTCACCGCGGCTCTTCTTGCCGGCATTGAGGAATGTCGGGGTTGCCGGCTGGAAGCGGCCTGAAATGATCTCATCGACCAGATTGCGGGCAAGCTGCTCGTCACCGCGGGCCAGAGCCAGCGCCACCATGCAGACGCGGTCCTCGTAACGCTCCAGATAGCGTTTTCCATCGAAAGTCTTCAGCGTATAGGAGGTGTAATATTTGAAAGCGCCGAGAAAGGTCGGGAAGCGGAACTTCCGGGCATAGGCCTCGTCATAGAGGTCACGCACGAAATTGAAGGAATACTGGTCCAGCACCTCCTGCTCGTAATATCCCTCTGTCACCAGATAATCGAGCTTTTCCCTGAGGTTATGGAAAAACACCGTGTTTTGGTTGACGTGCTGGAGGAAATATTGCCGGGCGGCCAGCCGATCCTTGTCGAGCTGGATCTTCCCGTTCTCGTCGTAAAGGTTCAGCATCGCGTTCAGCGCGTGGTAGTCGAGAGCCGCATCGAGCGGTTTCTGGGATGCGGCTGCCGGCTGTTTGGCGTCCTTGCGCATGGCGCTCGAGGTCAGCGTGTCCAAAATCGTTCCAATCCATGTTTGACGTTGGCGACATCTTCGGCCGTGCCGAGAAGCTCGAAGCGATAGAGAAACGGCACCGCGCATTTGTGCGAGACGATATCTCCGGCGGATGCGAAAGCTGCGCCAAAATTCGTGTTTCCCGCCGCGATGACGCCGCGAATGAGATTTCGGTTGGAGGGCTCGTTCAAAAACCGGATAACCGGCTTCGGCACGGCCCCTTTGGTGCCGCCGCCCCCGTAGGTGGGGGTGACCAGCACATAGGGTTCCGACACATGGGGAACATCTTCCTCAGCGCCGATCGGCAGGCGAAACAAACGCCGCCCCAGTTTCAGAAGGAAACGATGGGTATTTTCAGAGCGGCTCGAATAATAGACGATCAGGCCCATCGCCTTACCGCCTCAGCTGATCGCGCCGATCATGTCCGGCCGGAAACCCGCCCAATGGCGTTCACCGGCGACGACAACGGGAACCTGCATGTAACCGAGGCCACGAACGTGATCGAGCGCATCCGCATCTTCGGAGATATCGATGATCTCATAGGGGACACCGATGCGGTCGAGCGCACGATAGGTGGCGGTGCACTGGACGCAGGCGGGCTTGCTGTAAACGGTGACGGTCATAATTTCCTCTCTCGAAGCCGATTTCGGACACGGCTCAACATTGCCGATTGCAATCGCAATCGGGTGGCGGTGGATCTGTCATTCAGGTGAGGCGCGTAGCCCAGGCAACTCTTCGCATTTTCGGATGGAAACCGGGGACCGGTTTTCCCAAAATGTTGCAAGCCGCACAAAATCACTCTCTACGCCGACGAGCGCAGCAACTTAAAGAAATGCACTGGCATGACTTCACCCCGAAGCTTGTTCTGGAGGGGGCAGAAAAGGGCGCACGCAAATCATTTGCGTCAACACCTTCCTCCGGACACCCCGCCCGTGGACGTTTGCGCTCAAGGCAGGTCTCCTGACTTGCGGGTCACAACATCTATTCCGGCCTTCCCGGAGCTTTTGGCTCCAGTGACCCAAATCGGAACGATGCTCGCCGCTTACAGTTGCGGGGGCAGTTTCGGCCTTGTTCCGCCATGATGGCGTTACGCACCGAATTCCCGTCTTAGCTCCCAACCCTTGCGAATCGGAAGAACCTTGAACACCACATATAGTATATGAGGAAATTTTCGCGTCAATGAATAGACACACAAAAGCCCCGCCCTGTGGATCAAAAAGATTCAACACATGGTCAACAAAGGCTTAACGGCAAACGCGCTTTGCCGGTAAAGAACTGGAAAGCGTTAATCTATTCCCAGATATCGATATGAATATCGGCTGGACGCGCGTTTTCGATCACCCTTTTTCCGTTGGGAAGATCGTTTTCGAAAAGCTTGGCATGGATCTCGGCCGCATCGAGACCATAACCCTGCCATCTGTTCCGCAGCCTCTCTTCCAGCACGGCGAAGGACGGACCCACGAAGATGGTGAGGTCAAAGCTCTCGGAAAGGCTTGTCCAGGGCGCTTCGTTCAGCAGCAGATAATTGCCTTCGGCAAGGACAAAGCGCGTTTCCGGCGCAATCGCCCGGGCGGACGCAATGGCAATTTCCCGGGAGCGGTCGAAAACCGGAACAAGCACCTCCTGCCCGCCCTTGCGGACGGCGGAGACGATATCCAGGAAGCCGCGCACATCGAAAGTTTCAGGTGCGCCTTTTCGCGGCAGCAATCCCCGTTCCTCAAGAATGCCGTTATCCATATGGAAGCCATCCATGGGCAGGACGGCGGCCGTTTCGCCTCGCGCCCGCAAGGCCTCAAAAAGAGCATCCGCAAGCGTGGATTTGCCGGCCCCAGGGGGACCGGCAATCGCTATGATGAAACGGGATTGACCCTCTGCCCGCCGAAGAACGTCTTCGACGATCGTCTCAAGCTTCAGCGTCATGCGGCAAGCGTTTCCTTCGGCGCTTCCTTGGCGCCGGTCATGAAGGCGACGGCATCCGACATGGAATAGTCCTTCGGATTGATGACGCACAGGCGCTTGCCGAGCCGGTGGATATGGATGCGATCCGCAACCTCGAAAACATGCGGCATGTTATGCGAGATCAGGACAATCGGCAGACCGCGGGAGCGCACATCCAGAATAAGCTCGAGAACGCGACGGCTTTCCTTGACGCCGAGTGCCGCCGTCGGTTCGTCGAGGATGACGACCTTGGAGCCAAAGGCTGCCGCACGCGCCACCGCCACGCCCTGGCGCTGACCGCCGGAGAGGGTTTCCACCGCCTGATTGATGTTCTGGATCGTCATCAAGCCGAGTTCCGACAGTTTTTCGCGGGCGAATTTTTCCATGGCCGGGCGGTCGAGCGCCCGGAACAGGCTGCCCTGAATGCCGGGCTTGCGGATTTCACGGCCGAGAAACATATTGTCAGCTATGGACAATGCCGGAGACAGCGCAAGGTTCTGATAGACGGTTTCGATGCCCGCCTTGCGCGCCTCGATCGGCGAGCGGAACTGCACCGGCTTGCCTTCCAGCCTGATCTCGCCTTCATCGGGTGTCACCGCACCGGAAATCGCCTTGATGAGAGAGGATTTGCCGGCGCCGTTATCACCGATGACGGCAAGGATTTCGCCCGGATAAAGATCGAAATCGGCATTGTCGAGTGCAGTCACACGACCGTAGCGTTTGACGAGATTGCGTGCTGTGAGAATGGGTTCTTTTGCCATCAGCCTGCTACCTTTCTGATCCACTGGTCGATTGCGACAGCCAAGATGATGAGGACGCCGATCAACAGATAGGTCCATTGCGGGTCTGTGCCGATAAGCCGGAGACCGAGTGAAAAGACGCCGACGATCAGCGCACCGAAAATCATGCCCATGATGGAGCCGCGTCCGCCGAACAATGACAGGCCGCCGATAACCACCGCGGTGATGGATTCGATATTGGCGAACTGGCCGGCGGTCGGCGAAACCGAGCCGATACGGCCAATGAGGGCCCAGCCGGCAAAGGCGCAGATGAGGCCGGACAGGGTATAAACGGTGGTCAGCATACGCTTGACGTTGACGCCGGCGAGTTCTGCGGCATCCGGATCGTCACCCACGGCATAAAGATGGCGGCCCCAGGCGGTGCGGTTCAGCACATACCAGAGCAGGGCAACGAGCAGAACCATGGCAATGACGCCATAGGTGAAGACCGCGTTGCCGAAACGGATATTGGCACCGAAGAACTGCAGGATCGGCGCCTGCTGGGCAATGTCCTGGGCGCGGATCGTCTCATTCGCGGAATAGAGGAAGTTGGTCGCAAGCACAATCTGCCACATGCCAAGCGTGACGATGAAAGGCGGCAGGCGCATGCGCGAAACCAGCACGCCGTTGATGAAGCCACAAAATGCGCCGACGGCGAGACCACAGAGAATGGAAAGCTCTGCCGGAAGACCGTAACGGAAGGTAAACTGCCCCATGACGACGGAGGACAGAACCATGATCGCGCCGACCGAAAGGTCGATGCCCGCCGTCAGGATGACAAGCGATTGCGCGGCGCCAACGATGCCGACGATCGCAACCTGCTGCAGGATGAGGGTCAGCGAGAAGGCGGAGAAAAACTTGCCGCCTAGGAGCAGGCCGAAAATAATCAGCGACAGCACCAGGACGATAAGCGGTACGGCCGCCGGGCTGGAATGGAGAAAATGCTGGAATTTTTCCAGCACACTCTTGTCGTGCGTATCGAAAGCGGCGACCTGCGTCGAACTTCCCGAAAGCACCTTTTCAAATTCATTATGCGGCTGAGCCCGCACCGGCTGATCGCTCATTGGATTTTCCTCCCGATCGCTCTATCGCATCAGCCCTGACACCTGGGTCTATCTCCAAAGAGAATGATGCGTAGATTTCAAAGTGTTGTGAAGCGGGCTGTGTCATCCCCGCAGGGGCGCGCAACGCGCTCGTTTATTCCTTTGTCCGATCCCCCGGATCGTGCCTGATATTCATTCTGGTCCAAGGGCGGGGGCACGAATGCCCCCGCGGGTTTCAACGTTGAGGCATCATCCCCAGCACTTGTTGAGACCTTCCTTCGTATCGATCGAGTCGAGGCCCTTGACCGGCTTGTCGGTTACCAGCGTCACGCCGGTATCGACGAAGTTCTTGCCTTCGGTCGGCTTCGGCTTTTCGCCCGTATCGGCAAACTTCTTGACGGCTTCGACGCCGAGCGCCGCCATCAGCAGCGGATATTGCTGCGAGGTCGCGCCGATCACGCCTTCCGCCACGTTCTTGACGCCCGGGCAACCACCGTCGACGGATACGATCAGAACATCCTTTTCGCGGCCGACCGCCTTCAGCGCCTCATAAGCGCCGGCAGCTGCGGGCTCGTTGATGGTGTGGACGACGTTGATGGTGGGGTCCTTCTGCAGCAGATTTTCCATCGCTGCACGGCCGCCTTCTTCGTTACCATTGGTGACATCGTGACCGACGATACGCGGATCGCTCTCGTCGCCGATCTTGTTGATGTCCTTCACGTCGATGCCAAAGCCCTTCATGAAGCCCTGGTTGCGCAGCACATCAACCGTCGGCTGGGAGGGGGTGAGGTTGAGGAAGGCGATTTTCGCATCCTTGGCCTTGTCGCCGAGGCTGCCGGCGGCCCATTTGCCGATCAGTTCACCAGCGAGAAGATTGTCGGTGGCGAAGGTGGAATCGGCGGCATCAACGGGTTCGAGCGGTGTATCGAGGGCGATGACCAGAAGACCGGCATCACGCGCCTTCTGCACGGCCGGAACGATACCCTTGGTGTCCGATGCGGTGATCAGGATACCCTTGGCGCCATCGGCAATGCAGGTCTCGATGGCGGCGACCTGGCTTTCGGAATCGCCGTCGATCTTGCCGGCATAGGATTTCAGCGTCACGCCGAGCTCTTTGGCCTTGGCGGTCGCGCCTTCTTTCATCTTGACGAAAAAGGGATTGGTATCGGTTTTGGTGATGAGGCAAACCGAAGTATCGGCTGCAGACGCAACGGACGCGAAAGAAACGCCAAGCGCAAGCGCGCCCAGAAGAGCGGAAACAGTGGTCTTCATGAGATCCTCCCAATGGATATTTGAGCACCGTGACGGTTACCCGACGATCCCGTCTCCTCCGAGAACAATGATCGTTGACCCAGATGGAACCACCAAAGGAAACGGCTGTCAATAAATAAATCCGATTGAATTATTAATTCTCTATGGCATTCTAATAGGCGGCAGGGAGGAATATCGCCGCGTCGTTTAACGTTGCGATAGCAAGATTGCCATAAAGCCTGCTGTATCGGTCGCGACGGATATTGCGGGCGGGAGGATGACATATGAGACAATCTGTCGAGACGGCGCCGCCGGCGCCGCCCACCACCATGGATATAAGCAGCGGCGCCAACCAGATCGGGGTGCGCGCCTATAATGAGCGGCTCGTGCTGTCCCTCGTTCGCCGCCACGGCGGACTGTCAAAAGCCGAAATATCAAGACTTTGCGGACTTTCGGCACAGACCGTCTCCGTCATCATGCGGTCGCTAGAGAAGGACGGACTTCTCATTCGTGGTGAAAGACTGCGCGGCAAAGTCGGCCAGCCTTCGACGCCGATGCGGCTTAATCCTGACGCCGTCTTTTCTTTTGGTGTGAAGATCGGCCGGCGCAGCGTCGATCTCGTGCTGATGGATTTTGTCGGCCGGATCAGGCTCAAGCTGCGCAGAACCTATCCCTATCCCATGCCGGAATGGATATTGCCATTTGTAATCGACGGCATAACGGAGCTTGAATCGAAGCTTTCGCCGGCCGAGCGAGAGAAAATTGCCGGCGTCGGCATCGCCGCGCCATTCGAATTGTGGAACTGGGCGCAGGAAGTGGGCGCTCCGCAGATTGAAATGGAGCGATGGCGGGGCGTGGATATCCGGTCGGAAATTGCCGAAAGCGTCAGCTATCCCGTTTTTCTACAAAACGACGCGACCAGTGCTTGTGGCGCTGAACTGGTTTTCGGTACAGGCCAGCATTATCCGGATTTCCTCTACGTCTTCATCGGTTCCTTTATCGGCGGCGGCGTCGTTCTGAATTCGGCGCTGTTTTCCGGAAAGACGGGAACGGCCGGCGCGATCGGCCCGCTGCCGGTGCAAGGGCAGGACGGCAACACCGTCCAGCTTCTGAAAATCGCGTCGATCTTCGTTCTGGAAAACATGCTGCGGGACAGGGGCATCGATCCGCGTCCCCTCTGGTTTTCTCCAGACGAGTGGATCGATTTCGGCGAACCACTGGAAAGCTGGATCCGAAAAACTGCCGCAGCGCTGGCGCAGGCCGTCATTGCCGCCGCCTCCATCATCGATTTTTCGAGCGTCATCATCGACGGCGGTTTTCCCGATTGGGTCAGAACAAGGATCGTCGCCGCCACCCGCCTTGCCCTTAAACACCACGATCTGCAGGGTGTGACGCTGCCTGATATCATCGAAGGTGCCGTGGGTAGCCAGGCGCGGGCAATCGGCGGCGCGAGCCTGCCGCTGTTTTCGCGCTACCTCATCGATCAGAACGTTCTGTTCAAGGACACGACCGGCTGAGCCTTTGCCGGGGGCCATCGATTTTTGCTTACCCGGCTCTTCATTCGGTTTCTCGTGGTCACTCGCCAGCGGCGTGCTGCATGATCGCCGCCAGAAAGGCAGGCCCGTAGCGCTCCAGCTTGGTGTCTCCGACGCCGGGAATCCCAGCCATTTCCTTCGCCGAGACCGGTTTTGCCGTGGCAAGTTCTATCAGGGTCTTATCGTGGAAAATCACGTAAGGCGGAACGTTCTGCGCACGGGCAATTTCCATGCGCTTCGCACGCAGTGCCTCAAAAAGACTGCGATCGGATTCAGGCAAAATCGCCGATACCACGTTGCGGGGCGTCTGTTGTCGGGCGGAACGCGGAGCAGATGGTATCCTCAGCATCAACGCAGGTTTTTCGCGCAGGAAACGCCGTCCGTCCTCGGAAATGGACAGTCCACCATGCCCGGACAGATCCACTTCAATCATGCGTAACGCAACCAGTTGACGCAGAATGGCGCGCCAGGTGCGATTGTCATGTTCCTTACCTATACCGTATGTCGTGATGCGATCATGTCCGAAGCGGGAAATCCGCTCATCCTCGACACCCAGCAACACGCGGATGACATAAGCCTGGCCAAAACGTTCACCCGTGCGATAAATGCAGGACAGAAGCTTCTGTGCGGCTATGGCCCCGTCAAACAGGTCGGGCGGCTCGGCGCAGGTATCGCAATTGCCGCAGGGCTCACACCGGTCGCCGAAATAGGACAGCAGAACCTGCCTGCGGCAGCTCGCGGTTTCCGCAAGGCCGAGCAGCGCGTCAAGCTTCTGGCGCTCCATATATTTGCGCTGGTCCGCGGCATCCGACTCTTCGATAAAGCGGTTGCGCAGGGCGATGTCTTCGTAACCGTAGAGCATGAGTACGTCCGATGGCAGACCATCGCGGCCGGCTCGGCCCGTTTCCTGATAATAGGCCTCGATGCTGCCGGGCAGATCAATATGAACCACGAAGCGCACATCGGGCTTGTCTATACCCATGCCAAAAGCGACGGTCGCGACAATGATGACCGCCTCGCCGTGCTGGAATCGGGTCTGGTTCTCCTCGCGGGCAGCCTTGTCCATCCCAGCGTGATAGGGCAGTGCATCGCGCCCCTCCTCCCGCAGCCACGCGGCCGTTTCGTCCACCTTCCGTTTTGAAAGGCAATAGACGATCCCGCTTTCACTGTCGCGGTCCTTCAAAAAGCGCTTCAGCTGCGCGCGTGGATTATCCTTTTCCATGATCGCATAGCGGATATTGGGCCTATCGAAGCCTGCGATGAAGGCGTCATCCTCTTCGATTCCCAGGTGACCGAGAATTTCGGTGCGCGTAGGCCCATCGGCCGTTGCTGTCAGCGCCATGCGTGGCGTGTCGGGAAAACGCTCGATCAGCGTATCAAGCTGGCGGTAGGGTGGCCGGAAATCATGCCCCCATTGAGACAGGCAATGGGCTTCGTCGATAGCGATCAACGACAGGGCAATGGGCTGAAGAGCGTCCAGGACATCCGGTTTGAGAAGGGTTTCCGGTGCGGCATAAAGAATATCCACTTTGCCTGCCCGCATATCTCGCCAAAGCGCACGCCGCTCTTCCGGAGAAAGATCGGAATTGAGAGCCTCGGCCCGCACGCCTGCCTGACGCAGGGCAGCGACCTGATCCACCATCAGCGCGATGAGCGGCGAGACGATCAGCCCCATGCCGTCGCGCGCAAGCGCTGGAATCTGGTAACAAAGCGACTTGCCACCACCTGTCGGCATCAGAACGAAAGCATTATTGCCCGCCACTACATGCCGGATGATTTCGGCCTGCCGCCCGCGAAACGCATCGTAGCCATAGACGGTCTTGAGTATATGCAAGGGATCAGCGGTCACGGCAGCTTTTATCCGAACAGGAATGACGGGGCATCATCACCGTTTTGGGGTCTATGGCAATCCCGAAGATGGAATTGGTCATGGAAGTGAGTGGCGGGATTGGTTTGATGACCCGCAATCCTGTTTTGTACCTGACAGGTATGCGGTTCCGATTTTATGTTTGCGACGCAAAAAGGGCTCCGCGTTGTCACGGAGCCCTTTATATATTGTGTGATTAGATT
>NZ_JBBHZH010000004.1:0-580347 GCF_049843495.1 Agrobacterium sp. M50-1 | reverse complement strand
TCTGGCGTGCTTTCTGCGTTGCTTTTGGAACACGGCGGTAGACACAGTCGGCACCCACAGACTAGGAACGCTGGAGAGGCCGCGTTTAATGCACGTTGTTCCTTCCAGACGAAGGACGACCTTTTATTGTTTGCTTTGAAATGGCCGCCTCTTAGGCCGCTATCCGAGCCTTGAGGAAGAAGTGAGTTGAGATGGCAAAAAAACCGAAAATAGAACACTCAGAATTCTCGGGCGAGTTTGAAGACGAGGGTATCACCGTCCTTGTTGATATCTACCGGCCGGCTGGCACTCAGCAGGATTGGACGCTCGAGGTTATCAGCGAGCATGACGATGTCACCACCTGGGACGAACCTTTCGCTACCGACAAAGACGCCTGGGAAGAATTCCTGGCCACTTGTGAGAAGGATGGGATTCGCAGCTTCCTGGATGGCGAGGATCCGTCGGTTCATTAACGTTTGATTCCACCGCACTAAACCGAAGGAGTTGTGGGCCGGAATCCCATGCTCCGACCGTTCTCTCCTTGATCCGCCATTTTTGATTGAGAGCGTCCTCCGGTTAAATTTCCGAGAATACAGGCTTAAGTGTAAAGTCGCTCGCCATCGAAGGACGGCGCGCATTGCCTTGTTGACTCTCCGCTAAAATTAGAACATTTAGTGAACAAACGAGAGGTCATCCACTATGCCCGACGCTGAAAAAATCACCCCTACACGGCCCGACGACATAGCGGGATATGTCATCCAGTGTCATGACGGCGATGCGAAGGCGGCTGTCGAAGCGCTTCTCGGCGAAATCGAACATTTGCAGGAACAGCTTTCCCTTGCGGTCGCCATCATGGGAAATGGATATACGCGCGGGTGGAAACCCGACGCGAGGCGGGATTAGAATCGTCTCCGCCATCGTCTTTGGGCGCAATGACACATACCGGCAAGCCCGATGATCGATTGAGCCCTGGACAAAAATCCCCCGCCATCTCGGCTGCCGGGGTGGAGGGATAAGTTTAAGGCTGCGTGGTAGCCCGCTGGGTGGGCGATAGCCGGCTGGGTATCCCGACAAAGGGCGGTGCCGGCGTCTGTTGCCTACACCGGCTGCCCAAGGCCATGTTCAATATTCGTTGGAGGCGATCGCGAAATCGTCGGCGATCGGCATCTTTTCCGCGTTTTCCCACGTCCGGTCCATGGCGTAGGTTTGCGACAGATAGGGAATGCCGATATGGCCGAAGCGGAAGGAAAGCTGGCTTTCCGCCTGTTCCTCATCAAGCCGTGCGACGCGACTGAGATAGAGAGCGGTGGCAAGACCTGTCCTGTCCGCACCGGCCTTGCAATGAATGAGAATGGGTTTCGGCGCATCGCGCATGATCGCGACCAGCTCGTTGACCCTGTTCATGTCAAGCTCCTGGCTGGCCGACATGCCGAAATCGATGTGATTCAATCCGAGCTCGCGGGAGGTCTCGACCTCATCCCGGTACCAGGCCTTGGCCTCATTCGCACCGCGCAGATTGATGACCGTCCTGATACCATGGTCCTTGGTATAGCGGACGAGCTGCTCATTGCTCGGCTGGTTGGAGCGATAAAGCTGCCCCGCGACCACCTCGTGAAAATTGCCGAGGAGCTGAATGGCGTAGAGATAACCGCCTGTGGCAAGCACAGCAATACCCATGCCCCCAAAGGAGCACTTCCAGAATCTTCGCATAATAAAACGGTTCCCTCATTCGACGAGAGAACCGATACAGGTGGATTCTGACAGTAAGCTGAAAGTTCTGCGACAGTATTGTAAGAGTAGAAAATTTGCGCTTGATCAACGCACGAAAACGTAGACCGCATAGACCGCAATGAGTGCGGCCGCCGCCGCCGCGGTGATGGCGCCAAGACGTTTCTCGATGAAATGGCGTACCGGTTCACCGTATTTCTGCAGCAACCCGGCCAGGATGAAAAAGCGCGCACCGCGCGTGACGACAGCCGAAAGAATGAAGAGGCCGAGGCTGATATTGGCAGCACCGGAGAGAATTGTGACGACCTTGATCGGCGGCAGATGCGCGAGCCCCGATGTCACCAGCAGGAGAACGATTGTCTCGTAATCCACCGAGTTCTTCAGATGCTCGAAGCTGTCGAGCTTGCCGTAAAATTCGAGAATGGGCCGGGCAAGGCTCTCAAAGGCATAATGACCGAGGAACCAGCCGGCGATGCCGCCGAGAACCGAGGCGACGGTTGCAACGAGTGCATAAAACATCGCCTTTTTCGGCTTGGCCAGCACCATGGGCAGGAAAAGCACATCCGCAGGCACGACGAAGACGGAGCTTTCCACGAAAGCCACGATCGCCAGCCACCATACAGCGGTTTTGCGCGCAGCGAGCGCCATCGTCCAGGCATAGATGTTTTTCAGCATTTCATGTCCCCGGGAAGAGTGTTGCGGAGTGAAGACGGGCAGGAGCCAAGGCAGGTCAGCGGTGGTTCATGTGGTTTGCCGATGGCCCGGACAGACCGGACCCCGAATGAGAATTAGAGACAACGCAAGAGAATGGCAAATGTTGGAAAATTTATTTTTGCATCGCAAAAAATCATAATAACGAGCGTTTCCGGCCCATACCGAGAGCCGGTTGCTGCGATGCGAAATTTCACCCTGCGGTAGATGAGCTCGCCTTTTTGCTGTAGAATGAAGGCGGACGGAAGAGGAGGAAGTTATCATGGAATATGTAAGCTTCGTTACATCGATCAATCCGGTCATACTTGTCATTCTGCTGGTGGTTCTTCTTGCAGGGGCTTACAGCAGCTGGGTTTCGCACTGAGCGAACGGACCCACTCGATCAAATGTGAAAGGCTCCGTTTCTATCGGTGATAGGCATTGGGCCGGATGAATGTTATCAAGCCCGGAGTTAAAACAACTCCCGGGAAGCCGTATGACGAACGAATTCGCATTCACTGATACGTCTGAAAAGCTCAGCACGACGCTTGAGAAGCTGATAGGAAAGCTGCAGGGTCAGACGATCACGTTGCGCGAGTTGATGGAAGCAATTGGCGAACAGGGCCTTTTGCTCATCTGCGCGATCGCATCCCTACCCTTTCTCATTCCGGTTTCCATTCCCGGCGTCAGCACGGTCTTTGGGGCAGCGATCATCCTTGTCAGCCTGGCGATCACCCTCAATCGCCTGCCATGGTTGCCGGCAAAGATTCTTGACCGGCAGATGGAGACGGCAAAGCTTGTTCCCGCCCTTCAAAAAGGCGTCGCCATCGTGTCCAAGCTCGACGGGTTCATCCGCCCGCGCATTCCCGCGCTGACGACGGGCGTCATCGCCAACAGGATAAACGGGCTTGCGCTGATGACGGCGGGCGTGTTGCTGATGATGCCGCTCGGCTTCATTCCCTTCTCCAACACCCTTCCGGGCGTCGCGATTCTGCTTTTTTCGGCTGGGATGATCCAGCGGGACGGCGTCACCGTGCTTGGCGGCTATCTTTTCCTGGGCCTGACAACGATTTATTTCGCAGCGCTCGCCTATGCGGCTTTCTGGGCCGGCCAGGGCATCAGCAGCTCCATCGGCGCTTAAGACCTATCGCCGGCCGCCATTGCGGCTGTCGCGGCGGTTCTGCCGCGACGCCCACCAGACCGCCAGCCGTCGCCGCTGGCGGCGAACCACGGGCAGATCGTGGGAAAGCACGATAAGACCAAGCGGAATCATCCAGAAGCCAAGGACGGGCAGGAAACCCAGCGTTCCGCCCACGATCAGAGCCGAGCCCGTCGCGATCCTGCCGACGCGCGAACGCGGCATGGCAACGCTCCATTTCCCGACATGGAGACGATGCGTTCTGTGATCGATACCGAATTTCATTCCATCCTGCCCTTTTTCATCTGGCCTGTGGATAATTTTTTCACCGCCGATAAGCCCGGAAAATCGGGACTCTGGAGGGATAAAACAAGAGGAATGCGTTTTTTTTGAAAAAACCGCTTGGCAAATCGGAAAAGCATTTGTATTACCCCGCTCACACCGCGCCAAGCGGTGTACGTTCCCTGGTAGCTCAGCGGTAGAGCATTCGACTGTTAATCGACAGGTCGCCGGTTCGAATCCGGCCCGGGGAGCCATCTCTCTCAAAAACATGTTTTGAAGAGCGAAGTGCCGCTGCAATTCGCCCGATTTGGATCGGGGATTTTCCTGAATTCCCGGTTAACCAGCCGTCAAACGGTCAGGTCTTCTTGATCGCCCGTTTCGTCGCCTTTGTGGCGTTGGTCAGCGCCGGCGGATCACTTGCCGGAAAACTCTCCTCAAGGCTCTCCGTCAGATCGTCGTCCTTGTTCTTAACGGCAGATTTCTGCTCCTTTTCAAGCGATTTTACCGCCGGGGATTTGGCCTTTGCCGAAGCTGCCTTTTTCGCTGGCGTCTTCTTCGTGGCCGCCTTCTCCGCTGACGCCTTCGTGGCAGCCGGCTTCTTCAGGCCATTTCCGCTTTTGGACTTTGCCGCTTCCGCATTTGCGGAAAGTTCCCGTTCCGCTTCGATCCAGTGTCTTTCATGATGCCCGTCGGGTCTTCCTTCCCTTTCCCATATTGCGCGCGCTTTTTCACGGATTGCGGCTTCGCGGTCATGGCTCATAACGGACCTCCCTCGTCGTGTTGCACCGGTTTTGATTGTGCCACTGAAAAAACAAAAAAAGCCAGAGTTTGTTCCGCGCGGTTTCGTCGCGGGTGAGCATTTCCGAGTGAAAGGGAACCGTTATCGATCGGGGATCGTTTGCCCTGCAGAAACCCGCAGGAGACCATTTCATGAACACCCCACAAAAACCGAAAACCGAACCGCTTGATATTCGCGACGAGGATGTCGCGCGTTTCGAAACCGACAGCGAGCTCAAAGCAAAGGATGGCGAGATTTACCCGGACGAGAGCATGAGCCTTCGTGCGCGCCGGCAGGCGGCAAGGCAGCATGAGGATGCCTTCATCGTCGCCACGGACCTTGAGGACGACGACCAGCGCGAGGCGGCGCCGGGCACCAGAGAGCAGCCATAGGCCGAAAATGGAAAAGGCGGGTCAAAGCCCGCCTTAATCAAAGGAATGTCTGGAGATTTTATCGCCGAACCGACACGATGGCCTTGCGATTGAAGTTCGACACCTGCACCCGGCCGGACTGATTGCCGCCGAGGATCTGGGCCGTCTTGCCGCTCATGCTTTTCAAAATGCCGGCGTGATAACCGCGGCCGTTGCGAATGACAACGACATCGCCCGGCTTGGCCTGACCCACCGGAACGGCATAACCGAAGGATGTCCAGGACTTCGCAAACCCATAGGATTTGGGAGACTGCCGGCCGGCCTTGCTGGCGACCGCATGCAGGAAAAGGCCACACCATGGGGTGCTGCGGGGATTTGCGCCAAGAATATTCTTGAGGCTCTTGTTGTTCTTGGACTCATGCAGCCCGGTGTATTTCTCTGCCTGGTTCAGCATGCCGGCCGAGGCCGATGCAACGACTGTAAAAGACAAGGCAACGGATAGAATTAACGCGGATACTCTCAAACGTCTCGCCCTTATGTTAGAGGGCGCCCGTGTATTGTGACAATTTAGCGACAATTTGACGAGAAATGGGCAGAAATCAGACGCCTATTCATATGCGCTGATCTGTCATTGCTTCAAAACAGGCTGCCCTGCGCCTCATCGGCGCGGCTGCGGCCGGCATTTTCGAGATCCAGCATGCGCAATTTGGTGGTGGTTCCGCCCGGTGCGGAGAAGCCGCCAAGCCTGCCGCCGGCAGCGAGAACCCGGTGGCAGGGAATGATCAGCGGCACCGGATTTTTCGCCATGGCCTGACCGACATCGCGGGCCTTTTCCATGCCGAGACCTAGCGTCTTTACGATGCCGCCATAGGTCGTGGTATGGCCCCAGCCGATCTGCCGCGCAACGGCGTAAACATCGAGGAAAAATCGCTCCTGTCCGGCGAGATCGAGTTCGACGGTCGTAAAATCGATCTGCTCGCCCCCGAAATAACGGGTGATCATTGCAATCACCTCACGCGTGCGTGTTTCCGGAACGGCAATGGAGGCGGATGGCAGGCGCTTCTGGAGAAGTTTTTCGGTCTCACCGGCGTCAGGGCTGGGCAATTGCAGACGCGCGATACCGCCCCCCGCCCACGCAAGACCGCAATGGCCAAGGGCCGTCGGAAAAACAATATAGCCGTAGTGGTTGCTCATTGCCGTCACTCATTCGCCTTTTCGCATGCACGATGCCATATCCCGCATTCGAAACAACCCGTTTCCTGCCTCTCAACAAACAAGGCCACCCGTTTCTGGCGGGTGGCCTTTTACGCGTCAGTCGTGAAAAATCCGCTCAGGATGCGATTTTGCCCTGCTCCTCAACAAGGCATTGCGCCTGCCGGCTGGCGGCAACGAAGGCCGTGCGGGCGATTTCTCCCGCCACATCGCCCATCAGCGAGGCGCGGCACAGACGCAGGGCCTGTTCATGTGCCTTGTCGCCACGTTCGGGCCATTCGTGCTGAAGAAAATCGAAGGCCTCGTAAACGCCATTGAAAATTCGGGGCGCACCGTTTTCAAGGGAGATGGTAACGGGCTTTTCCCACTTAACGTCGTTCAGCAACATTGATTGCACTTCCATGCTCTATTAACCCGCGAAAAACGCCGGCCCCTCCAGTTGGTTCCCTTCATCAGCGGTTTCAAGGGCAAAAAAATAACCCTCGAGAAACCATGCACCTCCATCTTTCCATTCTAGCCGATTTGCGGAACAAAGCGTTTCAACACTCGTTCAAGCGGAAGTGAACCGGGACCCTTCATGCCGACAACAGCCTCCCCCGCCATCGTCTGGTTCCGCAAGGACCTGCGCCTTTCGGACAATCTTGCCCTGCTTGCCGCCGTTGAGCATGGTGGCCCCGTCATCCCCGTCTATGTCAGGGAAAAATCCTGCGGCCCGCTCGGCGGCGCGCAGGAATGGTGGCTTCACCACTCCCTCGCCTGCCTTTCCGCGGTGCTGGAAAAAGCCGGTAGCAACCTTCTGCTTTTAAGCGGCGAGGCCGAAAAGACGCTTCGACATCTGATATCGGAAACCGGCGCTGATGCGGTTTTCTGGAACCGTCGGTATGATCCGGCGGGCATGGCCACGGACAAGGCGCTGAAGCAGAGGCTTAGGGACGACGGCCTGACGGTTCGCAGTTTTTCCGGGCACCTGCTGCATGAGCCATCACGGCTGCAGACGAAATCCGGCGGCCCCTACCGGGTCTATACCCCCTTCTGGCGGGCGCTGGAGGGTGGCGAGGAACCGCACGCGCCGGCGGATTCACCGAAGAGCCTGAGAGCGCCGAAAGCATGGCCGGAATCCGAAAAACTGGCCGATTGGAAGCTTCTGCCGGTCAGACCGGATTGGGCGAAGGATTTCAGCGAGATATGGACCCCCGGCGAAAATGCGGCCCGGGAAAAACTCGACGATTTCATCGACGGCGCTTTGAAGGGTTACGAGGAAGGTCGCGATTTTCCGGCAAAGGACGCAACATCCATGCTCTCGCCGCATCTGGCCTTGGGCGAAATATCACCCGCCACCGTCTGGCACGCGACGAAGGGGCTTTCCCACCACATCGCCTCAAACGATATCAGCCGTTTCCGCAAGGAAATCGTCTGGCGGGAATTCTGCTATCATCTGCTGTTCCATTTTCCTGAGTTGGACGAGAAGAACTGGAACGACAGTTTCGACGCTTTCGGCTGGCGGAACGACGAGACATCCTTCAAGGCCTGGACGCGCGGCATGACGGGTTATCCGATCGTGGATGCCGGCATGCGGCAATTGTGGCGACATGGCACCATGCATAACCGGGTGCGCATGATCGTAGCGTCCTTCTTGATCAAGCATCTGCTGATCGATTGGCGCAAGGGTGAGAAATGGTTCCGCGATACGCTTGTCGATGCCGACCCGGCCTCAAATGCCGCCAACTGGCAATGGGTGGCGGGTTCAGGCGCGGACGCCTCGCCGTTTTTCCGCATTTTCAACCCCATCCTGCAGGGCGAGAAATTCGACGCCGATGGCGACTATGTGCGTCATTTCGTGCCGGAGCTTGAAAAGCTCGACCGGAAATATATCCACAAGCCGTTCGAAGCGCCCAAAGAGGCCTTGAAGAAAGCGGGCATCGAGCTTGGCAAGACCTATCCGCCGCCGATCGTCGACCATGGAAAGGCGCGGGAAAGAGCGCTTGCCGCCTATGCTGAGGTCAAGAAGAACGCATAAAATTGGGTATCGGCAAAATTTTGCGTGGCTAAGCCAAAGCCGGGAAGATAATTTCTTGCCTTGAAGCGGTTGTAACGGGACATAACGGCACCTAATTTCCGCTCAGACAAGAAGGCTCAATCATGACCATTCACTCCTCTGCGCTCAGTGCTATCGGCAATACGCCGCTCATCCGTCTGAAAGCCGCCTCTGAAGCGACGGGGTGTGAAATCCTCGGCAAGGCGGAGTTCCTTAATCCCGGCCAGTCGGTGAAGGATCGCGCCGCACTCTACATCATTCGCGACGCCGAACGGCGCGGGCAATTGCGGCCGGGCGGCACCATCGTGGAAGGCACGGCGGGCAATACCGGCATCGGCCTGTCGCTGGTCGCCAATGCGCTGGGGTATAAGACTGTCATCGTCATTCCCGAGACGCAGAGCCAGGAAAAGAAGGATGCGCTGAAACTTCTCGGCGCAAAGCTGGTCGAGGTTCCGGCAGCCCCCTATTCCAACCCGAACAATTACGTGAAGGTCTCCGGCCGGCTTGCGAAACAGCTTGCCGCGACGGATGAGAACGGCGCGATCTGGGCCAACCAGTTCGACAATATCGCCAACCGTCAGGCCCATATCGAAACCACCGCCCCTGAGATCTGGGACCAGACGGACGGCAAGGTGGACGGCTTCATATGCTCGGTCGGTTCCGGCGGAACGCTTGCGGGCGTGGCCGACGGCCTGCGCGATTTCAATCCCGACATCAAGATCGGCCTTGCCGATCCCGAAGGGGCTGCCCTCTACGAATTTTACAAGCACGGCGTGCTGAAATCCGAAGGCTCCTCCATCACCGAAGGTATTGGACAGGGCCGCATCACCGCCAATCTGGAAGGTTTTACGCCTGACTTTTCCTATCGCGTCTCCGATGCGGAGGCGCTGCCGGTTCTGTTCGATCTGGTGACGAAAGAAGGGCTTTGCCTCGGCGGCTCCTCCGGCATCAACATCGCCGGCGCAATCCGCCTTGCCCGCGAGCTTGGTCCGGGGCATACCATCGTAACGATACTTTGCGACTACGGTAACCGTTATCAGTCGAAGCTCTTCAATCCGGATTTCCTGCGCTCCAAGGGACTTCCGGTTCCACAGTGGCTGGCGACGAAAAGCGAGATTGCGGTTCCGTACGAAACCGTTTGAGGACATGCCGAAATGCCTGTGAATGCCCTGTTCCGTGACGATTTTTATCTTTCCACCGCAGAAGCGATCGTCACGGCGGTGCATGAGGATGGCGGCATAGAGCTGGATCAGACCTGCTTTTACGCCACTTCCGGCGGCCAGCCGGGCGATAGCGGCTTTCTCGAGCGGGCCGATGGTTCGCGCATCGAACTCGGCATTACCAAAAACGGCGCCGACAAGAGCGTGATCGTCCATGTGCCGCTCGAAGGCCAACCTTCGCCCGAGATCGGTGAAAAGCTGACCCTGCATGTGGACTGGCCGCGCCGTTACAAGCTGATGCGCATGCATACCGCCTGCCACCTTCTGTCCGTTGTCTGCCAGTGGCCGATAACGGGCGCTGCCGTCGGCGAAGACGAATCGCGTGTCGATTTCGATATGTCGGAGACCATCGACAAGGATGAGGTCACGGCAAAGCTGATGGACCTGGTGAAAGCCAACCATCCCGTCTTCCTGCAATGGATTACCGACGAGGAGCTGCAGGCCAATCCGGGCATCGTCAAATCCAAGAATGTTCGCCCGCCAATGGGCCTCGGCCGGGTCAGCCTTGTCTGCATCGGCGAAAATTCTGCCATCGACAGCCAGCCCTGCGGCGGCACCCATGTTTCCGAAACGCAGGAAGTGGGCGATATTCACATTGCCAAGATAGAAAAGAAGGGCAAGGAGAACAGGCGGTTCCGCATTCGTTTCGGCGCGCCTGAAGCTGCTGCCTGAAATCAGGAGAGACATCGTGAGCACGGATAAGAGCCGTTTCGTCGTTTCGGCGGACTGGGTGGAAAAACAACTCGGCACGGCCGGGTTTCGTCTCGTTGATGCCTCGTGGTATCTGCCGGCGCATAAACGCAACGGCGCGGAAGAATATGCGGCCGGTCACCTGCCCGGCGCCGTGTTCTTCGATCAGGACAAGATCGCCGATCATACGACCGGCCTGCCACATTCCCTGCCCTCGCCGGAATTCTTTGCCGAACAGGCCGGCGCGCTAGGTCTCAGCGACACGGATACGATCGTCGTCTATGACGGCCCCGGCTTCTTCTCCGCACCGCGCGTATGGTGGATGCTGCGGGTGATGGGCGTGCGCAAGGCCTATGTGCTGGATGGCGGTCTTGATGGCTGGAAGCGCGAGGGCCGGCCGCTCGAAACCGGCACGCCGGAAATCGAACCCGCAACCTTCACACCCGATTTTAATGAAAAGCGCGTGACGTCGCTGTCAACGATGCGTGGAATCGTCGACAGCGGTGAGAAACAGATCGCCGATGCTCGCGGCGCGGGACGTTTCACCGGCGATGAGGCCGAACCGCGCGCCGGCATGCGTTCCGGCCACATGCCCGGCGCACGCAGCCTGCCCGCCACCGCCTTTTCCGAGAACGGCCATTTCAAGGACCTCACCGCCATCCGCAAGATGGTGACCGATGCCGGCATCGATCTCGGCAAGCCCGTTGTCACCAGCTGCGGCTCGGGCGTTACCGCAGCCGTCATCACGCTGGCGCTTGAATCACTCGGCCATCAGGACAATTCGCTCTATGATGGCTCGTGGTCGGAATGGGGCGGACTGGAAGATACGCCTATTGTTACCGGCCCCGCCGAGCCTGTTCCCGTGGTGTCGCATGGGCCTTTGAAGGCGCATGTGACACAGCTGGAAATGACCGCACCACCGAAGGTCAGCCTGCCGATCCCCGTCAACATTCAGACGGCGCTGATGCGCGTCAACAATATTCCCCTGCATTTCTACCGCTATCTCTACTGGCGGGTAGGGAAGCGCTGGCACTGGCAAAAGCGCATGCGCATGAGCGATGCGGAGCTTTCCGCCGTCCTGCGTGATCCGAAAAACAGCGTCACGGTTCTTTACATGAATGGTGCGCCCGCCGGTTTCTTCGAACTGAACAAGGCGAGCGACGAGGTGACAGAGCTGTCCTATTTCGGCCTGCTCGAAGAGGCGATCGGTGCCGGCGTCGGCAAGTGGTTTCTCCTGCAGGCGCTTTATGCCGCCTGGCAGGACAATCCGCAGCGAGTGACTGTGACCACCAATACGCTCGACCACCCACGCGCGTTGCAGCTTTACCAGATGATGGGCTTTTCGCCCGTTGGCACCTATGAGGCCTGGGTGGAGCCGCTCGCCGATACGGAACTTCTGGAAATCTCGATGCGTAATTGAGGGTGGCCGGCAGTAGGGGCCGTATATGCCATTACCGACCATAGCGGCGCGTCCGCCCCATTCTCCTCATTCCCGTGCTCGTCACAGGAATGAGGGTGGGGACGAGTGTGCGCAGAAAACCGCTGCGTAATACTGGTGCGAAGCCCCAAACGGCGCAGCACTCACGCCCTGTCAATAATCAGATGTGTGGCGCCCTCACCCGCCACGGTTCCGGTGCAGTGATAACCGAGCGCCGGCAAATCCATCCCTTCAAACAAATGTTCGCCCCTGCCGAGAAAAACCGGCGCAAGCGCCAGATGCAGTTCATCGATCATGCCAGCCGCCATATATTGACGGATGGTGGAAACGCCGCCGCCGATGCGGACATCCTTGCCGTTCGCCGCCGTGAGCGCCCTGTCGAGCGCCGCCTTGATGCCGTCGGTTACGAAATTAAATACGGTGCCGCCCTTCATCGTGAAGGACGGGCGCGCATGATGCGTCAGGACGAAGACCGGAACGTGATAAGGCGGCTCTTCGCCCCACCAGCCCTTCCAGCTTTCATCCGGCCAGGCGCCGCGCACCGGGCCGAACATGTTACGTCCTAATATCCAGGCGCCGATATTCTCGAAGCTCTTTTCGGTAAAATCCTCGTCCGTGCCGGTCGAGCCGCCGTCTTTACCGAACATCCGATGAAAGGTGCGCGTCTTGACGGCCCAGTGATGCAGTTCTTCGCCCTTTCTGCCCAGCGGGTTCTGCAGGCTCTGGTCCGTTCCTGCGCCATATCCGTCAAGCGAAATGGCGAAATTGCGAACGACAACCTTTGGCATGGCACTCTCCTCCCCGTTCAGGAGGCCAGATCACCAGCGTCCGGCAATCCGCCTCAGATTTCCCGTTCGAGATTGACCGCCGTCGGAATATGGCCGCCGGCGGCCCCCTTGTCTTCCGTGACCGTGTTCAGCAGATGATCGGCAATCAGCTCCGCCTGGAATTTACCAAGCTCGTAACAATAGGTGATTTCGCGCTTTTCGGCTGACCAGTAGACATCCGGACGGCCGCAGGACTTGGCCGTCAGCTTGACGTCTCCCTTCAGGCCATAACCGCCAAAGCTGCGGCTGATGAGATCGAGAACCTTCGATTCCTTGACCATGATGGCATAGGGCTCCAGTTCCGGATCGCGCGGCGGCACATAGGTGACGGCAAATCTGGATGGCGTCTGGCTGCGGTGCGGGCTTAGAAAATTCTCCCAGGCCGAAGCAACGCCCGGATAGGCGGCAGCGCATTTGTCGAACTCGGCATTGTTGAGCCCCATCATGGCGGCCAGGTCGCCATAACCATCCTTGTCACGGCCGACCATCAGGCAGGCCATGTTGCGGTCCCGGCTCCTGTCGGGCACCAGCGCGGAAAAGACGGGAGCCTCGTGCTCCGGCAGGGTCTCCGCCTCACGCGCCAGATACCAGCTGTCGGTGGCGTTGACGAGCGCGGTGTCGAGCCATTCCTCATTGGCCTGAAGGATGAGCGTGCCGGCCAGTTGATCGGCAGGCGCCTGAACACTTGCCGTGTCCGCTGTCCCGAAATCCGAGATCAGCATGCGTGCGCCCTCGTGATAAAGCGAGAAGATCGCGTTGCCGATGACGAAATTGACCGCCTGCTGCAGCTGATCGTCGGACAGACCGTCAAGACCGGAGGCGACCTGCGCGTCGGCCTGCATCGGAGCCGTCAACGATACGAAAGCCAGCGGAACGGCGGCCAGAAAACGACGGAACATAAAATCAGACCTTCCGGGAACGAGGAGCGTCACTGATTCCCGAAGCTAACGAGTCACGCAATGGGCTGGTTGCATCGCCTGTCAAGAATCGGGTGGATAGTGATCCGTTTCGGGACCATAGCTGCAAAGAAGCAACGCCGATCCCAACCCAGGAGGCCCCGTCATGACCGATCTCGTTTTCACCGCAATGCCGGCTAAGGAAGCCGAGGCCTTCCGCGCGGGAGACGCCGACGCCTATGGCAATCCGCCGGAGAAGGCCGTCTCTCCGGGCGGCATGCCCTGCCGCCACTGCCTTCGCCAGATCGGCGAAGGCGACGGGATGCTGGTCCTCGCTTACAGGCCTTTCCCCTCGCTGCAGCCCTATGCGGAAACGGGACCGGTTTTTCTGCATGCCGACGCCTGTGAGCGCTATCCCAAGACGCAGGATGTCCCGCCAATGCTGGACAGCCCGGACTACATCGTGCGCGGCTATGGAGCCGATGACCGCATCGTCTACGGCACCGGCGCGGTGACGGCGACGGGTGAGATCGTGTCGCGCGCACGCCACCTTCTGGAGCGCGCTGATGTCGCTTATGTCCATGTGCGATCCGCCCGTAATAATTGCTATCAGTGCCGTATCGACACAGCATAATCGGCAATTACCTGCAATTTTAAGAGAAGAACTAAACGGCTCTCAAGCTTTCCGCGTCATGATGCATGGTATCGGAAACAATTGATTTGAGCAGCAACATGACAAACAACCTCAATATGGCGACCCGGACCGCGCCCCGCAGCAAAACCAGAATTTTTGCGACTGTGCATTATTTCAGCCAGTCGACCCGGGGACGCGTGGTCGATCTTTCGGCGACGGGGATGGCGCTCGAACTGGACGGCCCTTTCGCCGCCGCCAAGGGCAGCCGGGTCAAGGTGCAGAGTGAAGATCTGGGCTTCATCGAAGGCGTCGTGCAGTGGCAGCACATGAACCGCCTCGGCCTGCAGCTCAAGCTTTCCACCAACACGCTGGCGCAGCTCTCCTCCTATTTCCGCTTCTTCCACGAAGAAGTGAAACCGACCCTCGCCCGCTAATCCGCTGGTCCAACAAAGACGATTGCGCAGGACGGACGATGCGCATTCTCCGGTACGGCGACACCCGCGCCGCGCTGCCGTGACAAAAAATTTATCAAACGGTTGAAAACAGGCCCATCCGTCACGGGCCTGTCATTTTGGTGATGGACTCCTCTGCGATTGCTTCTACCCTGTCGTTTTTTCATGACAGAGCAAGCTTCATTCGAAGGAGTTCCCATGTCGTCGCTTCTCGCTCTCCACCCCATCACCCGGCGTTCGCTTCTGGGCGGCATCGCAGCCTCCTCGGCGCTGGTAATGCTGCACCCTTTTGCTGCGCGCGCAGCGACCAACCAGGCGCATCTGCGCATCATGGAAACGACTGACATCCATGTTCATGTCTTTCCCTATGATTATTACGCCGACAAGCCGAACGACACGATGGGGCTGGCCCGCACCGCCTCGATCATCGACACCATCCGTGCCGAAGCTGGTAACTCGATGCTGGTGGATAATGGCGACTTCCTGCAGGGCAATCCGCTCGGCGACTATATTGCCTATGAGCGCGGCATGAAGGCCGGCGACAAGCACCCCGTGATCAACGCCATGAATGTGCTGGGTTATGATTGCGGCACCCTCGGCAACCACGAGTTCAATTACGGCCTCGACTATATGTCGAACACGCTGGCCGGCGCGGGTTTCCCTTATGTCTGCGCCAACCTCACCAAGGGCCAGCTCGCTTCCGATCCGAAAAACGACGAGCTGTTCTTCAAGCCCTATGTCATTCTGGAAAAGCAGATCCGCGATGGCGGCGGCGTGACGAGCCCGGTCAAGGTCGGCATCATCGGCTTCGTGCCGCCGCAGATCATGATGTGGGATTCCAAGAACCTCGAGGGCAAGGCGCAGACGCGTGACATCGTCGAGGCTGCGAAAGCCTGGGTGCCTGTCATGAAGGAAGAAGGCGCCGATATCATCATCGCCCTTTCCCATTCCGGCATCGACGGCAAGGGCCAGACCGAGCGCATGGAAAACGCCTCGCTTTATCTCGCTGCCGTCGAAGGCATCGACGCCATCTTCACCGGCCACCAGCATCTCGTTTTCCCCGGTCCGAAGACCTGGGACGGCATTGAGGGTGCGGATGCGGTCAAGGGCACGCTGATGGGCAAGCCGGCTGTCATGGCCGGTTTCTGGGGCTCGCATATGGGCCTCATCGACCTGCTGCTTGAAAAGGACGGCAAGAGCTGGAAGATCGTCGACTTCACCTCCGAGGCCCGGCCGATCTATCACCGCGACGAAAACCGCAAGGTCGTCGCCGATTTCACGGATAAAGCGGAAGTCCTCGCCGCCGCCAAGGCCGATCATGAGGCGGCACTTGCCTATGTGCGCCGTCCGGTCGGTAAAACCTCCGCGCCGCTCTATTCCTATTTCGCACTGGTAGCGGACGATCCATCCGTGCAGATCGTTTCCAATGCCCAGACCTGGTATATCAAGGACATGCTGAAGGAAGGGCAATACAAGGATCTGCCCGTGCTTTCGGCAGCAGCACCCTTCAAGTCGGGCGGTCGCGGCGGTGCGGATTATTACACCGATGTCCCCGCCGGTGACATCGCCATCAAGAACGTCGCTGATCTCTATCTCTACCCCAACACGGTGCAGGCGGTGCTGATCAACGGCGCGCAGGTGAAGAACTGGCTGGAAATGTCGGCCGGCATGTTCAACACGGTTGAGGCCGGTGCAAAGGACGCGCCGCTGCTGAACGCGGATTTCCCGTCCTATAATTTCGATGTCATCGACGGCGTGACCTATCAGATCGACATTTCCAAACCCGCGAAATTCGACAAGGACGGCAAGGCGGTCAACCCTGATAGCAACCGCATCGTCAACCTGCAATTTGAAGGCAAGCCGATCGATCCCGAGCAGAAATTCGTGGTGGCCACCAATAATTACCGGGCAAGCGGCGGCGGCAAATTCCCCGATATCGCCGGCGACAAGGTGATCTTCGTGGCGCCCGATACCAACCGCGACGTGATCGTGCGCTATATCATCGACCAGGGCACCATCAACCCGTCTGCGGATGCCAACTGGTCCTTCGCGCCTGTCGCCAATACCACGGCGATCTTCGAAACCGGCCCGAAGGGCCGTCACTATGCGGCTGAGATCAAGGGCGCGAAGATCGAGGATGCCGGTGACGGGGCTGAAGGTTTCGCGAAGTTCCGCCTGGTTCTCTAAAAACTTCGCCCTCCCGGCTGAAACCGGCCGGGAGGGCGAGACTGTCACTCAGCGGCGACAGCAATGGTCCTCTGCTTGCTGGCCGCAAGCATCCCGTTGAAATCCTTATGGTTCGGACAGGCAGAGAGGCGCTGCTGAAATGCTTCGGCAAGCCACTGGCCTGCGGGGCCTGCCGGTGAATCCACCCGCCGAAGCGCAAAGAGCGGATATTCGCCCTGCTCATAGGCCTCAAGTTCAAGCGCTTTCAGGCTGCCATTGGTCAGATCATTGCGCACGATCGATGCGGGCAGACCGCCCCAGCCGAGGCCACCCTTAATGAGCTGGTATTTCGTGGCGATGTCGCTGACCCGCCATGTCTTGTAAGAGAGAACATTGAAATCGCGGCCCTTGGTGAGGCCCGATGCATCGGTGACGACAAGCTGAACCTCCTCGCGCACGTCGGCGAGAACCAGCGGCCGCTCGATCTGCGCCAGCGGGTGATCCGACGCGACGACCGGCAACATGAAGGAATGGCCGACCTTTTCGACAACGAGCTCATCATCCTGGCGCAGCATCGCCCCGCCAATGCCGATGCCTGCCTTACGGGAGAGCACCATATCCATGACCATGCCCAATTCGCCGACATTGAGGCTGAGGGTGACGGTTGAGAACTGCTGGCGAAAATCCCTCAGCACGGCCACCATGGCCTCCGCCGGCACCATGGTGCTGATGGCGACCGAGAGTTCCGCCTCAAGCCCCTGCTTCAGCCCCTTGGCGCGGGCGCGCATCTCCTGCAGGCCGGCGACGATGCGCCTTGCATCCTCAAGCATGGCGCGGCCCTCATCCGTCAGCCTCGGCTGGCGCACGCCGCTGCGCTCAAAAAGCGTCACTTCAAGCTGCGCCTCGAGATTGGCGATGGTGTAGCTGACCACCGACTGGGCACGATTGAGCGCCCGTGACGCGGCGGAAAAGCTGCCGGTCTCGGCCACCGTCAAAAACACCTGCAATTGATCGAGTGTCGGGTTCGCGTCCATGTCCCATCCATTTCATCGATAGATTGCTTCCATATTATCACAGTTTTCTTGATGGCAGTAATTTTTCATATAGAGCGCAAAGGAAGGGCATCGTGCTCTCCCGCCCTCCCAAGGCGCCCGTCAATTCATCGCTTATGCAAGGAAAGACCATGTCCAACATTCTGCTCATCACCTCCAGCCCGCGTGGCGACGAATCGGTTTCCAACAAGTTTTCGGGTGAGCTCGCAAACAAGCTGAAGGCCAAGTCGGCTTCCAACACCCTTGTCCACCGCGATCTCGCCGCTGACCCGATCCCGCACCTCGACACCGTCAAGACCGCAGCGATCCGCAAGCCGGCCGACCAGCGCACCGCCGAAGAAGCGGTTGCCGCCGATTATTCCGACAAGCTGGTTACAGAGCTTCTGGCAGCCGACACGGTCGTCATCGGCACCGGCCTCATCAACTTCAACATCTATTCCGGCCTGAAGTCGTGGATCGACAACGTCGCCCGCGCCGGCCAGACCTTCAAATACACCGAAACCGGCCCGGTTGGCCTTGCCACCGGCAAGAAGGTCTACATCGTGCTGGCCGCCGCCGGCGTTTATTCCGAAGGCCCGGCCGTATCGATGAACCATGCCGTTCCCTACCTCAAGACCGTTCTCGGCTTCATGGGTATGACGGATGTGGAAGTCATCTATGTCGAAGGCTTGGCATTTGGTCCGGAAGCCGTCGAAAAGGCTGTGGCCGCCGCCGAAGCCAAGGTTGAAGAGCTGGCCCAGGCCGCCTGAGACAATTGAATGGAGGCTGATACCGAAAAGGTATCAGCCGACCCACATTCCGTAACGGCCGTGGACCTGATCCCGGCCGTTATTTTTTGCCGCATAGAGCCGCGAGTCGGCTTCGGAAAGAAGTTCGAGGAATACCCGCCCATCCTCCAGACCGGTCGCGACACCGATGCTGACAGTCAGGGGCGTTCCGTCGGGCCGGCGCAGACCCGTCAGCACGGCGGCACGAAGACCTTCGGAAAAGGCAAGTGCGGCCTCGTGCGTCATCGCCGGAAGCAGGGCCACAAATTCCTCGCCGCCAAAACGGTAGAGATGGCCATGTGGTTGAACCGACCGCTTCATGACGGCTGCGAATTCCCGGAGAATTTCATCGCCCCGCAGATGGCCGAACGTATCGTTGACGGTCTTGAAATGGTCGATATCGACGATGAGGACGCTGATCGCCCGTCTCTTCTCGGCGCAGTCAAGCACGATAGAGGGCGCGTCGAGCTCCATGCGGGCGCGGTCCGAAACACCCGTCAGCATGTCGCGTCCGGAGCGGGATAACAGCTCTTCGTAACGTTCGCGGAAGGTCAGATCGTTGAAGACATCCGCAATGTTGCGGCGTATCAGGAAACGGCCCTTGGCCGATGTCAGCCACAGATAGAGGGCGAAGAGAAGCGAATAGACCGCGACGGCCGCCATCTTCGCCTTCCAGCCATCATAAAACACATCGACCGGCGCGTTGAACAGAAGCCGCAGCGCACCGTAAAAACCCGCCTGATCGAGACTGAGGATGACGACACCGCAGATGCCGAAACGCAGGACGATATGGCGCTGCAGATACCGCCCCAGTTTTTCATAAAACAGGATGATGGCGATGGCGTCGATGTAAAGCAGGCTGGTGCCCCAGACCATCAGCACACCCATCTCGTCCAGAAAGCCGGTACTGACAGACTGTCCGGGCACGATCGCCACCGTCTGATGAAAGCGGATGATCTGGGCCATGATGACGGTCAATATGTTGCCGAGAAAAAGGCCATAGATCGGCTGGCGCACCACCGCAGCATCCTCGCGCATATAGAGCATGAGGATCATCATCAGCTTGCCGGCAAAAAGGATCGAGGAACCGGGCGACGCCACGCCGAAAGGCAGCTGCACGTAAAAGACGGCCGCCAGATAGGTTTCCAGAAAATGCATGACCCCCAGCGCGGTGAGAAAAACACCGATGCCGAGAATATGCCGGTAATGAAGGAAGGCCGTCATTACCGAAAAATAGACGATGGCCTCCGTCAAAAAGAGGGCCAGATTTGCCCACTGCATCGGCACATGCCTTATCGATCCACGTCGCGCGGGTTGATTGGCGCGACTCCATGCCCTTCAGAGACGATAGGCCGAAGCAAACAACGGAATCTTAATGTGAGAGGCAAGAAAACGTCATCATTTTCCTGGGAAAAGCGATGCGCCGTTCTGGTCGATGATGAGCTTCGCCTTGCGGATCGTGAACTCCACCGCATCGTCCATGCTGGTGAAGACGTCGGCGCGCACGAATTCATGCACCAGCACTTCGTCGCCGGCCTTTTTCTCGATGCGGCCGGCCAGGCGGAACTGACCGCCTTCCTTGATCGGCGTCGCATAGATCAGATAGTCGCCATGCGCATGCGGCTCGGCCTGCGACACCTTCTGCGGCGCGTCGGAGGACGGCTGGCCGGAGCCGAAGGCCGAGAGGATTTTGGAAAAAAACGATGCCATGGCTTTCACTCCCTCAATCTATGTCACGTTTGAAGGGCGGAGGCGATCCGCCGCCCTTCCCTGTCCTTAACGCCCCGATTAGATGATCAGGTTCGACAGGATGTCGTTTTCGGTGATGTCCTCATAACCGAGACCGGCGGCCTCGAAGCGCTCCAGCAGGCCTCCGAAGTTTTCCTGCGCGTTGGTTTCAATACCGATCAGGATCGAACCGAAATTGCGGGCCGATTTCTTCAGATATTCGAAACGGGCGATATCGTCGTCCGGGCCGAGCAGATTGAGGAAATCGCGCAGCGCGCCGGGGCGCTGCGGCAGGCGCAGGATGAAATATTTCTTCACGCCGGTGTAACGCATGGCGCGTTCCTTCACATCCGGCAGGCGCTCGAAATCGAAATTGCCGCCGGAGACCACGGCGATGACCGTCTTGCCTTCCAGCCTCTCACGACCGAGCTTCTCCAGCGCGGCGATGGAGAGCGCACCCGCAGGCTCCAGCACCACGCCTTCGAGGTTCAGCATCTCGATGATCGTCACGCAGATGGCGTTTTCCGGAATAAGCATGACCTGCTCGGCCGGGAAATCCTTCAGCGCCTTGAAGTTCAGGTCACCGATGCGGGCGACGGCTGCGCCATCGACAAAATTGTCGATCTTGTTCAGCGTCACCGGCTCGCCGCGTTCCAGGCTCTTCTTCAGGCTCGGCGCACCCTCGGGCTCGCAGAATACGAAGTTCTCCTTACGGACGGTGCCGGCCAGAAAGCCTGTGAGGCCGGCCGAAAGACCGCCGCCGCCGACCGGCATGACAACGATGTCAGGCTTCGTGCCCTCCGGAAGCTGGTCCATGATCTCGGCGGCAACCGTCGCCTGACCCTCGATGATGTCCTCATGATCGAAGGGCGGCACCATGTATCCGTCATTATCCTGCACATGCTGGCGGGCAGCGGCGTAACACTGGTCGAATATGTCACCCACCAGACGGATGCTGATGAATTCGCCGCCGAAGATGCGGGTCTTCTCGATCTTCTGCTGCGGCGTCGTCACCGGCATGAAAACAACGCCGTGAACGCCGAAATGGCGGCAGGCGAAAGCAAAGCCCTGGGCATGGTTGCCGGCGGAAGCACAGACGAAAACCTTGCCCTTGCCGGCCTTGGCCACCGCCTTGCGCAGAAAGTTGAATGCGCCTCTAATCTTGTAGGAACGAACCGGGGACAGATCCTCACGCTTCAGCCAAATCGACGCGCCATACCGACGGCTGAGATGTTCATTCAACTGCAACGGCGTTTCCGGGAATATTTCCCGCACTTCCCGCCGCGCTGCTTCCACAAGCTGCTTGTCCACGATAGTCAATCCATTGAAATTCATAATGGCACCCGCTATGCCATAGGAAGACGTCCGAGACAAAGACTCATTTCAGCGCGGCAACAAACTCCGGGTTTCATTTCTTGAACAGCAACCTTCTGCGCTCGGTCATATATGTGGCGTCCATCTTCGGGCTTTACATGGCGACGGCCATGTTCCTGCCGGCGCTCACCGATCTTTATTACGGCAATGACGACTGGATGGTGTTTGCGCTGTCGGGTTTCATGTGCGGAGGCTTTGCGCTAGCCTGCGCGCTGGCGACGCGCGGGCCGATCGCCTCCTTCAACAAACGTTTCGGCTTTCTGCTCGTCAACCTGCTCTGGCTGGTCTTTTCCATCGTCGGCGCGGTTCCGCTTTATCTGTCGGAACTCAACCTGACGCTCGGTCAGGCGATCTTCGAATCCGTTTCAGCCATCACCACAACAGGATCGACGGCCATATCCGGGCTCGACAACGCGCCGCAGGGGATCCTGCTCTGGCGCTCGCTGCTGTGCTGGCTAGGCGGCATCGGTATCGTCGCCCTCGGCCTCTTCATCCTGCCGCTACTGCGCGTCGGGGGCATGACCTTCTTCCGAATGGAATCCTCCGATACCGGCAATGACCGGCCCTTCGCGCGGCTGGCGAGCTTCACCCGGGCTTTCGTGGCCATTTACATCATCATGACGCTTGCCTGCACGATCGCTTACGATTTTGCCGGCATGTCGCATTTCGACGCGCTGAACCATGCCATGTCGACGGTCGCCACCGGCGGCTTTTCCACCCATGACGCCTCTTTCGCCTATTTCAACAATACCGCGCTGCTGTGGATCGCCACCATCTTCCTGATCTTCGGCAGCCTGCCCTTCTCGGTGATGATCCTGCTTGCCGTGCGCCGGCGGCTGGAGACGCTGCGTGACCCGCAGATTGCCGTCTTCCTCGGTTATCTCTGTGCGATCTCGATTGCCGTGGGCGTTTATCACCATCTTAGAAACGGCGTGCCGCTGGATGACGCGCTCAGTCACTCCTTCTTCAACATGACCTCGATCCTTTCGACCGGCGGCTTTACCAGCGATGACTATACGCTCTGGGGTCCCTTCGTCGTTGTCGTCGCTTTTTTCGCAACCTTCATGGGCGGCTGCTCCGGCTCGACGGCGGGCGGCATCAAGGCCTATCGTTTTCTCATCATGTTCAACGTGGTGCGCGCCGGGCTGAAGAAGCTGATCTATCCGAACGCGGTCTATTCGGTGCGTTACGGCCAGCAGGTGGTCGATCCCGATACGATCCGGACGATCTTCCTGTTCGTCAGCTGTTTCATCGCGCTGTGGATCGCCGGCAGCCTCGCCATGAGCCTGATGGGTTACGATTTCCTCACCGCCACCTCGGCCGTTGCGACCTCACTCGGCAATGTCGGACCCGGCATCGGCCCGATCGTCGGACCGGCGGGTAATTTCTCCACGATCAGCGATCCCGCGCTTTATCTCCTGTCGGTCCTGATGCTGCTCGGGCGTCTGGAAATCCTGACGGTTCTGGTGCTGCTGATGCCAATCTTCTGGCGCAGCTGATCCGGCGATACACATGTTGCGAATGCGCGAATAAAGCGCTTGACCTTCCCACGTTGGAATAGTCCAGGCTCCTCCTGTTACGAATTCCAAACCATGGAGAACCGCCTATGTGCACCGCCCACCAGCATCACCCGGAAACCACTGCCGCACCCGTCGATGCCGACCTTTCTTTCCACGTTGAAGACATGACCTGCGGTCACTGCGCCGGTGTGATCAAGGGCGCGATCGAAAAGACCGTTCCCGGCGCTGCCGTGCATGCCGATCCGGCAAGCCGTACGGTCGTGGTTGGCGGCGTCTCCGATGCAGCGCGTATTGCCGAAATCATCACCGCCGCTGGCTACACGCCGGAAGCGCGCGCCTGATCCGAAGAGATGCCGGCGGCGCTTTCATCCTGACGCCGCCGGGTCGCCCCGCCTGCCCCGCTTCGCGCAGAACCTGCGTGACAGCCGTTGGACGACATCGCGTTTCGTCCTTTCAGACCTCCCGAGCAGATATCTCTCCCTAAACCGGTGGTGAAGGCCTCACGCCTCTCGCGTCATCCCCGGGCTCATCCCGAGGATGACGCGGAGTGTTTGGTGTAGTTCGTCATTCCAAATCAATATCACCCACATTGTCCAGAAATTTGGCCCGCACGGCAGTGCGACTGATCCGGCATCCAGCCACGGCGTTGCGGCACCATAGAAATATGGCCCGGCTCTTGCGAGCCGGGCCATACCTCGTCAGCAATGTCATATCGGCTTATTTCACCGCCAGATCCTTGGTCATGATGAAGTAGTTGATCGGATGCGGCTTGAAGTTTTCGACCTTGTCCGAATAGGCGTCGAAAGCGGTCTCGTGGATGAGGTAGACGGTGACGGCTTCATCGTAAACCCTCTTCGCCGCCTCGGCATAGATGGCGTAACGCTTGGTCGGCTCAGCCGTCGCATAGGCCGATTTGATCAGCTTGTCCGTCTCCTCACTGCAATAATGCGAGATGTTGTAGCCGCCTCCGCAGGTATAGTCGGCATTGAGGAACCCGATCGGTTCGGCAACATCCGTGGCGTAACCGCGTGACAGAAGAACCATGTCGAAATTGCCGGCCAGGAGATCGGGCTCAATCGCAGTGTAATCGGCAACGCGCACATCCACCTTGATGCCGATTTCCTGCAACTGGGCCTGGATAACGGCGGCAACATCCTTGAGTTCGGTTCTTTCAGTGTAGGCCAGAAGCGTCAGCTTCAGGCTGCCGGGAGCAATTCCCGCCTCTTTCAGCAGAGCCTTCGCCTTCTCTACGTCATAAGCCGGTGTGACATCTTTCGGCGCCCACGGCTCTCCCGGTGCGAAGGGCATCGTTGCGGGTTTTACCACGCCTTCATAGATGCTGTCGGCAATACCGGCGGTGTCGACGGCAGCCCGGATCGCCTGCCGAACCTTGATATCCTTGAACGGCGGCTTCGAATTATTGAGAAGCATTTCCGTAATCCGGGGCACGGTAATTGGCGCAACCTTGACACCCTTCGTGGCTTCAATGGTCTTTACCGCCCAGGGTGGTATCACGCGCGAAATCTGCACTTCACCGCTTCTGATCTGAGTGGCGCGCGTATCGGCATCCGGAATAAAGTTCACGCGGCCGCCCGAAAGCTTCGGCATGCCGTTCCAATAGTCATGGTTCGCGGTCAGTTCCATAAATTGGTTGGCATCGACCTTGGTGATCTTGAAGGGGCCGGTGCAGGTTCCGATCGGATCCACCTTGCCATCCTTATAGGCGGATGGCGCGAGGATCGAAGTCGCCGGGCTTGCCATTTGCGCCGGCAGCAGCACCGATGGCTCGATGGTCGTGATCTTCACGATATCGTCGCCACCAGCATCGACGGCAGCGATCAGCTTGGGCGAAAAGGCGCGGGCCGGAACGGGCGCCTTGAGAAGATTGGTAAGTGCATTGACCGCGGCCGCAGCATTAAGCGGCTCGCCGTTCTGGAACTTCACGCCCTTGCGCAGCTTGAATTCCCAAACCTTCGGTGAGGTTTGCGTCCAGGATTCGGCCAGCCCCGGCTCCAGTGCGGTGTTATAACCGACGCGGACCAGGCTTTCGAAACACCCTGCGCGCGAACCGAGATAGGCGTCGTCGGAAGCCATCTGCCAGCCGGTCTTGACGCCGGTATAATCGTCATAGGTAATCGTTCCGGCTGTCGCCGCCTGCGTCCCAAACGAGACCACAACGGCGCACGTCGCCAAAAGTGCGTGCTTCATCATAGAAGATTCCCCTTTTATTTTTGATGACAACGCTCACAGTTCGTAAATTTTCTCGAAATTTCACTCAAACAAATACGAAGACAACAATAATACCCTATGGATATCTCACGATTATCCATTCGAATATTATTCATTTTACGTTTTATACTCGGAATTTTATTCCGATATTAGTTCGCAAACACACAATTCATCTGTTTTTACAGCAACAGAAAACTGTAACTGCGTTATCCGTCAGCCCAATTCCCGCCAGCGGTGGCAGCGGGCAAAATGTTCGCCGGAAACGCCTTCCAGAACGGGTTCTACCTCACCGCATATCTCGGTCGCATATTTGCATCGGGTGTGGAATTTGCATCCATCAGGAGGATTGAGAGGGCTCGGCAAATCACCGTCCAGAAGCATTTCCGGTGCATATAGCCCGGTCTCGTCCAGCATTGACGATGCTATGAGCGCCTTGGTGTAGGGATGTTTCGGCGCCCGGAAAAGCTCCTCCCGGTCAGCGATTTCAACGACGCGCCCGAGATACATCACGGCGATGCGATCGCAGAGATAACGCACCACGCGCAGGTCATGAGAAATCATCAGAACCGTCAAACCGTGACGGCGCTTCATGTCCATCAGAAGGTTCAGGATCTGTGTGCGCATCGAGGCGTCGAGAGCCGATGTCGGCTCATCGCAGACGAGGAAGCTCGGATTGAGAAGCAGCGCACGGCCGATGACGACGCGCTGCAACTGGCCGCCGGAACACTGGCTCGGATAACGATCAAAAAATGAGCCGTCGAGACCGACCTCTTCCAGCATCCGGAAAACCCGGGCCGTGCGCTCCTCGCGCGTGCCGATGCCATGCTGGGCAAGCGGCGCTTCCATGCTCTGGCCGATGCGCATGCGCGGATCGAGTGCGGAATAAGGGTCCTGAAACACCAGCTGCACGACCCGGCGCATACGCCGGAGCGCCTCGCCCTGCATGTGCAGCATATCGTTCTGCCCGATGCTGACCTCGCCTTTCGTTGCGTGGGTCAGCCGCGTGATCAGCCCGGCAACCGTGCTTTTGCCGCATCCGGATTCACCAACAAGGCCAAGCACTTCCCCCTCGCCGATCGTCAGGGAAACATCATCGACCGATTTCACCACACGGTGACCGAAGCCCGATATGGGATAATATTTGCAGAGGTTCTTCGCGACCACAAAGGGCCGGTTCTTGTTTTCCTCCGATGGCGGGGTCTGTGTCGTCGCTGTCGATAACATTGTCGCCCTCCCTCAGCAGACTGTGTGGCTGGCATGGTCATGAGCGGCATGATCGTGACCGACCGCCCAGCACCGCGCCTTGCGCCCTTCGGGCAAGGCATTCAGATCGGGTTCCGACGCCATGCAGCGGCCGCCCATGCCTGCCGAGTTGGCAAGTGCGCAGCGCGGATGAAACCGGCAGCCGCAGGACATGTCATGGGCCTGCGCACTCGAGCCGGGAATCGTCAGCAATTGACCCTCGCTGTCGGTGGTCAAAAGCGAACAGCTGATAAGCGCCTTGGTATAGGGGTGCTGCGGCGACTTGAGGATCGCCTGGGTCGGCCCCTCCTCGACGATGCGGCCGGCATACATCACCGCGATCCGGTCCGCGAAAGCGGCAACGACCGAGAGATCATGGGTAATCAGCAGCGTGGCAAGCCGGCGTTTGCGGCGTTCGTCATCAAGCAGGCGGAGTATCTGCGCCTGAACGGTGACATCAAGCGCCGTCGTCGGTTCGTCGGCGATCAGAAGCTGCGGATTGCCTGACAGTGCGGCGGCAATCATGACACGTTGCGCCATGCCGCCGGAAAGCTCGTGCGCAAAGCATTGCGCCCGCGCCGACGGATCGGGAATGCCGACATCGGACAGGAGGCCGACGACCCGGTCGAGAGCCGCGTGCCGGCTCATTTTACGGTGTATCCAGAGCGGCTCGGCAACCTGCGTCCTCACCCGACTGGTCGGGTCGAGCATGGCCTGCGGCTGCTGGAACAGCATGCTGATATCGGCACCGCGCAGCGCGTCGAGTTCTGAGGATGAAAGAGCGAGAATATCGCGCCCGGCAAAGGAAATGCGGCCGGAATTGATTTCCGCGCCCTGCGGCAAAAGTCGCATCAGCGATAGCGCCGTCATGCTCTTGCCTGACCCGGATTCGCCGACGAGAGCGACGACTTCGCCGGCGTTGACGGAAAGCGTCAGGCCCGAAATAACAAACTTGCGGCCGTTTTGCGCCGGCACAGAAACGTGCAGGTCCTCGATCTCCAGAAGCGGTGCGCATTCGGGAGACATGGCCGTCCTGGCAAGCGTTTGTCCTTCGATATTCATAAGAGTTCCCCTTATTTTTATTGAATCGGAGGCATTACGTATTTTCATGCGGCTTCAGACGATATTACTCTCCTTCTAGCTCCGTTGCGTCATCTATGTTTGACAATCGTCAAATCCGTCATTGCCCGCCCGCAGGCGTCAATGACCGTTGGTTTTCTTTGTTTCCAGATTGAGGCCATGGCCGATCCACGTCACGCTGAGCGCTGCAAGGAAGATCGCCAGACCCGGTGCGATAACGAGAACGGGCATCCGCTCCGCATAGGCCTGCGCGTCGGCCAGCATCAGCGCCCAGTCGGCGGCCGGCGGCTGTACGCCAAGGCCCAGAAACGACAACCCGCCAACCGTGATCAGCTTGTGGCCAAAGCGCAGGAACGCCACCGCCGCAATCGGCCAGATCGTGTTCGGAATAATATGCCGGAAGATGATGAAGCGCCGTGTACAGCCTAGCACCTCGGCTGCGCGGATATATTCGCGTGAATTGATCGAGAGCGTCAGTCCCCGCGCCAGCCGTGCAAAAGGTGTCCAGCCGACGATCGTCAGCGACGCGATCAGCGTTCCATATCCCGGGCCGAAGATGGCCACGAGGAAAATCGCGATTACCACATCAGGTATGGCGATGAGCAGGTCCACGATGCGCATCAGCACCTCGTCGAGGATGCCGCGGCTGCGGCCGCTGATAATGCCGATGAAGGTTCCGATCACGACCGACAGAATGACGGTGATGGCGGCAATGGTGACCGTGAAGCGGCCGCCGATCAGCAGCCGGCTGAGCACATCGCGGCCCAGGTGGTCCGTTCCCAGCCAGTAGAGGGCGCTTGGCGCGTTCAACCGCAGACGCAGGTTCTGCTTTGCAGGATCATAGGGCGAAATCCACGGCGCGATGACCAGCAGCAGGATGATGACGAGAAAGATCGCCGCGCCCGCATAGAAGGTCCAGTGACGGCAGCGGATGAAATCCGTGAACCGGGACAGGTTCGAGGGGCGCTTGGGCATGGTCATCGGCATGGCGGCGACTGGCGCGCTCGGAAAGTGGCTAATGGTCATGGTGACCTCGCATTGCTGGATTGATCAGGACATAGAAGCTGTCGGCCAGGGTATTGACCAGAATGGACAGGGCCACGATGCAGATGAAACCGCCCTGCAGCATCGGGATGTCGCGATTGACGACGGCGTCGTAGAGAAGCCGGCCCATGCCGGGAATGGCGAAGATCACTTCCACGACCACCGATCCGCCAAGCAGGCCCGCAAGCCACAGGGCGAAGAAAGTAACCACCGGCAGCGAACCGTTGCGGATGCCGTGGCGCATCACCGTGCCATGCATGCCAAGGCCGCGGCTGCGCGCCGCCGTGATATAGGGCGCGCGTAAAACCTCGGCCATGGCGGCGCGTGTCACCTGCGTGAAATAGGCGAGCGGCCGCAATGTCAGGGTCAGCGCCGGAAGCACGAGGGAACGCCAGCTATCCCATCCCGCCGACGGCAACCAGCCGAGATAGAGCGCAAAGACCAGTGCCGACATGGGCGCGAACCAGTATTCCGGCGTTGCGACGAAAGTCTGGATCATCAGCGTCGCGAAATTGTCCAGCCGCCCACCCGGACGCATCGCCGCCAGCGTGCCGAGCGGCAGGGCGACGGCGATCGCGAACGCCAGCGCCGTCAGCGCCAGTGTCACCGACACCCAGAGCGACCGCATAAGCTCGGCGGCCACAGGCTGGCTGCTGGTAAAGGAAAACCCAAGGTCGCCACGCAACGCATTCGACAGCCATGCGAAATATTGCACATAAAGCGGCCGGTCGAGCCCGAGACTGGCCCGGAGCGCCTCCACCGCATGTGGATCGAGCGCGGTGTCGCGCATGCGTGAAAACAGGATAGTGCGGGCCGGATCACCGCCCGCCATATAGGGCAAAAGAAACGCGATGACGGAGACGATCGCCAGCATCAGGCACAGAATAAGGAAGCGCTGTATTATCTGTATCCACATGGCCTTGTCTCCTTCACCGCAATTGGCATTTCCACTGCAATCGACGCTCGCCCCCGAAGGAGGCGGCCGCTTATTTCGCCAGGCGCTGTAAATCCATCACCGGCCCGGACGTACCCTTCAGCATGCCGGACCGTTTGGGCACGACAGCCACCGGTGCAAAATCGACATCTTCGGAATGGGCCAGATCATGAATGATCGGGCACTCCGGCTCGCCATTGTCGGGGCAATAGGTTGCAAGGTTTCGAAGCGTGTCCGCCATCTCCCGAAGCGTATGCATCTTCGCTTCCAGATCGATGACATGTTCCATGACGATGCGTTTGACATCACAGGAGGCGCCACCCGGATCGCGCCACAGGGTCATGAGCTGCCTGATCTTTTCGATGGAAAAACCGAGATCGCGTCCGCGGCGAATGAAGCGCAGCGTTTCCAGATCATTGGCCGTGTAGACCCTATACCCGGAATCCGTGCGGTTTGCCGATTTGATCAGACCGATCATCTCGTAGTGCCTGATCATCTTTGCAGAAACGCCGGAGGCGGTGGCGGCTGTGCCAATGTTCATTGATCCTGCTCCTATCTTTCCGGGGTGAAAAATACATCTGCATGAATGTCTGTGGCGCGCATGCCGCGCGCCAGAAGCTGCGGCACCGTCGCCTCGATCATGGCCGGCGGTCCGGCAATATAGGCTTTCCAGCCATCGAGATCGTCGAAATCACTCGCCACGGCCGCACCGACATAACCGCACCTGATATCGGCATGGTCTTCATGCGAGAGAACCGGAACGAAGTTCAGATTGCCATGCTGCGCTGCAAGGTCCCCGAAGCGGTCGAGCATATAGAGATCACGCTGCGCGCGCGCGCCGAAATAGACATGAACCGGGCGTTCACGGCCCGTTGCAAGCGCTGCCTCGACAACCGCCTTGACGGGGGCAAGCCCCGACCCGCCGGCGATGCCGAGGACGGGCCCACAATGTTTCTCCCGCAGGAACGAAGAACCGAAAGGCCCCACGATCGTCACGGGATCACCCGCCCTGACGCGCGAAAAGATACGGCCGCTCGTCATGCCGCCGGGAACGTGCCGGATGTGAAATTCGATCAGTTCCTCATCCACCCGGCTGGCGATGGAGTAGTCACGCGGCGAACAGTCCGCATAAAGCAGGCGCACATATTGCCCAGGCTTGAAGGCAAACTGCCCGCGCTCGTCGAGCCGGATGCGGATGAGCTTGATATCATGCGTCGCATCCACCGCTTCCGCAACCACGCCCTCAAAGCGGCCGGTCGGAATATCGGCGATCTCATCCGCCCCATCGAGCCAGCTGATCGTCATTTCGCTTAACGGCACGGCCCGGCAGGCGAGCGTCAGGCCATCGGCCTTTTCCTCTTCGGTCAAGGAGAAGGGCGTGTGCTTGAGAAGATCGATTTCGCCGGAAATGAGATGCGATTTGCAGGCCCCGCAGCGGCCCATGCGACAGCCATGCGGATAAGTGACGCCAGCGGCCAATGCGGCCTGAAGCACGGTTTCACCCTGCGCCGCCATGATGCTGCGCCCGATCTGCGGCAGATAGATTGTGTTGCCAGGCGTCATCACATCCGCCTCCTATTCGGCCGCTGCGAGCTGCATGCCCGCCGGTCTGTCCACCAGCGGTGCACGGAAGCTTTTCAGGCGCAGCGCATTCGTCAATACGAAGACGCTGGAAAGCGCCATGGCTCCGGCAGCAAGGACAGGCGACAGCAGAACGCCGTTGACAGGATACAATATTCCGGCCGCCACGGGAACGAGAGCAGCGTTGTAAGCGAAGGCCCAGAACAGATTCTGGCCGATATTGCGGATGGTCGCCTTGGAGAGCGCGATGGCGTTGGCGACGCCGCGCAGATCGCCCGACATCAGCACCACGTCGGCGCTTTCAATCGCGACATCCGTGCCCGTGCCGATGGCAAGCCCGACATCGGCCGCAGCAAGCGCCGGCGCATCATTGATGCCATCGCCGACAAAGGCGACACGTTGCCCGCCGGCGGCGAGCCTCTTGACCGCCTCGACCTTGCCGTCGGGCAGCACTTCCGCCACCACCTCATCAATGCCGAGACGGCGGGCTATGGCTTCGGCAGTGCGGCGATTGTCACCGGTGATCATCGTGACCTTGAGGCCCAGCGCATGCAGCGCCGCAATCGCCTCCGGGGTCGTCTGCTTGATCGGATCGGCAACGGCGATGATCGCGGCCAGCCTGCCATCGACGGCGGCATAAAGCGGCGACTGCCCTTCCCTGCCCAGCCTTTCGGCTTCATCGGCAAACATCGCGACGTCATAACCGAGCTTCGTCATGAACCGGTCTGCGCCCGCTTCGACCCTGCGGCCGTCAGCCATGGCTGCAACACCAAAACCGGGGGTCGCTTCGAAACCTTCCGCATTGGCAAGCGTCAGGCCGCCATGTTTCGCAGCCTCGACGATCGCCTCGGCAATCGGATGTTCGGAATGGTTCTCCAGCGATGCGACGAGGCGCAGCACCTCATCCGCATCGAAGCCCTGGGTCGTGGTAAAATGCACCAGCTTCGGCTTGCCGAGCGTCAGCGTGCCGGTCTTGTCAACGGCGATCACGTCTGCATCGCGCAGCGTCTGAAGCGCATCGCCACGGCGGAACAGCACGCCCATTTCGGCGGCGCGGCCGGTGCCGACCATGATCGACGTCGGCGTGGCAAGGCCCATGGCGCAGGGACAGGCGATGATGAGAACCGCAACTGCGTTGACGAGCGCGAAGGTCAAGGCCGGATCAGGCCCAAAGATGAACCAGACGGTGAAGGTGGCGAGTGCGGCCAGCATGACGGCCGGTACGAACCAGTTGGTGACCTTGTCGACCAGCGCCTGAATGGGCAGCTTGTCGGCCTGCGCCTCCTCCACCATGCGGATGATCTGGGCGATCAGCGTGTCGGCGCCCACCTTGGTGGCGCGGAAAGTGAAGGAGCCATTGCGGTTCACCGTACCGCCGACAACCTCGGAACCCGTCGCCTTGGTGACCGGGACCGGCTCGCCAGTGATCATCGATTCATCGACATAAGAAGAGCCGCTGAGAACCAGCCCATCAACCGGCACTTTTTCGCCGGGGCGAACGACGATCACATCGCCGGTGCGCACATCCTGCAACGGCACATCAACGGTTTCGCCATCGCGCAGCACGCGGGCGGACTTCGCCTGCAGACCGACAAGCCGCTTTATCGCCTCGCTGGTACGGCCTTTGGCGCGCGCTTCCAGGAAACGACCAAGAAGGATGAGCGTAACAATGACCGCTGCTGCCTCATAATAGACATTGGCCGTGCCACGCGGCAGGATTTCGGGCAGGAAGGTTGCCACCACCGAAAATCCCCAGGCGGCAGCGGTGCCAAGTACGACGAGCGAATTCATATCCGGCGCCAGCCGCAGCAGCGCAGGTATGCCCTTTTTGAAAAAGCGAAGGCCGGGCCCGAACAGGACCAGTGTCGTCAATACGAATTGCAGATACCAGCTTTCCTGCATGCCAACCGTTTCCATCACGAACTCATGGATGGCGGGCACCAGATGCGAGCCCATTTCCAGCACGAAGACTGGCAACGTCAGCGCAGCGGCCACGGCAAGGCTGATTTTCAGGCTGCGCAGTTCCGTGGCACGTCTATCCTGCTCGACATCACCGGCCTTGTCGGCGATGTTTTCCTTCGCCGTATAGCCCGCCCGCTTGATCGCCTCCGCCAAGGTGGCGGCGGAGGCCGCATTGCCGGCCACGCGGATGGTGGCGCGCTCGGTCGCGAGATTGACGGTCGCATTGGAAACACCGGAAACAGCCTTCAGCGCCTTTTCAACACGACCGACGCAGGAGGCACAGGTCATGCCTTCGATATCAAGCTCAATGGTTTTTTCTTCGACGCCATAACCCGCATTCCGGACCGCCGCGATCACGGCCGGCACGTCGGGCGGTCCGGAAAAGGAGATGTCAGCGCGTTCCGTCGCGAGATTGACCGAGGCCTTCAAAACACCCGGCACCTTGGCGATCGCCTTTTCCACGCGGCCGACACAGGAGGCGCATGTCATGCCATCGATCGCAATCTGATGACTCGCCCGGATCTCCATTTGTGACATGCGTATGACCCCTCTTTTCTTGTGTTAAAAAAAAGATAGGGCTTCCCATCGTGGCAAGGTCAATAGGGTCTTGTTGATGATTTTCAAGAAGAGACGACGCACCCGTGAACGGGCGTTTTTTATTGGCAGAGATGGAAGATCAAGGAAAGTTGATGGTGCGGACGGCGGGACTTGAACCCGCAAGACCAATGGTCGGCAGATTTTAAGTCTGCTGCGTCTACCGATTTCGCCACGTCCGCATTGCCGCGCCTTGCACCATTGCGGTCAAGTCGCTGCAAAAAGTCGTCATCCTTCGGGTGTCCGGCACGAGGCCTCGATCCCAAACGCGACTGAGCCTCATCTACACAGGCCGGACCGTTTCGGTCAATTGGGCCTTAGCCACACCAGGACTGATTTTTTGCCGATGCCGGGTGGGCGAGCCCTTCCCGCACGAGTTGATCGGCGAAGGATACGCCCGAACGCGAAAGCCGTTTACGTTCCGTGGCTTGCCCGCCCGCGGTCCCGGAAGAGCTCACATCGAAGGCGCCGGCATTCAGCATGTCGCGAAGCCTGACCTTTGCAACGAAACCGCGCTGGCGCTCTTCCATGCAGCGCGCCCGGTCGATCTGCGGAACCTCGATGCCGGCGAGCTGCATCTTCACGCCCTTCATCCAGAAAGTGTTGCCGTCGGCCACGCAATTATTGAGGCCTGAGCGGCCGCAAAAGGCAAAGGCGCCGCTTTTTTCGCCGAGCGAGATTTTTTCGACCGAAGGACGCGTTTCCGGCAGGATAGCTGCGACCTGGCTCGGCTGCGAGGCGGAAGGCATGGCGATCGGGCGCGGCGGTACCGGTCCGTTGCCGGGCAGAGCCGGCGATGCGGGGCGAATGGATGCGACTTTCTCTGTCGTGACCGTATCGCGCTTGGCGGTTGTCGCGACTTTCGGGGAATTCGTGGCCGGAGATGTCGCCTTCGCAACATGGCGCTGCGGCAGAAGACTGTCGCGATGTTCGTAAGCCTGAATGCCGCCGGCGACGACGCCCAGCATCAACACCCATGGCCAAACGCTGCCGCCGCTCGATTTCTTCGCCGTGCGGCGTCGCGCTGTCGGTTTTCGGTTGCTCACGATCGGACTCCTTTCAACGGAGCCGCATTATCGGCCAAAGGAGTTTCCGAAAAGTTGGCATTCCCGAGCGTTTTCGTTTTTCAGAGAAACGGTGAAACGCCCTAACTCTTTGTTTTCTCGAATTCCCGCATGGGAAACGCTTAAAAGAGCTGTGGATAAATTGTTAGCGAACCTGATCGAGAAGGCGTTTGCATTCGAGGAGATCGAACAGGGCTTCCTGCAAAAGCGCCTGATCGTCCTTGCCGATGCTCGACTTGCCGACCGATATTTCGGCATCGCTGTTGCCGCCGCCGAAGCCGAAAAACCGGCCGCTCGGCTTGGCCTTCGGACGGCCGACCACCTCGTCCCCATCGGTATCAACGACGCGCGGCTCGGCGATTTCCTTTTCCCCGCTCGCCGCCATGATGGCTTCCATGGTCGCGAGATCACCGGAGGCGATCGCCGCAACGAAGCGGTTGCCGTTGGCCTTCAGGAGTTTTTGCACGCCCTTGATGGTGTAGCCATGGTCATAAAGAAGATGACGGATACCCTTCAGAAGATCGATATCGTCAGGGCGGTAATAACGGCGGCCCCCACCCCGTTTCATCGGCTTGATCTGCGGAAAGCGTGTTTCCCAGAAACGCAGCACATGCTGCGGCAGGTTCAGCTCATCCGCCACTTCACTGATCGTCCGAAACGCGTCGGGGCTTTTATCCAAATTTCCACTCCCATCCGAACCGGAGAATCATGCATCCGGCCGGACACTGAACGAGAACGCTTTTCACCCGCCGGTCAAACACCACGCGAAATCGGTAACGACCCCGCGCCGACGCCGTTGCGGCAAGATACAAATCACTAAAATTGATTATGATGTGAGTCGACCGGATTTCAACGGCTTGCACGTTGAAATTCAAGTATGTTCACAAGAAGAATGGGGAAAAAGGCTTGCTATATGGCAAAAAAGGCGTGTCTCTGCGACCTTGAGTGAGGGATTACGCCCCCGCCTTCTGGCCCTTCTGCTTGGCCTTGCGAGCCGTATGGGCCTTCAGAATGCGCTGCTTCAACACATTCGAGGCCTTGAAGGTCATGACGCGGCGCGGCGAAATCGGAACTTCCTCGCCCGTTTTCGGGTTGCGGCCGATGCGCTCGTTCTTTTCCCTGATCTGGAAAGTTGCGAAGGACGAGAGCTTGACGACCTCGCCGCGGGTGATCGCATTGCATATCTCGTCGATGATCGTCTCGACCAGTTCGGCGGATTCGGTGCGGGACAGCCCGACTTTACGAAACACAGATTCTGCAAGATCTGCGCGTGTCACTGTCTTCCCGGCCATTTTTCCCCACAAACCGTGTATGAATTTTTCTCTAGGAGCCGCCGAGATTATTTCCCTTGTGGCGACCGGTCAAGGGATTGTTCCAGATTCATTTGAGGCTTTCGGCAATCAGTGCAAGGGCTTAGACTGACTGATACGGTTTTGACACAGGCTCGGCTCGCCCGGGCGGTTCTGACCGGGGCGTGAGCGCGAAAATCACAACCGATTTCGCGCCGATGCCCCGGAAAACGCGCAAATCACGCCCTTACCAGCGCAGCAGCACCGCGCCCCAGGTGAAGCCGCCACCCATGGCTTCCAGCATGACAAGATCGCCCTTCTTGATGCGTCCGTCGCCGGCCGCAACGGCAAGCGCCAGCGGAATGGAGGCGGCCGAGGTATTGCCGTGCTGATCGACAGTGATGACGACCTTTTCCGGGTCGATGTTGAGCTTCTTCGCCGATCCGTCGATGATACGCTTGTTGGCCTGATGCGGAACCAGCCAGTCGAGGTCATCGGACGTCGTGCCCGTGGCCTCGAAGGCCTGTTCGATCACGTCGGTGATCATGCCGACGGCGTGCTTGAACACCTCCCGGCCTTCCATGCGCAGATGACCGACCGTGCCTGTCGTGGAAGGTCCACCATCGACATAGAGCTTTTCCTTGTGCGAACCGTCGGAGCGCAGCTGCGCGGTGAGGATGCCGCGATCGTCCGACGTCCCCTCGCCTTCGCCGGCTTCCAGAATCAGCGCGCCGGCGCCATCACCGAAGAGAACGCAGGTTGTGCGGTCCTTCCAGTCGAGGATACGCGAGAAGGTTTCGGAACCGATCACCAGGACACGCTTGGCCATGCCGCCGCGAATATAGAGATCGGCGGTCGACACGGCATAAACGAAACCGGAGCAGACCGCCTGCATGTCGAAGGCGAAACCATGGGTCATGCCAAGACGGTTCTGGATGTTCACGGCCGTTGCCGGAAAGGTGTTATCAGGGGTCGAGGTGGCCAGAATGATGAGGTCGATATCATCAGGTGTCAGGCCGGCATTGTCGAGCGCGGCACGCGCGGCAGCTTCGCCGAGGGACGCGGTCGTTTCACCTTCGCCGGCGATATAGCGCTGCCTGATGCCCGTGCGCTGCACGATCCATTCGTCTGATGTTTCGACGACACCTTCAATTTCGCTGTTGGTCATGACACGCTTCGGAAGCGCTGCCCCGAAACCACGGACTATAGAGCGGATCATTCCCTTATTCCTCGTCAGCCACGAGAGCTTCGGGCGCCGGGGGCGGAAGCCGTCTTGCGTGGTAAATCTTCAGATCATTTTCAATCTTGGCCGTCAGGCCGTTGTGAACCATGTCGTAGCCGACATCGACAGCCGACGCAAAACCAACGGCGTCCGTACCCCCGTGGCTCTTGATGACAATGCCGTTCAGACCCAGAAATACGCCGCCATTGACCTTGCGCGGGTCCATTTTTTCGCGAAGTACATCAAAGGCGCTTTTCGCCAGGACATAACCGATCTTGGCGAAGAAGCTGCGGGAGATCGCCTCACGCAGGAGCGTGGTGATCTGGCGTGCGGTGCCTTCTGCGGCTTTGAGCGCAATGTTGCCGGTAAAACCTTCGGTCACCACAACATCCACCGTACCCCTGCCGATATCGTCGCCTTCAACGAAACCGCGATAGTCGATGGTGCCGAGATCGGCCTCGCGGATAAGCCGTCCGGCCTCGCGCACCTCTTCCTGACCCTTGACTTCCTCGACGCCGACATTGAGCAGGCCGACGGTGGGGCGGTCGATATCGAAAAGCGCGCGCGCCATGGCGCCGCCCATCAGGGCAAAATCCAGAAGCTGCTGGGAATCGGCGCCGATCGTCGCACCAATGTCGAGCACGATGCTTTCGCCCTTCAGCGTCGGCCAGATGCCGGCAATCGCCGGTCGTTCCACCCGCGCCATGGTGCGCAAACAGAATTTCGCCATGGCCATCAGCGCGCCGGTATTGCCGGCGGAAACGGCGACATCCGCTTCGCCGAGCTTCACCGCCTCGATGGCGCGCCACATGCTGGAGACGTAGCGGCCGCGGCGCAGCGCCTGGCTCGGCTTCTCGTCCATGCTGACCGAGACTTCACAATCGTGAAAGACCGACTTTTCCCGAAGTGCGGGATATTGTGCCAGAATGGGGTCGCATTTGCTCTTCTGCCCGTAGAGCAGAAAAGTTACATCGTTGTGCCGTTCAAGCGCCTTGGCGGCACCGGGTATGGCAACATCTGGGCCGAAATCGCCACCCATGACGTCAATTGCAATTCTGATCACTCGTCCCTTATCCTTCTTGCCGCCACTCAGGCGGTTTTGCGCGAAAATACCTTTTCCGGCCTTTGTTACAATAAAATTATTTCAGCCCGGCGGGGCCATTCAGTCTTTTTTCCAATCTTTCAGCACGGCAAAGGGCGATGGGCGCTTTTCTTCTTCGGGCTCTTTTTTAGTCGCTTCGGCAAATTCCGCATCCGCTTTGCGCGGATAGGGATCGATCGCAAGGGCGGCAAATTCGGCAACCACGGCGCCGACATCGATGCTGTCGCCGGTGAACTGGTCGGGAATATCGGGGCCATCAGGATCAAGCACGATCTCGCCTTCCTCGTTGGTGACCATCCGCGCCAGTTTCGATCCTTCCGGAACGAAAATCTGCTCGACGGTCTCGTCGATCTTGCTCGAGACCGGCTCCAGCGTAACGATGCAGGATTGGGTCACAGCCGCATGCACCTCACCCTTGATCTTCACGCCATCCTTCTTCCAGCGGGAAACCTGCAGCTCCGCCTTCAGATATTCGACGGAGACCACATCCCAGAATTTCGCCAGCGCCTTCAGTTCCTCGGCACTGGCTTCGAGACCAATCCTGACGGGATTGGCGGAAATATGGCCTACCTTTACGGGATAGGAAAAAGGCAGGTCGTCATTTGCGGCGTGTCGCGCGTTCATCGTGAACCTCATCGTACAGGCAAGGGCAGCGTCAGGCTTCCGGTTGCTATTGTGTCTTCGGACTGGGCGGCAAGGGCTGCGGATGCTTCCATCATCCAGCCCGCCAACCCCTCCATATCGGGGGCCTTGTCGTCTACCTGCGGATATATATTGCGCCGGAGCGCTGCGGCAAGAGCGGGGCGGTCGGAAGCATCCAGCGCCGCCGCGTAGGATTCGAGCCGCCCATAAAACATGCCGGCGAATTTCTTCATGCGTTTCGGCACGCCCTGGTCACCGATTCCCAGCTCACGGATGGAATGATCGATATCCTGAAAAAAGGCGTCGACGATCTCCTGGGCGATTTCCTGCCCGCTGACACCGGATGATTTGGTGCGGCGGAAATAGAGAATCATGATCGCCGAGAGCATCTCGAAACGGCCCATGACCGTGTCGGGCACACCGAGGTCGAGATAAAATCCGGGCGTGCGGGCGGCAGCCGTCAAGGTCGCATATTGCCGGTCAACTATGGCGCGATTGTTGTTTTTCTTCTTGAACAGCCCGAATATCATCTTTTTTTTCCGAACCGGACGGGTGAATTCGCTTACCGCCCATCGCACTTGTTGCATGATTGTCAAAGCTGGTTTACCGAAGCATCCACGAATTGCAATGCTGTCACGGTCACGTTCGTCTTTGGGCTGAAACAGTCGAAGAGAACCGGGGGAGTTCCAAAAGGCCGGGAAAGCATTGAATTTGGGGGGTGATCGGGATTTTCCGTCCCCGGATTGACACAATCATGTGCACAGACACTGTGCACCACGCAATGCCGGAAGGTGCCATTCATGATCGCAGTCGGGGAAAAGCAGTTGAGCAAGCAGAAATCCGCAAGTCACGGCAAAATTCTGAGCAAGACCGCCATCGCAATCGTGCTCGCATCCGGCCTGCTTTCCGCCTGCAGCAGCACAACCGATGTGTTCCATAACGGCTATGTCATGGACGAGCAGTCGCTCCAGCTGATCCCTGAGGGTTCCAGCCGTGAGCAGGTTCTGCTGACCATGGGCACGCCCTCCACCACTGCGACCTTCGGCAACGAGGTTTTCTACTACATCTCGCAGAAGCGCGTGCGCCGCGCGGCCTTCATGAAGCCGGCGCTGGTCGAACAGAACATTCTTGCGATCTATTTCAACAAGGACGGCGTCATCGAGCGCAAGGCCAACTACACGCTGCAGGACGGCAAGGTCTTCGACACGATTTCGCGCACCACGCCGACCGGCGGCAAGGACCTCACCTTCCTGCAGCAGCTGCTCTCCGGCGGCACCTCCGGAGCCAACATCGCCAAGAGCATTCTCGGTCAGGGCAACAACACCCCCTGACCTCGGCAGGAACGGAAAAATCAAAGGCCCGGGGATCGCTCCCCGGGCCTTTTTCATTTGTCGGAACCTTAGCTCTCAGTGGGCAAGAACAGCAAGCAGCAGCAGCGCCACGATATTGGTGATCTTGATCGCCGGGTTGACGGCGGGACCGGCGGTGTCCTTGTAGGGGTCGCCGACCGTGTCACCGGTCACAGACGCCTTGTGGGCGTCCGAACCCTTGACGTGGCGCACGCCGTCCTTGTCGATGAAACCGTCTTCGAAGCTCTTTTTGGCGTTGTCCCATGCACCGCCACCCGAGGTCATGGAAATCGCCACGAAAAGGCCGTTGATGATGACACCGAGCAGCGATGCACCAAGTGCAGCAAAGGCCGAGGCCTTGGAGCCCGAAATCAGCAGCACACCGAAATAAACGACGAGCGGCGCCAGAACCGGCAGGAGCGACGGGATCACCATTTCCTTGATCGCCGCGCGTGTCAGCAGGTCCACGGCCCTGCCATAATCAGGCTTTTCCGTTCCGGCCATGATGCCCGGCTTTTCGCGGAACTGGCGGCGCACTTCCTCCACGATCGAGCTTGCCGCCTTGCCCACCGCCGTCATGGCGATGCCGCCAAAGAGATAGGGGATGAGGCCACCGAACAGCAGACCGGCAACGACGTAAGGATTGGCGAGGCTGAACGATATTTCGCCAATGTCCTTGAAGTAGGGATAGGTATCGCCATTGGCGGCGAAATAGGACAGGTCGTTGGAATAGGCCGCAAACAGCACCAGCGCGCCGAGACCGGCCGAACCAATCGCGTAACCCTTGGTGACGGCCTTGGTGGTGTTGCCGACGGCGTCCAGCGCGTCCGTCGCCTTGCGCACATCGGGGTCAAGACCGGCCATTTCGGCAATGCCGCCGGCATTATCAGTCACCGGGCCGAAGGCGTCGAGCGCCACGATCATGCCCGCGAGACCAAGCATGGCGGTGACCGCGATGCCGGTGCCGAACAGGCCGGCCAACTGATAGGTTCCGATGATACCGCCAACGATGACGATGGCGGGCAGCGCCGTCGATTCCAGCGAGACCGCAAGGCCCTGGATGACGTTGGTGCCGTGACCGGTGACCGACGCCTGGGCGATGGAGTTGACCGGCCGCTTGTTGGTGCCGGTATAATATTCGGTGATGACGACGATAAGCGCCGTCACGACGAGGCCGACCAATCCGCAGAAGAAGAGGTTGGTGCCGGTGATCTCCATTCCGGCCACCGTGCCCACCACTCCCCAGCCGACCGTCGCATGAGTAGCGACCGCAAGACCGGCAACTGAGAAAACGCCGGTGGCGATGAGCCCTTTGTAGAGCGCGCCCATGATGGAATTGTTGGTGCCGAGCTTGACGAAGAAGGTTCCGGCAATCGAGGTCAGGATGCAGGCGCCGCAAATCGCCAGCGGATAGACCATGGCGCTTTCCAGTATCGGCGTTCCCGCAAAGAAGATCGCGGCCAGAACCATGGTCGCAACGACAGAGACGGCATAGGTCTCGAAGAGGTCGGCCGCCATGCCGGCGCAATCGCCGACATTGTCGCCGACATTGTCAGCGATCGTTGCCGGGTTGCGTGGATCGTCCTCGGGAATGCCGGCCTCGACCTTGCCGACGAGATCGCCGCCGACATCCGCACCTTTGGTGAAGATGCCGCCGCCGAGACGGGCGAAGATGGAGATCAGCGATGCGCCGAAGCCGAGCGACACCAAAGCATCGATCACCTCACGCGATCCGGCCGGATGACCCATCACCGAGGTCAGGACGAAATAATAGATGGAGACGCCGAGCAGCGCGAGGCCTGCGACCAGCATGCCGGTGATGGCGCCCGACTTGAAGGCGATATCGAGACCGGCGGAAAGGCTGTGGGACGCCGCCTGCGCGGTGCGCAGATTGGCGCGCACCGAGACATGCATGCCGACAAAACCGGCCGCACCCGAAAGCACCGCGCCGATGAGGAAGCCGATGGCCGCCATGGATGACAGCAGATACCAGGCAAGAACAGCGACGATCAGTCCGACGACGGCGATGGTGAGATATTGACGGGTGAGATAAGCCTGCGCACCTTCACGGATAAAACCTGCTATTTCACGCATACGCTCGTTGCCCTGATCGGCATCGAGAACGCTTTTGGTGGCCCATACCGCGTAAACCACGGACAGGACACCGCATAAAATTACTATGGGTATTACGGTCATGCGCACTTACCTCCCAAAAGGCCGGGTCTCACTCCCTCCCCGGCGCGGCGAAACCTTGTGCAGGGAGATGCGGACGGCCTGTCCCAAATCCCGTCTTGGGCATTTGTTCCCCTCCCAAGGAAAAATGTCCTCGGAGCGGAGATTGCGTTGGCGCAAGGTGCCGCGTCAAGCCCACAAATTTGCCTGAAACTTGAAAGGCGTAGAGAGCGGCGCAGAACTCAGGCGGCTTTTTTTTGCTTTGTGAGGATGAGCGACAGGACAAGCAGGAGGCAAAGCCCGGCAACCGGCCAGATGACGAGGTTCATCACCGACCAGCCCCAGGCCGTAAACACCTTGCCGGAAGAGAAGGACGACAGCGCCACCGTGCCGAAAAGCACGATATCGTGGAAGCCCTGCACCTTGTCCGCCTCATGCGGGCGGTAACTTGACGTGATGATGGCGGTTGCGCCGATGAAGCCGAAATTCCAGCCGAGGCCGAGCAGGATAAGCGCCGCCCAGAAATTCCACAGCTCTATGCCCATATGCGCGACAATGGCGCAGGCCATCAGCACGATGAGGCCGGAAGCGACGATTTTTTCCGCACCGAATCGGGAAATCAGCATGCCGGTGAAGAAACTCGGGGCGAACATGGCGAGAACGTGCCACTGAATGCCGAGCGTGGCGAGTTCGGTCGGGAAACCGCAGCCGACCACCATGGCAAGCGGTGCGCCTGTCATCATGAAGGTCATCAAGGCATAAGAGCCGATGCCGCAGATCATGCCGGTGGCGAAACGCTGCGTGCGGACAATCTCCGAAAGCGGCCTTACCGGGTCGGCATGGGCGGCGGCAGCCTTGGGGTCAGGCAATTTCAGAAATGCCAGAATGACGATCGAAACGAGGCCGAGCGGAACGAGGGCCAGAAAGGCGCCGGCAAAGGTGACCGGCGCAAGCAAATCCTTGCCGAAGATGGCAAGCTGGGGCCCGACGATGGCGGAAATGATGCCGCCGGCCAGAATCCGGGAGATCGCCTTCGGCTTGTAGAAGGAAGGAGAGGCATCGGCCGCGGCGAAGCGGATTTTTTGCGTGAAACCGCCAGAAATGCCGATCAGCAGCAGGCCGACGGCGAACAGCCAGAAATCCGAGCGGAAGAGCGCCGCCGCAGCAATGCCGCCGCCGATGGAGCACATCAGCGCGCCGACCATGAAGCCTGCCTTGCGGCCAAGAAAGCGGGCGGCGGCCGCCACGCAGATCGCGCCGAGCGCAACGCCTATATTAAAGCCGGTGAGCGGCGCGGTCGCCAGTGACTTGTCCGCACCGAGCAGCTGATAACCGGCAAGCGCGCCGACCGAAAAGCTCAAGGGCGCGGCCGATCCCATGATCGCCTGCGCCATGGTGAGGAGGAAGACGTTGCGCTTCGCTTCGTCCAGTTGAACTTCAAGTCCGGGGACGGAAACTGCGCTCATCTCTTCCTCACCTGTTTTACTTCAGCGTTTTGCCTCGCCGCGCACCTGCTTGGCAATGCGGTCCAGAACCGCATTCACCAGCTTGGGCTCGTCATGCTCGAAGAAAGCACGGGCAATTTCAACATATTCCGTGACAATGACCGCGACCGGCACGTCCTTGCGCTCAAGAATTTCGAAGGCACCGGCACGCAGGATGGCGCGCACGGTGGCATCGAGGCGCGACAGCGGCCAGTCTTCCAGAAGTGCGGAGCGCACAAGCGGGTCGATCTTCGTCTGATCGCGCACGACGCCGGAGACGATCGAACGGAACCACGAAGGGTCCGCCTTCAGGTAGGTATCGCCGTCGACTTCCTGGCCGAGACGATGCGCCTCATATTCAGCAACGACTTCCATCACGCCGGTTCCGCCGACATCCATCTGGTAAAGCGCCTGCACAGCCGCAAGGCGGGCCGCGCCGCGCTGGTTGGCGGGCTTTACCGAAGGCTGGCGCGGTTCGCCGCCATTATCAACATTCGACATGCGTTCAGCCACCCAGTTTTTTCTTGAGCTTGATCATGGTCAGCGCCGCGCGGGCGGCGAAACCGCCCTTGTCCTTGTCGGAGCGGCGTACACGCGCCCAGGCCTGCTCGTCATTCTCGACGGTGAGGATGCCGTTGCCGATCGGCAGCGATTCGCTGACCGCGAGGTCCATCAGGGCGCGGGAGGATTCGTTGGAAACGATGTCGAAATGGTAAGTCTCGCCGCGAATGACCATGCCAAGCGCAACAAAACCATCATATTCGGTGCCGTCATTGTCGGCGCCGTCAAGCGCCATGGCGATCGCGGCAGGGATTTCCAGCGCGCCGGGAACGGTGATGACGTCATAGGTGGCGCCGGCTTCATCAAGCGCAAACTTCGCGCCTTCGAGAAGAGCATCGGCCATATCGTCGTAAAAACGTGCTTCCACGATAAGAAGATGAGGTTTGGACATCTGAGGGTTCCTGGGGATTTTCCCGAAAAGCTTAACGCCGGATCATACCGGCTTTTGCGGCGGTCAAACCACGGCTGGCTGTTTTTGGCAAGTAATTTCATATATCAGCGGCGCAAGGGGCCGCGTTTGCGGGGCATTTGGCCGGGTTTTTAACCTCCCGGCGCAGCTTCCCGAGAATCAGGTTTTCTGGAAGGCCAGATGGACGCCGAGCCCCATCAGCACCGTTCCGGCAGCGCGGCGGGCAAGCACCTGCACCGCGCTGGAACGCTTCAAACGCCCGACCATCGCTCCTGCCAGAAGCACGCCGACCAGATCTGCCGAGGAAAAAATGAAATTGACGGCGATGCCGAGGATCAGCAATTGCAGCCAGACCGGAAAGGCTGCTGCCGGATCGACGAACTGCGGCAGAAAGGCCAGAAAGAACAGCGCGGTCTTCGGATTGAGCACATCGACGATGATGCTGTCGATAAAGGCGCGGCGCGCCGACTTCGGCTCGATGGTCAGATTGACCGCCTCACCTTCAAGCTTGCTGCGCAGCATCGAGAAACCGAGCCACACGAGATAAAGCGCGCCGCAGAGCTTCACGGCGAGATAAAGCCAGGGAACGGCCTGAAACAGCACCGAAAGCCCTGCGGCAGAGGCGACAATGTGGAAATAGCAGCCGACATGGATGCCAAGCACCGCCATCAACCCGGCAAACCGGCCGCGCGCCATGGTCTGCGCCGCCGCATAAAGCATGGCCGGACCGGGGATATAGGCAAACAAAGCGGTGGTTACGAAAAAGGCTGTCAGCAGTTCAAAAGACGGCATGATGTATGTCCCCTACCCCCGTTTGGATGAAACGGTTGAAGGGACGTCTTATAGTGTTTTGAGCTTCATCGGAAGCAAGGCAGCGCCCAATATGCGATTTGGCCTACTCGTCGCTTCGGTTCCGTCATGCCGGCTTGAGCCGGTATCCAGTCGATGCGCGTCTGCGCGGCGACGATCCCTTTCAGCCCAAGGACTTGGGCTGGCTGGATTTCGGCTCAGGGCCGCAATGACGGGAGGAGGAGGCGTCAGCGAGCATGATAACCCGCCAAGCCACCTTTTTCGGTTTATGCCGACGGAAATTCCGCAAGCCTTGCGGCGTAGCGGGCCATGGTGTCGACTTCGAAATTGACGAAATCGCCCGGCTGGCGTTCGCCCCATGTGGTGACGGTCAGCGTATGGCGGATCAACAGCACGTCGAAATCCGTGCCTTCGACGGCATTGACAGTCAGCGAGGTTCCGTCCAGCGCCACGGAACCCTTGGGCGCCACAAATTTCGCCAGATGCGCAGGCGCGCGCAGGCGGATACGCACCGCCTCACCTTCCGGTTCGACAGCCAATATTTCCGCCTTGCCATCGACATGGCCGGAGACGATGTGGCCGCCAAGCTCGTCGCCAATCTTGAGCGCCCGCTCGAGATTGACGTGAGTACCCTTCTGCCAGCTGGCGATCGTCGTCAGGCGCAGCGCCTCTTCCCATGCCTCGACCTCGTACCAGCGCTCGTTGCTGCCATCATCAGGCAGCCTCGTCACCGTCAGGCAGATGCCGCCATGGGAGATGGACGCGCCCATATCGATGGTCTTGGGATCATAGTTGGTCGCCACCCGCAGACGAATGCCTTCGGCAAGAGCTTCCAGCTCGGAAACGGTTCCGACGTCGGTGACAATTCCGGTAAACATCAAATCGGCCTTTCATAATCGAAGCAGCGATCCGGCCCATAGGCGATTTCGCTGATCAGAGCATAATCGCCCGTGATATCGGCACGGCCGAGCGGCGTTTCAATGCCGCCCTCACCGATCACGACAGGGCTTTCGAACAGCATGATACGGTCCACCAGATCAGCTTCAAGGAATGATTTTGCGGCAAAAGCGCCGCCTTCGACCAGAAGTTCCGACATGCCGCTTTCGGCGAGGATGTGGAGGAGGTTTTCGAGGGTTGGGGCTTGCAGGATTTGGACGCCGGCGTCTGTTAGGAGTTGGCGTTTGAGCTCTGGGTTACCCCCCTCTGCCCTGCCGGGCATCTCCCTCTCAAGGGGGGAGATCGATGGGGCGCTGTCTTGCCCGACATCGACTGTCAGAGACCGAGAAACGGGGTCAAAATGTGAGCGAGCGGCCGGCCCCTTGCCGATCTCTCCCCTTGAGGGGGAGATGCCCGGCAGGGCAGAGGGGGGTAACGCCGCAATCACCACCGGAACTTCGCGCGCCGTCTTCACCAGCTTCGATGTCAGCGGCAATTCAAAATGTCGGTCTAGCACGATGCGCACCGGCGAACGCTCCTCCAAACCGGCAACGCGCACTGTCAGTTCCGGATCATCCGCAATCGCAGTCCCGATACCCACAAGGATGCAATCACAGCGCGCCCGGAGTTCATGCACGGCGTGGCGAGCCTCATGCCCTGTAATGGCCACCTGCCCCTCGCCTCTTCTGCCGATCATGCCATCGGCAGAAATGGCAAGCTTCAGAATCACATGTGGGCGCTTTTTCATCTGACGTGTGAGATAACCGGCAAGCGCTCTCTTGCCTTCGTCGCGGAGCAGGCCGGTTTCCACGACAATGCCCGCATCGCGCAATATCGCATAACCACGCCCGGAAACGCGTTCATCCGGATCATCCACCGCCACCACGACACGGGCGACGCCGTATTCCACCAGCGCATTGGCGCAGGGCGGGGTCTTGCCCCAATGGGAACAGGGTTCGAGCGTTACATAGGCGGTGGCGCCACGGGCCGCCTCGCCGGCGATTTCCAGCGCCTGCCGTTCGGCATGGGGACGACCGCCCACGGCGGTGACCGCTTCAGCGATGATTTTTCCGTCTTTTACGAGAACGCAGCCGACCGAGGGGTTGGTCAGCGTCTGCCCCTGGTGGCGAAGCGAAACCTCGATGGCCCGCGCCATGAATCTTTCGTCATCGGCACGGCTCGTCACGTCTATGCTCCACCGTCCGTATCACGGGCGATCTTGGCGTTGATTTCGGCGATCACGTTCTCGAAGTCTTCGGCATGGCTGAAATCGCGATAAACCGAGGCGTAGCGCACGAAAGCCACATCATCGAGGCTTTTCAGCGCTTCCAGAACCTGCAGGCCGATTTCTTCCGAGGGAATTTCCGTCTCGCCGGAACTTTCCAGACGACGAGCGATGCCGGAGACGGCCCGCTCGATCCGGTCCCGGTCAACCGGGCGCTTGCGCAGCGCGATCTCGAAGGACCGCACCAGCTTTTCCCGGTCGAAGGGCAGCTTGCGGCCGCTTTTCTTGATGACCATCAGCTCGCGCAATTGCACGCGCTCATAGGTCGTGAAGCGGCCGCCGCAATCCGGGCAGATGCGCCGCCGGCGGATGGAGGTATTGTCCTCCGCCGGACGCGAGTCCTTGACCTGTGTGTCTTCGGAACCGCAGAATGGGCAGCGCATCGTCTCTTTTCCTTACATGTACGGATACATCGGGAAACGGTCCGTCAGGCCGACGACCTTTTCACGCACCGCAGCTTCAACGGCAGCGTTGCCTTCATCCGAATTGGCGACCTTCAGACCATCGAGAACTTCGACGATCAGCTTGCCGATTTCGCGGAATTCCGCTTCCTTGAAACCGCGCGTCGTGCCGGCCGGCGTACCGAGACGGACGCCAGAGGTAACGAAAGGCTTTTCCGGATCGAAAGGAATACCGTTCTTGTTGCAGGTGATGTAGGCGCGGCCGAGCGCTGCTTCCGCCCGCTTGCCGGTGGCGTTCTTCTTGCGAAGGTCGACCAGCATCAGGTGGTTGTCGGTGCCGCCGGAGACGACATCGAGACCGCCTTCGACCAGCGTTTCGGCCAATGCCTTGGCGTTCTTGACGACCTGTGCGGCATAATCCTTGAATTCCGGCTGCAGCGCTTCACCGAAGGCAACCGCCTTGGCGGCGATGACGTGCATCAGCGGGCCGCCCTGAAGGCCGGGGAAGACGGCGGAGTTGAACTTCTTGGCCAGATCCTCGTCATTGGTGAGGATCATGCCGCCACGCGGGCCGCGCAGCGACTTGTGCGTCGTCGTCGTGGCAACGTGGCAATGCGGGAACGGCGACGGATGCTGGCCACCGGCAACGAGACCCGCAATGTGGGCCATGTCGACCATGAGATAAGCGCCGACTTCATCGGCGATCTCGCGGAAGCGCTTCCAGTCCCAGATACGCGAATAGGCGGTGCCGCCGGCAAGGATAAGCTTCGGCCGGGTTTCCTTGGCCTTGCGCTCCACTTCGTCCATGTCGAGCAGGTTGTCGCCTTCACGCACGCCGTAGGACACGACGTTGAACCACTTGCCGGACATGTTGACCGGCGAACCGTGCGTCAGATGGCCTCCCGAGTTCAGGTCGAGACCCATGAAAGTGTCGCCCGGCTGCAAGAGCGCGAGGAACACGGCCTGGTTCATCTGCGAGCCGGAATTCGGCTGGACGTTGGCGAAGTTGACGCCGAACAGCTTCTTGGCGCGCTCGATGGCAAGCTCTTCAGCGATATCGACGAACTGGCAGCCCCCATAATAACGCTTGCCCGGATAACCTTCCGCATATTTGTTGGTCATGATCGAACCCTGCGCTTCGAGCACGGCGCGGGAAACGATGTTTTCCGAGGCGATCAGTTCGATCTCGTGGCGCTGGCGACCCAGTTCCTTCTCGATCGCGCCGAAAATATCCGGATCGACTTCGGCAAGCGGACGGGAGAAGAAAGCATCTGTGTTCGACATGGTGAAGGCTCCTGAAACAGTAATGCGATGGCGTCTTAGCGCCCTGCCCGGTCAAGAGCAATACGGGCAGCGAGATTTGCCCGTCAAACTGCGACGTTGCGACAAAAAACGACAGTTGTTTTTATGAAAAACAGGATGCGACAGAAAATGAAGGCGGCACTGCGATGATTTGCGGCCGAGCTACTCACTCGCGTCATCCTCGGGCTTGTCCCGAGGATCTGCAACGCTTCTATTTTACGCTAGGTGATTAGCCTCGGGACAAGCCCGGGGATGACGGCGGAGGGGTTGGCCGCTTCCCGGCGACCACCTCTCCCCTGGCTCACAATTCCAAGCTGACGGCGAAAAGGACGATCAGTTGCGCGGCAGGAGATCGTCGTCCACCGCGCCGGCCGGCTGTTCCATGCCTGCCGTGGTGTTGAGCGCCAGTTCGGCATTGCCGTCCTTGCCATAGATGTCGTCACGGAACTGAACAACGCCGTCCTTCGCCGACCATGCGGTGATGTAGACGAAATAAACGGGAACTTCCTGCGCCAGCTTGATCGGCGTGTTGACGCGGGTTGCGATGACGCGTTCCATTTCCTGACGCGACCAGCCGGGCGTGTCGCGCAGCAGCCAGCTCGTGAGGTCGCGCACGTTCTGCACGCGCACGCAACCGGATGATTCGAACCGCATCAGCTTGTTGAATAGGCCCTGCTGCGGCGTGTCGTGCATGTATTCGTTGTTCGGATTGTGGAAGTTGATCTTCGTCGAGGACATGGCGTTGATCTTGCCGGGGTCCTGGCGGAACATCAGGTTCGGGGCCTTCGGCGCGAACCAGTCGACCGCGGTCGGTGAAACTTCCTGTCCCTTGCCGTCGATGAGGCGGATGTTGTTCCGCTCCAGATAGGTCGGGTCCTTCTGCATCAGCGGCACGATGTCCTTTTCGACGATCGAACGCGGCGCTGTCCAGTAAGGGTTGAGGATGACCTCGTAAATCTTGGAATTGATGACATGCGTCGGGCGGCTGGCGCGGCCGACAACGGCCGTGTTGCGCAGGACGACGCGTTCATTCTCAACCGCCTCGATGGCGGCGGCCGGAATATTCACCATCAGGTGACGCTGGCCGAGATCGCCCGACATGGACTGGATGCGCACGAGGTTGGTCTGCAGCTGCGCCAGGCGGATCTGCGCGGAAACATTGAGCGCCTTCGTGGTATATTCGCCGCTGACACCATCAGCCGGAAGGCCATGACGGGCCTGGAAACGCTTCAGAGCGCCATCGACATAGGAATCGAAAGCGCTGGAAATGCCGGCTTCGCGCGGCAGGTCGCCGGATACCATCAGTCGCTGGCGTAGAGCCTGTACGGAAGGATCGGAGACGCCGATCTGGAGGCGCTGCTGGGACGCGGGCACTTCCGGCCAGCCGCCATTCTGCACGATCTGCTGATATTGCATGATCGCCTGCTGCATATAGACAGGGGCTTCGCGTCCGAGAACCGGGTTATTGGAAACGACACCCACGGCCGAACGCGATGAATTGGCGTCGAACTGGTCATCCCAGTTGCCGCGGCGCGAAGAGCCCATGAGATCGTTGAGCGCATTCTGAGCAAAGGCCGGCGCGGCAAGTGCTGCAGCACCAACGGAAACGGCCGAACGCAGAAGCGCGCGGCGCGATACGGAATCGGAAACGGATTTCTTTGTCATTCTACCTACCAGCCACTCTCTTCGGCATTCTCAACGATGCCTAAATCAATATGATTAACAAACACGTACAACGTGTCTGCCGGCCGGTAATGCTCGATACGCCATGATCTTGGCGCTGGTGTCTGGCACAGCAGTCGAGGCTTGCCACGACAGCAGGAGAAACCGCCGGCTCCTATGCCTTTGCGCCTCCCATATCAATATGGCCGATTCGTGTCACGGCCCTCTTCTCACGAAGCTGTGTTCGCCTGCAAAACAGGGGAAAGGCTTGCCTGAGGGTCGGACTTGACAGGCAAAAATGCGCGGTGACCTGGCGCGGAATCCGCAAGCCGGGAGCAAAAGGATGCCCCCGGCTTAAACAGTGACCGATCAGTGGTCGTCGCGGTTATTACAGGCGGTAAGCGATCGAGTCGTTCCAGAAACGGTCCAGACGCTGCAGCAGCTTGTTCATTTCGGAGAACTCGCCGGTGCCGATGCCGCCGACCTTTTCGATCGAGCCGACGTGGCGTTCATAAAGGCGGGCAACCGTTTCGGCGATTTCCTGGCCTTTTTCCGTCAGGCTGATGCGGACCGAGCGGCGGTCGACACGCGAACGCTGGTGGTTGATGAGGCCGAGGTCGACCAGCTTCTTGACGTTGTAGGAGACGTTCGAGCCGAGGTAATAACCACGCGAACGGAGCTCGCCGGCCGTCAGTTCGGAATTGCCGATGTTGAACAGCAGCAGGGCCTGAACGGCGTTGACGTCATCACGACCCTGACGGTCGAACTCGTCCTTGATGACATCGAGGAGACGGCGGTGGAGACGTTCCACCAGGTGCAGCGACTCCATGTAGAGCGAGCGGATGGTATCTTCATGTGCATCGGCAACAACGGCCTGGGGCTTAACTTTGCTATTGATCATGACTGCCTCACTGTTTTGTTTGGCGGTGTGTTTGTTTGTCTCCCGCCTTGAGTGAGAACCTAATCAATGCGCATAAAATTCTACTTAAAAGCTACGATTAACAAATGGTTACCTGCATTTTCCCAAAGGGGCCGAACTTGTGGCGAAGCGGGAACGGCTCACAGACAATCATTATAAATCAATGACTTAGCGATAAAATCAGGCCTGAAATCGGGCCGAATTGCTTTATTCTTATGGTAAATCAATTCTTGCGCGCTCTTCATTTTGGCGCTGATCCAGCCAGAAAGCGACCAGAAATAGTATATAAATGGTTGCCACCAGGCCGTGCATCACGGGTACGAGCGTGTTGGCGCCGAAGATATGCGGCCACACTTTATACATGGCGATCTGAGCGCCCGCCCCCATGACCCACATGACAGCACCCCAGGAGGCGCCGAGCCAGAGACCGAGCGCCGCGACCGGGAAAATTACCGCAAGCGCGCTGCCCGCCACCCGCCAGGGCAGGTTCAGCATATCGAAGCGCCCATGGCCGCCAAGCGAGTAGCCCGTCAGCATCGCCCAATATTGCAGGCCGAACCAGAAACAGGAAACCGCGACCAGTCTCATGAAGACCAGAAAGAGGATTTCGGCAAGCGGACGCTTCGGCAGAGGTTGAGAATCAGGTTCCATGGCCGGAAGATACGGTCTCGATTGGCGGGCGACCAGTCCATATTGAATTCCACCATCTGCCTTGTCAAAGCATGATCGCCGGCGCGGTGTCGCAATGAGGGAGATTGTCGCATTCGCACGGGCCACGCTTCATGATATGCAGCTTTCGAAATTTGACCGAAGGACATTCTGACATGCAGGACAAAACGCATCTGGTCGACGAGATCACCGGCCATCGCCGCATGCGGCGCAATCGCAAGGCGGATTGGACGCGCCGTCTGGTTCAGGAAAATCGCCTGACCGTTGACGATCTCATCTGGCCGGTCTTCATCGTGCCGGGCAGCAATATTCTCGAACCCATCCCCGCGATGCCCGGCGTCAACCGCATGAGCGTCGACAGGCTGGTCGAAGCGGCGAAGGAAGCCGCCGATCTCGGTATTCCCGCCATCGCGACCTTCCCGAATATCGAGATGGAACTGCGGGACGAGACAGGCTCGAACGCGCTCGAAGCAAACAATCTCATCAATCAGGCGACCGCCGCGGTCAAAAAAGCCGTGCCAAATATCGGCTTGATCACCGATGTCGCGCTCGATCCCTTCACCAGCCATGGGCATGACGGCATTCTGCGTGGCGACGAGATCGTCAATGACGAAACGGTCGAACAGGTTGTGAAGGCGGCCATCCTGCAGGCGGATGCCGGTTCCGACATTATCTCACCGTCGGAGATGATGGATGGCCGCATCGGCGCCATCCGCCGGGGGCTCGATGCCGCCGGACACCAGAATGTCGGCATCATGTCCTATGCGACGAAATTTTCCTCCGGCTATTATGGCCCTTATCGCGAGGCCATCTCCACCGCCGGCCTGCTGAAGGGCGACAAGGCGAGCTATTACATCAGCCCAGCCAATGGCATGGAGGCGATCCGCGACGCAGCACTCGACGTGGAGGAAGGCGCCGACATGCTGATGGTCAAACCCGGCCTGCCCTATCTAGACATCTGCTGGCGGCTGAAGGAGAATTTCGGCCTGCCAACCTTCGCTTATCAGGTGTCCGGCGAATATACCCAGATCAAGGCTGCGGCCATGAATGGCTGGATCGACGGCGAGCGGGTGATGATGGAAACGCTTCTCTGTTTCAAGCGCGCGGGCTGCGATGGCGTTCTCACCTATTTCGCCATCGAGGCCGCACGCAAACTGGCAAAGGGCTGACAGCCGACGCTTATTGTATTCGGTCGTTTTCTTCCCATATTGTCTGCTGACACGGCATTCATGCCGCGCTGTCATACCCTCTCAGGAGAAAACGACCGATGAACCTCGACCAGAACCCCACCTATATCGCACCGGACGACTGGCGCGCCTATAGCGGCGTCCTGAGCCGGCGGGTCTTCGCCTTCGTGATCGATTACGCGATCGTTCTGCTTCTGTGCATCCCGGCCGCGGTCATCGTCTTCTTTCTCGGCGTGATCACGCTTGGCCTGGGCTTCTTCCTTTACCCGGCGCTGTTCGTCATCGTTGCCGTGCTTTATTTCGGCATGACGCTTGGCGGTCCGTCGCAGGCCACTCCCGGCATGCGGGCGATGGGGATCGCGATGGCGCGCATGGACGGGCGGCGAATCGATTTCCTGCTTTCGACCGTGCATATCGTGCTTTTCTGGGTCATCAACTCGGTTTTGACGCCGCTGATCCTGCTTGCAGGCCTGTTTACCGAGCGCTCGCGCCTCGTTCACGACTTCCTGCTCGGCACCGTTATCGTCAGAACGCGCTGATATCGGTGAAAGCCACGGAAACGTGGCTTTCATCGCGTCAAATACCTCATCCCGCAGTTGACGTTTTCCGTCATTTTGCCATTCTGTGGCATTATGCATGTCGCTTGAAGCGTCGCCGCCAACCCCGTGAAATCGCGGCGCGCTTTCATAACAGACGCAGGAGGCGATCACGGTTCGATGAACACGCAGGCGACGCCCTCTCCTCAATTCTATCTTACGGCGCCGGCCACCTGCCCCTATCTGCCGAACCAGATGGAGCGGAAGGTCTTCACCCATCTGGTCGGCCCGCGCGCTTCTGAAATGAACGATCTTCTGACCCAGGGCGGTTTCAGGCGCTCGCAGAATATCGCTTATCGACCGGCCTGCGAAAACTGCCGCGCCTGCGTGTCCGTGCGCATCCTCACCGAACAGTTCCAGCCGACGAAATCGATGCGGCGTGTACTGGCCGCAAATCGGGATGTCGTGGCCACGGTGCACGCCGCCGAGCCCTCCACCGAACAATTCGCGCTGTTTCGCCGTTATCTCGACCACCGGCACCAGTCCGGCGGCATGTCCGACATGTCGGCGCTCGACTATGCGATCATGGTGGAAGACACGCATGTGAACACCCGCATCATCGAATATCGCGTGCGCGAACCCGGCTCCGGCATCGATTCCAGCAAGCGCGGCGAACTTCTGGCCGTGGCGCTGAGCGACGTGATGAGCGACGGCCTGTCTATGGTCTATTCCTTCTTCAACCCCGATCTCGAAAAGCGCTCGCTGGGCACCTTTATGATCATCGACCACATCACCCGCACGCGCGCGCTCGGCCTGCCGCATGTCTATCTCGGCTACTGGGTCGATGGTTCGGAAAAGATGGGGTACAAAACCCGCTATCATCCGCAGGAGCATCTGACGCCGCGCGGGTGGGAGGTTTACCATCCCGAAGGAGAATAATGGGTTCGCCAAGTCCTGAAGCACATGTTCGGCTTGGACAGCGAAACAAAGGCGGGAAAGACGCCCCCAGACAATCTCCGAGGACGTCTTTCAGATATTACCCACCAAACTTCCCGCTGCGCGGAAAGCCCTTCGGCACGGTGCGGCCAACGGTGGCGCGGTCGGCCAGCCATTCGCGCAATTCCTCACCGACCTTGGTGAACAGACGACCGGCCGTGTCGGACCAGCTCAGACCCTCGGCGAGCGCAAAGCATTTCACGTCGACAACGCCGCCATCCTTGTAGCGCTGCAGGCGCACGCCCTTGCCGCGTGACATTTCCGGCACCTGCGACAGCGGGAAGGCCAGAAGCTTACGGTTCTCGCCGACCACGGCGACATGATCACCCGTCACCGGCACCGCGAGCTTGGCTTCATCAGGCATGGAGACATTCATGATCTGCTTGCCCTTGCGGGTATTGGCGACCATCTCGTTTTCGGCCACGATGAAGCCATTGCCGGCGGTGGAGACCAGCAGCAACTTGCGTGACGGATCGTGGACGAAGGCCGTCAGGATATCCTGATCGTTCTCCATATCGACCATGATGCGGATCGGCTCGCCATGGCCGCGACCGCCCGGCAGCTTGTCTGCGCCGAGCGTATAGGCCTTGCCGCCCGTCGTAAGCAGCAACAGCTTGTCGGTGGTCTGCGCCGGGAAGGCGAGCTTCGGGCCATCGCCCTCCTTGAAGGTCAAGGCCGACGTATCGGACATGTGCCCCTTCAGCGCCCTGATCCAGCCCTTCTGCGAAATGACGATGGTGACCGGTTCCTTTTCGATCATCGCCTGCTGGATGGCCTCTATGTCGGCATCCGGTGCGTCCGCGAACTGCGTGCGACGGCGGCCGATCTCGGTTGCCTTGGCATATTTCTTTTTGACCTCGCCGATTTCCCAGGCGACGGTCTGCCACTGCTTGTCATCGGAAGCGATCAGCCCCTCGATTTCAGCCTTCTCATTGCTGAGTTCGTCGAATTCCTTGCGGATTTCGAATTCCTCGAGCTTGCGCAGATTGCGCAGCCGCATGTTGAGGATGGCTTCGGCCTGATTGTCCGTCAGAGACCATTTCGCCATCATCACCTGTTTCGGCTCGTCCTCCTCGCGGATGATGCGGATCACCTCGTCGAGATTGAGGTAAGCGACAAGCAGGCCGCCCAAAATCTCGAGCCTGCGGTCGATGGCCGCGAGACGGTGGCGGGAACGGCGGACCAGCACGTCCTTGCGGTGCGCCAGCCACTCGCTCAGCACCTCGTTCAGCGCCATCACCTTCGGCACTTTGCCAAGCGACAGCACGTTCATGTTGAGCGGCAGGCGGCTTTCGAGGTCAGACAGGCGGAAGAGCGATTCCATCAGCAGCGTCGCATCGACGGTGCGGCTCTTCGGCACCAGCACGATGCGCACGTCTTCGGCGGATTCGTCTCTGACATCTTCGAGCAGCGGCAGTTTGCGGGCGAGCAGCAACTCGGCAATCTTTTCGATCAGGCGCGATTTCTGCACCTGAAACGGAATTTCGGTGATGACGATCTGATAACCGCCGCGTCCGAGATCTTCCGTTTCCCATTTGGCGCGCACGCGGAAACCGCCGCGCCCCGTCTTATAGGCATCGAGAATATTCTCGCGGCTTTCGATGATCACGCCGCCGGTCGGCAGGTCGGGGCCGGGAATGAACTCCACCAGCTTTTCAACCGTCGCATCAGGATGCTTGATGAGATGGAGGGCCGCGTCGCACAGTTCATGGGCGTTGTGCGGGGGGATCGATGTCGCCATGCCGACGGCAATGCCAGAGGCACCGTTGGCCAGAAGATTCGGGAAAGCGCCCGGCAGGACCACCGGTTCTTCGTCTTCCTCGTTATAGGTGGCGCGGAAATCCACCGCATCCTCGCCAATGCCCTCAAGCAGCAGCGCCGCCACATCGGTCATGCGCGCTTCGGTGTAACGATAGGCAGCGGCGCCGTCGCCATCGATGTTGCCGAAATTGCCCTGCCCGTCCACGATCGGATAACGCTGGGAGAAATCCTGCGCCAGACGCACCAGCGCATCATAGACCGACTGGTCGCCATGCGGGTGGAACTTACCGATCACGTCGCCGACGATACGGGCGCATTTCTTGAAGGCCGAGTTGGGGCGGATGCCCATCTCGCTCATGGCGTGGATGATGCGGCGGTGAACCGGCTTCAGGCCGTCGCGCACATCCGGCAGCGCACGATGCATGATCGTGGACAATGCGTAAGCAAGGTAACGCTCTTCAAGCGCCGCCTTCAAATCGACCGGATGAATGTTATCGTCTCCGCCGGACGGAGGTACAAGATTTTTTCCCATGGTGCTTGACTAGCGGAAATGCCGATTCCCGGCAAGAAATTCAGGGGTGTGCCCTGTGGATGAAAGCACCCCTGTCATGCGATTTTTTGTTAACCGCGTTGCAAATGCCGCAATGCCGCCGTCATGGGAATCGATCTAAATCCTATAGACCTTTGAATAATCGCGAATATAAGTATCAACATTCGAATTCGGACACGGTGTACAGCCGTACGTTGAGGGAAGAAACATCATGAGACTGAAATCCACCCGGCAGGTTCTTTTCGCGAGCGCCGCGCTTCTTACGCTTTCGGCGCCGGCTTTCGCGCTGGATGGCGGGGATGTGCTGAAGAAGATCAATGCGGCCTATGCCGCGCAGGGCGGCGAGATCGCTGCCGGTTCCGTGGCCGTCAACGGCTCGACGGTGACCCTGAACAGCGTGACCTTCAACGCGGCCGCCGATCCGGCCAAGAAGATCCCGGTCGGCAACATCACGCTCGAAGGCGTCGAGGAAAACAACGGCGGCTACAAGATCAAGAACGCCCGTTTCGATAATATCGACTACAAGCAGGACAAGGTTGAGATCAAGGCGAGCGACATCTACATGTCCGGCCTCGTCATTCCGGGCGATGCGACCACCGGCACCGTCGACGCCCTGATGTTCTACGATGAAGCCCATAGCGGTCCGATTTCCGTTTCTGTCGACGGCAAGCCGGCTTTCTCGCTTGAGGAAACCAGCGCGACGATGTCCGTCAGCGATGACAAGAACTCTATCGGCTTCGAACTCGACGCATCCGGTTTCAAGGCCGATCTCAGCGAAGTCACTGATCCTGCGACCAAGGACGCGATCGAAAAGCTGAAGCTGCAGGCGCTCTCCGGCGACATGACCATGAGCGGCAGCTGGGAAGTGGCCTCCGGTACTATCGATGTTGAAGAATACGCCATCGACCTCGATGATGTCGGCCGCCTGAACATGTCGTTCGGTTTCTCCGGCTACACGCTCGCCTTCATCAAGTCGATGCAGGAAACGGTAAAGGCGCAGGCCGCCAATCCGAACAAGGAACAGGCGGACCAGGCAGCAAGCCTTGCCATGCTCGGCCTGATGCAGCAGCTTTCCTTCATCAACGCCGAAATCAGCTTCGAAGACGCCAGCATCACCAAACGCGCCATCGACTATGCGGCAAGCCAGCAGGGCATGACGAGCGACCAGCTTGCCCAGACCATCAAGGGCATGGCGCCGATCATGATGGCCTCGCTCAATGTTCCGGAGCTGCAGAACATGGTGTCGGCGGCCATCAACGCCTATATCGACAATCCGAAGAACCTCTCGATCACGGCAGAGCCGGAAAAGCCGGTTCCCTTCCCGATGATCATGGGCGCCGCGATGGGCGCGCCGAACACCCTGCCGAAAATGCTCGGCGTCACGGTGACGGCAAACGAATAAAACTAAAAAAGCCCCGGTCATGCCGGGGCTTTTCTTTTGCACTCAGTGCAGCGGCGCGGCAGCGCCATCCTGTTTATCGTGCAGGGCGAAGCGGTCGATCATGTGGGCGCTCGCCTCATTGACGCCGATCACCTCAACCCGCCTGCCGGCCTTGCGGAATTTCAGAACCACCTTGTCCAGAGCGCCAACCGCGGAAATATCCCACAGATGCGCCTGCGTGACATCGATTGTCACCGTCTCAACCTCCTCGGCAAAATCGAAGGCGGCAATGAAGCTTTCCGTCGAGGCAAAGAAAATCTGGCCATCGACGCGATAGACCCGCTCCCGGCCATCGGCCGAAAGCTCCGGCCGGACATGGAAGAGTTTCGACACCTTGCCTGCGAAAAACACACCGGAGAGAAGGACGCCGGCCAGCACGCCCTTTGCAAGATCATGAGTCGCAAGCACCGTGCCGACCGTGACCAGCATGACGATGCTTGATGATGGCGGGTTGCGGCGCAGATCGAGGATGGAGCGCCACGAGAATGTGCCGATGGAGACCATGATCATGACAGCCACCAGGGCTGCCATCGGAATGATGCGCACAAGATCATCAAGCACCAGAATGAGGAACAGCAGGAAAGCGCCCGCCACGAAGGTGGACAAGCGGCCACGACCGCCGGAACTGACATTGATGACGGACTGGCCGATCATGGCGCAGCCGCCCATGCCGCCGATGAGGGCGGAGGCGATGTTGCTCGTCCCCTGCCCGATGCATTCCCGGCTCTTGTTGCTGCCCGTATCCGTCATGTCGTCGACGATCTGCGCCGTCAGCAGCGATTCCAGCAGGCCGACGGCGGCGAGCGCGACGGAATAGGGAAAGATGATCTGTAACGTCTCGAAGGTCAGCGGCACTTGCGGCAGGGCGAATATCGGCAGCGTCGAGGGCAACTCACCGAGATCGCCGACCGTGCGGATATCCATGCCGGAGAAGACGGCAACACAGGTGAGAGTGATGATGGCGACCAGCGGCGACGGGATAATCTTCGTAACCAGCGGGAAAAGATAGATGATCGCAAGTCCTGCGGCGATCATGACATAGGTTTCGACCGGCACGCCGATCAGCTCGGGCAATTGCGCCATGAAAATCAGGATCGCCAGCGCATTGACGAAACCGGTCATGACCGAGCGCGAGACGAAGCGCATCACCCGGCCGAGTTTCACAAGACCCGCCAGGATTTGCAGTACGCCCATCAGGATGGTGGCGGCAAAGAGATATTGCAGCCCGTGCTCCTTGACGAGCGTCACCATCAAGACGGCTGTCGCGGCGGTTGCCGCTGAGATCATGCCCGGACGACCACCGGTGAAGGCGGAAACGCAGGCAATGGCGAAGGAGGCGAACAACCCCACCTTGGGATCGACGCCGGCGATGACGGAAAAGCCGATGGCTTCCGGAATGAGGGCGAGCGCCACGACAATACCGGAAAGGAGATCGCCGCGAATATTGGAAAACCACTCGCGTCTGTAAGTCTGAAATCTGTTCATCTGATTTTTTCGCAAAGAATGACGCACCGGCCGGAGCCATGTCCGGTAGATTGAAAAGGAATGTCGGTGCTTTGCGTTGTCTGGCGGATCGGCGGCCAGAAGAGCCACCCGGGATTTCACCGGGTCCGTGGTGAGTGGCCCAGCTATAAACGGCAAAAAAGCGGGCCGCAAGTTACGCGCCCGCTTTTCGATGACTGATGTCGGGTCTCAGGCCGCTTCGCGCCCGCCATAACCCCTCGCCTCCACGTCGCTCAGCCGGAACTGATGAACCAGTTCCTTGAGACGCGCGGTCTCGCCCGCCAGCATGGCGCTCGCGGCATTGTTTTCCTCGACCATGGCGGCGTTCTGCTGCGTGCCCTGATCCAGATGATTGACGGCGGTGTTGATTTCGGCAAGGCCCAGTGACTGCTCATGCGTGGCAGCGGCAATGGCTTCGATATGGCCGTTGATCGTCTTCACCGAGCCGCCGATGCGCGACAGCGCAGCGCCCGTTTCCCGCACGAACCGCGCTCCCTCCTTCACCTCTTTACCGGAGGTCTGGATAAGCGCCTTGATTTCGGCAGCCGCCCTTGCCGAGCGCTGCGCGAGTTCCCGCACCTCCTGCGCGACGACGGCGAAACCGCGTCCCGCCTCACCCGCGCGCGCAGCCTCCACGCCGGCATTGAGGGCGAGAAGGTTTGTCTGGAAAGCGATCTCGTCGATAACGCCGATGATATTGCCGATCTTGCCGGAGGATTGTTCGATCTTTTCCATCGCGCTTACGGTGTCAACGACGAGATTGGCCGTGCGGTTGGCATCCTTGTCGGCCGAATGGGCGATTGCGCGGGCTTCCACGGCGCGCTCCGCCGAGATGCGGATATTCGCCGTCAATTCATCCAGCGCGGCGGCGGTTTCCTCCAGCGAGGCGGCCTGCTGCTCGGTACGACGGGCGAGATCGGCAGCGCTCTCGCTGATTTCCTGGCTGCCGCCATTGATGGCTACGCTCGACTGCACGACACCGGACATGGCGGCATCCAGCTGGCGGATCGTCTGGTTGAGATCACGGCGCAACGCCTCGAAATCCGGGGCAAAAGGCTCGTTCAGCTCGAAGGAGAGATCGCCGCCTGCGAGGCGGCGAAGCGCCGCCGCAAGCCCGGTGGTCGCCTGCATCAACCGCGCCTGTGCTTCGGCTTTCGCCTCAAGCTGGAAAAGCGCCTTTTCGGTCTCGGCCTGCCGCCGGGCTGCGAGCGCCTGCGCCTCCAGTTCGATCTTTGCGATGGCGGCCTGCCGGAAGATTTCCAGCGCATGCGCCATGGCGCCGAACTCATCCCCACGCTGGAGACCGGGAACGGCAAATTCGGTTTCACCTTCGGCCAGACGACGCATAGCCCCCGTGATCGCGGTCGCCGGGCGGGTGATCGAGCGGCCGATGAGGTAGACCCCGGCAAAAAGACTTACCACGGTCAGCGCAATAAGGGCGACGACGATCGAAACCGTTCTTTCCGCCGCAACGCTGTTCGCGAGAGCGCTTGCATCTCGCTCCTGCCGGTAAGTGGCGGAAATTTCGGCGACGACAGGCAAGAGGGCATTATAGGCGGAGGCGACAGTTTCGCGCGCCTTCTCCTCCTCCAGCACGGCCGCAGCGTAAAAGCGGAACGAGGCGGTATATATTTCCAGTGCATCCATGATGCGCTGACGCTCGGCGCCCGGCCGGTATGCCAGCTTCAACAGCGCCTTGAAGGTTTCCACTTCCGCCGCGTGTTTCGTCACATAGGCCGCTTCGCGCCGCAGGATGAAATCCTTCTCGTGCCGTCGCATCATCAGCATGCTGGCGCGGATTTCGGCATTGGCGACGACGTCGATGAGTTTCTCGATGGAATGCACGCCATTGCGCATGGCGCCTTCAAGACCTTCCGCGGGAGTTAGGCCCAGCTCCCTGTTCTTGGCAACAAGGGCCTTTATGCTATCGGAATAGACTATCGCGCCCTCAGTGAGCGCTTCGAGCCGCGCGCGGGTCCGCGAGGTCGCGCCGCCTTCAAGATGGCTCAACGACTGCCGGACCTGATCCATCGTCTGGTCAAACTGCCCGACGGATTTCATATCACGGGTCAGCAGGAAGTCTCTCTGGTGAAGACGGCTTTCATGCAAACCGTCTTCCAGCGCCGCCAGCACTCCGTCGCGCTCGATCAGCGTCTCTTCAGCGACGCGATAACGCGCCTCCATTTGTCTTTGCCAGAGCAGCATGCCTGCGATGACGGCGATCCCGCACAGCGCAGCCAGGGCCAGCATGGATACGCGATGCGCAATTTTGAACGTCGAGACCAGCGAAAACATTCAACCCTCGTTTGCAGATTTCACGATGGGATGAATGATCGAGAAGGCTTAAGAACTCCTCTACCGGATTTGTCAGTTTAATTAAGGTTTTATGACAAGATCGCTAGAGCTTCAGCCGCTCGCGAAAGAAGACCAGCGCAACGACCACACCCGTCGCCACGCCCACGATTACATCGACAAAACGGACAAAACCGGCAACCTGCGGTCCCATCAAAAGAACGAGCATGGCCGAAGCCCCGGCCTGTATCGGCACGACCGCCGGCAGGCCGAACATGGTGGCGAGGATCATGGCGATGAAGGTCGCCGAGGCGAGCCGGATTTCGGCGAAGTCATGCGGGACGAGAAGAGCGACTTCCCCGACGAGAATGCCGATGGTGACGCCGACCATCAGCCCAAGTCCTTGACGGACATGGCTTGGGATGCCGGGGGAGAGACAGATCAGCGCGCTGATTGCGGCAAAGACGGGTTGCGGATGGCCCAGCCAGCGATGCGCGACCCAGAACGCAAAAGCGGCCGCAAGTGCGGCCGCCAATGCACGGGTGAAGGCTGCGCGAACACGGTCGAGCAGCGTCTTCAACATATCAGTCCTTCTTGGACGGAACGACGCGCAGCGCCAGTTCGCGAAGCTGGGTCGGCGTTGCCGGCGACGGCGCGTTCATCAGGAGGTCCTGCGCCTGCTGGTTCATCGGGAACAGGGTGATTTCGCGCAGGTTCTTGGCGCCGACCAAAAGCATGACCACACGGTCGATACCGAAGGCGCAGCCGCCATGCGGAGGCGCGCCATACTGGAAGGCGCGGTAAAGACCGCCGAAGCGCTCTTCCACGTCGCTCTGCGACAGGCCAACCTTTTCGAAAGCCTTGACCATCAGCTCGGGCGACTGGTTACGGATCGAACCCGAGGCGATTTCAAAGCCGTTGCAGACCGCGTCATACTGGAAGGCCTTGATGGAAAGCGGATCGTCGCCTTCCAGCGCTTCCAGACCGCCCTGCGGCATGGAGAAGGGGTTGTGGGCAAAGTCGATCTTCTTTTCTTCCTCGTTGTATTCGAAGAAGGGGAAATCGACGATCCAGCACATTTCGAAACGGTCGCGGTCGATCAGGTTCAGCTCGTCGGCTGCACGCGTGCGCGCCTCACCGGCGAACTTGTAGAACTTTGCGGGATCACCGGCGACGAAGAAGCAGGCATCGCCCGCTTCCAGGCCGAGCTGCGTGCGCAGCGCTTCGGTACGTTCCTCGCCGATGTTCTTGGCGAGCGGGCCGGAGCCGGCGATCTTGCCGTCTTCTTCCTTCCAGAAGATGTAGCCGAGGCCCGGCTGGCCCTGGCTCTGCGCCCAGGCGTTCATGCGATCGCAGAAAGCGCGCGAACCACCGGTCTTGGCCGGGATCGCCCAGACCTGAACCTTGGGGTTGGAAGCGATCATGTTGGCGAAGACCTTGAAGCCCGAACCGTCGAAATGCTCGGTCACGGCTTCCATGACGATCGGGTTGCGCAGATCAGGCTTGTCGGAGCCGTATTTGCGGATCGCCTCGTCATAGGGAATGCGCGGCCACTGCTTGGTGACAGGCTTGCCTTCGGCGAACTTCTCGAACACGGCCGTCATCATCGGCTCCATCGTGGTCCAGACGTCTTCCTGGGTCACGAAGCTCATTTCAACGTCGAGCTGGTAGAATTCGCCCGGCAGACGGTCCGCGCGCGGATCTTCATCACGGAAGCAAGGCGCGATCTGGAAGTAGCGGTCGAAACCGGCCACCATCAGAAGCTGCTTATACTGCTGCGGCGCCTGCGGCAGCGCGAAGAACTTGCCTTCATGAATACGCGAGGGCACGAGGAAGTCGCGCGCGCCTTCCGGCGAGGAGGCGGTGAGGATCGGCGTCGTATATTCGGCAAAGCCCATTTCGCCCATGCCGGTACGCATGGCGGAGATGATCTGCGTGCGCTTGACGATGTTCTTGTGCAGCGTTTCGCGACGAAGATCGAGGAAGCGGTACTTCAGGCGAACATCTTCCGGATATTCCGGCTCGCCAAAGATCGGCAGCGGCAGTTCCTTGGCAACGCCCAGAACCTCGATCTCCTGCGCGTAAAGCTCGATCTCGCCGGTCGCCATGCCCTTGTTGACGGTGTCCTCCGAGCGCGCCTTGACGAGGCCGTCGATGCGGATGACCCATTCGCCGCGCACCGTTTCGGCAATCTTGAAGGCCGGGCTGTCAGGATCGGCAACCACCTGGGTGATGCCGTAATGGTCGCGAAGGTCGATGAAGAGAACGCCGCCATGATCTCGCACGCGGTGAACCCAACCGGAAAGGCGAACGGTTTCGCCGACGTCGGACTTGCGGAGAGCGGCACAGGTGTGGCTGCGGTAACGATGCATTTTTATATCCTGGAACGTGTCGTGGGCCCGTTGGAGGCCAGATGGGCGGCACTGTCGAAATTTGCCGGAAAAGCGCATGGCCAGCCTGATTTGTCAAGGCAAAGCGCAACAATGTCGCCTTCAGCCTGTCCTTTCCCCTGCCTTCGCTTTAGATAGAGCTAATCCAGCACGCCAAACCGAGTCGGCCCGCAATGAGCCAGATCAGACCTCTTATCCCGCTTCTCGTCACCGCCGGCATTCTGATCGGCGGCAACGGCCTGCAAGGAACCTATATCGCGCTGCGCGGCCTCTCCGAAGGATTTTCGGCCAGCACCATCGGCCTCATCAGCGCGGCCTACAGCCTCGGTTTCGCGCTTGGCTGCATTTCGGTGACGCGCCTGCTGCGCAAGATCGGCCACATCCGCACCTTTGCCACCATGGCGGCCGTTGCATCAGCCGCATCGATCGCCATGCCGCTCATCACCCATCCGCTCTTCTGGCTGGCGATGCGTTTTGTGATCGGCATCGCGGTCGCCTGTCTTTTCGCCGCGATCGAAAGCTGGATCAACGCGCAGGTGACGAATTCCAATCGCGCCCGCACGCTTTCCATCTATCGTTTCGTCGATCTCGGCTCCGTGACGCTCGCCCAATATATCATTCCCGTCGCCGGCATCGACGGGCCCATCGTATTCTCGCTGATCGCCATGGCGCTCACGCTGTCGCTGGTGCCGATCTCGCTTGCCGACAAATCCAACCCCGCGCCGCCGAAACAGATTCCCTTCAATCTTTTCGCCGTCTGGCGTATCTCGCCGCTCGCCGTCGTCGGCTGCGTGGCCGTCGGCCTCAGCATGGCGGCGTTCCGTAATATCGGCCCGATCTATGCCGAACAGATCGGCTTGTCCGTTACCGCCATCGCCACCTTCATGAGTGCGGGCATCATCGGCGGCGTGGTGCTGCAATATCCGCTCGGCGTCTATTCCGACCGTTATGATCGCCGCATCATCATTCTCGCCACTACCGCCGGTTCTGTTATCGTCGGCCTGTTCCTCGCCTTCTTCGCCGGCACGGACGAATGGAGCAACATCATCGGCGTCTTCATCTTCGGCGCCTTTGCGTTGCCGCTCTATTCCCTCAGCTCCGCGCACGGCAACGACCATGCGAAAGAGGGCGAACATGCGATGGTTTCCGCCGGGCTTTTGTTCTTCTGGTCGGTGGGCGCAACCGTCGGGCCGCTGCTCGCTTCCGTGCTGATCGACCAGTTCGGGCCGAAGGCGTTGTTCAGCTATACGGCCGCGATCCAGATCGTTTTCATTGCCTACACCATCTACCGGCTGCAGGTGCGCGAGGGCGTTCCGGTTGAGGAGAGGAACTGGCGGTTCCGCTCGCTCTTGCGCACATCCGCCTATTTCCAGAAGCTCGCCGCCCCCCCGCCGCCCAAAAACGATGGGCCGGAGCCAAATCCGCCCGAGAAAAACGATCCTTGAGCCTTCAAAAGCGGGCTTTGTATTGACATGCGCCCGGCAAAGGGAAAGTAAGACGGATAATTTTCACGAGTGGCCATTTGCAATGATTGAAACGACTGCCGCCCTCGCCGAAGCCTGCACGGAACTGGCGAAATCGGAATTCATCACCATCGACACCGAATTTCTGCGGGAAACCACCTTCTGGCCGGAGCTTTGTCTCGTGCAGATGGCAAGCCCGACGCTTGAAGTGCTGGTCGATCCGCTCGCCAAGGGTATCGATCTCACCCCGCTGTTCGAACTGATGGCCAATCCTGATGTCGTGAAGGTTTTCCATGCCGCGCGACAGGACATCGAAATCATCTACCATCTCGGCGGGCTTATTCCCCATCCGATCTTCGATACGCAGGTCGCCGCCATGGTCTGCGGTTTTGGCGACTCGATCTCCTACGATCAGCTGGTGCAGAAGATCAAAAACGTGCAGATCGACAAATCCTCGCGTTTCACCGACTGGAGCCGCCGTCCTCTGACCGAAAAGCAGCTGGATTACGCGCTGGCCGACGTGACCCATCTGCGCGATGTCTATCTGGCGCTGAAGGCGCAGCTGGAGCGCGAAGGCCGCTCGCTGTGGCTGACCGAAGAGATGGACATTCTGGAATCCCGCGACACCTATGACATGCATCCCGACGATGCGTGGCTGCGGCTGAAATCGCGTCTGCGCAAGCCGACGGAACTTGCCATCCTCAAATTCGTCGCCGCCTGGCGCGAACGGGAAGCGCGTTCGCGCAACGTGCCGCGTTCGCGCGTCCTGAAGGACGATGCGATCTTTGAAATCGCCCAGCAGCAGCCGAAGGATGCCGAGGCGCTGTCGCGCCTGCGCACCATTCCCAAGGGCTGGGAACGATCCGCCTCCGGCACCGCCATCATCGAGACCGTGAATGCGGCGCTGGCGCTTCCGAAAGAGGAAATGCCCAAGGCGCCGCGCCACAGCCACGCACCGGAAGGTTCCGGCGCTGCCGTGGAGCTGCTCAAGGTTCTCCTGAAGCTGACGGCGGACAAGCACGGCGTCGCCGCCAAGGTCATCGCCAACAGCGACGATCTGGACAAGATCGCCTCCGAAGGCGAGAAGGCGACCGTTGCGGCGCTGACCGGCTGGCGGCGAGAACTCTTCGGCGATGTGGCCTTGAAGCTCATCAATGGCGAAGTGGCATTGCGTTTCGCCGGCAAGAAGGTCGAGGCGGTGGAGGTTGCGGCAAGCGAGGCGTAACCGCCCTCTGCTTTTCCGCAATTTTGCCCGCATCGCGTCTCATCTCTTTACCGATGGTCGCGCGATTCGAGGGTATTGCCATGAAACCTGCCCACACTCTGCTGCTCGCCGCCCTTTTAACGGCGGCCGGCATTCTTCCCTCTCTTCCCGCCCGGGCCGCCGAAGAGAGGATCGACCTTCAGGGCGAATGGACGACCGACTGCCTGAAGATCGGCAAGAACGACCGACACGGCATCGTCACGCGCATCACCATTCGCGACAATCGCATGCACGCGGTCTCGCAGATCTATGCCCGCAGCGGCTGCCAGCAGCCCACGGTGCAGGTGCGTTATGAAGGTACGCTGGATGGCGGCCTGAAAGATCAGGCTAGCCTGCTCTTTGCCCATACCGTCACCGCCATCACCATGACGCCGAATGACGGCGACGTCGTTGACCACTATAATCGCGACCCGAAAGGCATGGGCTGCGGCTTGAGCGGCTGGAAGGAAAACATTTCCTTCGATGTCGACGGCCGCACCTGTGCCGCCATCACCTTCGCCCGCAAAGGCGAGACCCTGTTCGACCGGGCATGGATCGACGGTAACAAGCTGCGTTTTGCCGCCTTTCCCGTCAAATGGTCGAACCGCTCGCCGGACGACCGGCCGCAATCCCCGCTTGAAACCGTCTACTACAGAACATCCTATTAGACGTAGCGCGACGGCGACGCCGATTTTGCGGCAACAGCGCAACAGCCTTACCAATCCTTCATGCAACCTTACCGATTGCTCACTTTTTGCAGCGCTTTTTCCACACTAATGTCGCATATGACCTGAACAGAAGCTTCGCCCGAAGGGAGCGCGGGGCCTCCCCTTCCCGAGATCAAGAACCGACATGAGAAAATTGCTGCCCATTCTGGATTACGTGGTGCTGTTCGTTGCCGTGGCCGGCAGCGGCGTGGCCTACGCCTTTCTGGAATATGGCGGCGGCGCGCTGATCGGCGCGACCTATGCGCTCTTCGCCTGCGCACCGATTCTCGCTTTTGAACGCGGTTACATCATGCCCGGCCTGTCGCGGCAGGTCAGCGCTTTGCCGACACCCGCCTATATCGCCGTCGGCCTCATCATCTACGCCATCCTCGTCTTTTGCGGTTTCGGGCTTGGCGGCACCATCCTGTGGTTGAGCGGAATATTTCCCGGCACCTGGAAACGGGCGGTGCACGCCGAACTGCAGACGCTGATTTTCACCCTCATTGTCTGCGGCATCATCGTCTTCATCATGCGCGTGCGCGAGCTTCTCGGCCGCGATATCTTCATCGATCTCATTCTCGGGCGCTATCGCCGCCCCGTCAGCGAAGACCGCGTTTTCATCTTCATCGATCTCGTCGGCTCCACCTCCTTTGCGGAAACCCACGGCGACCTGAAGGCTCAGGAGTTTCTGGGTGAAATTTTCGCAAGTTATGCCGCGCCGGTCAGAAAACACGGCGGTGTCATCGATGATTATATTGGCGACGCCGCCATCATCACTTGGCCCTATCACATGGCGATAAGGCGGGCGGCCTGCGTGCGTTGCGTATTCGATATTCAGGCGACCGTTGAAAGCAACCGGGACATGTGGCTCTCCCGCTTCGGCGAAGTGCCGCGCCTGCGCTTCGCCATCCACGGCGGGCCGGTCATCACGGCGGAAATCGGCGTCGACCATCACAAGATCACCTATTTCGGCGATACGGTGAACACCACGTCACGTCTCGAATCGCTCAGCAAGATGCTCGGTCATCCGGTGCTCATATCCGCAGACCTCGCTCATCAGCTGGTGCTTCCGAAAGGCGTTCGCAGCGAATATCTGGGTGAACATGCCGTGAAAGGCCGTGGCCAGACGCTGGGCGTCTGCACACTCAGCCAATACCAGCCCCCCGTGGTTTGAGGGGTAAACGGCTGCAAAATGCCGCGCCGTTTCGTTTAACCCAACGCCCGTCATCAAAATTCATCAAAGCTTCAAACGGCAATCACCTGCCTGTCATGCGACGACCCTATCGCCTCAATCCTGTCTTCAACAGGTATTGAGAGGGGTCTCCATCATGAAACACATTCTTTTTGCGTCCTGCGCCATTCTTGCACTCGCCTCCGCGTCTTATGCGGCGGAACAGGAGTTTCCGGCAAAGCTGGTCTCGCACGCCATCCTGCCGGCCAACACCATCATCGCAGCACCTGCTGACGCGCCTGAACATCTCAAGACCTCCGCCAAGTTCACGACCGCAGATCGCAAGCGCGCCGAAGGTCTCGGCACCGTGCCCGGCAAGGATGGCGTACGCCTGACCGGCCTTTCCATGCCGTTCAACGGCCAGCCGATGCAGGGTTTTTCCGGCATCAAGGCCATGCCCGACGGCAGCTTCTGGAGCCTTTCCGACAATGGCTTCGGTTCCAAGCTCAATTCCAGCGACGCCATGCTGATGCTTCACCATCTGAAATTCGACTGGGACGCCGGCAAGGTCAACGCGCTTGAAACCGTGTTCCTCTCCGATCCCGACATGAAGGCGCCTTTCCCCATCGTTCTCGAAGGTTCGAGCAAGCGTTACCTGACGGGCGCCGATTTCGACGTCGAATCCATTCAGCCCGTTGCCGATGGTTTCTGGGTCGGCGAGGAATTCGGTCCTTACATCCTGAAATTCACCCGTGACGGCAAGCTGACCGACGTGATCTCCACCAAGGCCGGCGACATCGAGGTGAAGTCTCCCGATCACCCCACTCTCGCCCTGCCCGGCAACCCCACGCAGAAGATGGCGGCCTTCAACCTGAAGCGCTCGGGCGGTTATGAAGGGATGGCGCTCTCCAAGGACGGCTCCAAGCTCTACGGCCTTCTGGAAGGCCCGCTTTACATGGCTGACGGCCAGGTGGAGAAGACCGAAGACGGCGCAACCGCACTGCGCATCATCGAGCTAGACACCGCCAAGAAGGAATGGACCGGCCGCACATGGCTCTATCCGCTGGCCCAGGGCGGCGAAGCCATCGGTGACTTCAACATGCTGGATGACAGCACCGCGCTGGTCATCGAGCGTGACAATGGCGCCGGCACCGCCGACAAGGCCTGCGCCGACCCGAAGAAGCCGGAAGCAAACTGCTTTGCCGTGCCTTCCAAGGTGAAGCGCATCTACAAGATCGAATTCAATGACGCCAATGTCGGCAAGGCCGCGCGCAAGATCGGTTATATCGATCTTCTGAAAATCTCCGACCCCGACAACAAGAAGCGCCAGGGCGGCGGTAACGGCTATTACGACATGCCTTTCGTCACCATCGAGAATGTCGATCGCGTCGATGCCACGCATATCATCGTCGGCAACGACAACAACCTGCCCTTCTCGGCCGGCCGCGCGCTGGACAAGGCCGATGATAACGAATTCGTCCTGCTTGAGGTCAAGGACCTGCTCGACGCGAAGTAAGACTACGGCCGCTGCCAACCGCTTTTGCAGCGGCGAATGATCCGGACGGAGCGCCCGATAGACACAAAGGTCTGCCGGGCGCTCCGTTCCGATTCTCAGATTCTAACCGAAACATGCTTGCGGAAAAGAAGACATTTCATGCAGGACAATTCAGAGAGACTTTATTACGCCCTGAAGAAAAGCTGGTCGGGTGAGACCAGCAGCCTCTGGTCGCGCGAAAACCCCGCCAGGGGGCAAGGCAGCGTCACCGCGCTGGTGGTGCAGGATATTTTCGGCGGCGAACTCGCCAAAACCGCCGTCAGCGGCGCTGAGCATTTTTACAATATCGTTGAAGGCACGCGCTGGGATTTCACCTTCAGCCAGTTCGATACTCCTGTCGGCTATCAGGACAGGCTTGCCAGCCGCACGGAAGCCATGGCGACGATAACGCCCCTGCAATATGCCTATCTCAGCGCCTGCATCCGGAAGGCGCTGGGGCACGGCTGAGCCTTTTACAAAACAGTACCAGTCCACTGCCGTTTCGATCCGCGTTTTCCGGCACGATGGCCAAGCATTGCGCCATGCTCCAGCACCTCGATTTCAGTCTTTCCCGCAAAGCCGACACAATCCATGCGATAATATCGCTCAGCAAAATGGTCGCACCTACAGGAGAGACATTCGATGAGTGAGAGTTGTCCGGTTCTGACACCGGCAGAGCGGCAGGTTCATGACATATTGCAGCGCAAGGAAGCAGCGATGATGGCCGCCATTCACGCAGCGCTTGAGCGCGCCAGCAAAGAGGTCGCCGAGGCATTCCAGGCCGTCGATTCAGACATGCAGCCACCGCCCCACGATTATTTTGCCGCCGTCGCCCATCAGCAGCTCTTCCTGCTGTTATGCGGCGCCGATCCGGAAACATTCGAGGGCGGAGACCCTGAAATCGCCGGTCACATCATTCGGAACGCTCAAAACATCACCGAGCACTACTGGAAGAAACGAGATCCCGCCGCCAATATCTCCAATGAGTGACATGCGCCCGTAAAAACAGGATTTCGCTCTTTCGGGCAAACCACATGACCCGCATTTGCGAGGGAACGGCCGGCCCGCTTGAACCGCTTTGGCCGTCGTCACAGGCCTTTCATCATCCCCGGTTAAGCAGGCGCAAATCTGGAGGCTGGAATGGATTCGTCTTTGCAAATCAAGCGCCCGAAAATCGCAGAAACCGTCATCCATGCGACGGCGAGCATAAGAGATTCAAACGTCGGCGAGTGCTGCGAAATTCTGGCGGATACATCCCTGCACAATGTCGAACTCGGGAATTATTCCTACCTTGGACCCCGCTGCATGGTCGGTGACGCGATAGTCGGAAAATTCTGCGCCATCGCTGCGGAGGTCCGGATAGGCGCGCCGAACCATCCGATGGACCGGCCATCCATGCATCGTTTCAGCTACTGCCCTGAATATTATTCTGCCGATGCGGTGCGCGACGACGCCTTTTTCGACCAGCGCAAGCAGGACCGCGCCATTATCGGTCACGATGTCTGGATCGGTCACGGGGTTATCGTCTTGCCGGGCGTGACGGTCGGAGACGGTGCAGTGCTTGCCGCCGGCGCTGTCGTCACCAGGGATGTGCCGCCCTATACCATTGTCGGCGGCGTGCCCGCGAAAATCATTCGTGAACGATTTTCACGATCCATCGCCGAAAAGCTTTCATCCATCGCCTGGTGGGACTGGCCATTCGAAACGATCATGACGCGGCTTTCCGATTTCCAGTCGAACGATATTGAAGCCTTTTGCGAGCGCTGGTCCTAACCCGCGCCGCATAGCAGACTTCTCTCACCGGTTACTCGAAGACGAATGCCAGCCGCTTGCCCGTCAGCCTTGCCAGCTGCTGCAGGCGGCCATCCAGCCGCTCGCCGGCGAAATCGCAATAATCGTGCGGCACCACGAATTCGAGATCGAGGTCCGGATTGTCGGACTTGCGGAATTTCAGGTGATCAACGACACCGGGCATCGAGGCCGAGAAAAGATAAACCACGCGCAGCAGGCCGCCGAGCAGCTTGCCAAGTTCCTGCAACCGGTCGCCTGCCATCGCCGCGAGCGGCTCGGTAGTGCCGTTGTCGTTCAGACCTTCGAAACGATAATAATTGGCAAGCGCAATATAGGCGCGGCCGGGATGGGTGATCGCCACGAAGGAGGAATGGGCGATGATGTTGAGCGCCTGCAGGCCGCGATAATCCGGATGGGCGCGCCAGCTGATATCGGCGAGAAGGCAGGCCGCCTGTCGGTAACGGCTTTCCTCTTCCGTCTCGTCGATGCCGAAGACAGGGAAGGTGCGGCCGCTCCAGTCCGCCAGCTCGCGCGCATGTTCCGGCGAGCGGGCGCGCAGAATGGCGAGTTCATCGGCAGCAACCAGAAGCGGATCGGATTCGCGCTCGGCTTCCGTCAGCAGCGAATAGAGATAACCTTCGCGCACGCCTTGCGCCGAGAAGGCGATCTTTGCGGGTTTCATCGCCTTTAGAACTTCGCGCATGGCGATGGCGCCAAACGGCAGAAGCGAACGACGGTTCTTGGAAACCGCCTGCCAGGCCGGGTCCTTGCTATCCCGGGAGACGATGACCTCCTCGAGAAAATTCAGCATTTCCTCCAGCGGCAATTCATAACCCTGCATCATATGCAGCGGATAGCCTGATATTTCCATGTGCAGTTTGGCAATGTTTCGCCAGGTGCCGCCGACTGCATAGAAGGTGCGCCCCTCGCCCGCCGCCAACAGCTTCGCAAAGGATTTGACGTGTTTTCTGGCAATCGTCGCCGCTTTTTCCAGCGAGCCGTCCGACTGCTCCGACAGCCGCAGGCCGCCGAGCGGCAGGGTGATGCCCTGCCCGCAGCTCTTGCCCTTGATATCGATGAGTTCGAGCGAACCGCCACCGAGGTCACCCGCAATGCCGTCTGGATCATGGAAACCGCTGATCACGCCATAGGCGGAATAAAGCGCTTCCTTTTCGCCTGACAGCACCTCGATCTCGCAGCCGAGAATGGCTTCGGCCTCACGAATGAAATCCGGGCCGTTTTCCGCCTCACGCGCCGCGGCTGTTGCCAGAACATAGAGCTTCTGCGCCTGCGCCTGCTCGGAAAGTACATGAAAACGCCTGAGCGCCATCAGCGCGCGGCTGACACCTTCCTCATGCATGCGGCCCGTCAGCGCCAGTCCCTTGCCAAGGCCGCACAGGACCTTTTCGTTGAACAGCACCGCGGGCGCGCGGGAAAGACCTTCATATACAACAAGACGAACGGAGTTCGAACCAATATCTATGACGGAAACGGGGGCAAGGCCGGTCAGCCGCCCCTGTGCTTCTGATCGAGTCATTCAGCCTGTTTCTTGCGGGACGAAATCAACCCGGCAATCAATTTGGGCGCACTGGATTTCAGGGCTTCACCACGTCCGGAAAGGCTGGGATTGGTCATGAAATAGTGCTGCGCGTTGAACGGTTCTTCGCCTTTACGCACCTCAATGCGCCTCGACGTTCCGTCCGCAAGTATCTCGTAGCTCTGCTGGTTGTCAATGAGATTGCCCAGCATAATCTGTGAAAGAACCTGCTCGTGCACCGTGGGGTTGGTGAGCGGGACAAGCGTTTCCACGCGCCGATCAAGGTTGCGCGGCATCATGTCGGCCGAGCCGATATAGACCAGCGCCTTGTCGGACGGCAGGCCGAAACCGTTGCCGAAGCAGAAGATGCGGCTGTGTTCGAGGAAGCGGCCGACGATGGATTTGACGCGGATATTGTCCGACAGTCCCGCCACCTGCGGGCGCAGGCAGCAGATGCCGCGCACGACGAGATCGATCTCCACGCCCGCAGCACTTGCGCGGTAAAGGGAATCGATGATTTCAGGATCGACCAGCGAATTCATCTTCATCCAGATCGCCGCCGGCGCACCGCGCTTGGCGTGCTCGATCTCTTCATTAATGTGCTTCACGATGCGCGCGCGCAGCGTATAGGGCGAAATGGCGAGCTTCATACCCTCTTCCGGCTCGCCGTAACCCGTGATGAAGTTGAAGATATTCGCCATGTCGTGGGCGATCTTCGGGTTGCAGGTGAAGAAGGACAGGTCGGTGTAAATCTTGGCCGTGATCGGGTGATAGTTGCCGGTGCCGAGGTGGCAATAGGTTCTGAGCTTGCCGTCCTCGCGACGCACCACCATCGACATCTTGGCATGGGTCTTGAGCTCGATGAAGCCGAAGACGACCTGCACGCCGGCGCGCTCCAGGTCGCGCGCCCAGCGGATGTTCGCCTCTTCGTCGAAACGCGCCTTCAGTTCCACCAGCGCGGTGACGGATTTGCCGGCTTCCGCCGCGTCGATCAGCGCGCGAACGATCGGGCTGTCATTGGAGGTGCGGTAAAGCGTCTGCTTGATGGCGAGCACTTCAGGATCGCGCGCCGCCTGCAGCAGGAACTGCACGACCACGTCGAAGCTTTCATATGGGTGGTGAACCACCATGTCCTTTTCGCGGATGGCGGCAAGGCAATCGCCCGCATGTTCGCGCACGCGCTCGGGGAAACGGGCGTTATAAGGCTCGAATTTCAGGTCGTCGCGCGGCGCGCGGACGATTTCCGAGATGGTGTTGAGCGCCAGAAGGCCGGGCAGAACGGCGACGCGATTATCAGGCACGCCAAGCTCATGCACCACGAACTGGCGCAGCGACTGCGGCATTTCGCTGTCGGTCTCGATGCGGATAACGGAACCTCGGCGACGGCGCTTCAGCGCGCTTTCGAAGAAACGGACCAGATCTTCCGCCTCTTCTTCGACTTCGATATCGCTGTCGCGGATGATGCGGAACGTGCCGAAGCCCTTGACGCTATAACCGGGATAAAGCCGGTGAATGAACAGGCCGACCACATCTTCCAGCGTGATGTAACGGATGGCGTTCTTGTCATCCGGCAGGCGCACGAAACGGTCGAGCGCCGGCGGCAGGCGCAGGAGCGCCGTCATCGGCTCGCGGCCGTTAACGCTGTCAAGCTGCAGGCCCATCGAGAAACCGAGGTTCGGAATGAAGGGGAACGGATGCGCCGGATCGATGGATAGCGGCGTCAGCACCGGAAAAATGCGTTCCTCGAATTCGGTGCCCAGCCAGGTACGATCCGCATCGGAAAGTGCGGCCGGACGCACGATGAAGATTTCTTCCTTGGCGAGATATTGCTGCAGAACGGCAAGCGAAGCCTGCTGCTCCATCTGCAGATTGTCGATTTCCTTCAGAATATCTTCGAGCTGCTCGGCCGGTGTCTTGCCGTCGGGCGTCTTGACGGTGATCTTCTGACGTACCTGGCCTTCAAGACCGGCGACCCGGACCATGAAGAATTCATCGAGATTGGCGGCCGAGATGGAAAGGAAACGCAGACGCTCCAGAAGCGGGTGATCCGTGTTCAGCGTTTCCTCGAGAACGCGGCGATTGAACTGGAGCCAGGAAAATTCGCGGTTGATGAAACGCGCCGGGCTGTCCCAAAGGCTTTCGCCCTCAGTCACCGGCTGAACCTTGTTGAAGTCGTCCTGCGCGATAGCGTCCATTCCCTGTTCCGTCCCCTGACTTATTTCCGTCCCGTGATCCTGCTGCATCGCGCGATCGTCCTTCTTGCCCGTATAACAGTTTGACGACGGAACTGTGACAGTCAATCGCCGTCCAGTCCGCTATCCGCTCTCGCGCTGTCCATCGCATTGAGGACCTCAGCTACCAGCGGACGTGTAATTCTCGTTCCACGCGCGAGCGCCAGCCGGTCGATTTGGTCCACGATCGTCTGCGCCGTATCGAGCGAACGCTCCATTCTATTGACGATGTAACCTATGAGTTTGTCATCCATGTAAAGCTGCCGGTCGGCGAAGAGTTTCACCAGCACCTGCGCAAGCAGCCCTTCGTCCGGTTCACCGGTTTCCACCACCGTCACGGCTTTAAGGCGCGAACGCAGGTCCGGCAGCGTCACCGGCCATGCCGCCGGCCATTGCCGGCTGGTTATCAAAAGCGTCGTGCCGTGCTGACGCACGCTGTTGATGACATGGAAAAGCTCGGTCTCGTCGAAACCGCGCCGGTCGGCATCTTCGAAAAGAACCGGTCCCGTTTCGGCCGCACGCGCGGCATCCGCGCCGGCTTCGGGGTGAATGTCGCGCGCGTCGCTGATATTTTTCCAGATATTGGCGAGATGCGATTTTCCCGAGCCCGGCGGCCCGGCCAGCACGACCACGGGCGAGCGCCAGTTCGGCCACTCATCGATGAGGCTGACGGCAGCCGCAAGCGAGGCGGAGACGAGGAGATCGTCCCTGCCGGAAGCGGACTGGTGCGAGAATGCGAGCGGCAGCTGCTCGGCCTTCGACCGGGCATTGTCGGTTTTGATTTGGTCAGTCATCGTCAGCTCTGAGAGTCAACCTTGCCGGAGGACGTTTCCCCTTCTTCCAGGGTCGCATTTGTGTCCCAGGGAAGGTTGGCGGCATGCCCATGGTAAAGATCGCTTTCAAGATACCGCGACAAGGCGAAGCGGACAAGCACGCCGACCGCCGCCGCAGCCGGCACCGCCACGAGAAGCCCGACGAAACCGAAAAGCGCACCGAAAGCAAAGAGGGCGAACATCAGCCAGACCGGATGCAGGCCGACGCTTTTGCCGACAAGCTTCGGCTGCAGGATGTTGCCTTCGATGAACTGGCCGGAAAAGAACACGACGAGCGTCAGGAAGACATAAATATAGTCCGGCCAGAACTGCACGATGGCGACGCCGACGGCGAGGATGAGGCCGACCATGGAACCGATATAGGGAATGAAGCTGATGAGACCCGAAAAAAGGCCGATCAGCAGGCCGAAATTCAAGCCCACCAGCGACAGGCCGACGGCGTAATAAACCCCGAGAATGATGCAGAGCGACCCCTGCCCGCGCACGAAACCGGCAATGGTCTTGTCCATGTCGCGGGCGATCTGGCGGACGGTATGGACATAGTCGCGCGGTATCCAGCTGTCGACCTTGTCGATCATCCGGTCCCAGTCGAGCAGAAGGTAGAAGGCGACGACGGGCGTGACGACCAGCAGCGACATGACATCGACCAGCGATTTGCCGGAATTCCATATCTGCGTCAAAAGCGTCCCGATGAAGCCTGCGCCCTCCGTCAGGAGCTTTGAAAAGTTCTCCTTTACCGAGTTGATCTGGCTGCTCACCCAGTCCGGCAGGAGGTTCGTATCCGCGCCAGCGATCAATTGCTGCAGCGACGAAATATATTGCGGAATGCGCGTGATGAATTCCGAGGCCTGGGCGGCAATCAGCGGAATGATGATGATGAGCGACAGTGCGAAGATCAGCACGAAGGAGACGAGGATGACGACCGTCGCCATCAACCGGCTCAAGCCCCGCCGCTCCAGCCAGTCGGCCACCGGATCGAGAAAATAAGCAAGCGCCATGCCCGCCACGAAGGGCAGGAGAATGGAGCTGAAGACCATCAGGAAAAGGATAAAGACGGCAAGCACGCCGATCCAGAAAAACACCTGCCGGCGCAGGTTCATACCACTCACATGGGGTTGCATCCGTTCTTCCTTTTTCGCCGTACCGTCACTGCCCATGATGGAGATAGGATGGGCATGTGCACATGGTCAAGACCGGCGCTTTGGCGCGTCGGCAGAAGGAGACTGCCCGCACAGCGACAAAACCCCTCATTTCCGGTCAACCTCTCGCAACGGCAGGTTGACCGGCGGAAAATATTAGACAACTATCAAATATTGCCGGACGGGCCAGCGTCGCCCTTCATGACCGGCGACCGGGGGCACGATGCAGAGCACCAGTGAAAATGGCATCGCGGACTATAATGCCGGCCTCTTCGATAATCCCGAAGTCGCCGAATGGTACGACAACCAGCAGCTTTACCCCGCCGAACGCATCATTCTCGATCAGTTCCGCCATGCCTATGCGGGCAAGCGGCTGCTTGACCTCGGCGTCGGCACCGGCCGAACGACGAAACCGCTTCTGCCGCTGGTCGGCGAATATATCGGTATTGACCGCTCGCAGCCCATGCTTGCGCTTGCGCGGCGCAATTTTCCCGCCGCGACGTTTCTGGACATGGATGTACGGGCGATCGGCCAATTCGGCGCGGAGCGTTTCGATTGCGTGCTCGGCGCGCTCGCGATCTTAAGCGCCTTCGGCCATGAAGACCGGCTTGCCATCATCAATGCCGTCCGAAGCATTCTGTCACCGGGCGGTTACTTCATCTTTTCGTTTCATAACCGGCAATGGAAGCGGGCTGGCGGCATGCCGCTGCATCGGCGTTCCTGGCACCCGCGCGAGGTGGTGAATTCGCTGCATCCGCAAAGCTGGATCAACTATCTGCGCCTGCAGCCTCAGACAAGGCAGACGCCGGAATATGCAATTCTCGCGGATCAGGCGCACCGCTGGAGCGGCCTGTTTTATTTCATCGACCTTGCCGCCCAGACCCGGCAACTGGAAGCGGCAGGCTTTGAGATCGTCGCGCGTTACGGCGAAAACGGTCGGCCGATAGAGGAAAATTCCGATACCTCCAATGACGGCCTGCTCAATCTCGTCTGTCGCGCCGCTCCGCAGCCATCGTGAGCACTCAATCCGGCAAGCCCCGCCAAAGCCGTTAAAAACCGGAGCTTTTGCCACTCAAACCCTTGCATCAGGCCCCGTCCCGTGCGAATGGCGACGCCAAAGGAACCAGCGGAGACGAGAGCCATGAGCCAGTCGGGCAAGAACGGTCTTACCTATAGTGATGCAGGTGTGGATATCGACGCCGGCAACCTGATGGTCGAAAAGATCAAACCGGCGGTGCGTTCGACGCGGCGTCCCGGTGCGGATGGCGAAATCGGCGGCTTCGGCGGCCTGTTCGATCTCAAGGCCGCAGGCTTCACCGATCCGGTTCTGGTGGCAGCCAATGACGGCGTCGGCACCAAGCTGAAGATCGCCATCGACGCTGACTACCATGACACCGTCGGCATCGATCTCGTCGCCATGTGCGTCAACGATCTCGTTGTCCAGGGCGCAGAACCGCTGTTCTTCCTCGATTATTTCGCGACCGGCAAGCTCGACCCGGATCAGGGCGCCGCCATCGTTTCCGGCATTGCCGCCGGTTGCCGCGAATCCGGCTGCGCGCTGATCGGCGGCGAAACCGCCGAAATGCCCGGCATGTATTCCGATGGCGACTACGATCTCGCGGGCTTTGCCGTGGGTGCCGCCGAACGCGGACAGCTTCTGCCGGCCGGCGATATTTCCGAAGGCGACGTCATTCTCGGGCTCTCTTCCTCCGGTGTTCATTCGAACGGCTTCTCGCTGGTGCGCAAGATCGTTTCGGTTTCCGGTCTTGGCTGGGACGCCCCTGCCCCCTTCGCGGATGGCAAGAAGCTTGGCGAAGCGCTGCTGACGCCGACCCGCATCTATGTGAAGCCGCTTTTGAAGGCGATCCGCGAAACCGGCGCGCTGAAGGCGCTGGCGCACATTACCGGCGGTGGTTTCCCGGAGAATATTCCGCGCGTTCTGCCCAAGCATCTCGCTGCCGAGATTGATCTCGACGCGATCAAGGTTCCGGCCGTCTTCTCGTGGCTCGCAAAAACCGGCGGCGTTGAAGCGAAGGAAATGCTGCGCACCTTCAATTGCGGCGTCGGCATGATTGTGGTCGTTTCGGCTGAAAATGCCGGTAAGGTCACCGACGCCCTGACGGCGGAAGGCGAGACCGTTTTCCCGCTCGGCCGCATGGTCGCCCGTGAAGAAGGTGCACACGGTACGATCTACAAGGGCACTCTCGGCCTATGATGAGCGCCGCCTTCTCGTCCGGCCGCAAACGCGTCGTCGTTTTCATTTCCGGCAGCGGCTCCAACATGGTGTCGCTGGCCAAGGCCTGTCAGGCAGAGGATTTTCCAGCGGAAATCGTCTGCGTGATTTCGGACAAGGCATCTGCGGGCGGGCTGGAAAAGGCACGGGATCTCGGTATTCCGACGCTGGTCTTCGAACGCAAGACCTATCCCAGCAAGGCGGAGCACGAAGGTGCCATTCTGGCCGCACTTGGCGAGATTGCGCCTGATATCATCTGCCTTGCGGGTTACATGCGGCTGATATCTGGGGATTTCATTGCCCCCTATGAAGGCCGCATCATCAATATCCACCCTTCCCTTCTGCCCCTCTTCCCCGGCCTGCACACTCATCAGCGCGCTATCGACAGCGGCATGAAGATTTCCGGCTGCACCGTGCATTTCGTCACCGAAGGCATGGATGAAGGCCCGACCATCGCGCAGGGCGCGGTGCCGGTCATTTCCGGCGATACGGCCGACACACTCGCGGCACGGATACTGACCGTCGAGCACCAGCTCTATCCGCTGACCCTGAAGCGGCTTGCCGAAGGCAAGGTGCGAATGGAAGACGGTAAGGCCGCCTTCACGGACAGCGAAAGTAAAGCTGAGTATTCCAACCTCATTTCCGCTTCCTGATAGAGTTATTCCTAAAGTACAAAAATACTTGAAATGGTATTTTTGGAAAAATAAACCGATTATTTACCATAATCACCTTTAATGCTCGCAGCGGCCCTTATTTCGGGCTCTCCGGCCATTCAGGAGCGATTATGCCATTTTCGAGATTTTCCCTGCCGCTTTCGGTTGTTCTGCTGGCGGGCGCCAGCCTGCCTGTTGCGGCTGAGCAAAGCGGCATTACGGCCTCGGTGGATGCCGGCGTCCTCAATCTTCGAGCGACCGAAACCGTCCATATCGGTGGCCGCAAGCTGAGCGAACTCGAATGGGAAACCAAAAACGCCGTGGCATTGCGCGGCTCGCTCGGGCTTGAACTTGCGCCCGGCTGGCGCGTCAAGGCGGAAGGCCGCGTCGGCTTTGAAGGCGATGGCTACATGACCGACTATGACTGGGTATGGCCTTTTTCCAGAGACAGCTCCAAGGACAATTGGAGCCACCGTTCCCAGCATGACGATACGCGGCTCGACCATTATTTTTCGGGAAACCTCGAACTCAATCGCATGTTGCTGGACGATCCGCAGCAATATCTGAGCGCCGGCGTCGGCTTTCGCTACACGGATGTGCAATGGTCAGCCTATGGCGGCAACGCCGTTTACAGCGTTTTCTCCCCCCGTGATCTCTCGGGCAAATTCAAGGATGGCCTCAAGGGAATCACCTATCGCCAGCAAATCCCTGTCTTCTACGGTAACCTGACGGGCGGCCAGAGGTTCGGCAACTGGTCGCTCAATCTGGGCCTCGAAGGTGGCGCCATGGTCTACGGCAAGGCGACGGACGATCACTGGCTGCGCGACATGCGCTTCACCGACAAATTCGACGTTGCCGGCATGTTCGGGGTAAAGGCGGGCGTCGCCTATGATCTGACCGAGAACGCCTCGATCTATCTCGATGGCGCGTATGACTATACCAGCCTCGGACGCGGAGACACCCACTATAGCGGTGCGGGCGCAGGCAACCTGTCATCGGAAAAGAATGCTGGCGGCGGTGACTTGCAGTCGATTTTCGTGGGGATGGGCGTCAAAGGGCGCTTCTGATTTCGAGGGCGACCGTCGAAAAGAGATCGATCCGACGCACTTGGCCAACCACTTGACCAACTTCCGTGGCGCTCTTAATATGATAAGGGATATGAGCGAGGCCATGGCTGCCATGACGATTACGATCAAAGTCGGTGAAGCAAAAACACACCTTTCGGAGCTTCTGGCCAAGGTCGAGGCGGGAGAAGAGGTCGTTATTGCGCGTGGAAATGAGCCTGTGGCGCGCCTCGTCAAGGCGATAGATACCCAATCCCGCCAAAGGCTCATCGCCGCGATACGCGCAGAGCGGTCGCAAAGAACCAAGACAATGGCAGATGAAATCAGAACGTGGAAAGAGGAAGGCCGCAGGTAATGGCCGTCGTTGTGGACGCCTCGGTTGTAGCGGCGTGGTTCCTGCCTGACGAGGACGGCGCAGTTGCCGAAGAGGCTCTTGCGCGGCTGGAAACACAGGACGCTTTCGCACCCGATCTTCTATCGCACGAGCTGCGCAACATACTACTTTCGGCCGAACGCCGAAAGCGTATTTCAGCGGATGACATCTTTGCAATTCTAATGCGTTTTGCCAGCCTGCCGATTACGCTTTCATCAAGCGCCGATCATGTGTCGATCATTCGCCTAGCGCAGAAACACGCCCTTTCCGCTTATGACGCCGCCTATCTGTCGCTCGCGATTTCGCGCAACGCGCCTTTGGCAACTCAGGACAGGAAGCTCGCGGCTGCCGCAAAGCTGGAAAACGTCGAGTTCTTCTAGGATTTGGTCAAAGCCGGGCGCGATTTAACATCGCCCATTGCAGGAGAATGATCGTCTTGGAATCGGTAATTTCACCCGATGCGATCATCGCGAAGGCCTCGTCCAGTCCGTAGGTCAGAACCTCCAGATCCTCGCCTTCGTCCTCCAGCCCGCCGCCGCTGCCGGCCTGTACGTCGAGATCGATGCGGGCAACGAAGAGGCTGACCTTTTCCGTCAGCGTGCCGGGGCTGGCATACATATCAAACAGATAATCGACCTTTTCGACCGCGTAGCCGGATTCTTCCATCGCCTCGCGGCGGATGGCATGCGCCGCATCGTCATCATCGAGAAGCCCTGCCGGCACTTCGATCATGAAGCTTGGATCGCCGTTCACGAAAGCGGCGGGGCGGAACTGGCGCACCAGCACCACGCTGTCGCGCTTCGGGTCGTAAAGGAGAATGGCGGCCGCGCTGCCGTGGTCGTGAACTTCCCTGATGATGCGGATCGTTTCACCATCCGGCATGCGCTGGTCGAAAATGAGCTTCTGCATGTGCACGAAGCCCTTCCAGACGGTTTCTTTTTCCACCAACCGGATTCTGCCCGCATCCGTGTCGGCCGGAACGTTTTTCGCCTGCGTCTGTGTCACCGGATATGTCCTTGCCTGTCGTGGGAGTTCAGCCTGCCCGTGTTGCGGCGCAATATCAAGCCTCGCGGCTTTCATCGTCGCGGTGGAGCCATACCTTGTTGTCGTGGAATGCCGCGCCGCCATAAGGCGCAACGGCATCGGCGCCGGTCAGCACATTGATGCCCTCGCCGTCCAGATGCGCCTTGTTGGGCCACAGCCCTTCGGCAATCAGCACACCCGGCCTTGCCCCCTCCACGATTTTCGCGTGGAGCCGCACTTCGCCGCGGTCATTGCCGATGCGGACGATGTCGCCATCGGCGATACCGTTACCGGCGGCATCTTCGGGACAGATCATCAATTCCGGGCGGCCTTCCTTCTGCACGGAAGTCTTCGTTTCCGCGAAGGTGGAATTCAGGAAATTTCGCGCCGGCGATGTCGCCAACCGGAACGGATGGAGGCCATCCACGGTTTCGATGACATCGACCTGATCCGGGAATTTCGGAAATTGCGAGACCGGCCCCATCACGCCGATGTTTTTCGGCGGCTTGTTCGGAGACGGTCCGGTCGCCCATTCGGGGCTGAAACGGAATTTGCCGTCACCGTAACCGAAACCTTCGAGATAATGCGCCACCTCGAAGGGGGGCTGCGCATCGATCCATTTTTCTTCCGCGAGCGTGTCGAAATCACCCCAGCCGCTGACTTTGAGCATACGGTCGACATGATCACGGGCCGAAATGCCGAAGCCCGGCATATGGTCGACACCGAGACGTTTCGCCAGTTCTTCGATGACGAAGAGATTGGTGCGCACCGTTTCCGGCGGCTCCACCAGTTTCGGACCAAGCAGAATGTGGTTCTGGCCGCCGGCACGGTAGATGTCGTCATGTTCTAGGAACATGGTCGCCGGCAGCACGATATCGGCCACCTCAGCCGTTTCGGTCATGAACTGCTCATGCACGGCGACGAAGAGATCGTCGCGCAGGAACCCCTGTTTCACCAGCCGCTGCTCAGGCGCGACATTGACGGGATTGGTGTTCTGGATCAGCAGCGCCGTCACAGGGCCGCCGTGGCGCAGCGCTTCCGCGTCCCCCGTCAGCACACGTCCGATCTGCGATTGGTCGAGCTGGCGCACCTCGGGGTCGGCGTAAGAACTGCCCATCAGCTCCGACTTGTTGAGCCGGAAGATATCGCCATTGTTGTGGAAAGCGCCACCGCCCTCATATTGCCAGGAGCCGAGAACCGTGGCGATGGAGAGGGCCGCATGCATGGCGACCGCGCCGTTGCGCTGGCGGGCAAAACCATATCCGAGCCGGAAGAAGGTCTTCTTCGTGGCGCCGACCAGCCGGGCGAAATCCTCGATTTCCTCCACCGAAAGACCGGTGATCTCCGATGCCCATTGCGGCGTCTTCGTCTTCAGATGCGCTTCAAGCCCGGCCGGATCATCTGCGAAGCGCGCCATATAATCACGATCGGCATAACCGTCTCGGAAGGCGATGTGCATCACGGCGCAGGCGAGCGCCGCATCCGTGCCGGGACGGACGACGAGGCGCATATCCGCCTGTTTCATGGTCGGATTGTCGTAGATATCGACCACGACGATCTTCGCGCCACGCTCCTTGCGGGCTTTCACCGCATGGGTCATGACATTGACCTGCGTGGCGACAGCATTGGTGCCCCAGATGACGACGACATCGGCCTTGGCGATCTCGCGTGGATCAGGGCCACGCAGTGCGCCGGTGCCCATCACGTAGCCGGTCCAGGCCATGTTGGTGCAGATCGATCCGAAGAAGCCGGAATATTTCTTGGCGTGGCGCAGCCGCTCGATGGAATCGCGCTGCACCTGCCCCATGGTGCCGGCGTAGAAATAGGGCCAGATGGCTTCGGCGCCGTGCCGCGCTTCAGCCTTGAGGAAAGCGTCCGCCACCTCGTCCAGCGCCGCTTCCCAGGAAATTTCCTGCCAGTCGCCCGCACCCTTTACGCCCTTGCGGCGCTTCGGGGTCAGCAATCGTCCGGGATGATAAATGCGCTCGGAATAACGCGCCACCTTGGCGCAGATCACGCCGGCGGTGTAAGTATTGGCATTGGCCCCGCGCACGCGGCCGATCCGGCCATCGGCATTGATGTCGACCTCCAGCGCGCAGGCGCTCGGACAGTCATGCGGGCAGACCGTGTGTCCAATACGGACTTCGGGCTTCGGGGCGGCTTTTTCCGCGGAAATCGGGGTCGCAACGTTCATGTCTTTTGTATATTGCATCAACGATGCGGCAAAAAGGCCGAAGTGACTTCCATCAAGAATATTCATCCTGACCATTCACCCCGACAAGCCGCAAGCGAGACATATCCATGAACTACCGCCACATCTATCACGCCGGCAATTTCGCGGATGTCCTCAAACATGCCGTTCTCGCCCGCCTCGTGCGCTACCTGCAGAACAAGGACAAGGCTTTTCGGGTGCTGGACACCCATGCCGGCATCGGTCTTTACGACCTGACCTCGGAAGAGGCGCAGAAGACGGGCGAATGGCAGACCGGCATCGGCAAGCTGATGGAGGGTGATCTGCCCGCCCCCATCGCCGAATTGCTGGAGCCCTATCTTGACGCCGTGAAGGAACTCAACCCGGAAGGCGGCGTGAAATTTTATCCGGGTTCACCGAAACTCGCACGCATGCTGTTTCGCCCGCAGGACCGGCTTTCGGCAATGGAACTGCACCCGGATGACAGCCGCGCTCTGGCACGGCTCTTCGAGGGGGATTATCAGGTACGGGTGACTGAGCTGGATGGATGGCTGTCGCTCGGCGCGCATCTGCCGCCCAAGGAAAAGCGCGGCCTCATCCTCGTTGATCCGCCATTCGAGCTTGAGAATGAATATCAGCGTCTGGCCGATGGCCTGAACAAGGCCTATCGGCGTTTTTCAACCGGCACCTATTGCCTGTGGTATCCCCTGAAGAAGGGCGCACCGATCAAGGACTTCCATGAGCGGCTGCAATCCTTCGACATTCCGAAGATGCTGTGCGCGGAACTGTCAGTCAGAAGCGACCGGCTGGACGGCCTGAGCGGCTCCGGCCTCATCATCGTCAACCCGCCCTATACGCTGAAGGATGAGTTGCACACGCTGCTGCCTTACCTGAAGACAACGCTGGCGCAGGACAGGTTCGCCTCGCAGCGCGCCTTCTGGCTGCGCGGCGAGGAAAAGCCGGAAGAAAGCTGAGGGTTACCTCAGCCCTTCCCTTTTCTGCGCCGCCGCAAGCTGTGACCGTTCGAAGAACAGGATCACGAACAGCGCCATGATGAAGGGGATGATGAGGTAGAACAGGCGAAAGACCAGCAGCGCGGCGATGACATCGGCGGGGTTCATATCCGGCAGGCCGGTGACGAAGACCAGCTCCAGCACCCCCAGCCCGCCCGGCGCATGCGAGATGAGCGCCGCCGAGAAGGAAACCAGAAATATGCCGAGAATAACCATATAACCGGGATTTCCGGCCTCCGGCAGCGCGAAATAGATGATGCCAGCCGCGCCGATCAGCTCGATCGGGCCGATGACGAGTTGTTGCGCAACAAGCTTGGGCGCAGGGTAAGGCAGCACGAAAGAGCCGATTTTCAGGGGCTTCAGCTTGAGCAGGCTGCCGAGAACATAAAGCCCGACGACGACAAGCAGCAGGACGCCTGTGGTCCTGGAGGCCTCGACGGGCAGGATTCCGGTAAACCGTTCGGTGATGTCAGGCTCGTAAAGCAGCACCAGGCCGATGAGCATGATCGTGCCGATGAGAAAGGTGAAGGAGCAGAGACCGACGAGAACGCCCACTTCCGCGACACTCAGCCCCTTGGACGTATAAGCCCGATATCGCACCACCGCCCCCGAAAACACCGAGGCCCCGACATTGTGGGACAGCGCATAGGTGGTGAAAGAGGTGAGCGTGATGAAGAACCAGTTCACCTTGCGGCCAAGATGCTGCAGCGCGATGCGGTCGTAACCGGCAAGCGCGGCGTAAGCCAGCAGGGTCGCAAGGCCCGAGCACAGCCAGTCCCGCACGCGAATGGCTTTCAGGCTGTCCCAGAGATCATCAAGCGACAGGCCACGCAGTTCGTGAAAGAGCAACCAGGCGGAAAAACCGATCGTCGCAAAACCAACGACGGGCCAGATGTATTTCTTGAATTTCATGCGGTCATGCCGCCTATTTCCTCCAGCTTCACCCCAGCCCTGTTTCCGTCTTTCGCGGAAGATTCGTTCGACTCTATTCGTTATGCGGCGAAGCTTTCAACCTTTTTGCCTGTTTGCCTCGTTCACAAATTTATGTAAGACCGGATCATCGCCCGACGGCGATACGAACTGGTCCAGTTTCCGGGGAACGTGCACGGAATGAAACGTTACGCAGGTTTCATCGCCTTGGGTCTTCTGTCGCTTGCGGCGCTGTGGTTTGCGCAGGAAAAATCCGCCCCGAAGGGACCGGCGAACGACCGGCAGACGCAAGCCTCGACGCAATCTGCAGGACACCCCCAGCCGGAAAGACCGCGCAGAAATGCGGGCAATAATCCGGCGCCTCGCGGAACGGGTTTCGATTTCTACGTGCTTTCCCTGTCCTGGTCGCCGGCCTTCTGCGCCAGTTCCGAAGGCTCGGGTAACCGCCAGCAATGCGGCAGCGACAGGCGTTACGGTTTCGTCGTGCACGGGCTGTGGCCGCAGAACGAAAACGGCTATCCCGAATTCTGCCAAAGCGGCGAGCCTGACCGTGTTCCTGACGCCATCGGCCGCAGCATGTTCGATATCATGCCGTCCATGGGCCTGATCGGCCACCAGTGGCGCAAGCATGGCTCCTGCTCCGGCCTGTCGCAGAGGGATTATTTCTCGGCAACGCGAGCCGCCTTCGAAGCCATCCGGCTGCCGGAAACAATTGCCTCGGGCGCAGCGGCCTCCACACTTTCCGCCGACGCCATAGAAACCGCTTTCACCGACGCCAATCCGGGCCTGTCGAAACGCGGTATCTCCATCAGCTGCGACGACAGGCGCCTTGAGGAAGTGCGCATCTGCCTCAACAGGGACATGACGTTCCGCGATTGCCCCGAGCTTGACCGCAAGGGCTGCCGCGCCAACGCCGCAGAAATCATCCCCATTCGCTAGAGCGCGTCGAGTGCGCTCTATTTCCTGTCTCTACACATTTTCCAGACATAAAACCGCTATCCAGTTTTATTGAATACTCCAGTCCCCAGACGACAACCCACAGGACCCGACCATGGAACTGCTTTACTCGCCCGCCTCCCCCTACTCCGCCAAGGTGCGCATGGCCGCCCGCCATCTCGGCATCGACATTACCTCGGTACGCGTCGACACCAATGCCGAGCCCGCAACGCTGATGGACAACAATCCGCTCGGCAAGATTCCCGTCCTGCTTCTGGATGGAGGCGGCTCGGTCTATGACAGCGTGGCGATCATGCATTATCTCGACCGTCTTTCAGGCGGCAAGCTCTACCCGAAGAAGAACGGCAAGCGCACGGACGTGGAAATTCTGGAAGCGCTGTGCGACGGCATCATGGATTGCCTGCTCGCCATCGTTTACGAGCGCCGTTTCCGCCCGGAAGACAAGATCCACCAGCCGTGGATCGACAAGCAGTGGAGCAAGGTGGCCCGCGGACTTGACTATCTCAACGCCAACCTGCCGAAAACCGGCAAGAAGCTGCATGGCGGCCATTTCGCCCTTGCAGCGATGATCGGTTATCTCGACCTGCGTTTTGCCGGTGAATGGGCCGAAGGGCGCGATGCGCTGGCCGCCTGGCCCGAAACCTTCGGCAAGCGTTTCGAAGCCTACACGGAAATGAAGGCGGCCGCCTGAGCCAGCCGAACAAAACGCCCGGTTTTTTTGGCCGGGCGTTTAAGCATGGCAAATCACGGAAACAAAAAAGCCGGGGCGTAAACCCCGGCTTTTCTTTAACCGATCCGAAAAGGATCAGAACTTGACGCCGATACCGGCCTTGACGGAGTGATCGTCGAAACCACGCGAGAACGCGCCGGAGTCGAGACCGTAGTCCTTCTTCTGGTAGTCGCTGTAGCGATATTCCAGACGGGCGGTGATGTTGTCGGTCACCATGGCTTCTACACCGGCACCAACGGTGTAACCGAGGGCGGTGGCGCTGTCCTTGGAGGTCGCGTCACGTACCTTGTTGTCGGAGACAGCAAGACCGGCCGTACCGTAGAGCAGGAACGGGTTCATGTCGTAACCAACGCGGCCACGCAGCGAGCCGTTGACGCCCTGCTTGCCTTCGATGGCGTTACCGGCAACCGTGCCGGCAGAACCCTTCTCGTCGCCCAGGTTTACGTCTGCTTCAGCACCGTAAACGATCTGGCCGCTCTGCATGTTGTAACCACCGTAGAGACCGCCGCCGAAGCCCTTGGCGTCACGGCCGTCATTGCTGGAGCTGAAACGGCCCCAGTCATAGTTGACCGTACCACCGAGGTAAGCGCCGGACCAATCCTTGACCGGTGCGGGCTGGTCGTAGGACACCGGTGCCTGCGGCACTTCATTTACGGCGTCAGCGGCGTGAGCAGCCGAAAAGCCGGCGGCTGCCATGGTCGAAGCCATAAGGGTTGCTACGAAAATACGCATGCTATTCTCCTTTCAGGACCGCTCTGCACTCAAAACATTGTTTTCAGACGCGGTATAAAATCGTCGGGTTAATCGCCCCTCTGGAAACTGAACTTGATGGGAGAATGCGGAGATCAAAGAGCCAAAATGTGAATTGTTTGGGGCAGAGACGTGACTAGAATTAGACGTTGCCTAATTGCCACAAGGGTTTTATTAACCCTAACAGAAGCCTAATCAGCAATAGATCGCCTTTAAACTTAGTTATATTCAAATTAAACCGAAATTGCATTGTGAATAAAAAATCGCCCAATTCTTTTGGGGCTGACGGACAGCTTGCGATTTGCATTTATATCCAGCAAATAGGGCTGAGATGAGCAAATGCAGGTCCGCCGTGAAAGAAAATATACCAAAGACAGTCTTGATAACGGGGGCCGCCCGCCGGCTCGGGCGGGCAATCGCCACCGATCTGGCCGCCCATGGCTTCGCGATCGCCGTCCATGCCAATGAATCTATGGCGCAGGCCGAGGAATTCGCTAACGAAATAAGGCAAAAAGGCGGCAAAGCCGTTGCCGTCCAAGCGGACCTGACACAATCCGGACCCACCTCTGGGCTCATCGGACAGGCTTCTTCGGCGCTGGGACCTATCGGCCTCGTTATCAACAATGCGTCGATTTTTCTGGACGACTCGGCGGATAAACCCGATCCCGTGATCTTCGACGCGCATTTCGCCGTGCATGTCCGGGCCCCTTCCCTCATCGCCGCCGCCTTTGTCGAACAATTGCCTGCCGACAAATCCGGGCTGATTGTCAATATCATCGACCAGCGCGTGCTGGCGCTCACGCCGCGGTTTTATTCCTACACGCTTTCGAAATCCGCCCTGTGGACAGCCACGCGGACGATGGCGCAGAGCTTCGCACCGCGTGTGCGGGTCAATGCCATCGGGCCGGGTCCGACCTTCAAAAGCGAAAGACAGGCGCCCGAGGACTTTCAGGCGCAGATCGACGGCCTTATATTAAAGCGAGGTCCCGCACCGGACGAGTTCGGGCGGACGATTCGCTTTCTTTTCGACACGCCGTCGGTCACCGGACAAATGATCGCGCTCGACGGCGGCCAGCACCTTGGCTGGGAAACCCCTGACGTGGCGGAGATTAATGAATGAACGGAAAGAAGCTGCCTGATGGCGGTATTCTCTTCGATGAAACCGACGACGAAGACGACGATGCAAGCCTTGCCGCACCGGAAGCGGCCGAGGCTCCGCGCGACGTTGCCGGCATGGATTGGAATGCAGGCTGGAAGAACGAATCCGGCCTGAAGGGCATGGATCTGATCGGTGAATTCGTCAAACACCTGCCGAACTCGCCGGGTGTCTATCGCATGTTCAACGATGCGGGCGACGTGCTTTACGTCGGCAAGGCGCGCTCATTGAAGAAGCGCGTCGGCAATTACGCGCAGGGCCGCGTGCATTCCAACCGCATCGCCCAGATGGTGCGTTTCACCACCCATATGGAGTTCGTCACCACCCGCACGGAGACGGAAGCGCTTCTGCTCGAAGCGAATCTGATCAAACGCTTGCGGCCGCGCTTTAATGTGCTTCTGCGTGACGACAAGTCCTTTCCCTATATTCTCATTACCGCCGACAACCGCGCACCGGCGATCTTCAAGCACCGCGGCGCCCGGGCGCGCAAGGGCGACTATTTCGGACCCTTTGCATCGGCCGGCGCCGTCGGGCGCACGATCAATTCGCTGCAGCGCGCTTTTTTGATCCGCACCTGTACCGACAGCGTTTTCGAGACCCGCACACGCCCCTGTCTTCTTTATCAGATCAAGCGCTGTTCCGGCCCCTGTACGCATGAGGTCAGCGATCAGGGGTATGCGGAACTCGTCAAGGAAGCCAAGGATTTCCTGTCCGGCAAGAGCCAGAGCGTCAAGACCGCGATTGCACGGCAGATGAACGAGGCGGCCGAAGATCTCGATTTCGAGCGCGCCGCCGTCTATCGCGACCGGCTGGCCGCACTTTCCCATGTCCAGAGCCATCAGGGCATCAACCCGGCCGGCATCGAGGAAGCGGATGTCTTCGCCATCCACCATGAGGGCGGCATCTCCTGCATTCAGGTATTCTTCTTCCGCACCGGGCAGAACTGGGGCAACCGCGCCTATTTCCCGAAGGCCGATCCTTCCCTGCCCGGCTCGGAAATTCTCAACGCGTTTCTGGCGCAGTTCTACGACGACAAGCCCGTGCCCAAACAGATCCTGCTTTCCGAAACGGTGGAAGAGCAGGAGCTGCTGGCCGCCGCTCTCGGTGAAAAGGCGGGACACAAGGTCACGATCAGCGTGCCTCAACGCGGCGAGAAAAAGGACATTACCGACCATGTGCTTGCCAATGCGCGCGAGGCGCATGGCCGCAAGCTGGCGGAAACCTCGTCTCAGGCACGGCTGCTGAAGGGTTTTGCGGAAACCTTCGGCCTTTCCTATGTGCCGCGACGGATCGAGATTTACGATAACTCCCATATCATGGGCACCAATGCCGTGGGCGGCATGGTGGTGGCGGGTCCGGAAGGTTTCGTGAAGAACCAGTACCGCAAGTTCAACATCAAATCGACCGACATCACCCCCGGCGATGACTTCGGCATGATGCGCGAGGTGATGACCCGCCGTTTCTCCCGTCTCCTGAAGGAAGAAGGCAAGCCCGACCGCGAACGGACCCCGACACCGGAGGAAGCGGCCGACATGCCCTTCCCCGCCTGGCCGGATGTGATCCTGATCGACGGCGGTCAGGGTCAGATGACGGCGGTGCGCGCTATCCTCGACGAGCTCGGCATTCGCGACTGTGTCACCGCCATCGGCGTCGCCAAGGGTGTGGACCGCGAGGCGGGCCGCGAACGATTCTTCGCGGACGGGCGCAGCGATTTCTCGCTGCCGCCGCGTGATCCCGTACTTTATTTCATCCAGCGCATGCGCGACGAAGCCCACCGTTTCGCCATCGGCTCGCACCGGGCGCGGCGCAAGAAGGAAATGGTGCGCAATCCGCTGGATGAAATTTCGGGAATCGGACCGGGCCGCAAGCGCTCCCTGCTGCAGCATTTCGGCACGGCCAAGGCCGTTTCGCGTGCCGGTCTCAACGATTTGATGGCTGTCAGCGGTATTTCCGAGACGGTGGCGCGGCAAATTTACAATCACTTCCACGAGAGCGGCAGCGATTGACGCAGAACGGTGAGGCCGAACTGCTAAAAAAACATAATGACGTGTTGACGCTATGCCCTAGCGGCGGCATCAAGGCAGCTGATCTTAGACTGACAGGTTTCCCATGGCTTCGCGCGCATACAGCATTCCCAACCTTCTCACCTATGGCCGCATCCTCGCGGTTCCTGTCATTGTTCTGTGCTTTTACGTCGAAGGGAAACTGGAAAGCTCGGATTTCGCGCGCTGGACGGCTCTATGGCTGTTCATCATCGCCTCGCTGACCGATTTCCTCGATGGTTATCTGGCACGTATCTGGAACCAGACGTCGAATATCGGCCGCATGCTGGATCCGATTGCCGACAAGCTGCTGGTCGCCTCCGTGCTGCTCCTGATGGCGGCTGATGGCACCATTGCCGGATGGTCGCTCTGGGCCGCCATCACCATTCTCTGCCGCGAAATTCTGGTTTCGGGCCTGCGCGAATATCTGGCGGCGCTGAAAGTCAGCGTTCCCGTTACCCGCATCGCCAAATGGAAGACCACCATCCAGATGGTGGCCATCGCCTTTCTGCTTGCGGGTCCTGCGGGCGACAAGGTTCTGCCCTACACGACCGAGATGGGAATTACGCTTCTCTGGCTCGCCGCAGCGCTCACCATGTATACCGGCTATGATTACTTCAAAGCCGGCCTCAAGCACATCGTGGACGAAGAATGATGACGCGGATCGTTTATTTCGCCTGGGTTCGCGAGAAGATCGGCACGGATGAAGAGGAGCTGGATATCCCCTCCTCCGTCACCACGGCCGGTGAGCTGATCGCCTGGCTTGCGGCACGCGGTGAAAATTACGAAGCCGCCTTCGAATTTCCCAATGTGATCCGTGTTGCCGTCAATCAGGAACATGTCGAGCATGACGAAAGCATCGCCGGCGCACGCGAGATCGGCATTTTCCCGCCGATGACGGGGGGATGAGCGGATGCAGCCGACAGTCCGCGTCCAGGCAGAGGATTTCGACGTTGCGGAAGAAACGCGCCGGCTGACGGAAAGTGACAGGAGCATCGGCGCGGTGGTGGCCTTCACCGGGCTCTGCCGGGATGATGGCGGCACGCTCGCGGCGCTGGAGCTAGAGCATTATCCCGGCATGGCGGAAGCGGAAATAACCCGCATTGCCAAACTTGCCATGGAGCGTTTCGGCCTGCTTGGTCTCACCGCCATCCACCGCCACGGCAAGATCGCCACCGGCGAAAATATCGTCCTCGTCATTGCAGCCTCGTCTCATCGACAGGCGGCCTTTGATGGCGCCAATTTCGTGATGGACTATCTCAAGACATCCGCCCCGTTCTGGAAAAAGGAACATGGCAGGGATGGCTCGACGGGCGACTGGGTTGCAGCAAAGGCAACCGACGATGCGGCGAAGGACAGGTGGCGATAGTGCTTGTCCTTTTCTCGCCTTTCCGGACGGAAAACCGGCGTCCACTTTTCGTGGAAATGCTCTAGGGCGTTTCAACCCTGCTGCGCATGACAATCAGCCAGCCGACCAGCATCGCCAGAACCACCGCATCGCGCCAGGCGGCCGGGCCGTAACCGACCCAGAAAGTTTCCGCAAAACCGACAGCGGCGGCCCCAAGGCCGCAGATGAGCGGGCTGGCATAACCGCCCGCCGCCGAAATCAGCACCACCTTCAGCCCAAAGACCAGACCGGCCCCGAAATCCATGGTGCCATAATAAAATGTGGCCAGCACACCGGCGATGGCGGCGACCAGACCCGCCGCGCAATAGGACAGCAGAAATATCCTGCCCGCATTCACCCCGCACAAAGCGGCGGCAAAAGCATCGTCCGACACCGCCTTCCAACGCCTGCCGAAAGCGGAACGGCTGAGATAAAACGACCCCGCGAGAATGAGCAGGCAGAAGGCCGCCGTGTTCAGCATCTGCATCGGCGTCAGGGTCACGGCAAAGCCACCATCGGCCCAGAAGCGCACCGGCTGAGATAGAAGCGGCGGCAGCCATAATTGCCTTGTGTCGGCGGCCAGCCTCGCGCTTTCGGTCAGCGCGATCAGCACGCCGACGGAGGCGACGGTCACCGCATTGGGAGAGGCTTTCGCCAGCGGCCGCATCACCGCCCTGCCGACAAAACCCGCCGCCCATAGCCCACCGAACACACCCGCCCCTGCCCCGAGCGCAAGTGTTGCCGGCAGAACCAGCCACAGCCGGTTCCAGCCGAAATCGGCAAACAGCAGGCAGGTCTGACCGGCAAAGGCGAATATGGCGCCATAGGTGACATCGGCGCGTCTGGTGACCGAAAAGGCGATGGCATACCCGAAGGCCAGAACCGCATAGAGCGAGGCAACCGGCACCGCATTCAACAATTGTTGCAGGAAATAGGGCAAGCGCGTCCTCCCGCCATTATTATAACTGTTAAAACCCATTTTGACAGTTATAATAATGGCATGACCTTTCGCTGGACAGAACATCGTTTCGCAGGCGGCGCATTGGCGCTGGATGTCGCCAATAGCGTGATCCTGCGCGCAGACGTGGCAAAATCAGTCGATCGTTTTGCTGCGCCCGCGCAGATCGCCGCCTTTGCCGAAGCGGCGACAAGGCTCGGTGCGGAGCGCCACAGGTTTCCCACGCTCATCGCACCCGAAGCGGAAAGGCGGCCGGTTTTTCTAGAGCTTCGCGAGGCTGTCGACGATTATTTCCGCACGTCCATCACCGGCAGCGAAGATGGCGACGGCAAACTGGCCGGGCTTCTCTTCGCCTGCGGCACGGCGCTGCGGACGTTTCCGCTTGCCGAAAGCCTCGGCAATGCCACCGCCCATTCCGCCCTCTCGCTACTTGCGGACGAGACGCAGGAACGGCTGCGCATCTGCGGCAATTGCGGCTGGCTGTTTATCGACCGCAGCAGGAACAGAAGCCGCATCTGGTGCGATATGGCTGTGTGCGGCAACCGGCAGAAAGCCAGCCGGCACTATCACCGGAAAAAGGAGGCGCAGACATGAAAGGAATCGCCCTTCCATTGCTGGCGATTGCAGGGATGCTCGCCCTTTCCGGCTGCCAGCGGGACGAACCGCGTGAGGTGGCGAAGATCTCCGGCCGGATGTTTGTGTTTAACTACCGCGTGGCCATCGCCACCTATCTGGTGACCCTTCAGCGCATCGCCCCCATTCGTGACGGCAGCACCATCGAGGCGACGTTCGAAAACCCTCGCGGTGGTCCAGACCTCACCAGCCGCGAGAAGATTTTTCCGAAAGACGAAAAGATCACGGTTCAGAGCCCACCGGTGGAATGCGTGAAGCAGGACCGGCCCTATAAGGTCACCATCCATATCAAAGGGCCGGAAGGCGACATTCTCCAGAGCATCGAAACCACGATCCGTTCCGACACCGACCAGTCACTTCTGCCCGCCAAGCCGCTGGTGGTCGGCCCGCTTTATACGCCCAATCCGGAGGTGTTCAAACCGGATGGCACGACGGATATGCGGCCGGTTCAGGATTGTCCGGCGTCGTAGGGACTGACGGAATGAATGACGTGAAGGCGTCCCATCCCTCATTCCTGTGCTCGTCACAGGGATCCAGTCAGCCCAAGTCCTTGGGCTGAAAGGACTCCCCGCCCCGCAGACGCGCGTCGGCTGGATTTCTGTGACAAGCACAGGAATGAGGAAGGTGGGAATGGCTGCGACCTAACCCTTTACCCCTATCAAAACAAAAAAACGGAGCCTCTCGGCCCCGCTTCTTCGAGTCATTTCAGCAGCTTCACGCAATCGCCTGCAATAGCGATTCAAGCCGTTGAGATTTTGAATCAGCCGACGATTTCGGTTTCGGCGAACCAGTAGGCGATTTCCTGTGCAGCGGTTTCCGGAGCGTCGGAACCGTGAACGGAATTTTCGCCGATGGAGAGCGCGAAGCTCTTGCGGATGGTGCCTTCAGCGGCCTGGGCCGGGTTGGTGGCGCCCATGATTTCGCGGTTCTTGAGGATGGCGTTTTCGCCTTCCAGAACCTGAACGATGGTCGGGCCGGAGGTCATGCCTTCAACGAGTTCGCCGAAGAAGGGACGCTCCTTGTGAACGGCGTAGAAGCCTTCAGCTTCGCGCTTGCTCATCCAGACGCGCTTGGAGGCGACGATGCGCAGACCGTTGTCTTCAAATACCTTGGTGATCGCGCCCGTGAGGTTACGCTTGGTTGCGTCCGGCTTGATCATCGAAAATGTGCGTTCAATCGCCATGTGTCCGTTTCCTTTTCCTTCAGAGAAAGTGGGCGGTCTTTACCCGCCCAAAGGCCCGAAAACAAGGGGGATCAACGAGATTGCGACTGTCGGCGCAGACATTTCACGCCGCTGTCACACTGCGGCCTCTCGCATCATAGAGATCGAGGCAGCCTTCGAACCAGTCCCGCACCGGATCGTTATCGGCAAACAGATCCAGCCCGGTGGTGATCCTCGCCCATTGCAGCGCGCCGAACACGATGTAATCCGCAAAGAGCGGCGACGTACCGCCGATGAAAGGCTGGAAGCTCAGCATACGCCGGATCGGTGCGAGCAATGCCGGAAATGCTGCGATCTCCGCCTCGCGGTTCGCCACCACATCCTCAAGCGGACGGCCGAGCGCTTTTGTGCGGCTATCGCGAAAATAATGGCGATCCGGCTCATCCAGCATATTGTGGATATCGAGTACGGCAATGCGGACGATGGCGGGGTGAAGCACCGTCTGCGACCAGCTTTCGACGAAACGGGCCATTGCCTTGCCACCCTCGCCGTTAAACAGCGAGGGGCGCTCCGGGTAAGTCTCGTCAAGATAAAGCGCAATTTCGAAACTGTCGCTCACCAGTTCGTCACCATCGCGCAGGATGGGCACGGTCTTCGAAAAACCATCCTCCACCGTGGGGATCACCGTAAAAGGCAAAGGCCTTTCCTCGAAATCCAGCCCCTTATGCGCCAGCGAAAGCACGGTTTTCCAGCAATGGGGAGAAAATGGCCGGGAAGTGTCGCTTCCGCATAGCGAATAGAGCGTTCTGGAAGTCGTCATGGGCTGCCCCTCTTCTGCAACATCGATGAAGCGATATAAAAACGGTCGCCACCCGAAATCAAATCAGGATTTGTCATATTATCGATCAAGGCGCGCCAATGCGGATTCATGCTTCGTGACGGCAAAATTCCCTTCTGGGTTTATTCTATTTTAAACCGTTGCTTGTAAGAATTGCGCCGTTCAACAATCGGTTATCGCCGGTCTATTCATAATAATCCATTGGTATTGGGGCTGTCAGTGACGACATCGGCGGGCGATAAAAAACGCGAACATGCAAGAAGTGCACTTGTCGTTACCAAAATCACGCAGTTCATTGCCAAGATGAACATTGCGCCTTTGCCGCGCAACTACGAATTGATCTATGAAATATTGTCTGGACACAACCCGGCCATGGGCCGCGATATTCTCGCGCTCGGCAACGCGCCGCAGCAGCATGAAATCGATCTCATCGGCCAGCGGCACAATCTGCCAGGTTTTTCGCGGATCGAGGCGGAGCAGATGGCAAGCGAGGCTTTCGATACGTTGACGCAGATTTCCGCGCGGCTGGATGCGAGCCTTCACCGCACTGAAACCTTCATGAGCAGCCTTGAGCAGGACGAGGATGGCGAGCCGCCCGCAATGGAGCGTTTCGTCGAGTTGCTGGGCGATATTCGCGAGGAACAGACGAGCCTTCGGCATTTCATCGCCATGGGGCTGGTGAAAATTCGCGAGGTTGAAAGGAACCGCGCGGAGCTTCAGGCCGCCTCCCTGCGCGATGCGCTGACGGCATTGCCAAACCGTGCCGCCTTTCTTGAAAAGCTCGGCGCTCTTTTCGCGAAGGACCGGGCTGCCTCAGCCACTTCGCTGGTGCTGCTGGATATCGACCATTTCCGTGAAATAAACGGCAAATATGGCTCGTCTGCAGGCAACAAGGCGTTGCGACGTCTCGCCGCCCTGTTTCGCAAGACCATCAAGAAGGACGATTTCGTCGCCCGTATCGGTGGCGATGAATTTGCCTTTCTGTTTGCCGGCGTGCCGCAAAACACGGCCGAGGCCATTGCCGAGCGGCTGCGGCAGAGCGTGGAGGCATTGCGCTTCGCAACCACTGGCGGCGATGGCGAACATCTGACGGTTTCGATCGGCGTCGCGGAAGTGGATGGCACCGCCACGCCGGCCGAGTTTTTCGGCCATGCGGAACTCGCCCTGCTCTCGGCCCGCTGCGGCGCCCGCAACTGCGTCGTCGGCTATTCGAGGGAGGTGTCGCAGCACAGCCGCAGCAGCTATCTGGCGCAACTCGGCTCCTGAGACAGCATTCTCTCATGGTGTGGCGCGGGCGCTCTTGCCTTGGCCAGACAGTTCGGCCAAAACGGCGCCATGATTACGATTACCGATCTTTCCGCCCGCATCGCCGGGCGTCTGCTTCTTGACCATGCCAGCGTGACGCTTCCCGCCGGCGTGAAGGCGGGCCTTGTTGGCCGCAACGGCGCCGGCAAATCCACTCTGTTCCGGGTCATCACCGGCGATTTTTCGGCTGAAAGCGGTTCGGTGACGATCCCGAAGATGGCGCGCATCGGCCAGGTCGCGCAGGAAGCGCCGGGCACCGAGGAATCGCTGATTTCCATCGTGCTTTCCGCCGACAAGGAACGCAGCGCGCTTCTCGCCGAGGCGGAAACCGCAACCGATCCGCATCGTATCGCGGAAATCCAGATGCGGCTTGTCGACATCGACGCCCATTCGGCCGAAGCGCGCGCGTCAAGCATTCTTGCCGGTCTCGGTTTTGATCACGAGGCGCAGCTTCGCCCCGCCTCCTCCTTCTCCGGCGGCTGGCGCATGCGCGTGGCGCTTGCGTCGGTGCTATTTGCCGAACCCGACCTTTTGCTGCTCGACGAGCCGACCAACTATCTCGACCTCGAAGGCACGCTCTGGCTGGAAGATTACATCAGGCGTTATCCGCATACCGTCATCATCATCAGCCATGATCGCGATCTTCTCAACAATGCCGTCAATTCCATCGTGCATCTGGACCAGAAGAAGCTGACCTTCTATCGCGGTGGTTACGACCAGTTCGAGCGGCAGAAGGCCGAGGCCGACGAATTGCAGATGAAGGCGAAGGTAAAGAACGACGCCGCCCGCAAACATCTGCAAAGCTTCATCGACCGTTTCCGCGCCAAGGCGACAAAAGCGCGGCAGGCGCAGAGCCGCATCAAGGCGCTGGAGCGCATGGGCACAGTGGCCGCCGTGATCGAGGATCACGTCCAGCCGATCACCTTCCCCGAGCCGGAAAAGCAGCCCGCCTCGCCCATCGTCGGCATCAATGGCGGTGCTGTGGGTTACGAGCCTGGAAAATCCATCCTGAAACAGCTCAATCTGCGGATCGACAACGACGATCGCATCGCGCTGCTCGGCTCGAACGGCAACGGTAAATCGACCTTTGCGAAATTCATCTCCGGTCGTCTTGCGCCGCAGGCCGGCGATCTGCGTGTCGCGCCCGGCCTCAAGATCGGCTTCTTCGCGCAGCACCAGCTCGATGACCTCGTGCCGGATGAAACGCCGGTCGAACATGTGCGCAAGTTGATGCCGCTGGCCCCCGAAGCGCAGGTGCGCTCCCGCGTGGCGCAAATGGGGCTTGCGACGGAAAAGATGGCGACGGCGGCGAAGGATCTGTCCGGTGGCGAAAAGGCTCGCCTGCTGATGGGGCTTGCGGCCTTCCATGCGCCGAACCTGCTGATCCTCGACGAGCCGACCAACCACCTCGATATCGACAGCCGCCGGGCGCTGATCGAGGCGCTGAATGATTATAACGGCGCGGTCATCCTCATTTCGCACGACCGCCACCTCATCGAGGCGACGGTGGACCGGCTGTGGCTGGTGGCCGACGGCACGGTCAAGACCTTCGAAGGAGACATGGAGGAATATCGCGATCTCGTCGTTTCCTCCGGCAGGAAGAAGGAAGACAAGACCGAGGCCGCTGCCGATCAGGCGTCGAAAGCGGATCAACGCAAGGCCAACGCAGAAAAGCGCGCCCAGCTTGCGCCGCTCAAGAAAAAGATCAACGAAATCGAGTCCCTGACGGCAAAGCTTGAGAAAGTGATTCAGTCGCTCGACACCGAACTGGCAGACCCGGCGCTATACGAGAAGGCCCCCGCCAAGGCCGCGCAGAAAGTGAAAGAGCGCGGCGAAGCCGCTGCCAGACTTTCGGACGCGGAGGAGCAATGGCTGATGCTTTCGAGCGAATACGAGGATGCAATGGCGGGTTGATACGCGACAGTGCAGAGCCGGCGGCCTCTTGCGAAGCCGCCGTATCGCATTGACGCAGTTTATTTCGCGCCGATCGTGTTGAGACCTTCACGCGCGCATTCGGCATCGATCGCGCCCGATGGCGCGCCGCCGACACCGATACCGCCCACCAGGGCGTCGTCGATCTTGATCGGCAGGCCGCCGGCCTGGATGACCATGCGCTCATCCATGTTGCGAAGGCCATCATTGGCCGGCTTGGAGGCGATGAATTCGGCGATCTCGCCAATATCACGGCCGAGCGATGCGGCGGCGAAGGCCTTGCCGGTTGCGCTGGAGACCGTGTGCGGGCCGGAGCCATCCGCCTTCAGCACCATCTTGGTGGCGCCATCGCGAGTGACGATGGCAACGCTGACGGCGCTACCCTTGGCGGAGCAGGCCTGAAGCGCTGCCTTGGCTGCCTTTTCCGCCATTTCGAGCGGCAGATAGGGCGCGGTCGGCAGCGTCTGCGCCAATGCGGCAGAAGGAACGATCAGGGCGGAAACGATGAGAAGGGTGCGGATCATGGAAAGTCCTCTTGCTTGATGAGGACTGCAGCTTAAGCGGATGGCGCTCAGCCGCGAATCCGTAAGACTTGCCGGCTGCTCGGTAGTTCTACCGATCCACGCTGGCTTCCAGCCAGAGCCGCGTCATTTCCGCCTGCGAGGTGGTGCCGAGCTTGAGGCCGATGGCGGCGCGATGGCTGTCCACCGTGCGCGGCGACAGGCCAAGCCCGTCGGCGATCTGGCGTGTGGTAAAACCGAGTGCGATGCGTTCGAGTATTTCCCGCTCCCGCGCGGTCAGCAGCGATAAAAGCGCCATCGTCTCCGCCTGCAGCGCTTTTGCATCGAGCGTGCGGGCCAATATCCGGTGCGCCTTCTGGATGGCGTCGATGAGATCCTGCTCATCCACGGGCTTGGAGAGAAAATCCACCGCGCCATTGTGAAAGGCCCGCCGGCAGGCTTCAATATTGCCGTGACCGGAAATGATGATGACGGGCCAGTCGATCCCCTCTTCCGTCAGCTTCTCCTGCAGCTTCAATCCGGTAATGGCGGGCATGCGGATATCGAAGATGAGGCAGCCCGGTTCGAGCCCGGATAGCTGACCGAGAAATACCACCGGATCGGCAAAGCCCTTCGCCTTGATGCCGACGGTGGACAGGAGCAATATCAGCGCCTTGCGTACGGCGTCATCATCATCCACGAGATAAACGGGCAGCGTCATGGGGTCTGTGCCTCCGCTGCAAGCGGAAGGACAACCCGGAAAAGCGCACCATTCTCACTCTCGACATAGAGGATTTCGCCGTCGGCGCGCTCCACCAGCCGTTGGCTGAGGGCAAGTCCCAGACCCATGCCGTTCGTTTTCGTGGTGGCGAAAGGCGTGAACAGCCGGTCGCGCAGGCCCGGTGCGACGCCGGGGCCGTTATCGGCAACGTCGAGAACGGCGAAATCATCGCTCCGGCTCAATCTGGCGGTGATGGCGCGCCTGCCTTCGATGGCGGCGAGCGCATCAAGCGCGTTGCGCAGCAGATTGAACATGACCTGTTCTATTTCGACGGGGTCGACCCGCACCAAGAGCGGGGTATCGGGCATGGCGATGTCGATGCTGGCTTCGTGCCGGGCCGCTTCTCCGGCAAGCAGCGCATCGACATTGCGCAGAGCGGCGCGCAGATCATGCGCCGCCACCGGCTGGCGGTGCGGCAGCGACCAGTTGCGAAACCGGTCGAGCATATTGGCGGCGCATCGCGCCTGATCGATCATATCGTCGAGAGCACCGGAAAGAGCCGTGACATCCTGACGGGCAAGCAGCCGCCGCCCGGCCTGCGCCTGCGCCAATATCGCCGTCAGAGGCTGGGTCAGCTCATGGGCAAGGCCGCTTGCCATTTCTCCGAGTGCATTGACCCGCGAAGCGTGGGTGAGCCGCGCCTCCATGCCGCTCAGTTCGGCCCGTCTTTCGGCGGCGCGCATGCGCGTCCTCTGTCTTGCCATGACAGTGCCAAGCAGGAAAACGATGCTCGACCCAGCCATGCCCGCCAGCACGGCGCGGCCGGGCAAAAGATCGCGCCAGGTGATGGAGAGGGCGACTTCGAGCATGAGCGGCTGGGTGGCGCTGCTCAACTGCCGGACATATTGCGGCGCTTCCGGCATTGAGGGCGGGCCGAACAGGACTGTACCGTCAGGCATTTTGAGGCGGATCACCGCCTGTTTCGCAGACCAGAACGGGGCATCGGACGCCAGAAGCCGCGCGGCATCGACGGCAAGGACCAGCGCTTTCGAGGCCGTCTCGCTATTGGGGCTGCGCTTGACGATCATGTAATGGCCGGGCCTGAGATCGCTCGCTACCAGGGCTGGCCGGCCGGTAAAGACCAATGCCGCCTTTCGGATCGCCGCTGCCAGCTCGTTTTCCAGCGGTCGGGTGCCGATAACAGGCCCCGCCTCGTTGAGGGGAACCAGCTGAACCTCATCGATGCGCGGGTAAAATTGCAGAATGGGTGCTGCGACATCAAGCAGCAGGCCGTAATCCGCCCCCTGCTCCGCCTGCGCTACCGCCGAAAGCGCCGTCACATGGGCATCATGCTGATCGGCGCGGCGGGATGCCTCGGCCTGCAACGCGTCGCTCTCTCGCCCCAGTTCGCCGAGCAGGCTGACATATTGATAAGCCGCCAAAGCGGAAATAACGGTCGCCATGAGCAGTGCCCAGACCAGAAACAACCTGAGAAAAGGCCATCCTGACAGCGGCTGCGGATTGTCCGCCGTAGACAGGTCGCCTGATACGGCATGGGCGGCCGCGCGAAGCGAGCGGCCGGCGCCACCCTCGCCCTTGGCCGATTCATTCGGCAAGTGCTGAGCCGGCTTTCCGGGCATGTCGTTCCATGCATCATTGTTTTCAAGCATCGGCTCGCCCGCATGACCTTTAAAAAGGATCATGACATTCGTTCATCAAAGAAGTTTCTCAGCACAGACCGGGAAAACATTCAATGCAGCAGTCGCCGAATTCCCTTCGATGGCCAGTGGCCGCAGCAAGGGCCCCGATCGGTCTCCTCGCGTCAGGCGCAGGCCCTGCGAGGCTGCAGCCGGGCGAGCGGCACGGCGGGGGAATAAAGATAACCCTGCCCGAAGCGTATGCCCATCTGCATGAGAAGCCGGCTCTGCTCCTCCGTTTCGATGCCTTCCGTTACCAGCTTTGCGCCGTAGCGCTCGGCGCTCTCGAAAGCGAGCGCGATGGCGTCCCTGAACCGCGATTGGTCGAGCCTCGACGTCATCCAGTGATCGATCTTGACCTCTTCGAAAGGGAACCGCGCCAGCAAAGTGAGTGCGGCATAACCGGTGCCGAAATCATCGAGCGCCAGCCGGACGCCTGCGGCGATCAGCGCATCGAAATTCTGCTGCACGACATCGGTGGTCGGTATCCTGCTCATCTCCGTCACTTCGATCGAGAGGCGATGCGCCGGCACCGCCATGTCGTGCAGCAGCGCCACGACCCGCTCTCCGAAACGCGCAATCGCAAAAGACGACGCGGAGATATTCACCGCCAGATGAAAATCCGCGTCGAGGCCGTGCAGGTCACGAAGGTCGCGCACAACAGCTTCGATCGTCGACCATTCGAATTCCACCAGCAGACGATGGCGTTCGGCAATTTCCAGCACGTAATAAGGCGAAAGCGCCTGTCCGCGCGCATCGACCGCGCGCAGCAGCGCTTCAGCGCCGATCATGCGGCGATCACGCATTTCGAATTTCGGCTGATAACAAATGGGCGGCCTGCCGGATTTGATCCAGTTGACCAGCATCTGCCGCACCGCCTCGTCCCGTGTTGCTTTCTCGGCAAAGGAGAAGGGGAAAATCTGCACCGGATGATCGCTTCCCTTCAGCGCAAGGCTGAGGTGTCTGAGGAAGGAGGCGACATTCTGCCGGGAAAGCCGGTCCAGATTTGCCGCACCGATTTTGAGATGCGGAACCGGCCCCGCCTCCGCCGAGCGGCAAAACGTGCTCAACCCGTCATGCAGGTGCATCATCAGCTTCGCACTTTCCGACTTCTCCAGCGAAATCCCCTGCATGACGACCGCAAGCGTCATATCGCCGAACATGAAGCTGCACGGCGTGTTGGAACTGCACAGCAGACCGTCTTCGGTATCGCAGATTTCCCGCGCCAGCCTGGGCCAGAAAAGATCGCTCCAGTCCTCGCCCTCGCAGGCGGCGACATCGGCAATATTGATGATTTCGATGAGAATGAGGGCGTGCGGAACGGCCGGCTCCTGCCGCATCGTTGTTTCTATGTGGTCTTTGAGGGCGCGTCTGTTGGGCAGGCCGGTCAATGAATCGGTCCGCGCCGCAACGTCGCGCTTCTTTGCCTCGTCCCTTGCCCGCGCCTCGCTGCGCAGAAGGATGAACAGGCAGACGATCATCGGCAGGCCAACGGCAACCGCGCCGAGGGTTCGGCGGCCGACTGCACTCAAAAACAGCGCCTGATCGACCAGACCAAGCGCGAATGAGACCGCGATGGCAAGCAGCACGGCAATGAACCTGACCGCAAAGACGGTGAGAATATCCCGAATTCCAAGATCGGCGAGACGGCGCTTGCGCATCCAGCCATACATGATGATGCCGCAGGCCGAAATGACGACCATGTCCTGCAGGGCCGCAAAAAACAGCACGGGACCACCGAACACAAAACGCCCGGCCGCGACGAGGAAGAGGCTGATCAGCCCGCCCTGCCAGGAGCCGAGCACCCCGGCGAGAAACAGCAGGTCGGAGCGGATATAAGGTTTGGAGGGCAGCTTGATGAATTCGGAAACCAGCAGCGTCAGCAGAAAGCCCGTCATTCCGAACACGATGCCATAATACATTTTATAGCGTGGGTCCTCGAGGGCGATGTTTCGCCGCAGGAGGATCAACACGGACACCATGCCAACGACCGCGGCCGCCTGAAGCAGCAGGAATGGAAGTTCGGCAGCGGATGCTGCCGCTTGTGCGGCGATCAATTCCATCATCTGCATTCCCCGGTTATCATGTGTTCTTGGGGCCGGAATTCCGGCACATGGCCTTCACAGATCCTGCTTCGCGCAGGACAGAACTTATCACACATCGCTCAGCCTTCAGTGTCCTATGCCGACATTGCGGCTTCGACGCCGTAAAGTTCCGCTGGGCCGGCAATCGCTCCCATATGCCCCGAGGCCAGCACCAGCCGGTCGCGGCCCTGGCGCTTCGCCTCGTAAAGCGCCATATCGGCCCGGTTGACCATCTCGTATATGATTTCCCTGCCGTCACCGGAAACTGCGATGCCGAGGCTGACGGTGACGATTTCCCGCCCGTCGGGGCGGTTGAGATGGGGTATGGCCTCGTCGATCACAGCCAATCTCAGTCTTTCACCGATGGCGAGTGCAGCGGAAACAACGCAAGTATCGAGCAGAACCACAAATTCCTCGCCACCATAACGCGCGACGAAACTTCTGTCGCCATCGTCCCTGCGCAGGGCGCTGCGCAGCCTGCCGGCGATCCTGCGCAGGCAATCATCGCCGGCCACATGGCCCTCTGAGTCATTGTAGTTCTTGAAATAATCGACATCGAGAAGGATGAGCGCCCGCGGCCTGCCGTTGCCGTCCGAAGCCTCGCTCGCCGCCTCGTCAAAGCTGCGGCGATTGCGGATGCCGGTGAGCTGGTCCGTATTGGAAAGCTGCTGAAGCTCTTGATTTGCGTTTTGAATCCGCTGCAGCAACGTCTTCTCGCGCAGCGACGCCAGATAGTCCCGTCTTTCCACCTGCTCGATACGATAGGCCGCAAACAGTGAAACGGCGCTGATTCCGACGGAACACATGATCGCGGGCAGCTTGGCCACCTCGCTCGTCACGGTGACATATTCCATGCCGATGATGAAAACCGCCATGCAACCGACCGTGCCCATGACCGCAAGCGGAAACGGTTTGCGATGTATCGTATTCATATAGAGGACGACGGTGACGATCCCCATGTAATATTCGCTGGCCGATGAGGTCTGCGCGTTGGCATAGATGAACATGATCGAGGCGACGACCATCATGCAGCCCAGCCCGTGAAGCACCTCATGCACCACCGCATCCGGCCGCACGCTGATCGCATAATAGCGGGCGGGAAAATAAAGAAACAGAAGCGGCGTAATGATAAACAGGCGGACTGTGAGATCCAGCCAGATGATCTCCGGCACCAGACTTATGTCCACAAACACGTATAGATTGTAGAGGGTGACGCCGAAAATCAATCCATATGTATTGAATTGCCGGCTGCTTTCGTTGACTTTCTGAACGAAGCCAGACAAACGGTCATCTCTAATTAAAACCACCATACACCTGTTATTCAAAAATACATTCAAGTGAAATATAAAATTGCTATCAATAACCATGAAATATACATGAAAAAATCAACATTAAAATCGCCGATCGACAAAAATAACACTTAAAAATTCAAAATAATATTTTTAATTCCCAAATATTACGCAATAGAAGAATAGCCGCGTCGAAAACTTGTTATGAAGTTACGGCCTGAAAAAAGACGCACCGGGCGGAAACGATCACCTTGCTCCTTCGGGCGTTTCTGCTAAAAACTTGTAAAAATCACACTTTATTCCATGCAGCACTCAAACGGGTTCCACTTCATGTCAGCCACCAAGCTTGCCATCGTCGGCGTCGGCAAAATCGTTCGTGACCAGCATCTTCCCGCCATCGCAGGTAATCCGGATTTTGAATTGATCTGCACCGCGAGCCGTCATGGCGCCGTGGACGGCGTCGCTTCCTACGGCACCATCGAGGCCATGCTGGAGGCTGTGCCTGATATCGATGCGGTATCGCTGTGCATGCCGCCTCAATATCGCTACGAGGCGGCCTATGCGGCGCTGAATGCCGGCAAGCACGTCTTCCTCGAAAAGCCACCCGGCGCCACTCTTTCGGAAGTGCAGGATCTCGTACGGCTTGCGGATTCCAAGGGCCTGTCGCTGTTTGCAAGCTGGCATTCGCGGTATGCGCCGGCGGTCGAGGCGGCGAAGGCGTTTCTGGCCTCGACGAAAATCGACAGCGTTCACGTCATCTGGAAAGAGGACGTGCGCCACTGGCACCCCAACCAGGCCTGGATCTGGCAGGCGGGCGGTCTCGGTGTGTTCGACCCCGGCATCAATGCGCTTTCGATCATCACCCACATCCTGCCGCACGCGCTGTTCCTGACCAAGGCGACGCTTGAATTCCCGGAAAACCGCGACGCCCCGATCGCGGCCGACCTGCATTTTTCCGACGTGACGAAAACGCCCGTCCATGCCGAATTCGACTGGCGTCAGACCGGCAAGCAGAGCTGGGATATCGTTGCGGAGACGGCAGCGGGACGGATGGTGCTTTCGGAAGGCGGTGCGAAGCTTTCGATCAACGGCGAGGAAAAACTCGCCCAGCCGGAGCGGGAATATCCCGCCCTTTACGAGCGTTTCTCCGAGATCATCAAGGCAGGCCGCTCCGACGTTGATCTCGCGCCGCTGACCCACGTGGCCGACGCCTTCCTGCTCGGCCGACACAAATTCGTGGATTCCTTCTACGACTGAGAAGCCGAAACGCTTCCCGAAAGCAATGCCTTAGAGGGTGCGACTGACGAAACGGTCGCGCCCTGATTTTTTGGCCTGATACAGCGCTTCGTCGACGCTCTGCAGCAGCGTCGCGCGATTTGCTCCCGCCTGCGGGGCCAGTGCGCCGCCTATGCTGAGGCGGGCGCCCACCTCGTTCCCATCGACGTCGAAAGGCTTACGGAAGGCGGCAAGCAACTGGTCCGCCAATCCGTTCAGCACCTCGGAGGCGCTCGGCCGGGGCATGAAAATCGCGAATTCGTCACCACCCATGCGCACCACGATATCCTCACTGCGGATCGCATTGCGGATGCGCCCGGCGGCCTCGATCAGAACACGATCTCCCGCCGGATGGCCGAACGTATCGTTGATGGTCTTGAAACCATCAAGATCTAGATAGAGGACACCGAAGGCCTCATCTGCACCGAGGGCCGCGCCGAGCTGGCTGTCGACAATCGCCTCCAGAGCCTTGCGATTATAAAAACCGGTCAGCGGATCGGTCATCGCCGCGTCGCGCAGCTCGCGTTCGGCAAGACTCATGGTGAAATTGGCTTTCTGGAGCCGCAAAAGCGCGGCGGCCAGCAAAGCAAAACGCCTCAAGCTATCCATTTCCGTGCGGGAAAATTTTCGCGGCACGGTATCGACCAGGCAAAAGGCGCCAATGACGAGGCCGGGCTCCAGCTCGATCGGCGCACCGGCATAGGAACGCAATCCGGGGCCGCCCTTTACATAGGGCATGAAACGGAAATCCGGATGCTCTGTCAGATCGGAAATGATCACCACATCCTGCCTGGTGATGACACGGCTGCAGATCGACATGTCACGCGGGCATTCCGAGAGCTCCATGCCCGCCTGTTCCGCGATATGAAGCCAATCCTCGTCAACGATGTGGACGGCCGCCCGGGGCACGCCGAAAACGTCCTGTCCCAATTGCGACAGCACTTTCAGTTCCGGCATTTCGGCATTCTTGAAAGACATGATCGAGCGCACCGCAACCAGGCGTTCCATTTCCCCGTCCGGCCGTGAAATTGCCTGTCCCATGCCATGCCCCCCTGCTGTTTCGTCTGCGGCGTCCGCCTCTGGCCGGAGCAAGCAACCCGCGCCGAGAAAGCCGACGTCTGTTTCGGGGCTTTCCTCTCCGCGCATAATGCAAAAACCGGCAATTGACGCCACATGCGAAATTTTGCCGGTCTGTTTGCGTATGGAACCAATCGTGGGGTTACAAACCTGCTGTGCGATCAGGCCTTCTTCTGCCAGCGGCCTTCAGGGGACTGCTGCCAGTAAGTCAGAGAATGCCCCTCTGTTTTCAGCCTTTTCCAGTGATTTCGCGCCATTTCAAGCTGGTAGGCATCGTATCCGTCGAACATGAACACGATACGCTCATAGGCTTCCACCGCTGGCGGCTCTGCGCCATCAACGATAAAGCGGACACTCGCCGCATTGGCATTTTCGTCCGACGCCGTCAGGAGAATCGGCTGACTTTGCGGTGCGGGCGAAGTGTCGGTGGCGTGCGGCAGGAAGCTGTCGTCACGAAAGGTCCACAGATGTGTGTCGAGGAAATCACGGCGTTCCTCACCCGCCGTCTGGATCGCGACCTTCCAGCCGCGTTCCAGCGATTTCTCGAGCAAAGGCGGCAACGCATCCTCCAGCTTCGATTCCGTCAGATGGTAGAACAGAATTTCAGTCATCCGCAGACGTGCCGCCCCACTCGTTTCAATCTTCGTAATGGGCGCGAACGAGTTCGTTCAGCAGCCTGACGCCGTAGCCAGAGCCCCAGGACTGGTTGATCTCGGTCAGCGGCGACCCCATTGCGGTGCCGGCGATATCGAGATGCGCCCAGGATGTTTCCCCCACAAAACGCTTGAGGAACTGTGCGGCGGTGACGGAACCCGCCAGACGCCCCGAACTGTTCTTCATGTCGGCGAATTTGGAATCGATGATCTTGTCGTAATCCTTGCCGAGCGGCATGCGCCACAGTTTTTCGGCTGTCACGTCACCCGCCTGCGCAAGGCGCGCTGCAAGCTCGTCGTCATTGGAGAAAAGGCCGGCCTGCAGATTGCCGAGCGCAACCGTGATGGCGCCCGTCAGCGTGGCGAGATTGATCATGAATTTCGGGTTGAAGCGATCCTTGGTGTACCAGAGCGCATCGGCCAGAACCAGCCGGCCTTCGGCATCGGTATTGATGATCTCGATGGTCTGGCCGGACATGGAGGTCACGATATCGCCGGGGCGCTGTGCGTTACCGTCAGGCATGTTTTCCACAAGGCCTATGACGCCGATCACATTCGCCTTGGCCTTGCGGGCCGCGAGCACATGCATCAGACCGGTGACGGCCGCCGCGCCGCCCATGTCGCCCTTCATATCCTCCATATTGAGGCCGGGCTTTAGCGAAATGCCGCCGGTATCGAAAACGACGCCCTTGCCGACAAAGGCAATCGGCTCGTCCTTCTTGTTGCCGCCGTTCCACTGCATCACCGCAAGCCTCGGGGGGCGCGCCGAACCCTGCGCCACGCCGAGAAGCGCATTCATGCCAAGCTTCTTCAGCTCTTTCTCGCCGAGGACTTCCACCTCGACGCCGAGTTTGCGCAGTTCCTCCGCCTTTTCGGCGAATTCGACCGGGCCGAGAGCGTTCGGCGGCAGGTTGACGAGATCACGCGCCAGAGTAACGCCGCCCGCAACCGCTTCGGACACGGCAAAGGCCTTTTCCGCTTCCTGATGCGCAGCCGTGACAATGACGATACCGACCTTTTTCGGGGTCTTTTCGTCATCGGACTTTTTCTTGGTCTTGTAAGCATCGAAGCTGTAAGCGCGCAGCAGAACGCCAAGCGCGAAATCCGCAGCCGCCTGCCCGCCAACCTCTACGCCCGGCGCGTCCAGATAGATGACGACCTTGTCCGCCTTCTTGAAATTGGCGGCGGCGGTGCCGCCGGCGCGCAGCCAGTCATGGGCGACCAGCTTCGACGGCTTGCCCAGGCCGATGACGAGCAGCCGGTCGGCGGTGGAACCCTGCGGCGCGATCACGTCGAGCGTCGTCATGGATTTTGCGGAAAAGCCCGAGATATTCGCCGCCCTCTCGATCACGCCGCCCGGATCGGCCTCGGAAGCACCGGCGACGGCCTGCGCCTCACCCGAGGCCTGCAGCACAACGGCCAGGGCATTTTCCAGCGAGGCGGAATTGGCGAAAGATATATCGAATTTAGCGGACATGTTTTCCTGCTCTTCTTCTACGACTTGCACGATGCGCATGATCATGGCCTTTTCGGCCCCGGGCGCAACCCCGCATTCTTTAAAGGCCTACAGTCGTTAAAGGAAAGGCATTTTTGTGGAATGCGAAATCACGTCATGAAACCGACAGCTTGTTCCACAAAAAGACACAGGCGGCGGAAAAATCGTCGCGCAAAACATATTTGTGAGCATGCCGGAATAGCCAATTGCAAACGATGCGATTAGATAAGCGGAAATCCGGCGAGCGATCGCACGGAAAAACAATGTCGAACAGGGCCGTATGAAGCTTCTTGAGAACTATATCCTGCGGCGGACAACGCAGATGTTTCTGGTCGCGCTGCTGCCGGTGCTGGCCATCATCTGGACCATCCAGGTTCTCCAGAGAATCAATCTCGTGACCGATACGGGCCAGTCGATGGGTTCCTTCATGGCGCTCGCGACGATGATCCTGCCGACGCTCATTCCCGTCGTGCTGCCTTTCGCGCTTGTCATCGGCATCACCCAGATCTTCACGACGATGAACAATGATTCCGAGCTTGCCATCATCGATGCGGCCGGATCGCCGCGTTCGGTGATGTATCGCCCGGTTCTCATTCTGGCCGCCGTTCTGAGCGCGCTTTCCTTCACCATCACCAATTTCATCGAGCCGCCGGCCCGCAGCTCCGCCCGGCAGATGGTGGCCGCCGCCTATGCCGACCTTCTGTCCTCGGTGATAGAGGAAAAGACCTTCCGCACCATTCAGGATGGTCTCTATGTGCAGATTGCGCAGCGGCAGGGCCGTATCCTCAAGGGCCTGTTCGTCGCTGACCGCCGCGATCCGAATTTCGATCTCATCTATTATGCCAAGGAAGGCATGATCGACGAAAGTGGCACCTCGCTCACCATGCGTGACGGCGAAGTGCAGCAGAAGACGCCCGACGGCAAGGTCTCTATCGTCAAGTTCCTGTCCTACGCCTTCGACCTTTCGACCATGTCGGAAAAGCAGGATTCGGAGCCGTCGCTCTCTCCCGGCGATGCCAGCCTCGGTTTCCTTCTCTCGCCCGACGAGAACAATGCGAGCTACAAGCGCTCACCCGAGAATTTCCGCAGCGAGTTGCACAAACGCCTGTCGGACTGGATGTTTGCCTTTTCCTTCGCGCTGATTTCACTGGTCATCGCCGCTGACGCCCGTTCGCATCGCGAGGCCCGCATGCATCCGATGGTCGCCGCACTGGTGACGGCCTTCATACTGCGGTGGCTTGGTTTTTATGTCACCAATCAGATCAAGCAGAGCGCGGCCTTCATTCCGCTGGTCTATGCCGTGCCGGGCCTTAGCGGCGCCGCTGCCGCCTTCATTCTGCTGACCGGCCGCAAGCCTAAAATGCCGAAAGTCATCGCCGATGCGATGGGTCGTCTGCGCCGTCTCTTCTCCAGCCGGATGGCGAAAAGCTCTGGGAGCGGCAACGCATGATTTTCAACACGCTCTCCCGGTATTTCCTGAAACGATATCTGATCACCGCCATCTGGTTCGTGCTCGGCGTATCCTCGATCATTTACCTTGCCGATTTCAGCGAGACGGCACGACGCATGTCCGGCCTGCCCGGCTATTCCGTTCCGGCCGCCCTTGGCCTGACGGCGCTTCGCCTGCCGCTGATCCTGCAGCAGACCATTCCCTTCATCGCCCTCTTCGTCGGCATGACGACGCTGATCTCGCTCAACCGGCGCTACGAGCTGGTGGTGACGCGCGCTGCCGGCATTTCCGCCTGGCAATTCATCCTTCCCTTCGTGCTCGGCGCGGTTTTCATCGGCATCCTGTCCGTCATCATTCTGAACCCCATCGCGGCATGGGGCCAGAACAAGTCGCTGGCGATGGAAGCCGGTCTGCGCAATGAGGCAGGCGGCGGCCGTCAGCAGGAGATCATTCCGTGGATGCGCCAGACAAGCGGCGGCCAGGATACGATCATCGGCGCCAAGAGCTTCGAGGACAACGGAACCATGCTTCTCGATGTGGTTCTGATCCACCTCGACAAGGACGGAAACATCGTCTCCCGGCAGGATGCGAAGTCGGCTAAATTGGAAGATGGTTACTGGCTTCTTAACGGCGTTTCAGAAACGCGCGCAGGACATGTGCCAGTTCGGCAAGAGAGCACGCGGATCAGTACCAATCTGAGACGGGAATTCGTCCAGGAGCGCATGACGCAGACGGAAACCGTTGCTTTCTTTGACCTTTCTCACAAGATCGAAGTTGCAAAGTCCTTTGGACTATCTTCAAAGGCGCTTGAGACGCAGTATCATTTCCTGCTATCGACGCCCCTGCTTCTGGTTGCGATGACCTTGATCGCCGCGACCGTTTCATTAAAGTTCAGCCGCTTCGCCCAGTCGCGCTCCGTGATTCTGGGTGGAATCGTTTCCGGCTTCGTGCTTTATGTAGTAACCGTGCTCGTAAGGGCATTCGGGAGTGGTGGTGTTGTCCCTCCCACCGTCGCGGTCTGGGTTCCAGTCATCGTGGCGTTGGCTTTGGGGGCAACCATTCTGCTTCATCAGGAGGACGGCTAAGTGGCGGTATATGACCGCGGGAATATCAGGCGGCTTTGGACGGCCCTTCTGACAGGTGCCGCTGTGTGCGCGTATTTGGCATCCAGCCCGGTCGCTTTCGGCCAGGATGGTTTGCTTGCGTCGGCAAGCCAAGACGATTCGAAACTCCTGCTTACAGCAAATGAACTGACCTATAATCGCGATTCCCAGCGCGTCATCGCGAAGGGCGTCGTTCGCATGAAATATTCGGGCTACCGCATGGTGGCCCAGCAAGTGGAATATAACCAGCAGACCGGCCGCGTGATTGCCCATGGCAACATCGAGCTGATCGAGCCGGGCGGCAACAAGATCTATGCCGACGAGATGGACGTCACCGACGATTTCGGTCAGGGCTTCGTTAATGCCCTGCGCGTCGAGACCACGGACAATACCCGTATCGCGGGTGAAAGCGCCGAGCGTCTCGAAGGCGACCTGATGGTCCTCAACAACGGCGTCTACACCGCGTGTCTGCCCTGCGCCGAGCGGCCCGAAAAGGCGCCTCTGTGGCAGGTCAAGGCGGAACGCGTCGTTCAGGACGGTAAGACCCATACGATCCGGCTGGAAAAGGCCCGTCTGCAGCTTTTCGGCCATTCGATCGCCTATCTGCCTTTCCTCACGGTTCCGGACAATACGGTAAAGCGCAAATCGGGCTTCCTGTTCCCCCAGATGAGCATTACCGACAATCTCGGTTTCGGCATCGGCGTCCCCTATTTCCACGTTCTGTCCGACACCTCGGACGTGACCGTCACGCCGACCTATTATACCACACAGGGTCTGCTGCTGCAGGCGGAGCTGCGCCAGCGCTTCGAAACCGGCATGCATACGGTCACGATCGCCGGCATCAGCCAGCAGAAGTCCGATACCTTCACGGCTGGCACAAGCGACGCCCTCAACGACAATCGTGGCATGATCGCGAGCAAGGGTGATTTCTCGATCAATCCGCGCTGGGCGTTCGGCTGGGACGCCATGGTGCAGACCGACAATAACTTTTCGCGCACCTATGGGCTGAAGGGTTATAAAAACGACGTCCAGACCAACCAGATTTATCTGAACGGTACGGGTGAGCGTAACAGCTTCGAAGCCCGCGGTTATTATTTCAACGTTCAGGACACGGACAATACCGAATCCAAGGAACGCAAGCAGGCCATCGTCCATCCGGTTGTCGACTATCGTTATTTCGTGCCGGATCCGATTTATGGCGGCGAGCTTTCGCTGACCACCAACCTGACGAGCATCACGCGCCTGAAGCAGGATGCCTACGCGCTTGGCGGTTATCCGCGCTTCAGCGGGCTTGAGGGCGACTATACACGCCTTTCCACCGAAGCCGAGTGGAAGCGCACCTTCACGATGGACAGCGGCCTGCAGATTACGCCGATCCTCGCTGCACGCGGTGACGCGCTCTGGACGGACATGTCTCCCGCGGCCTTCACTTCGGGCGGCACCTCCTATGCCTATGAGGGCATGATGAATGACGGCGCGGCTTTCCGCGGCATGGTCACCGGCGGCCTGGAAGTGCGTTATCCCTGGCTGTTCACGGCGCTCAACAGCAGCCACGTGATTGAGCCCATTGCACAGATTTTCGTGCGCCCGAACGAACAATATGCCGGCCGCCTTCCGAACGAGGACGCACAGGCATTCGTATTCGACGCGACCAATCTGTTCGAACGCGACAAATTCTCCGGCTTCGACCGGATCGAAGGCGGCACGCGCGCCAACATCGGCTTCCGCTATAACGGCACCTTCGACAACGGCTACGGCGTTCGCGCCATCGCCGGCCAGTCTTTCCATCTGGCGGGCGACAATTCATTCGCCTCCTACGATCTCGTCAATGCAGGCGCCAATTCCGGCCTCGAATCCGACCGCTCGGATTACGTCGCCATGGCCGCTTTCGATGCGCCGATCGGTCTTTCGCTGTCGTCGAGCCTGCGTCTCGACAAGGACGATCTCGACATCAACCGGTCGGAAACCGGCATCAGCTATTCGGACCGCCGCCTCACCGGCAAGCTCAGCTATACGCAGGTCAAGGCGCAGCCGAAATACGGCTATAATGAAGACCGCGATATCATCCAGGCTTCCGGTTCGCTGCGCATGGACGACAACTGGTCGCTGTTCGGTTCGATCAATTACGATCTGAACGGGAAGTTTGCCGCCGAGCGCCGCATCGGCATTGCCTATCAGGATGAATGCACGATCTTGACGGTCAGCTATTCCGACGAAGGCAATATCAATTCCAGCCGCCAGGCCGCCAATGACTGGTCGATCAATGCCCGTCTGGCCTTCCGGACGCTTGGCGATATCAGCATCGGTTCAGCAAACGATGACTGGAACGACATGGATATCGGCTGGAAGCCAAACAACTACTGAGTTTAGAGGCAGGTTACGCAGCATCGTGGCCTGCCTTTTTACCATTTGGCCAGTAAAGCCACGGTTTCGCCGCAACAACACGCCAATGTCGGCCGCGCATGGAACCTATCGGGTTTTCTTTCAACAAACCGACACATTGCCGTCTTGCGGATCGCGATGATATATACGTGGCAAATTCGCGGTGCGGATGCACAGGTGCAGGTCTGAAAAGCGGGAGAGTGCAATAATCCCCTCATCAGGCAGAACAGATTGGCGGGACGGGGCAACAGGACCCTGCCCGACGAAAGGGAGAAGGATATGATGAATTTCGGAAAGACGGCTTTGCGTGGCGCGGCTTTCGCCTTTGCGATATTCGCCGTTCCCATGGCCATTGTGCCCTATGCCGGCCAGGCCTTCGCCGACAACACCGTCAAGATTGTCGTCAACAAGACACCCATCACCAATGACGATATCGCCAAGCGCGTCGCCTTCCTGAAGCTGCAGCGCCAATCCGGTAACCTCAATGAAAAAGCGCGCGAGCAGCTTGTCGATGAGGCCCTGAAGCGCGAGGAAATCGGCCGCGTGAAAATGTCGGTCAGCACCGAGGATGTCGATGCGGCCTTCGCACGCTTTGCCGGCAACAACAAGATGTCCCCGCAGCAACTGACGAAGGTGCTGTCGCAGGCGGGTGTCGGCGCCGACCATTTCAAGTCCTTCATCGCCGTTCAGATGAGCTGGCCGCGTCTTGTCAACGCCCGTTACGGCGCCCGCGGCAAGATGTCGACGCAGGATCTCGTGACCCGCCTGAAGGAACGCGGCGATAAGCCCGTCACAACGGAATATTTCCTGCAGCAGGTCATCTTCGTTATCCCGGAATCGAAACGCAACGCCATCACCGGCAAGCGCAAGGCTGAGGCTGAAGCCTCGCGCAAGCGTTACCCCGGCTGCGACCAGGCCATGAGCTTCGCCGCGACCATGCGCGACGTGGCGATCAAGGACCTCGGCCGCATTCTGGCGCCTGAACTGCCGGAAGACTGGAAGGCTTTGGTGGAAAAGACCAAGGAAGGCGGCACCACCGGAACGCGCGTGACCGAAAAGGGCGTCGAATATCTGGCCATCTGCAAGCAGCGTCAGGTTTCCGACGACTATGCGGCGGAAATGGTGTTCAAGTCCGAAGACCTGATGAAGGCCAAGGAAGGCGAAAACCCGAACGAAAAGAAATATATGGATGAGCTGCGCAAGAAGGCGCAGATCGTCAACACCTGATATTGATACAACAGCCGGGTCTTTCCGTGACATATGCATCCCTGCCGCTTGCCCTGACACAGGGAGATCCAGCCGGTATCGGCCCCGACATCGCCATCACCGCCTGGGCAAAGCGCCGGGAGAGCGGCGTGCCGCCCTTCATCTTCATCGGCGACCCCGATGTGGTGGCGAGCCGCGCAGCGCTGATCGGCATTCCGGTCAATATCGAGACCTGCGATGTGGAGAATGCCGTCGGCCTGTTCGAACGCGCTTTCCCCATCCTCCCGCTTCCTGTCGGCTTCGAAGTGCAGGCCGGCCAGCCGCATGCCGGAGCGGCGCACGCGACAATCAAGGCCATCGAGACCGCCGTTTCCCTGACGGCCGAGGGCAAGGCTGCAGCCGTCGTCACCAATCCGATCGCGAAATCGGTGCTTTACGAGGCGGGCTTTGGCTTCCCCGGTCATACGGAATTTCTGGCCGACCTAGCCCTGCGTCAGACCGGCGAGCAAGTAACGCCTGTCATGATGATTGCCGGACCCAAGGTCCGTGTCGTCCCGGTAACGATCCACATCCCCGTAAAAGACGTGCCGGCCGCCCTGACGGAAGAGCTGATCGTCACGACCTGCCGGATCATCGATGCCGATCTCAGGCAGAAATTCGGCATCGAGGCGCCACGTCTGGCGGTTGCCGGCCTCAATCCGCATGCGGGCGAAGATGGCGCACTCGGCACCGAGGATCGCGATATCGTTCATCCGGCGACCATGCGGTTGCGGAAGGACGGGATCGATGCCTTCGGTCCCCTGCCCGCCGACACCATGTTCCACGATGCCGCCCGCAAGCGTTATGACGTGGCGGTGTGCATGTATCACGATCAGGCGCTGATCCCGGCCAAGGCGCTCGGCTTTGACGATTCCGTCAATGTCACGCTTGGGCTGCCCTTCATCCGCACCTCGCCGGACCATGGCACCGCCTTCGGCATTGCAGGCCAGGGCATTGCCAATGAGGCGAGCCTTGTCGCGGCGCTGAAGATGGCGGCGGAGATTTCCGCCCGCAGCCGGGTTGGCGCATAATGGCGGCCATCGACGGACTGCCGCCACTGCGCGATGTCATCCAGCGCCACGGGCTCGACGCGAAGAAATCGCTCGGTCAGAACTTCCTGTTCGACCTCAACCTCACCCAGAAGATTGCCAGAACGGCAGGGCCGCTCGACGGCGTGACGGTGATCGAGGTCGGTCCCGGTCCCGGCGGCCTCACCCGCGCCATTCTCTCGCTCGGGGCGAAAAAGGTCATCGCCGTCGAACGCGACAGCCGCTGCCTGCCGGCGCTGGCGGAAATCGAGGCGCACTATCCCGGACGGCTCGAGGTCATCGAGGGCGACGCCCTCCAGACCGATTTCGAGGCTCTGGTTCCCTTCGGCGAACCGGTGCGCATCATCGCCAACCTGCCCTACAATGTCGGCACGCAATTGCTGGTCAACTGGCTTTTGCCGAAACAATGGCCACCCTTCTGGCTTTCCATGACGCTGATGTTCCAGAAGGAAGTCGGCCAGCGCATCGTGGCTGAAGAAGGCGACAATCATTACGGGCGTCTGGGCGTTCTCGCCGGCTGGCGCACGGTCGCGGAAATGGCCTTCGACGTCCCGCCACAGGCCTTCAGCCCGCCGCCAAAAGTGACCTCCACCGTCGTGCACCTGCTGCCGAAGGACAAGCCATTGCCCTGCGATGTTGCCAAGCTTGAAAAGGTCACCGAAGCCGCTTTCGGCCAGCGCCGCAAGATGCTGCGACAGAGCGTGAAAAGCCTCGGCGGCGAAACGCTGTTGGAAAAAGCCGGTATCGACCCCACGCGGCGAGCAGAAACGCTGTCGGTGGAAGAGTTCGTGACGTTGGCGAACTGCCTGTAAATTCGCCATCTAATGCGCCGCTCCAAACGTTAGGGCACGGAATCGTGGACATCTGCGAATAGAGGAACAAGTGCGTGGAGAGTGCCGGTTTTCACTACAAGATCGACATTCCCGCCGGAACGCCCGACTGCACAATTGTCCTGCTGCATGGATCGGGACGAACGGAAGATGACCTCATTTCGTTTGGCCGCACCGTCTTTCCCAAGGGTGTCTTATACGCGCTGAGGGGCGCTGTTTCCTGGGAGAATGGCTTCGCATTTTTTCGCAGGAAACCCGACAGACAACTCGATATCGATGATCTGAGACATCAGGCTGCCAAGCTTTGCGGGTTCCTCACCTTTGTGGCTCTGCAAACGGGGCAAAAGCCCATTCTCGTCGGATATTCGAACGGCGCGATCATGGCGGCTGAAACGGTATGCCAGGACAGGCGTCTGTCGAAAGCCGCCATCCTGCTTCGCCCGTTATCTCCAAGAAAGGACCAGCCTCTTCCGAGCCTTGCAGGATATCCGGCACTGCTACTGGCCGGCGCCCGCGACGACCGGCGTCACCCCTCCGATGCGCCACATTTGGCCAGCCAATTAGCGTCAGCCGGAGCGGAGGTCGTTCTGGAGATGGTCGACACTGGTCATGGCTGGGCTGAAGACGCCGATGATGAGCGACTGTCCCGCCAATGGCTTGCGCGCGGATTTATCGCGTAGATCAGAGTTCCGGCTCTTCCTCAAGCAACGCCCGCACGAAATCGAACATGCCGTGGCGGCGGTCGCGGCGGACGCGTTCGGCCTTCACGATTGCTTCGACGGCCTCGAAGGCGGCCTGCAGGTCGTCATTGAGGATCACATAGTCATAATCGCGCCAGTGCTCGATTTCGGCACGGGAATTGAGGAGCCGGGTCTTGATCACCTCTTCGGTGTCTTCGGCGCGGCGGTGCAGGCGCGATTGAAGTTCGGTCATGGTCGGCGGCAGGATGAAGATCGAGACGACGTCCGCCTTCATCTTGTCCTGCAGCTGTTCGGCGCCCTGCCAGTCGATGTCGAACAGCATGTCGCGACCGGCAGCCATGGCATCTTCCACCGGCCCGCGCGGCGTGCCGTAGAAATTGCCGTGAACTTCGGCCCATTCCAGCAGCGCGTCGCTGTCCCGCAGACGCTCGAAATCGCGCTTGGAAATGAAATGGTAGTGGATGCCGTCAATCTCGCTCTGGCGGCGCGGGCGGGTCGTGACGCTGACGGACAGGCCGATATTCTTATCCTTGTCGAGCAGGTTGCGGGCAATCGTGGATTTGCCCGCGCCTGATGGCGAAGAAATCACCAGCATCAGCCCTCGACGGGCAATCGTGACGGGAGAATTATTCACCGGGACCATGGGGTCTACTCCAGATTTTGGACCTGTTCGCGAAACTGGTCGATCACCACTTTCAGCTCTATGCCTGCTGCGGTTACCGCACTCGCATTCGATTTGGAACAGATTGTATTCGACTCGCGGTTAAATTCCTGTGCAAGAAAATCGAGCTTGCGGCCCACAGGGCCGCCATTGGCCAGCAGTTCCCGGGAAGCCTGGACATGGGCGTGCAACCGGTCGATCTCTTCGCGCAGATCCGCCTTGGTGGCAATCAGCGCCGCCTCGGCATGTAGACGGTCGCGGTCGAGCCCGTGCAGGCCATCGCCGATAAGCGCGATCTGCTGGGCAAGTCTTGCCGCGATCTGTTCTGGCTGACGGGACGGATCATTCTCGATGATGTCCACAAGCTGCTCTATGCGGTCGATATGGCCGGACAGGATGGCGAACAGCGACGCCCCTTCCCGCTCACGCATGTCCTTCAGTTTCTCGACTGCAATCGCAAAACCGGCCAGCACATCGCTATTACGTGCGGCCTGCGCTTCCGCATCGTCTTCCGCCTCGCGAAAATCGACGAGACCTCGCAGTGTAAGCAACGTATCGAAGCTCAGCGGCTTGTCTTCAACGACATTACCAAGCTCCTTCTTAAGCGCCAGAACCGCCGCGAGCGCATCGCGGTTGATCACGGCCTCAAGCCGGTTTTCCGCAATGGCGAGCGTCAGGCCAACCTGAATATTGCCGCGGGAAAGATGCTCGCCCGCGACTTCCCGCAAGGCGGTTTCCAGCGCTTCAAGACCGGTCGGCAGACGCAGGCGCACATCGAGTCCCTTGCCGTTCACGGACCGCAATTCCCACGCCCAGCGGTAACGGCCGGAGGTTCCTTCGCTGCGCGCAAAGCCGGTCATCGATTGCAATGTCATATTTGGAGGCCCCCCCGTCATGCCTTACAAAACCGGGCCCAGTGGATCACAGGGCCCGGTCGAGATTATCAGTTGTTGGCGGGTTTTTCCGCCTCGGCCCCGCCCGGCTGGCCATCCACGACAACATCGGGATTGGCGCCGGAAGCAGCCTTCTCAGCCTCGATCTTGCGCCAGCGGCGCACATTGGCGTTATGCTCTTCCAGCGTCTTGGCAAAGACGTGGCCGCCGGTGCCATCGGCAACGAAATAAAGGTCATCCGTGCGCCAGGGATTGGCAACGGCCTCAAGCGCCGCCCGGCCCGGATTGGCGATCGGAGACGGCGGCAGGCCCTTGATGACATAGGTGTTGAACGGCGTCTGCTTCTGCAGGTCCGACTGGTAGATCGGGCGATCGGACGGTTTGCCATCGCCGCCGAACAGACCGTAGATGATCGTCGGGTCGGATTGCAGACGCATGCCCTTCTTCAGACGGTTGTAGAAAACGGAAGCGACATGGGCGCGCTCGTCATCCTTACCGGTTTCCTTCTCGACGATCGAGGCAAGCGTCACAAATTCCTCGATGGTCTTGATCGGCAGGTCGGGATCGCGCCGTTCCCAGATCATGTCGATCAGCTTGTCCTGCGCCGCACTCATCTGGTTGATGATTTCTTCGCGCTTGGTGCCGCGGGTAAAGCGATAGGTATCGGGGCGCAGGCTGCCTTCCGGCGGCAGGGCCGAGGGCAATTCGCCGTCCAGCACTTCGTCTGCTCCAAGGCGCGCGAACATCTGCTTCACGGTCAGGCCTTCCGGCAGCGACACGGAATAAAGGATCGACTTGCCGGACTCCAGCAACATCATGATGTCCTTCATCGAAGCGCCGGCCTTGATCTCGTATTCGCCAGCCTTCAGCGTCTGGTCCTTTTGCAGGTAGCTGCCGGTCATCAGGCGGAAGACACGGGCGTTGGAGACGACGTCGTTACGCTCGAGATTATTGGCGATCTCGATGATGCCGGCGCCATTACGCACGGTGAAATGGGTGTTCGTCTGAAGCGGACCGGGCTCCTGGAACGCATTGATCATGTAATAGAAAGCGGCAATGGCCAGCACACAGACAGCGACTGCAAGCGTCATCAGAAAATTCAGAAAGATTACAAGCTGGCCATGGGCCTTGCGGGAGCGCTTGGGCGGCGCGGGTACTTTTTCCGGCCGCAAGGCTTCCGTCGGGGATTTCGGAATGATCGGGCCGCGATTGCCTTCGCCCGCGCCGTTCTGTCCGTATGGTCCCTGGCTGTTCTGGTTCGTGTCGCTCACCGTCGGTCCTTTTCAGTTCGGCGTTGTCAGCGCTTTTTGCGCAGGTAATGCGGCAAAAACAGGTTCGGAATGTCTTCCTGCACCACATGGAGATATCGTGAAGCATATCTTTCCGCTTCACGAACATCGTTTCGGACAAAGCCGATGGAGGAAGCAGCCTGCGGCCGGAAATCACCCCGAACCGGCAAACGCTTCATAAACGACTACAATATCGGCGCGAAAACCGGAATGGCTTTCGCAAGCCGCAATGCGTTCTTCAAAGGAAAGAACGGCCTTTGTCAGCACCCGGTGGGAGGGCGCCAGCGCGGCGGCAGAGCCGCCGCCGCAATTATGCCTCGTAACGACGCAGCACGAGGGAGGCGTTGGTGCCGCCGAAACCGAAGGAGTTCGAAAGCGCCACGTTGACCTGCCGCTTGCGCGCCTTGTGCGGCACCAGGTCGATCTTCGTCTCGACATCGGGATTGTCGAGGTTCAGCGTCGGCGGAACGATGTTGTCGCGGATCGCAAGCGTGGCGAAGATCGCCTCGATAGCGCCCGCCGCACCAAGAAGATGGCCGGTGGCCGACTTGGTGGAAGACATCGAAATCTTCGCGGCCGATTCGCCGACCAGGCGCTCGACCGCGCCAAGCTCGATCGTATCCGCCATGGTGGAAGTACCATGGGCGTTGATGTAATCGATATCATCCGGCGTCAGGCCGGCGCGCTTCAGCGCCATCGACATGCAGCGATAGGCGCCTTCACCATCCTCGGACGGAGCGGTGATGTGATAGGCATCACCGGAAAGGCCGTAACCGACGACTTCGGCATAAATCTTCGCGCCGCGCGCCTTGGCGTGCTCCAGCTCTTCCAGAACGACGATGCCCGCACCTTCACCCATGACGAAACCATCGCGGTCACGGTCATAGGGGCGAGAGGCCTTCTGCGGATCGTCATTATGCTGGGTCGAAAGCGCCTTGCAGGCGGCGAAGCCGGCAAGCGCGATGCGGCAGACCGGCGATTCAGCGCCACCGGCAACCATGACATCGGCGTCACCGAACGCGATCAGACGGGCGGCATCGCCAATGGCGTGCGCGCCGGTCGAGCAGGCCGTGACCACCGCATGGTTCGGTCCGCGCAGCTTGTGGCGAATGGAAACCTGGCCGGATACGAGGTTGATCAGACGGCCGGGAATGAAGAATGGAGAAATGCGCCGCGGACCCTTGTCTCGCAGGGTATAGCCCGCCTCGACAATACCTTCCAGGCCGCCGATGCCGGAGCCGATCATGACGCCGGTGGCGATCTGGTCCTCGTCCGTTTCCGGGTGCCAGTCCGCGTCGGCAAGCGCCATGTCGGCGGCAGCCATGCCGTACAGGATGAAAGGATCGATCTTGCGCTGTTCCTTGGGTTCCATCCAGTCATCGGCATTGAAGGTGCCGTTGGAACCATCGCCGACGGGAATGCGGCAGGCGATCTTTGCGGGCAAGTCTTCGACTTCGAATTCAGTCACGAGACGGGCGCCGTTCTGGCCGGCCAAAAGCCGCTCCCAGGTCACTTCCGTCCCACATCCAAGAGGAGATACCATGCCGGTACCGGTGATAACGACACGCCTCATCGCCAACGCTCCGCCCTTATCCAAATCATCGGTCTTCATGCAACGCCGGACATCAGGGATGTCCATTCGATGTTGCAGTATTTCAAATGTCCGCATGATGGCTGCGGGCGCTGTTTCCGGCCCGTGATCTCATGCATCGCCCGGAACACGCCCCGCCCGGGGGCATGTACCGTCCGCCTATAAAACATTGGCCCGGACGAGCCGGGCCAAGGACGGGAGGATATTGCACCTCCCCATGAAGGTCGATCAGGCCTGGGCCTTCTCGATGAACTTTACGGCGTCGCCGACAGTCAGGATCGAGTCAGCTGCGTCGTCGGGAATTTCGACGCCGAATTCTTCTTCGAAAGCCATGACCAGTTCAACGGTATCGAGCGAATCAGCGCCCAGATCGTCAATGAAGCTGGCGCCTTCAACAACCTTGTCGGCGTCAACGCCAAGATGATCAATTACAATTTTCTTTACGCGTTCTGCGATATCGCTCATGTCGGTTTCCTCGACCTTTATTTTGAAGGGAATGCCTTACGGCACCCTGCCCTGTTAGAAGCCCTCATGCGCCGTTCAAATCCGGCACTGCTGGCAAACCCGTTCAACCCGGTCCAAGCTAGACATCGTCACGCAAAATCGCAACGGCTTCCTGTCTCTCCGGGACGACTGTTCACAGTCTTGGCCCGCTTAACATGGTTTCAATCGGTCGAAAAGCCTGAAAACGCGCTAAGCACAGCGTGTGACAGGCTATTTCGCCGAAAACCAGTCGGCGGGGCCTTGCGGCGCCAGCTACCCAAGAAGGTGCTTAAACAGCGCCGCAATCCTTTTCATGACGGCCTCATGCGCCGTCAGATCATCGCCATGCCGCCGTTGACGTGCAGGGTCTGGCCGGTCATGTAACCTGCCTCATTGGAAGCCAGGTAAAGAACGGCCGAAGCGACTTCCGCACCGGTTCCCATGCGCTTCATGGGAATGGCGCCCATGATGGCGTCTTTCTGCTTGTCGTTGAGCTTGCCGGTCATGGCGCTTTCGATGAAGCCCGGCGCCACGCAGTTGACGGTGACGTTGCGGGTCGCGATTTCCTGCGCCAGCGACTTCGAAAAACCGATCATGCCGGCCTTGGAGGCGCAGTAGTTGGCCTGGCCGGGATTGCCGGTGACGCCGACGATGGAGGTGATGTTGATGATGCGGCCGAAACGGCGGCGCATCATCGGATGTGTCAGCTCACGCGTCAGGCGGAACATCGCCGTCAGGTTCACCTCGATAACGTTGTCCCAGTCCTCGTCGCTCATGCGCACGAACAGGCCGTCCTTGGTGATGCCGGCATTGTTGACGAGAATATCCACGCCTTCGAGCTCAGCTTCGGCCTTTTCGCCGAGCGCCTTTACCTCGGCGCGGTCGGCAAGGTTGGCCGGGAAAATCTTGACGCGGTCGCCAAGTTCCGCCGCCAGCGCTTCAAGCTTTTCAACGCGGGTGCCGTGCAGGCCGACGGTTGCGCCCTGGCTGTGGAGAAGGCGGGCGATTTCTTCGCCGATGCCGCCGGTCGCGCCGGTTACGAGAGCCTTGCGGCCTGTCAGATCTAACATGTTCCGTTCCTTCTTTAGAGCAATTCCGCAAAGCCTTTTAGCGGTTTTGCATCCGGAATTGTCGTAAAATAAAAGCCGTTGCGGGGCGCAGCCCGTTCTCAGCCGATAAGAGTGGCAAGAAGCTGGTCGATATCGGCCGCGCCGTTGACGGTAACGCCGTTCACCGTCTTGTCGATGCGGCGGGCAAGGCCCGTCAGCACCTTGCCGGAACCGATCTCGTACAGCTGCGTGACATTGTTGGCGGCGAACCACTCAACCGTCTCGCGCCAGCGCACCTGCCCGGTCACCTGCTCGACCAGCAAAGCCGCGATCTCATTGGCGTCGGAAACGGGTGCGGCGCGCACATTGGCGACAACGGGCACGACCGGGTTGTGTTTTTCGACCTTGGCCAGCGCCTCGCGCATGGCTTCCGCCGCCGGCGCCATCAGCGCGGAATGGAAGGGGGCCGAGACCGGCAGCATGATGGCGCGCTTTGCGCCTTTTTCGGAAGCGATCGCCGCCGCCTTTTCCACGGCAGCCTTACCGCCTGAGATAACCAGCTGGCCGCCGCCATTGTCATTGGCGATCTGGCAGACGCCGAGGATTCCGGCTTCCTCGCAGATGGCGGACACCGCATCGTGCTCCAGCCCGATGATCGCAGCCATCGCACCCTCGCCGACCGGCACGGCGGCCTGCATGGCATTGCCGCGGATGCGCAGAAGACGGGCGGTATCGGCAATCGAGAAGGTGCCGGCCGCACAGAGCGCCGAATATTCGCCGAGCGAATGGCCGGCTACATAAGAAACCGTATCGGACAGTTTGAAGCCGCGCGCTTCGAGAATACGCATGACCGCCATGGACACGGCCATCAGCGCCGGCTGGGCATTGGCCGTCAGCGTCAGCGTCTCTTCCGGGCCATTCCACATGATGTCGGAGAGCTTCTGGTCGAGCGCCTCATCGACCTCCTGAAACACGGCGCGTGCTTCCGGATAGGTATCCGCCAGCTCCTTGCCCATGCCGACGGCCTGGCTTCCCTGACCGGGAAATGTGAATGCAATACCCATGGGATGTCGTCCTTCTTGTCTGGCCTTGCCTTTATTCTTTCGGACTTCCATTCACATTCCCGCCAGCGAAGTCAAGGCTTGAAGCCCTATGGCAGGCCTTTGTCAGGGGTTTTGCCGACCTGTTTTCCCCTTTCTTTTCATCATATTTTTTCTTGCACTGCGGCAAATCCCCATTACTTTCACCCCACCTTCCAAAACTCGCCAAAGCACCGGGACCTCTCCATGAAACAGAATCTACTGGGACGCACGGGTATCTCCGTGTCCGAAATCTGCCTCGGCACCATGACATGGGGCACGCAGAACACCGAAGCAGAAGCCCATCAGCAGATGGACTACGCCATCGAAAACGGCGTCAATTTCTTCGATACGGCCGAGCTTTATCCCACCACCCCCGTTTCCGCCGAAACACAGGGCCGGACCGAGGAGTATATCGGCAGCTGGTTCGAAAAGACCGGCAGGCGCGATCAGGTCGTGCTCGCCACTAAAGTCGCCGGCTCCGGGCGCGATTACATTCGCGGCGGCCGTGATATCGACGCCGCCGCCATCCGCGAGGCGGTGGATACCAGCCTCAAGCGGCTGAAGACCGACTATATCGACCTCTACCAGGTTCACTGGCCGAATCGCGGCACCTATCATTTCCGTGGCGCCTGGGGCTTCGACGCCTCCGGTCAGGACAAGAAGCGCACGCTTGCCGAAATCACCGAAAAGCTGGAGACGCTCGGTGAACTGGTGAAGGCCGGCAAGATCCGCGCCATTGGCCTCTCCAACGAAAGCGCCTGGGGTACGCAGAAATATATCGACATTGCGGAAGCAAACGGCCTGCCGCGCGTCGCCACCATTCAGAACGAATATAATCTGCTGTACCGGAGCTTCGATCTCGACATGGCGGAAGTCGCCCATCACGAAGATGTCGGCCTGCTCGCCTATTCACCGCTGGCGGCTGGTCTGCTGACCGGCAAATACCAGAACGGCGCGCGCCCGGCGGGATCACGCGCTTCCATCAACAGGGATCTCGGCGGCCGGTTGCAGCCGCTGCAGGAAGCGCCGGTCAAGGCCTATCTGGAGCTTGCCGCCGAGCATGGGATCGACCCGGCCCAGCTCGCCATCGCCTTCTGCCTGACACGCCCCTTCATGGCCTCGGTCATCATCGGCGCGACGACGATGGAGCAATTGAAGGTGGATATTGCAGCGGCGGATGTGGCGCTGTCGGAAGAGGTGCTGACGGGTATTGCCGCGATCCATCGGCAATATCCGATGGCGATCTGAACTATCGTCAAACAAAAATCAAACAAACCGTCTTTCAATACTGATTAAATTCTGTATTATTGTTTTCACCGGCTTATATTTTCATATACGCCGGTGAACTTCAGATGAATATTTAGAATTAAATAGATATTTTTCAACGACAAAAACATATTATAATTTGGGAGAATTGGATGGCGAAGACGGTCGCAGACATTCTCAATATAGCTGGCAATGAGTGGAACCATTGGGGCAAGTCCACATGGAACCTTTCTACTGGCGCCAAGAACATCCAGCACAAGGATGACGACCCCGTATTTGCGAAACACGTCATCAAGAACTACAATGCTGTAGGCGGCGGAGCGCCGACTGAAGACGAGATCATGAATGACGAGTATTTCTGGTCTGCCGTCGGAATTTCATATGTCTTCCATGCCGCGCAGTTCAGCAAGAAAGAGTTCCCCTTCGCGCAAGCGCATTCCGTGTGGATCCGCCATTTCATAAAGGCGCGCCAGCAAAATGCGACAAACACCCTTTATCACGGGTATCGCCTTAAAGAGCCCGGCGCGACACCGGATGTGGGCGATATCGTCGGCTATACTTACGAAAAAGTGAGCTTCCAGCAGGCCCAGGGCTACTATGACAAAGTCGGGACTTACAAGTCGCATACCGATATTGTCGTCGCCAGACGACCGGGAGAAATCGACGTCATTGGTTTCAACGTTCTCGACTCGGTCACGAAGAAAACGATACCGCTCACCGAAAGCGGCCATATCGCCGATACCACGCATAAATGGTTCGTCGTTTTGAAGAAAAACGCGCTTCACTGACAAAACCATTGCCAAAATGCGAAAAATCCGTATAAGCGCGCTGTTCACAACACCCGGTCCAATTGGCTGGTGGCTGAACGGAGGGCTGGTTCCGGCAACGGAACAGCAGGAACCATAAGGTTTTTCCGGCCTCCCGTGTCTCCGCTCTCGACCGTCTCGAACAACGCTTTTCTTGCTTTAAGGCCTTCAAGCCTTTTCAGGAGCAGTCGTTGAGGCTTAGCGCCGTTGCCGGGTGAAGGACGAAACGCAAGAAAGGCAAAGCTTAAATGGCTCTTTACGAACACATCTTCCTTGCCCGGCAGGATATTTCTGCCCAGCAGGTCGACGCACTTGTCGAGCAGTACAAGGGCGTTATCGAATCGTTCGGCGGCAAAGTCGGACGCATCGAGAACTGGGGTCTGAAGTCCCTCACCTACCGCATCAAGAAGAACCGCAAGGCTCACTACGCTCTCATGGACATCGACGCTCCGGCGGCTGCCATCCATGAAGTAGAGCGCCAGATGCGCATCAACGAAGACGTTCTTCGCTACATGACCATCGCCGTCGAAGCCCACGAAGAAGGCCCGTCCGCGATGATGCAGAAGCGCGACCGTGACGACCGTCCGCGCCGCGATGGCGACCGTCCGGACCGTGGCCCGCGTGAAGATCGTGGTCCCCGTGAAGACCGTCCGCGCCGTCCGCGCGAAGACCGTGCATAAGAAGGAGTTTTGACCAATGGCTGACGCATCCTCTTCCCAGGCACGCCGCCCGTTCCACCGCCGTCGCAAGACGTGCCCCTTCTCCGGCGCCAACGCTCCGAAGATCGACTACAAGGACGTTCGTTTGCTGCAGCGCTACATTTCCGAGCGCGGCAAGATCGTTCCGTCCCGCATCACGGCCGTTTCCCAGAAGAAGCAGCGCGAACTCGCCCAGGCGATCAAGCGCGCCCGCTTCCTCGGCCTGCTGCCCTACGTTGTAGCGTAATGAATTGAAGCGAGGCTGCGGTTTATCGCGGCCTCGCTTTTCTCGATCAGCTGACTCTTGATCAGCGGGTCGAAAATTATAGTCCTTCCGCGTTGGGCGCGGATCGATACTCTAAAAAACCCATGTTGGGGATGAGGCTCTCAGGAGCGATCCTCTAACTGCTTAAGTTTCAGCAGGACAGCGAAGTGCAGAAGTTGAACCAGACAGTGCTGATCTCCGGCGTTCTCGCCGGCATATGCGCCGCGTTTCTGACGCTTGGCGCAACGGCGCAGTCGTCTCTGTCCTTCCTGCTTTATGCCGGTTCCGCCATGCCGATCTTCATCGCCGGCATGGGCTGGGGCAACCGCGCCGCCATTATCGCGATCATCACCACGGCGCTCATCGGCGCGCTGGTCATGTCGCCGCTTTTTGCGCTGACCATCGCAATCTTCACGCTGATCCCAGCCGGCTGGCTTTCGCATCTCGCCAATCTGGCGCGCCCGGCCTCCGAACTCGGCGGCCCGGATGATCTGCTTGCCTGGTATCCGCTTTCCGGCATCGTCCTGCATCTGTGCATTCTGGTTTCCGTCGCCGTCGTCATTCTCGGCTGGATGATCGGTTACGGTCCCGATCTCGTCGCGCGCATGGTCGATGTGATGATGACCTCGGTTCAGAGCCGCGAACCCCTGTTCGAGCCCAATGTCGAGGCGCTGGCGCAGACAAAGACCCTGTTGGTGCTGATGCTGCCGATCGTTCAGGGCGGTCTCTGGGTCATCCTGCTGTTTGCCGCCTATTATTTCGCGACGCGAGTGGTCGGCACCTTCGGCAAGGGTCTGCGCCCGCGCGAGGACATCGCTTCGGCGCTGCGCATGCACCGCAACGCCATCTTCATCTTCCTCGCCGGCATCGTCGCCATCTTCCTCGGCGGCGTTGCGGCCATGGTCGGCGCAGTTATCTGCGGCACCTTCGGTGCGGGCTTCCTGATGGCGGGTTACGCCTCGTTGCACAAGCGCGCCCGCGGCAAGGACTGGCGGCTGCCGGTTCTCATTCTCGCATATCTCTCGGCGGTCTTTGTCTTTCCGCTGTTCATCATTCTCGTGTTCGGCCTGAGCGACGTGCGCAGCACGATCTCTCTTACACCGGCGCGGAAAACCGACAATTCGAACGAAACCAAACCATAGAAAGGATCAAGAAGATGGACGTCATTCTTCTCGAACGCATCAACAAGCTCGGCCAGATGGGCGAAACCGTCAAGGTTCGCGACGGCTATGCCCGTAACTTCCTGCTGCCGCAGGGCAAGGCGCTGCGCGCCAACGCCACCAACAAGGCACGTTTCGAAACCGAGCGCGCAACGCTCGAAGCCCGTAACCTCGAGCGCAAGTCGGAAGCCCAGAAGGTTGCCGAAGCACTCGAAGGCAAGTCCTTCATCGTCGTCCGTTCGGCTGGCGAAACCGGCCAGCTCTACGGCTCTGTTGCTGCTCGCGACGTCGTTGAAATCCTGGCTGCCGAAGGCTTCAACATCGGCCGCAACCAGGTTGAACTGAACACGCCGATCAAGACCATCGGTCTGCACAACGTCACCCTGCACCTGCATGCAGAAGTCGAGCTGCAGGTTGAGCTGAACGTTGCCCGTTCGGCTGAAGAAGCAGAGCGTCAGGCCAAGGGCGAAAGCCTCACCTCCGCTGACGCCATCTATGGCGTTGACGAAGACGCACTGCGTCCGGAAGACTTCTTCGATCCGGAAGCTGACCGCGACGGCGACGACGAATAATAGTTTGGCCTTGCGGCCATAAGAAAACCCCGGATGGCGACATCCGGGGTTTTTTGTTGGGTTGAATTCGCGGAGGAATACCCCCCTCTGCCCTGCCGGGCATCTCCCCCTCAAGGGGGAGATCGAATCGCCGCTAGCCCTCGATCACCTCAACGTTTGAGAATGAAGTGGTGGTAGAGCTTCTTGCCAATCTCCCCCCTTGAGGGGGAGATGCCCGGCAGGACAGAGGGGGTGAACCACGCACTCCAACCGTGCCCAACTACTTCGCCGCCGTCTCCGCCCCCTCAGGCGCTTTGCTCTTATCCACATGCACCACCACCGACATGCCCGGCGAAAGCTCCGCCGCCAGCGGCTGATCAGCATCGATCGCGATCCGTACGCCGAGGCGCTGGGCGATCTTCACGAAATTACCCGTCGCATTGTCAGGCTTGATGACGGCGAATTCCGAACCCGTTGCGGGCGAAAACCGCTCCACATGGCCGGTCAGCTTGCGGCGATGCAGGGCATCCACGGAGATCGTTACGGGCTGGCCCACCTGCATGCCGGCAAGCTGGGTTTCCTTGAAATTGGCGATGACCCAGACATCGTGCGGCACGACGGCCATCAATTGTGTTCCGGCGGTGACATATTGGCCGGTGCGCACGCCGACTTCGCCGAGCCTGCCATCCACGGGAGCGTGGATTTCGGTATTGGCGAGATCGATCCGGGCGAGCTCGACGGCGGCCTCAGCATTGGCGACGGCCGCCTGCAGCGAGCTACGGTTGACGATGATGGTCTGCAGATCCTGCCGGGAAACCTCAAGCGCCGCCTTGGCCTGCGAGAGCGAGGCCCGCGCCTTTTCAAGCGCGGCATGGGCTTCCTCCTGCAGGCTGGAGGTTCCGACGCCGCTCTTGATCAGATTATCCTGTCGGTCGGAGGCGAGTTGAGCCTGTTTGAGCGACGCCTCGGCGCTGTCGACCGCCGCTTCACTGGAACGGATATTGGCGTTGGCGGCATTTTCCTGCTGGCGGGAATTGTCGAGTGCGGCCTTGTGGGTATCGAGCGTTGCTTCCGCCTGCGCCTGCTTCTGGCGGTAGATGCGGTCATCGATCTTCGCGAGCAGCGCGCCCTGGCTGACTTCCTGATAATCCTTCACCGGCACGTCCACGACATAACCGCTCACCTGCGGGCTCATCGTCGTGACATAACCCCGCACGAAGGCGTTGTCGGTCATTTCGACGGTGGAAAGGAACGGCGGCAGCCGCCAGGCGTAAAGCACCAGCGCCACGCCGGCGAGACCGCCGAGCAGCACGAGAATGGAAACGGGGGTAAAAAACTTCTTCAGCATTTTGTCACTCTTGGAATGGTCAAGACTGTGGTGCCGGTGCGGCATCGATGTCTTCCCGGAAAAGGAAAGGACGGATGCGCAGCCATGCAAGGTGGATCAAAAGCGCGGCCAGCGCCAGCGCGGAAACGACTGAAATCAGCAGGAACGTGTCATTATAAGCAAGCACATAGGCTTCCCTGCTGACCTGCTGGCCAAGCAGCGACAGCCCCTCTGCCTTCAGCAATGCCGGATCAGTGATGACATGGCTGTAGGCACCGGAAAGCTGCGAGACACGCTGGGCGACCACGGGATTGGTGAGCAGGATATTTTCCACCAGAATATTGGAGTGGAATTTCTCCCGCAGCGTCACGAAACTGCCGAGCAGGCCGGTCATCAGCATCGAACCCGTGATCTGCGTGAACAGGAAGATGGTAATGAAATTCACCAGATAGGGCGCACCCCGGGCAAGGGCTGCGGCGAAACCCTTGGCCATGACGGGTGGCAGGAACATGGCCGCACCAAAGGCGATCATCATCTGGCTGAGATACATCTCACCCGGCCGTGTCAGATTGTTGGACTGGCTATCCATGAACGAACCGGCGGCGATCAGCGCCAGCGCAATCACATGGGCGGTATCGACGTATTTCGTCAGCATCAGCCAGGCGCAGGCCGCACCACCGAGAACGGTCGCCAAAAGCACCAGCGCATAAAGCGTCGTCGTCTGTTCGTTTAACAGGCCAAGCTGCTGGTAAAAGCTGACCGCCGTTGAGGATTGCTCGGAGGAAACCGCACGGTAGACAAGCAGGACCGCAATGATGTGCAGGTTGGTTTTCGAGAAAATCCAGCGCAGGTCGAGCAGCGGATTCTTGCGTGGCAATTCGATGAAGGCCATCAGCGTCAGAAGTGCGATCGACGTCGCCAGAAGGACGCCCAGCCACCATGTTTCGAACCACCAGTAGAACCGGCCGAGGGTCAGCATGACCGCAAGGCAACCGAGACCGCCCGCAAACAGAAGATAGCTCAGAATATCCATGCGCTCGATGACTTTCGCGCGCGGCGGCGGCGTGACTTTCAGCACATAGATCATGGCGAAAGCGATCAGCGCGAATCCCACTTCCATGGAATAGAGCGCATTCCAACCGTCGATTTCCAAGAGGGATGGCGAGACGATGCGCGCGAGCGGCGCCGACAGCAACGTGCCGGTCAGCGCTATGCTGAAACCGAGCGAGAATTTCCGCGCAGGCGGGAAGGCCTCCAGAATATAGAGAAAGCCGAGCGACGAGATCGGCGCGGCGGCCATGCCGCTCACAAAACGGATGACGATTGCCGAATGCAGGTCGGTCACGAACAGGTTGAGGCAGGAAGCAACGACAAACACGATAATCGAGACTTCGGCAAAGGGTCGCAGGCCATATTGCGCCCGGACCTTGAACAGCGCGATGGAAAACGTGGCGTAAGGCGCCATATAGGCCGCGGAAAGCCACGCGACCTCAGCCACCGTGGCGGAAAACTCGCCCTGCAGCTGGTAGATATTGGCCATGACGAGGTTCATGCCCAGGCCTTGAGTGATAAAGAACGACAGGCCGGCGAAGATGAAGCACAGCCGCAGCCAGAGCGGCCGCTCAACCGGCTGCGGCGCGGCGGCAGCGGCAGGCTCCTGCACGGTTTCGCCCGTAGCCGAAGCGCTCATCGGCGTCACGGCCTCTTCCGGAAGGTCAGCGGATTTGGCGGTTCCTTCGGTATCCTGGGACGCGGCCTTGTCAGCGGTTTGCGGTACGAGGGTGCTCACGATTGCACCCTCCCGGCCGCAAGATTTTGCAGGTTGGCGGAAAGCCGGCGCATGACATCAAGCGCCATTGCCAGTTCCTGCGAGGAAATGTCGGCGGCAATCTCGGAGCGCAGCGACTTTGCCATCGCCTGCACCGTTTCGGAGGTCTTCTCGCCCTCCAGCGTCATGTGTATGCGTTTGGCGCGACGGTCGTTTTCGTCGGAACGGCGCTCGATGAGGTTCTGTTTCTCCATGCCGTCAAGCACCCGCACCAGCGTCGGCGTTTCGATTTCCATTTCCTCGGCAAGCTCGGTCTGCGTCAGCGGTCCACGCCGCGAGAGCGCAAAAAGCGCTCGCGCCCGCGCAAGCGTCAGCCCGCTCTCCCCCACCCGCGCGTCGAAAAACGCGCGCAGTTTCCGGGTGAAAGCGGAGACTTCATCGAGAAGCTGTTCCTTGTCGGTCTCGCGAGACATGTCAGCAAGCCTTATAATTAGCACACTACTTATTTTCTGCCTATTTATTCGTAAGACTGACGATTTTCAAGTTTCTTTCACGCCGGGTCTGCCATGCGATAAACTCATGGCAGCGAATCACCTTGCCGGAAGAACCCGGCGCCTTGTCCCCCACCCGCCTGTGGATTGCTGGGGACAACTGAAGATGTGATCAAGCTTCGTAGAGCGGACGTCAGCCTGCCATAGAGTGTTGCAACAATATCATTGACTGCCATGCCCCAGAAAGCCAAACCCGAGGTTTAAGGACAAAGGCAAAGGGAGATCGCGCAAACCATGAACGACGCTGTGAGAAAGATCACCCCCGCGCAGCCGGCGGAACCGCATTACCGCGAGGCGCCGAACAACATCGAGGCTGAACAGGCGCTGCTCGGCGCCATCCTCGTCAATAACGACGCCTATTACCGCGTGTCGGACTTCCTGAAGCCGGTGCATCTTTACGAGCCGCTGCACCGAAAGATCTTCGAGGTGGCGGGCGATATCATCCGCATGGGCAAGACCGCCAATCCGGTGACGATCAAGACCTTCCTGCCCGCCGACGACAAGATCGGCGATCTGACCGTGGCGCAGTACCTCGCACGTCTGGCGGCGGAAGCCGTATCGATCATCAACGCGGAAGATTACGGCCGGGCGATCTATGATCTGGCGCTGCGCCGTGCGCTGATCCAGATCGGCGAGGATGTCGTCAACATCGCCTACGACGCCCCGCTCGACATGCCGCCGCAGGCGCAGATCGAAGATACCGAACGCCGCCTGTTCGAACTGGCGGAAACCGGCCGTTACGATGGCGGGTTCCAGTCGTTCAACGATGCCGTGGCGCTGGCGATCGATATGGCGGGGGCGGCCTTCGAGCGCGACGGCAATCTCTCGGGCATTTCCACCGGCATTCATTCGCTCGACGCCCGCATGGGCGGGTTGCAGCGTTCCGACCTTATCGTGCTTGCGGGTCGTCCGGGTATGGGCAAGACCTCGCTTGCGACCAACATCGCCTACAACATTGCCGCATCTTACGAGCAGGAAGTGCAGCCGGACGGGTCGTACAAGGCCAAGAACGGCGGCGTCGTCGGCTTCTACTCGCTCGAAATGTCGTCAGAACAGCTCGCCACCCGTATCATTTCCGAGCAGACGGAAGTGTCTTCCTCGAAAATCCGCCGCGGTGACATTACCGAGGCCGATTTCGAAAAGCTCGTCGCCTGCTCCCAGATGATGCAGAAGGTGCCGCTTTACATCGACCAGACCGGTGGCATCTCGATTGCCCAGCTTTCCGCCCGCGCCCGCCGCCTGAAGCGCCAGCGCGGCCTCGATGTTCTCGTGGTCGACTACGTTCAGCTGATGACCGGCTCCGGCAAGAGCGGCGAAAACCGCGTGCAGGAAATCACCCAGATTACCACGGGTCTGAAAGCGCTGGGCAAGGAACTCAATGTTCCGATCATCGCGCTGTCACAGCTCTCCCGTGCGGTGGAAAGCCGCGAAGACAAGCGCCCGCAGCTTTCCGACCTTCGTGAATCCGGCTCCATCGAGCAGGACGCCGACGTGGTGCTGTTCGTGTTCCGCGAGGAATATTACGTCAAGAACATGGAGCCGCGCGATATTTCCGATCCCAAATATACTGAATGGGAAGCCCTGTTCGACAAGGTGAAAGGCACGGCCGACGTCATCATCGCCAAGCAGCGTCACGGACCGACCGGCACGGTGAAGCTCGCCTTCCAGTCCGAATTCACCCGATTTACCGATCTCGCCGATCCAAGCTTCAGCCAGTACGAAGAGCATTGACGCGCAGCCACGCCGGCTATTGCTGAAAAGCCTCGCCCCGTCCTGTTCCAGGGTGGGGCGAGGTTTTTCAATGGCTTGGAACTGGCACTTCAGAGTCCGATTCATTGATTGCCCCGCTCGGCAAGGCGATGACCTGATCTCCGGCGCGGATGCTGCTCTGGCGGTGGGTAATGGCGATGATGGTGATATCGCTGTCGACCCGCCTTAACTGGTCCATGATTTCCCGCTCCGTCTCCTCGTCCAGAGCCGAGCTTGCCTCATCGAGCAACAGGATGGATGGTTCGCCATAAAGCGCACGGGCAATCGCAACCCGCTGGCGCTCGCCGCCGGAAAGCTTCAGGCCCCTTTCACCGACAATCGTATCGAAACCCTCCGGCATCGCCTCTATCCGGTCAAGAATGGCGGCGCGCTCGGCCGAGCGGCGCAGTTTTTCCTCATCCAGCACTCGCCCGAGCACGATATTGCTGCGCAGCGTGTCGTTCAGCAACTGCACCTCCTGCGGAACGATGCCAGCAACGGCAAACCAGTCGTCGCGGCCGATTGTAGTCAGATCGGTGCCATCGACGCTGATGCGACCCGATTGCGGCGCTATGGTTTTCTGCAGGAGCCGGAAGAGTGTCGATTTGCCGGAACCGGTCTCGCCGGTGATGAAGGTCAGACGCCCCGGCGTTGCAGTGAAACAAACGCCTTCGACGCCGCGACCGTTTTCGTAGCGAAAACCCACATCGTCGAATTCTATCGCTTTGCCCGATAGCCGCAGCGGGTTGGCATCGGGCGGTTCCTCCTCTTCCGGCGCATTCCACATGCGGGCATAGGGCGCGAAATGGGCGAAGGAACGGACCGCCTCGCTGATCGATTGCCCGATCAGTTCAAAAGGCATGTTGAGCTGAAGCAGAAGGGTGTTGAAGAGAACGATATCGCCTATCGAGAGGGCTCCCGCCTCGTAACGCGGCAACAGCAGATAAAAGCCGATGACCATCTGCATGGCGAGTGCGAGCGAGATGGTGAAGACGAAGCCGATCCGGCGCAGGGAATAAAGCCGCCAGTTATGATAGATCGAGCCCGCATTATCCGCAAAACGACGCTTCATCCATGCCGTGCTGCCGGTATGCCGCAAAGGCTCGATCATGCCGATGGCGTTTCCGACAAAACCGGCATTCTCCTGCCCGGCTTCGATGGCCTTTTCCAGAAACGGCGTGGTCAGGCGGTTCGAGGCGAGCGTAAGCGCGATGAAGGCCGCGCCATATACAATGACGATGGCGACCAGATCCGCACTGAGGACCGTTCCCAGCAACAGGGTGCTGAACAGGAACGTGGCGATGCCCGGCACGAAATAAATAAGGCCAATCTGCATGATCGCCGAGGCGGCCGAAGCGCCCCGTGTCTGCGCGGCCTGAATTTCCGCCGGATTGTGATCGTTGAAGAACGACGGATGTTTATGGACGATGCGCTCGAAGAAGCGCGTTGTCGCGACATATTCCAGCCGCTCCGAATGGATCACCGACATATATTGCGTGGAGCGCTGGATACCCGTCGCCAGCGCCGTCAGGCCCGCATAGAGCGAAAAACCGAGCATCCATTGCAGCGGCGCGTCCGGCAGATCGTCGATCAAACGGGAAAACACATAAGGCCCGGCGGTTGCGAGAACAGACCCGAGCAGGATCGTCAGCAGCAAGAAAGTGATAGACGGCCATGACGTCTTCAGGTCCTCGGAATAGATCCGGGAAAGCGGTCCGAATGCAACTTCACGATTGCCCGTCATCACTCTCTCCCGCCCGGCGCTGCATGAAAGATACGGCAGGCATTGGATAACGACTTGGAAGCCTTCGCTCAAGCCTGGGCTATGGTCGTCCGTTCACATTCAATATTCCGCGTGGAGCAGGTTTGCGCACCATCCCGCGCGCTCCGTTCCCGAGGGAGGAATATTTTCAACGGGTTGACGGCATTGTCTCACAATCCGATCCCGCGCAGCAGCGCCACGGCCGCAACACCAAGCGCGGCGGCTGGCAGGAGGCTGAGGCGCAGCGCCGCGATGGCGGTTAGCGCGCAGGCAATGGTTTCGGCCAGCCCGGTCGCAAGCGCCGTCGGGGTGACCACGGCCATCAGAACGGCGGGAGGCACCACGCCGAGCGCCTTTTTAAGGCGCGGCGTCAGGGTAAAATGGCTGACCAGCAGCAGGCCGCCAAGACGCGTGGCGACGGTTGCCGCCATCATGGCAAGGATTGTGAGCAGCGTGTTCGGATCGAGCGTCATGCCGGCTGCTCCGCCGCTTCCTCATGACCGAAGGCGGCAACGGCAAGTCCCGCCAGCGCGCCGGCGGCGATATACCAGGCGCCAGGAACGAACGCATGGGTGAGACAGGCCGCGGAGGCACTTGCCAGAAGCACAAAGCCGGTTTCCCTGCCCTTCCAGAAGCCCATGAGCAGCACGATGAAGACAGCCGGAAAGGCGAAATCCAGACCGATGGCCGACATGTCCCCCATGACCGAACCCAGCAGCGCGCCGGCAAGGGTTGCGAGGTTCCAGACGAGATAGATTGACAATGCAGCTCCAGTGAAGAAACCCGCCGTCAATCGGCCAGCAATGACGCGGAACTCCGACAGCGCCCAGGATTCATCTGTCAGCACCAGCATGGCCGCATATTTCCGCCAGCCCCTGAAATCATCCAGCTTGCCGGCGATGGAGGCGCTCATCAGCACATGTCGCAGATTGACCAGCAGCGCCGCAAATCCAAGCGCGCTCCAGCTTGCCGGATGGGTCCATAAATCCATCGCCACAAATTGCGAGCCGCCGGCAAAGACCAGCAGCGACATCAGCGAAGCTTCCAGCGGCGACAGGCCCTTGCCGATGGCGACCGCACCGAACACCACGCCGATCGGCACCATGGCGACGAGCAACGGGGCAGCCGCCCTCAATCCCGCGCCGAATTCGCCGCTTCTTCCCGATATGGACATCGCATTCTCCCTTTTGAAAGAAAGGGACTACGCTTGCGATATCCTGCGGTCTTGAACGAAAGTGATATTATTCGCTGCTGGAAGGCCGTTTTTGTCCTGTCGCATTTACGAACGGAAAACCGGGGCCCACTTTCCTGGAAATACTTTAAACTCAAGCGACCCGGAACTGCCCCGGCGTGACGCCGGTGCGGGCCTTGAAATGCCGGGTGAAATGCGCCTGATCGGCAAAACCGCACAGCGCCGCAACCTCGGCCGGCATCTCACCAGCGCGCAAAAGCCGGCGCGCCCTGCGGATGCGCACATCCGTCAGATAGGCATGCGGGGTGATGTGAAACTCTTTCCGGAATGCGCGGATGAGGTGGGCGCGGCTGAGGCCGGCGATGGAGGCGAGTTCCTCAAGGCCGATATCGGTCTCGTAATTGTCGGAAAGATAGTCGCGGGCGGTGTAAACCGCCGTTTTCTCGCGGGTCTCGACCGGCAGAAGGATGGCGCTGCCGTGCTTGCCGAACAAGGCCGCCAGAACAGAGAACATGCCCTCATCCGCCTCAAGAGCGCCGGATTTCTCCTCCAGCCGCCGGTGCGCCATCTGAAAGGCGGCCGCCATCTGCGGATCGCGCGGCAGGAATCTTGGGAAGGATGGTGTGCCGTGGAAAACCCTGCCCGTCACATCTTCGATGATGTCGCGCAGCAGTTCCGTATCGGGATAGATCATCCGGTAACGATAACCACCGCCGCCCGGTGCGCCATCGTGAATCTCATCCGGATTGATGAGATAAAGATGCCCCGGCCCCGTCTGTTCGGTGGTGCCCTGGATGGTGGAAATCTGCGAGCCGCTTTCGATCGCGCCTATGGAAAACGTGTCATGCGCGTGCGGCGAATATTCGTGGGTGAGAAAAGTCGCGCTCAGGCACTCCATGCCGCCAAAACGCCGGTCACGCCAGAAACGCGTCGTTTCCGTCGTGGCGACGGGCATGAAATCAAGGGCCTGTTCCTGCGAAACATTGTGCATGAGCGAAGTTTAGAGCATTCCGTCCTTACCGTCTTGAACAAAAGTGCTAGGGTCCCAACCGGTTCAAGATCAACCGGACGCATGGCATGACAGACGACTTCGAAGATAGCTTTCCCGAAAACGAAACCGATGCTTTCGAGCACGCGCCGCTGAGGCTGACCGTCGATCTCGGCGCTCTCGCCGATAATTGGCGGGACATGAAAAAGCGTTCCGGCAAGGCGCGGACGGCGGCTGTCGTCAAGGCCGATGCCTATGGTCTCGGCATCGAGGATTGCGGCGCAACGCTTTACCACGCCGGCGCCCGCGATTTCTTCGTGGCGACTGTGGCCGAGGGTGCGACCCTGCGTTCCTATGCCCCGGAGGCACGTATCTTCGTACTATCGGGCATATGGCAGGGTCAGGAACGCCAGGTCTTTGACAATGACCTGGTGCCGGTTCTGGCCTCCGAGGAGCAACTTTCCTTCTGGATGGCGACGGTTGCCGAGCGTGGTGACCACCCCTGCGCACTGCATGTGGATACCGGCTTCAACCGTCTCGGACTGCCGCTCGACGACGCCTTGTTTCTGGCCGACGACGTGACAAGGCCGGCGAGTTTCGACCCGGTTCTGGTGCTGTCGCACCTCGCCTGTGGCGACACCCCCTCCTCGCCGATGAACAAAGTCCAGCTCGAATCATTCCGCAGGGTTAGCGACGCCTTCGAAGGTATTGAATCAAGTCTCTCGGCTTCCGCCGGTATCTTCCTCGGTCCCGACTATCATTTCGACCTCACCCGCCCCGGCATCGCCCTTTATGGCGGCGAAGCGGTCAACGGCATGGCAAACCCGATGCGGCCCGTCGCCATCGCCGAAGCGCGGATCATCCAGATTCGCGAAGCGGGCGAAGGCCAGACCGTGAGTTATGGCGGCACCTTCTTGCTGAAACGGGCAAGCCGCCTCGCCATCGCATCCGTCGGTTATGCGGATGGATATCAGCGTTCGCTTTCCGGCTCCGGCATTCCGCTGCGCGAAATGGGCCATGGCGGCGCCTATGGCGTGGTCAACGGCCACAAGGTGCCGGTAGCTGGCCGCGTGACCATGGACCTCACCATTTTCGACGTGACGGATGTTCCGGCCAATGCCATCCGCGCCGGCGACTATATCGAGCTTTTCGGCCCCAATGTGCCGGTAGACGAGACCGCACGGGCGGCCGGCACCATCGGTTACGAGATGCTGACGGGGCTTGGCCTGCGTTACGAGCGGCAATATCTGATGGCCGACGACTGAGCCGCGCCTTTAGCCCTTGGAAAGCGGCGGCGACCTGTGCTAGAAGAGAACAAAAGGAGATCGAAATGCCCGAAATCCATTTGAGCGAGCAGGACGAGAAGTTCATCGAAGAACAGGTGGCCGCGGGCATCTACAGCGATGCGGACGCCGTTATTCATGCGAGCCTGCAATTGCTGAGTAGTGACGAAGGCAAGAGAGCCGCCCTTAAATTGCTGATTCAGGAGGGCATTGATGATGCAGAAGCCGGACGGGTTCACCGTTATGCCTCCCAGGACGACTTTCTGAGCGATATCAAACGCGTTGCTGCGCAACAAAAAACGGGGATCGATCATTAAGATTCGGATCCCTGTATGGACCACCAGGGCGAGGCGCGATCTCGTTGATGATCATGCCTATATCGAGACTGAAAATCCCCTTGCTGCGGATCGCCTCGTTCTTGATATCTACAATAAAATCGAATCGACGGCGGCACTTGGTTTGACTGGCGTTGCAAGAAGCGGATACGGCGTTGGGATTCGCAGTATTGCGTACCGGGAGCGCGTGATTTTCTTTCGTGTCAGCGATAGCGAGCTTACCGTCATGCCCGTGCTTCACGACCATCAAGACATCTCCGCCGACCATTTCAAACAAGAAGAAAACTGACACAAGATGGCCAAAGCCAAGACCCAATTCGTGTGCCAGAACTGCGGCACGGTTCATACCCGCTGGGCGGGAAAATGCGAAGGCTGCGGCGAATGGAACACCATCGTCGAGGAAGACCCGATGGGCGGCATCGGCTCCGGGCCGGGCAAGACACCCAAGAAGGGTCGGCCTGTGACCCTCACCTCGCTTTCCGGCGAGATCGAGGAAGCGCCGCGCATTCCGACCGGCATCAGCGAACTCGACCGTGCGACCGGCGGCGGTTTCGTGCGCGGTTCGGCGGTGTTGATCGGCGGCGATCCCGGCATCGGCAAATCGACCCTGCTCATGCAGGCGGCCGCCGCCCTTTCGCGTCGCGGGCATCGCATCGTCTATGTCTCGGGCGAAGAAGCTGTGGCGCAGGTGCGCCTGCGCGCCCAGCGGCTGGGTGCGGCCGAGACGGATGTGCTGCTGGCCGCCGAAACCAATGTCGAGGATATTCTGGCGACGGTTTCCGAGGGCAAACGTCCCGATCTCATCATCATCGATTCCATCCAGACGCTCTGGAGCGACACGGCCGATTCCGCCCCCGGCACGGTGACGCAGGTGCGCACCGGCGTGCAGGCGATGATCCGGTTTGCCAAGCAGACGGGAGCGACCATGGTGCTGGTCGGCCATGTCACCAAGGAAGGCCAGATTGCCGGTCCACGCGTGGTGGAGCACATGGTCGATGCCGTGCTTTATTTCGAAGGCGACCGCGGCCACCACTACCGCATCCTGCGCACCGTCAAGAATCGCTTCGGACCGACGGATGAGATCGGCGTGTTCGAAATGTCGGACAAGGGATTGCGCGAGGTTTCCAACCCTTCCGAACTGTTTCTGGGCGAGCGCAACGAAAAATCGCCCGGCGCAGCCGTCTTCGCCGGGATGGAGGGCACACGCCCGATCCTGGTCGAAGTACAGGCGCTGGTCGCCGCCACCTCGCTCGGCACGCCGCGCCGCGCCGTGGTCGGCTGGGACAGTTCGCGGCTCGCCATGATCCTTGCCGTGCTGGAGGCCCATTGCGGCGTGAAGCTCGGCCAGCACGACGTCTATCTGAATGTCGCCGGCGGTTACCGCATTTCCGAACCGGCCGCCGATATGGCGATTGCCTCTGCGCTCGTTTCCTCGCTTGCCGGTCTTGCCCTGCCCGCCGATTGCGTCTATTTCGGCGAAATCAGCCTGTCGGGCGCGGTGCGGCCGGTCTCGCATACGGGCCAGCGATTGAAAGAAGCTGAAAAACTCGGCTTTTCCGCCGCACTTCTGCCTTCTGCTTCGGCTGAATTGCCGAAAGGCGGCAAAGGGCGCTGGACGGAAATCGAAAGCCTTCCGGACCTCGTGGCCCGCATCGCCGGCTCCGGCAACCGGTTCAAACAGGTTGAGGACGACGAATATTGATCCTTTCGCCAAGGGAAACAGTGGTGTAAGAGGATCGCAAAATTGGCAAGGCAGCGTCTGACAAGGCGTCGCACCTCCGGAGTTGGTATATGCCCATTACAATTTTCGACGGCATCGTCATCGCCGTTGTTCTTTTCTCCGCCATTCTTGCGATGGTACGCGGTTTTTCCCGCGAGATTCTGTCGATCGCGAGCTGGGCCGGTTCGGTCGCCGCCGCCTATTATCTTTATCCGGTCCTGCTGCCCTATGCGCGCAACTATACCGATGACGACAAGATCGCCATTGCCGGTTCGGCTGGCGTGGTCTTCCTCGTTTCGCTGATCGTGATTTCCTTCATCACCTCGCGCATTGCCGATTTCATCATCGACAGCCGCATCGGCGCGCTGGATCGCACGCTTGGTTTCCTGTTCGGCGCAGCACGCGGCATTCTGCTTTTGGTCGTCGCGGTCGCCTTCTGGAACTGGCTGGTGGATGTGAAGACGCAGCCGGAATGGGTGACGCAGGCGAAGTCCAAGCCTTTCCTCGACGGGCTGGTGGGCAAGCTGGAGGCGGTGCTGCCTGACGATATCGAGCCGCAGATCCGCGCCCGCATCCTCGGAAAGCCGCAGGAACCGACGACCACGCAGGCGCCTGCGGAAGATGTGCCGGCAACAAATCTGCCGGCAACGAATAATTGACACAGTGTCGCGCCTTGCAATGCATGCAAGGCGCGCTATTTGTGCTAAATATCAAGCACGACACAGACGGACCGACCGGGGGAAATACTCACCGGAGAGGTCTTTCTTTTTTTCTCGGTAGAGAGCAAGGGCAAGCCGGATGATTGAGCCGCTTTCGCATTCCCCGTTCCCTGGGGCCACTTTCAAGGAAGAGATCGACGGCGACACGCTGCATGAAGAATGCGGCGTGTTCGGCATTCTCGGCCATGCCGATGCCTCGGCGCTGACCGCTCTCGGCCTGCATGCGCTTCAGCATCGCGGCCAGGAAGCAGCCGGTATCGTTTCCTTCGACGGTAAGCGCTTCCATCAGGAACGCCATATGGGTCTCGTCGGCGATCATTATACCGATCCGGCAACCCTTGCCCGCCTGCCCGGCTCCATCGCGATTGGCCACACCCGCTATTCCACGACGGGTGAAGTGGCGATGCGCAACGTGCAGCCGCTGTTTGCCGAGCTGGAAGAAGGCGGCATTTCCATTGCCCATAACGGCAATTTCACCAACGGCCTGACGCTGCGCCGCCAGATCATCGCCACCGGCGCGATCTGTCAGTCTACCTCCGATACCGAAGTCGTCCTTCACCTCATCGCCCGTTCGCGCCATTCTTCGACCGCCGATCGTTTCATCGACGCTATCAGGCAGATGGAAGGCGGTTATTCGATGCTGGCGATGACGCGCACCAAGCTGATTGCCGCGCGTGACCCGATCGGCATCCGCCCGCTGGTGATGGGCGAGCTTGATGGCAAGCCGATCTTCTGCTCGGAAACCTGCGCTCTCGATATCATCGGTGCGAAATTCGTCCGCGACGTTGAAAATGGCGAAGTCATCATCTGCGAAATCCAGCCTGACGGCTCGATCACCATCGATGCGCGCAAGCCGTCGAAGCCGCAGCCGGAGCGTCTCTGCCTGTTCGAATATGTCTATTTCGCCCGTCCCGATTCCGTCGTCGGCGGCCGCAACGTCTATACGACGCGCAAGAATATGGGCATGAACCTTGCCAAGGAAGCGCCGCTGGAAGCCGATGTCGTGGTTCCGGTTCCCGATGGCGGCACGCCGGCAGCCCTCGGCTTTGCGCAGGAAAGCGGTATTCCCTTCGAATACGGCATCATCCGCAACCATTATGTCGGCCGTACCTTCATCGAGCCGACCCAGCAGATCCGCGCTTTCGGCGTCAAGCTCAAACATTCCGCCAACCGGGCGATGATCGAAGGCAAGCGCGTGGTGCTGGTGGACGATTCCATCGTGCGCGGCACGACTTCGGTAAAGATCGTGCAGATGATCCGCGAGGCCGGCGCCAAGGAAGTGCATATCCGCGTCGCCAGCCCGATGATCTTCCATCCGGATTTCTACGGCATCGACACGCCTGACGCCGACAAGCTGCTTGCCAACCAATATGCCGATGTCGAAGCGATGGCGAAATTCATTGGCGCCGATTCGCTCGCCTTCCTGTCGATCGACGGGCTTTATCGCGCCGTTGGCGGTGAAAACCGCAACCCGGCGCGTCCGCAGTTCACGGACCATTATTTCACCGGCGACTATCCCACCCGCCTTCTCGACCAGAACGGCGAGGCCATGGGCAGCAAGATTTCCATGCTGGCCAGCAACGGCTGATTTTCCAGATCAGAAGCGGCCGCCGGCTTCCGGGGCCGCTTTTTTCTTGCCTTTTGTTCAGGCAAGCGCATGCGACGATATGATCGCTTGCGAAAGGCCAGCCGCGCTTCGTAGAAGGAAGCGCAATCAATTCGGGGGAGACCATGACTATCAATCTCAAGGGCCGCATCGCTCTCGTTACCGGCGCGTCGCGCGGCATCGGCTATTTCACGGCGCTGGAACTTGCCAAGGCCGGCGCGCATGTCATCGCCTGCGCCCGCACGGTGGGCGGCCTTGAGGAGCTGGACGACGCCATCAAGGCCGTCGGCGGCACGGCGACGCTCGTTCCCTTCGATCTCTCCGACATGAAAGCCATCGATGCGCTGGGCGCGAATATTTTCGAGCGCTGGGGAAAACTGGATATTCTCGTCGCCAATGCAGGCGTTCTCGGCGTCATCTCGCCGGTCGGCCATATCGAGGCGAAAGTCTTCGAAAGGGTCATGAACATCAACGTCACCGCCACCTGGCGGCTGATCCGCTCGGTCGAGCCGCTGCTTCTGAAGTCGGATGCCGGCCGCGCACTCATCCTGTCCTCGGGCGCCGCCCATAGCTGTCGCCCCTTCTGGGGTGTCTATTCCACCTCCAAGGCGGCAGTCGAAGCGCTGGCTCGCACCTGGGCGGCGGAGACGCAAAAGAGCGCCCTTCGCGTCAACAGCATCAATCCCGGCGCCACCCGCACCGCCATGCGCGCCCAGGCCATGCCCGGCGAGGATCCGGCCACCGTGCCGCATCCATCGGAGGTGGCTGCGGCCATTCTTCCGCTCGCCTCGCCCGACCTGACCGAAACAGGCAAACTCTTCCTCGTGCGCGAGGGAAAATTCGTGGACTACCGCCAGCCGGAGTGAATATTTTCCGCTCGGAGCGACGATTTGGTCACCACGGTTGCTCTTGACCGGGCCGCACCGCCGCGCCATAAAGCAAGATATGAGAACGATGATCTGCACCTGCTGCTGAGATTTTTTTTGCTGGTTCGCCACCGGCCAGATCGTTTTCGTCTCCCGCAAGGTCAAGAAAGATAAACGTTCCGGCCAGGATAATATTCTGCCTTTAGGGAACTGCCGCATGTCCTTGCGCCTGAAATTTCACAATACACTCACACGCGAAAAAGCGGAATTTGCGCCGATCGACGCTGACAATGTGCGCATGTATGTCTGCGGCCCGACCGTTTATGATTTTGCCCATATCGGCAATGCGCGCCCGGTCATCGTGTTCGATGTTCTCTACCGGCTGCTGCGCCACGTCTTTGGCGAAGACCATGTGACCTATGCCCGCAACATCACCGATCTCGATGACAAGATCAACGCGCGGGCGCTGCGGGATTATCCGCATCTGCCGCTGAACGACGCCATCCATGCGGTGACAAAAAAGACCGCCGACCAGTTCCATGAGGATGTGGCCACGCTCGGCTGCCTTCCGCCGACCGTCGAGCCGCGCGCCACCGACTACATTGCGGAAATGATCGACCTCATCGAGAAGCTGATCGCCCGCGGCCATGCCTATACGGCAGGCGGCGAGGTGCTGTTCGACACCCGCTCGATGGCGGATTACGGCCAGCTTTCCAAGCGGCCGCTGGACGAGCAGCAGGCCGGCGCGCGCGTGGCGGTGGAAGCTCACAAGAAGACCCCTGGCGATTTCGTGCTGTGGAAACTGTCCTCGGATAATGAACCGGGCTGGGAAAGCCCCTGGGGTCGTGGCCGTCCGGGCTGGCACATCGAATGCTCGGCCATGGCCGGTCGCTACCTCGGTGAAGTCTTCGATATTCACGGCGGCGGACTTGACCTCATCTTCCCGCATCATGAGAACGAAATTGCGCAATCACGCTGCGCCAACGGCACGCATGTCATGGCCAATGTGTGGATGCATAACGGCTTCGTGCAGGTGGAAGGCCGCAAGATGTCGAAGTCCGAGGGCAACTTCGTGACAATCTACGAATTGCTGCACACGGAGAAATTCGGCGGCCGGAAATGGCCCGGCGAGGTTCTGCGCCTTGCCATGCTGATGACGCATTATCGCGAGCCGATCGATTTTTCGGTGAAGCGTCTGGAAGAGGCCGAACGCCTGCTCGCCAAGTGGCCGGCGGCGGAAGCCTCCGATGCCGCGCCGGACGAAACCGTGCTCGAAGCGCTCGCCGACGATCTCAACACGGTTGCCGCCGTTCAGGCGCTGCATGCGCTGGCGCATGCCGCCAATACCGATCCGTCGAGGCTGCCCGCCTTTGCGGCGAGTGCTGCCCTGCTCGGTGTCCTGCCGAAGAAGACGGAAATGGACGAGGCCATCGTTGCCGCCGTCAATGCTCTGGTTGAGCTGCGGCTGGAAATGCTGAAGGCGAAGAACTTTGCGGAAGCGGACCGTTTGCGTGACGAGCTTTCCGAGAAGGGCATTCAGCTGAAGGATGGCAAGGACAAGGAGACCGGGGAGCGGACGACGACGTGGGAGTTGAAGCGGTAATTTAGCGTTGCGGCTAGCGACCTTACCCCCCTCTGCCCTGCCGGGCATCTCCCCCTCAAGGGGGGAGATCAGCTAGAAGCACGACCTCAACTTCACTCTTAAGCGTCGAGATGGGCAAGGCCGAGCCACAGATCGATCTCCCCCCTTGAGGGGGAGATGCCCGGCAGGGCAGAGGGGGGTGAGCCCCACGATACGCCCTTGCTTTCACCCACGCCATACTCCAATCTCGCGGCACCCCATCAAGCCGCGAGCATCCCGTGCCCCACGCCAAGGTTAATCCTCAACATCGGTCACATGCCCGGCAGATGCGAAAGGCCATGACCGACGCAGAACTAAAGTTCTGGAACGCTGTCCGCGCTCACCGCCTTGACCGCATGTCTTTCAGACGCCAGCTGCCAGTCTCCGGATATATCGTTGATTTCGCTTGCCCCTCGCATAAGATCATCGTCGAATTGGATGGGTTTCAACATGCGGAAGCCGCTGCGGCAGCCTACGACCAGCAGAGAACACGGACGTTTGAGGAACTCGGCTGGACAGTCCTCCGTTTCTGGAACGAGGATATCCTCAGAGACATCGACAATGTCTGTCTCCACATTATCCGAACGGTGAAGGAGGACCGACCATGACGACATATACCGGCGGATGCCAGTGCGGCGCGATCCGTTTTCGCGCCATCGGAGAGCTGAAAGACAGTTCCATCTGCCATTGCCGCATGTGCCAGAAGGCTTTCGGGGCCTATTACGCGCCGCTGGTTTCGGTGCGCGGCGTGGAATTTGAATGGACCCGGGGAGAGCCGAAACGCTTCCAGTCCTCCAGTGTCGTCAAGCGCGGTTTCTGCCCCGAATGCGGAACCCCGCTCACCTATGAGGCGCCTGATGGCGTAGCGGTGGCGGCCGGGGCCTTCGACGATCCCGCCGCGCTGCCACCCACCATTCAGTGGGGCGTGGAACGCAAGATCGATTTTGTCGACAGCCTTCACACGCTGCCCGCCGTTGCCACCGAGGACGACCTGACGCAGGTGGACTATCTCGCCGATCTCGTTTCCTATCAGCACCCCGACCACGACACCGAAAACTGGCCACCGGAGAACAGATAATGAGCGAAGCGGGATTTTCCGGCGGTTGCCAGTGCGGCGCCGTGCGTTTCCATGCGGGCAAGCTCGGCCGGGCTTCCATCTGCCATTGCCGCATGTGCCAGAAACATTTCGGCAATTTCTTCGGCGCGCTGGTCAGCGCCGATCAGGCGCATCTGATCTGGACGCGCGGCCAGCCTGCCCTCTTCCGCTCCTCGGCGAAAATTCATCGCGGTTTCTGCAACAAATGCGGCACGCCGCTGACCTATCATTATCACGGCGGCGTGGAGATCGCCATCGGCGCTTTTGACGAGCCGGAGCGCATCGAACCGCAGGTGCAGGTCAATTTCCACAAGCGCATGCCGTGGATCGAGCAGCTCTTCGGCAAGCCGGCCGTGGAACAGGGCGTCGACGAGGCGGAAATCACCTCCTATCAGCATCCGGATCACGACACGGCCAAATGGCCACCCGAAGGAAACTAAGACATGACCGAAGAATTGCGCGGCTTTTACCCCGAGATCGAACCTTTCGAGACCGGCATGCTTGATGTCGGCGACGGCCACACGATCTATTGGGAAAGGGTGGGCACACGCGGTGCAAAACCGGCGGTTTTCCTGCATGGCGGCCCGGGCGGCGGGGTGAACCCGACGCATCGACGGGTTTTTGATCCGGCACTTTACGACGTCATCCTGTTCGATCAGCGCGGCTGCGGCCGCTCCACGCCGCATGCGGAGCTTGAAGCCAACACCACATGGCATCTGGTTGCCGATATCGAAAGGCTGCGCGCGCTCTGCGGTTTCGAGAAATGGCTGGTTTTCGGCGGCTCCTGGGGCTCGACGCTGGCGCTCGCTTATGCCGAAACCCATCCCGAGCGCGTCAGCGAACTGGTTCTGCGCGGCATCTACACCGTCACCAGACCGGAACTGGACTGGTACTACCAGTTCGGCGTTTCCGAAATGTATCCCGACCGCTGGGAAAATTTCATCGCGCCTATTCCCGAAGCCGAGCGCGGCGAGATGATGCAGGCCTATAACCGCTATCTCACGGGGACCGACGAGGCGAAGAAGCTCGAATGCGCCAAGGCATGGAGCCAATGGGAAGGGGCGACCATCGCGCTCGTCACTGACGCCGACCGTGTCGAGGATTTCGGCGAGGATAAATACGCCATCGCTTTCGCGCGCATCGAAAACCATTTCTTCGTCAATGGCGGCTGGCTGGAGGAAGGGCAATTGCTGCGTGATGCCGGCAAGCTCAGGGACATCCCCGGCGTCATCGTGCATGGGCGTTATGACATGCCCTGCCCGCTGAAATATGCCTGGCAGCTGGCCAAGGCCTGGCCGAAGGCGGATTTCCACATCATCGAGGCGGCGGGACATGCAATGAGCGAACCGGGCATTCTTGATCAGCTGATCCGCGCCAACGACCGTTTCGCTGGAAAATAGCCAGTCCTTTCAGAGCCTTGGACCGGCCGGATGAGAGAATGATTCACGCTGGTTTTCCAGCGGCAATCATCCGGCCGGTTACGACCGCAGCCCGTTTCAAGGGCAAACCGCCTTTTATTCATGCAGTTTTTCTCATGGACGCTTCACGGAAATGAATTGGCTCGCGCCACGCCGATCCGGTATGAAGGGCAATCCCTAATAATTGGCGGTACTCCCATGGCACTCGATAAAACGCTCCCGGCCCAAGAGGGCGGCGATAGCGCGCGCGGTTTTGCTTTCGCGCTTTCCGCCTATCTGCTGTGGGGGTTCCTTCCCTTCTACATGAAGGCGGTTGCGCATATTTCGCCGATCGAGGTCATCGTTCACCGCGTCGTCTGGTCGGTGCCGATCGCCGCTGCCGTGCTCATAGCGATCGGGCGGACGACGGAAATCCGGGCGGCGCTGAAAAACCCGAAAATGCTAGCCATGGCGAGCCTTACGGCCGCTCTGATCAGCATCAACTGGGGTGTCTATATCTGGGCGATCGGTGCCGGCCGCGCGCTCGATGCGGCTTTGGGTTATTTCATCAATCCGCTGTTCAGCATCTTCCTCGGGGCAGTGCTTCTGAAGGAAAAACTCTATCCGGCGCAGATCGCCGCCATCGGTCTTGTCGCGCTGGCGGTGGCCATCCTCACCTGGCATGCGGGCAGCCTGCCGTGGGTGTCCATCGCACTCACGGTGTCCTGGGGTTTTTACGCCTTTTTCCGCAAGACATTGCCGATTGGCGCGACACAGGGTTTCCTGCTGGAAGTCATGCTTTTATCCATCCCCGCCGTGCTGGTCATGATCTGGCTTGCCTTCAGCGGACAGGCGCATTTCATGGGCGGCAACTCCGCCGATACATGGCTTCTGGCGGCAAGCGGGCTCATCACCGCCGTTCCGCTCATCCTCTATGGCAATGGCGCAAAACTGCTGCGGCTATCGACCATCGGCATCATGCAATATATCGCACCGACGATGATCTTCCTCATCGCCATCTTCGTCTTCAAGGAACCCTTCGACATGGTGCGGATGGCCGCCTTTGCGATGATCTGGGTGGCGCTGGCGATCTATACAGGCTCAAGCCTGCTGCGGCTCAAGCGTTAGGACCCACGACGCCGGGATTTCCATCTTTCCTCATTCCTGTTCCTGTTCCTGTTCCTGTTCCTGTCACAGGAATAAGGGAAGTAGGAGTCAGTAATCCACCAGCAATTGCGGGTTCGCATCATACCCGAAACGCGGTTTGACGCCGAGAAGGCCCGCCGTCTGGGCTATGATTTCACGCGTCATCGGGGCTGCTGTCGAGGCCGCCGTACGCCCGCCATTCACGCCGGTTCTTGGGGCGTCGATCATCGTCAGCACGACATATTTCGGCTTGTGCATGGGAAAACCGGCCACGAAGGCGTTGAAATTGATATCCTTGGCATAACGGCCGTTGATCACCTTGTCGGCGGTCCCGGTCTTGCCGCCCACATGAAATCCCTCCACCTGCGCGCCACGGCCGGAGCCCTTGATGCCGTTCCAGTTGAACAGGTAACGCATATCCTCACTGGTCTTGTCTTTGATGACGGTGCTCGCCAGCGATACCGCAGCCTCTTTCGAACGCGGCAGGAAGGTCGGCGAAATCAGGTTTCCGCCATTAATCAGCGCGGCAGCGGCCACCGCCGTCTGCAACGGGGTGGTGGCGACGCCGTGGCCGAAGGAGATGGTGACGGAATTGATCTTCTTCCATGTTCTCGGCTGGGTGGGCGTGGCCACACCGGGCATTTCCGTGTCCATTCTGCTAAGGAGCCCGAGTTTCGTCAGGAATTGTTGATGTCCTTCGACGCCGACCTTGTCGGCCACCGCCGCCGTGCCGATATTCGATGAATATTGAAACACCTCCGGAATGGAGAGCGGCCGGTTCCGGCCCTTGAAATCCTTGATGGTGAAGCCGCCCATGCGGATCGGCCGCGACGCATCGACCACCGAACCCAGCGTGATCGCCCCCGCATCCAGCCCCATGGCCAGCGTGAAGCTCTTGAAGGTGGAGCCCATCTCGAAGGTGGCGTTGCTCATGCGGTTGAACCAGCCCTTTTCATACTCCCTGTCGATGCTGCCATCGGCAAGGGTGCGGGAAGGTTCGTTCGGATCGTAATCCGGCACGGAGGCCATGGCCAGCACTTCGCCCGTCTCCACATCGAGGATCACCGAACCGGCGGCTTCGGCCTGATAGGCACTTTTCGCCTTCACGACCACTTCGCGGACGATGTTCTGTACCCTGAGATCGATGGAGAGCCGCACCGGCTCCAGCGGCGCGCCGCTGGCAAGACCGACGGCGCGCAGATCGGCCAGCCCCTGCTGGTCGAGGTAACGCTCCATGCCGGCGAGCCCCTGATTGTCGACATTGACGTGGCCGATAATATGCGAGGCGGTGGGGCCACCCGGATAAAACCTTCGTTTTTCCGGCCGGAAACCGATGCCCGGTATGCCGAGATTGAGAATATCCGCCTGCTGCCGGGGCGTCAGCTGGCGTCGCAGCCATTGGAAGCCGGTATCCGAACGCAATCTGCGGTGCGTTTCACGCCAGTCGAGATTGGGGATGACGGTTGCGAGCTTTTCCACCACCTCGTCCGGATCGACGATCCTGCGCGGATCCGCATAAAGCGAGACCATGTTGAGATCGGTCGCCAGAAGCATGCCGTTGCGATCGACAATATCCGGCCGGGAAGCGACGGCATTGGCGCCGGTGTTGATCCATGCGGTCGCCACCGGTTCGGCAAGACCGTATTGGACGAGACGCGCGGCGACAACGCCATAGATGACGACAAAGGCGGCGATCAGGATGCCGAGCCTCATGCGCGCATCGACCCTGCGGCGGGCGGCGGAACCGAGGATCGCATCACTGCCCTCCCCGGGATTTCTCCTGATAATGAAATGCGCCCGGCTTTTGAGCCGCACCACAAAAGCAATCATTTCCCGATGACACCCACCCTTATGGCGGCGAAACGAATTCCGCGACAACCAACGCCTTATTGAGGCTGGCACAAGATCATTCGCGGGGCCATGGAAAGAGCGGGCGGGGCGACGCCGCCGTTAAATCTGTATTAATATACATTTAAAATTGTAACGAGCCGCGCAAGCGGCCGTTAACAACCGTTACGCCTAGAGGCGGGAAATCACCGAAGGATCGCCTTCCGGGTTCTGCTGCGCCAGCGCCCGGTCGATGATGGCGGGCACGATGTCCTTCACCTCGTCGATAACAAGCGGGTTGAGAAGGTGGGCGCGGTGGATGAAGCCCTGGTCGCGCATGTGCTGCAGCAGTTCCAGCATCGGGTTCCAGAAGCCGTTTATGTTGGCGAAGACCATCGGCTTGGCGTGACGGCCAAGCTGCGCCCAGGTCATGATCTCAACGATCTCTTCCAGCGTACCAACACCGCCCGGCAGCGTCACGAAGGCATCCGAGCGCTCGAACATCATATGTTTGCGCTCATGCATGTCCTTGGTGATGACAAGCTCGTTCAATTGTCCGAGAGAATGGCGCGTTGCCTCCATATCGACCAGAAATTCCGGTATGATGCCGGTTACTTCGCCGCCATTGGAAAGAACGCCGCTGGCAACCGCGCCCATGACGCCCTTGGTGCCGCCGCCATAAACGAGGCGAATGCCGTTTTCGGCAATGGATTTCCCAAGCGCGCGGCCTGCTTCCATATGGGCGGGATCACGTCCGGGCTGGGAGCCGCAATAAACGCAGATGGATCGAATCGGTGTATTTTTGTCCGTCATGAAGGGAAGGAACTATGTGCGATGCGGCACGTCAAGAAAATTTGGGAAATCCCTTGCAAATATGGCCTTTTGGCCACTCGCCGCTTGTCTGGCGCAAGGTAAGACGCTAGCAATCTCAACTCGTGTGAAAAGCTTGAAATACCCGGAGATTCCAGGATGAAAAACAATAAAGCCGGTTTGCTGGCGCTGATCGTGCTGGGCATTGCGTCCCTGCTCATGATCTTTTTCGTCCTGCCGCGGATTTCCAATGACGGCAAACCGATCGGCGACGCCATCAACGAGGCCGGCAACGCGGTGAAGAACAGCGTTGAAATGGGCAGTGACAAGGCGGGCGACATCCTCTCCGATGCGGCTGAGGAGACGGCCAACATCGCCGATAAGGTGGGACGTCTGGCGGCGTCCGCCACCCAGTCGATCAAGGATCTGACCACTCTTTTCGCCGATAGCAAGGTTCCCTCCGACGCCGATTTCGCGGCGGCGCGCAAGAAGGTCGAGACCTCGCTCAAGGAACTGACGAATATCGAAATTCCCGAGTCGCTCGATGAAACGACGTCGCGGCTCATCACCACGGCCCGCACCGCCGCCGAACGCACCACGGCGTTCCTGCGCGGCCTGCCTGACAATGCTGCGGCGGCGGCGGCGCAGGTGCGTCGTCTGGCGGGCGTCTTCGCCGGCACCGACGATGGTGCGCCCGAACCGGCAAAGCCGGCCGCAGCGCCCGCCGATGCGGCACAGTCTTCTTCCGCCGCGCCGACTTTCGACGTGCTGCGCGTAGAGCCCGATGGTTCGGCCGTGATCGCAGGCAAGGCGCAGCCCGGCGCAAAGCTCGAAATCCTCAGCAACGGCAAGGTGATCGCCCAGACGACCATTGACGGCACCGGCGATTTCGCCGCCGTTTTCGACAATCCCCTTCCCCCGGGCGATCACGAGCTCGTGCTGCGTTCAACCGACGCGAACGGCAAGGCGACGCAGTCCGAGGAAGTGGCGACCGTTTCCGTGCCTGATGGCAAGGCGGGCGAACTTTTGGCCATGGTTGCCAAACCCGGCAAGGCGAGCCGCGTGCTGGCCATGCCGGAGGCAGCGCCTCCGGCGCTTCAACCGCAAGCCGCGCCATCGCAACAGCCTGCCGCAACACCTGAAACCAGCGCCAACACCGCCTCCGCGCCGCTCGCCGGTACGGCTCCGCTGACGTCGAGCGTTCAGGTCACCGCCGTCGAGTTCGAAGGATCGAAGATTTTCGTCGCGGGTTCCGCACCCGCCGGTTCGACGGTGCGCGCGCTGGTCGACGACACGGAAATCGGCAAGACCACCACGGAAGCCTCCGGTCATTTTGTCATCGAAGGCGATGTTGATCTCGCCGTCGGCAGCCATATCATCACCGTCGAGGAACTGAATGCCGACGGCTCCGCGAAAGTGCGCGTGCGCGTTCCCTTCGAGCGGCCGCAGACCGATCAGGCAACCGTCGCCATGCAGGCGCCGTCCACTTCGTCCTCGTCGACAACAAGCGCGACAGCGGCTGAAAACCAGAGCACGGCAAGTGACCGCGCCGCTTTCGAAAAGCTGCGCACCGATGTCGCCAAGGCGTTCGGCATTCTCTCCAATCTCTACAAGGATCAGGCGACGCCGGCGCTCGATCAGGCCATTGCCGGCCGCTCCGCCGTCGTCATCGGCCTCAAGTCGCTTTCGGAATTCCGTACAGCGGCCGCGACCGAACCGGCCTTCACCGCCTTTGCGGGCGATATCACCGCCAAGGCTCGTCAGTTGCTGACATCGGTCGAGGCATGGCCGAACGACGTGGCGGCAATCGGCAAGGGCATCGCCTCGCTGGCAAGCCGGCTCTCCGAACTGCACATCACCGCACCGGCGCCTCCGGCCCCTGCAGGCCCGCAGACCTTCGAGCAGGCGCCGCTGGCCGAAAGCCAGAACAGCGTCATCATCCGCCGCGGCGATACGCTCTGGCAGATTTCCCGCCGCGTTTACGGTCAGGGCGTGCGTTACACGACGATCTATCTCGCCAATGAGGAACAGATCAAAAACCCCGACCTGATCGAGCCCGGCCAGATTTTCGGCGTGCCGAAGGAAGCCCTTCCGAATGCGGAAGAACTTCACCGCAAGCGGCTGAAGAGCGGCTCCTGAGCGTTTGAAACGTTGCGGTGAACCCGCAACGACCCTATCTGTGACACGCGCGGCGGCTTGACCAGAGCCGCCGTCCTGCTGTCGGCTTCCGGCAGTGACCGGAGAGAATGATGGCCACGAACAAAAAAACCATTTCGGCGGATTCCAGCAATCCGACCCAGACGTTGATCAATCTATGGCCCTATATGTGGCCGGAGGGCCGCTGGGATCTGAAGATGCGCGTGGTCTGGGCGACGATATTCCTCGTTGTCGCCAAGCTGGTGCTGATCGCCGTTCCCTATTTCTTCAAATGGGCGACGGATGCGCTGAATGGCAAGCTCGATATGGCGGGACTGGTCCCGGCCTTCCTGCTCGGCGCCGTCGCACTTGTCATCGCCTATAATCTGACGCGGCTGATCCAGGTCGGGCTCAATCAGCTGCGCGATTCCCTCTTCGCCAGCGTCGGCCAGCATGCGGTGCGTCAGCTCGCCTACAGAACCTTCGTGCACATGCACCGGCTTTCGCTGCGTTTCCATCTGGAGCGCAAGACCGGCGGGCTTTCGCGGGTTATCGAGCGTGGCACCAAGGGCATCGAAACCATTGTCCGTTTCACCATTCTCAACACCGCGCCGACCTTCATCGAATTTCTGCTGACGGCGATCATCTTCTGGGCCTCCTACGGCTTTTCCTATGTGCTGGTCACGGTCATCACCGTCTGGGCCTATATCTGGTTTACCGTCAGGGCCAGCAACTGGCGTATCGGCATTCGCCGCGCCATGAATGACAGCGACACCGACGCCAATACCAAGGCGATCGACTCGCTTCTGAATTTCGAGACGGTCAAATATTTCGGCAATGAGGAGATGGAGGCGCGGCGTTTCGATGTCGCCATGGAGCGCTACGAGAAATCGGCGATCTCGATCTGGACGTCGCTCGGCTGGCTGAACTTCGGTCAGGGCGTGATTTTCGGCCTTGGTTCGACCGTCATGATGGTGATGTCGGCGCTTGCCGTGCAGCGCGGCGAACAGACCATCGGCGATTTCGTCTTCGTCAACGCGCTTCTGCTGCAGCTTTCCGTGCCGCTCAACTTCATCGGTTTCGTCTACCGCGAAATCCGCCAGGGCCTGACCGATATCGAACAGATGTTCGACCTTCTGGAAGTGGAGGCGGAAGTCACCGACAGGCCGGATGCAAAACCGCTCGCGGCCGGCCCGGGCGCTATCTCCTTCCGCGATGTGCATTTCGCCTATGACCCCGAAAGGCCGATCCTGAAGGGCGTTTCCTTCGACGTGCCGGCTGGCAAGACGGTGGCGATCGTCGGGCCTTCGGGTGCGGGAAAATCGACGATCTCGCGGCTGCTTTATCGGTTCTACGATATTCAGGAAGGCACAGTCACCGTCGACGGGCAGGACATTCGCGACGTGACACAAAAGAGCCTGCGCTCGGTGATCGGCATGGTGCCGCAGGATACGGTGCTGTTCAACGACACGCTTGCCTACAACATCCGTTATGGCCGCCCCTCCGCTACCGAAGAGGAAATAACGGCAGCGGCGGATGCGGCGCAGATCAGCGCCTTCATCGGCAAGCTGCCGGAGGGTTACGCGACCATGGTCGGCGAACGCGGCCTGAAGCTTTCCGGTGGTGAAAAGCAGCGTGTGGCGATTGCCCGCACGATCCTCAAAGCGCCGCCGATCCTCATTCTCGATGAGGCGACTTCGGCGCTCGACACCCACACCGAACAGGAAATCCAGAGTGCGCTCGACATCGTCTCGAAGAACCGCACGACGCTGGTTATCGCCCACCGGCTTTCCACCGTCATCGGCGCGGATGAGATCATCGTGCTGAAGGAAGGAATGATCGCCGAGCGCGGCACGCACAGCTCGCTGATGGCGCAGAACGGTCTCTATGCCTCGATGTGGAGCCGCCAGCGCGAGGCGATCCGGGCGGAGGAAATGCTGCGCCATGTTCGCGAAACCGACGATCTGGGTGTCATCGACCGCGGCGAACCCGCCCATTGATGGCTATACCCGGGGTAACTGGGCCGACGGACGCACCCCACCATTGCCGCGCGGGGCGTTTGGCTGTAACCAGCTAGGCAAAATTTGTCGCATTGCCGTGTGGAGCGTGTCGTATCACGACCACATGAAGACGTGACAGACGAAAACCGGAGCAAGGAATCTCATGAATCTGTTCGACACCATTCGCAACACCATCGTACCGATCCACAAGGAAGGTTATGTCTTCGTGGCGGCCTTCTTCGTCGCATCGCTGGTGCTCGGCTGGATCGCCGAACCGCTGTTCTGGGTCGGCCTCGTGCTGACGGCCTGGTGCGCCTATTTCTTCCGCGACCCCGAGCGCGTGACACCGCAGGATGACGACCTCATCATCAGCCCCGCCGACGGCAAGGTTTCCGCCGTGCAGAGCGTCGTTCCGCCGCTGGAGCTGGAACTCGGCAAGGAACCGCTGGTGCGCATCTCGGTGTTCATGAACGTGTTCAACTGCCATGTGAACCGTTCGCCGGTGCGCGGCCGCATCGTCAATGTCGCCTACCGTCCCGGCCTCTTCCTGAACGCCGAAGTGGACAAGGCTTCCGAAGACAATGAGCGTAACGGCCTCGTCATCGAGACCTCGCATGGCAAGGTCGGCGTGGTGCAGATCGCCGGCATGGTTGCACGCCGCATCGTCTGCTGGGTAAAGCCGAATGAACCGGTTGATGCCGGTGAGCGTTTCGGTCTTATCCGTTTCGGTTCGCGTCTCGATATCTTCCTTCCCGCAGGTTTCGAGCCGCGTGTATCGGTCGGCCAGACGGCGATTGCCGGTGAAACCGTGCTTGCCGAATTCGGCTCGGCCAAGGGTCCGGTCGTCAGCCGCCGCGGCTGACGGAAACAGGAAGGGCATGCGCATGGAAACGCCGATCGCCGAGCCGCAACAGAACGGCAAACCCGAGGGCCGCAGCGACAGCGGCCGTGGACCCCGGCTGAGGGAAATTCCCTTCCGCCTCGTCGTTCCCAATCTCATCACCGTTCTGGCCATCTGTGCGGGCCTGAGCGGCGTGCGTCTCGCCATTGAGGGCCGCTTCGAGCTGGCTGTCGGCATGGTGCTGCTGGCAGCCTTTCTCGACGGCATAGACGGGCGTATCGCCCGCATGATGAAAGCGACGTCGAAATTCGGCGAGCAGATGGATTCTCTGGCCGATATCGTCAATTTCGGTGTCGCCCCTGCCCTCGTGGTCTATGCCTACCTTCTCGATCAGGCGCGCTCCATCGGCTGGATCGCCGCGCTCATCTATGTCATCGCCGCCGGCCTGCGTCTGGCGCGTTTCAACGTCATGATCGAGCGGCCGGTCAAGGCGCCATGGCAGAATGAATTTTTCGTGGGCGTGCCGGCCCCGATGGGCGCCATGCTGGTGCTTCTGCCTGTCTATCTCGGCTTCCTCGGCGTCGAGCCGGATAAGCCTTTCGCCTATGTCGCTGCCGCCTATACGGTCCTGATCGGTTATCTCCTCATCAGCCGCCTGCCGGTCTGGTCGGGAAAATCGGGCACCAGCCGCATCCGCCGCGATCTGGTGCTGCCGATGATCCTCGTCGTCGTGCTCTATGTGGCGATGCTGATGAGCTTCACCTGGGAAGTTCTGGTTCTGACCGTCGCCGCCTATCTCGTCTTCATTCCCATCAGCGCCCGCCTCTGGCACCGTCGCTACGGCACGCTGACCATTGAGGAAGACGCGCATGACGACGCGAACGGCGGCAACGGCCTCGATCGCGGCATTTAAAACCGCAGGTTTATTTTTCTCACTGCAAGCCGGCGCAGGATGTGACGCAAAATGTCGCAGCCTGAAAAGCCGGCTTCGTTTTTTTCGCCTCGAATCCGTCAAGATTAGCCGCGAAAGAAGTGGCTCACACGCATCGCAACGGCGATTGGCGTGAATTGTGGAGAGAGAGAAATGACGAACGAGACGAAGGCGCAGCCGCAGGCGAAGCCCGACCTCAACAGCCACTACCGCCCGCTCGGACTAAAGGCCGTTGCGGCCGCAGCCCTGATGCTGAAGCGCAACCCCGCTGCCAAAACCGCCTGAAAATATTCGATTTTTTGATTTTCCCGGTTTTTGCGGACTGCCCGGAAAACGGAGAGTTGCGGACGGAAGATCAACAAGCATGCGGCGCCTTTTCCGGGCGCCGTTTTTGTATACGGCGTTCCGCGAAACTGCGGTTCGTCAGTTATTTACGATAACTGGCCGCCTTCTGTAACGAAGCCGCAACGAAAGTGTAGTAAAAAGCTCGCCTTCCACAAGAAGGCTATACGAACAGCGACGTATAGATTAGTGAATACAAAAGAACTTTTCTATTCCGCATTTTTTCCACAACAATGAATAAGCTAATTTTCGAATTCGCTGAAATGCGGATGACGAATATTCGGCGTTGGGGAAAGATTGTGAAGACAGGCCAGGGGGGCTTGGGACGGCCATGCAGGATAAAATCCTTCTGATTGAAGATTCCGTTGCTCTTTCCATGCTGCTGAAGACGCGGCTTTCGGAAGAGACGGAAGCCGAGGTTGTTCATTGCGACAGCATGGCCGCAGCCGACGCCCTCATGCAGGCCCATAGTTTCACGCTGGCGCTGACGGGCCTCAATCTGCCCGATGCGCCGAAGGGCGAGATTCTCGCGCTTTTATCCGAGCACAAGGTGCCGGCGATCGTTTTCACCGCAACGGTGGATGACGAGGCGCGCAAGCGCTACGCCGAAAAGAAGATCATCGACTACATCGTCAAGGACGGCCATCGCACCGTCGATGCGGTGGTCAGAACGGTCCAGCGGATTTTGAGCAACAAGCTTTTTTCCGTTCTGGTGGTCGATGATGTGCGTACGGCCCGCTCCGGTCTCGTGGAAATTCTGGAACGGCAGAATTTCAGGGTAAGCGAGGCCCATTCGGGCAAGCAGGCGCTGGAAATACTGTCGCAGGACCCGGCGATCCAGCTTGTCATCACCGACTACCATATGCCCGACATGGACGGTTATGAGCTGACGCGCCGGATCCGCGACAGCCGCTCATCCGAAGATTTGCGGGTGATCGGCATATCGTCCTCCACCGACCGGCTACTTTCGGCAAGCTTCCTCAAGGCAGGCGCCTCGGATTTCGTCTACCGCCCCTTCGTGCCGGAGGAATTGCAGTGTCGCATCGATAACAATATCGAGACGTTGAAGCAGCTCAAACGCCTGCGTGAACTGGCCGAACGTGACCACCTCACCGGCCTGCCCAATCGCCGCTCCTTCTTCGAGCGCACGCGGGCGCTGATGGATGTCATCAACGGCAATGACGAGATCGGCGCAGTCGCCATTCTCGACATCGACCATTTCAAGAAGATCAACGACACGCTGGGGCACGATGCCGGCGACAGGGCGTTGAAAAAGCTGGCCGATCTGTTGCACGACATGTGCGGCGAACACCGTCATATTCCCGCCCGCCTCGGCGGCGAGGAGTTTGCCGTGTTCCTGCGCGGGCTGGATGCGCAGGCCGCCTATCAGTTCTGCGAAGAGCTGCGCGGACAGGTAGAAAAGAATGGCCGGCAGCTGAGCGGCAGCAGCCTCGCCCTGACGATTTCGCTCGGAGTCGTGGAGATCGAAAAGGGCGAACCCTTCGACAACCAGCTGAATGCGGCGGACCAGCTCCTTTATCTCGCCAAGGCTAATGGCCGCAACCGCGTCTATTCCGACATCATGATCCAGGAAGGCCTGCAGAAGATCGGGCTGAACGGCTGAGTTTTCTGAACAAGATAGTCTTGTGTGGGATCGAGCGCGTGCCGCTTGTTTCTTCTCCCCGCCGGGGAGAAGGTCGCGGCAGCGGGATGAGGGGGCAAGCTCTCCGCATGTCTCTTCCGTAGCCCCCTCATCTGACCCTTCGGGCCATCTTCTCCCCGGCGGGGAGAAGAGGTATGCGGCGACTTCCAGCTCAAACTATTATGCGCAAATGCGCAGACCATTCTTCAGAACAATGACATCTGCCCGTCATCCTTCGCCGGTTTGATCTTCGCCAGCGGCGCGCTTTCCGGCACCGGTTCTATGAGATCGGCACCGACATTGGCGACCTTGTTGACCTTGTCCGATACCGGGATCATCTCGAAGAAATCATCCTGAACCGGCCGCATCAAGTCGGCGACCTCGCGCGGTTCCTGGGTCTTGCAATCCAGCCAGCGGCTGAAATCCTCGGGCGCAATGACAACAGGCATGCGGTCGTGAATACGGCCGATCGCGGCATTGGCGGCGGTGGTGAGGATCGCGCCGGTATCGACCTCCGAACCATCGGCAGAGGACCAGGTTTCCATGAGGCCGGCGAAAGCGACAATGCCGCCGCTTTTCGGACGGATGAAATAGGGCTGCGGTTTGCCCCCCTCCTCCTTCGGCGGGCGTCGCCATTCGTAAAAGCCCGTCGCAGGTACAAGCACGCGGCGATGGCGCATGGCGGCGCGGAAGGAGGCCTTGCCGATGGCGGTTTCCGAACGGGCGTTGATGAGCAGCGGAAAATCCTTCGGGTCCTTCACCCAGCCCGGCATGAAACCCCAGCGCACCAGCACGGCGCGGCGATTGGGCAGGTTGCTGCCGCGCTCCTGCCGCTCCCCCTCCATCACGATCAATATGGGCTGCGTGGGCGCGATGTTGAAACGGGCGGGAAAATCCTCAAGGCCGATGAGATCGAGATAGTCGGCGATCTCCTCGGGCGTCGCCTTCAGCACGAAACGTCCACACATGTTTTTTCCCTCACCCCCTTGGTCCGAACAGGATGATGGCGGCGCCGGCAAGGCAGACCGCGCCGCCGGCAATATCCCACCTGTCCGGCGCATGCCCTTCCACGCCCCAGAGCCAGAAAAGCGAAGCAGCGATATAAATCCCGCCATAGGCGGCATAAGCCCTGCCCGCCGCCTCCGTCGGAACCAGCGTCAGAAGCCAGGCGAAAGCGGCCAGCGCCAGCATGCCGGGCAGCAATATCCATCCCGTCTTGCTCAGTTTCAGCCAGGCCCAGAAGGAAAAACAGCCGGCAATTTCGGCAAGAGCCGCCAGGACATAGATAAGATAGACCTTCATTCCACCGTCTTTAGCATGCACAATCGCACCAGTTCCGGACTATAACGCCCGCTTCGGAAACCGGAATCGATTTTTCCGAGCCACGATACCAGTATAGACAGGCCGCAGACGGCCGAAACAAGCGAAACCGTTTATGACCCTTCGTATCAAGCCCCGTGCCGCCTCCTCCGCCATTGTCAGAAACGGAGACCGGCTGCTTCTCGTGCGCCGCATCAACCCGCCCTCGAAGGACATGTTCGCCTTTCCGGGCGGTCGCGGCGAAGACGGCGAAACGCCGGCCGAAACGGCGCTGCGCGAATTGCACGAGGAAACCGGCATCGTGGCGCGCAGGCCGCAGCTTTTCGCGACATACGATCTTCCTTCCCGCGACGCCGAGGGGGTGCTGACAAGCCATTATTTCCTCTCCGTCTTCACCGTGGAGACGGATGCCGATCCCATCGTGACTGTGGGTGACGATGCGGCAGATGCCGGGTGGTACACATTGGCGGAAATCCGCCTTCTGCCGGCGCCCGAAAGCGTCGTCGAATGCGCCGAGCGCGTGCTTGCATGATTGCCAGTCAGCCAGAATCGCTATTATCTAGGACTGATCCGCCCGCCGGATGGTCACGAGCCAACAGTTCACGAGTATGTGTGGGGCAGAATAGAATTTTGATACGGCCAACCATCTTCCTGTCTCTTTTTCTGACAATGCTTGCCACATCAGGGCAAGAAGGAATCGCTTTTGCGCAGCCTTCAAAACCGGCTTCCGAGGCACGTCCGGCGGAAGCGACACCGCCCAAGCCCGCTCCTTATGACGACAAGCTGGCACGGCTGTCGGAAATACTGGGCGCGGTGCAATATCTGAGAACCCTGTGCCCCTCTTCCGGACCGGAGGAATGGCGCAGGTCAATGAGCGATCTTCTGGCTGCGGACACGGTCAACGAACCTGAACGACGTCAGCGCATGACGGCTGCATTCAACCGTGGATACCGCTCCTTTGCGGCCATCCACACCAGTTGCACACGCGCCGCCATCATGGCAGAAGAGAACTACCGTAACGAAGGGGCAACACTCGCGCAGGAAATCGCGTCCAGGTTCGGAAATTAGAGGATTGTTAACCTCTTTTCGCCGCAGGCCGTGCCGTTTTGATAAAAGGCTGCTAGTGTTGTTAACAGGGTGGTAAGGACTTGCCCGCCCTGTCGAGGATGAAAAATGCAGACAAGCCGTAACGAAATCGACGATATGATCGTGCATGAAAAGATGCAGGTCGCTCTGGAACACCAGAACGAGGCATGGGCTGACGGCATGGCCGACGGCATCGAGCCGGAGATCATCGCCGATGCCGCCATCGCTCTGGCCATGCGCGAAACCATCCGTATCCATGGCGAGGCCGGCGCTGAAGCAATGCTGGAATCGCTGCGCCAGCGCATGCTTCAGGGCGAATTTTCGCCGCAGCGGGTAATACAGTAAAGCCGGGGTCTATCATGTCTTGCCTGAGCAAGGGCCTTTTGCGCTCTTCCGCCCTGCTGTCCATTCTGCTTGCCCTGACCGCCGGTCCGATTGGCGTGCCGAGCCGCGCCTTTGCCCTTTCCGAGCTGAAGCCGGCGCAGAACACCGAAAGCGAGCCGAAGACCGAGAATGGCGGTGAGCCGCAGCAGGCCCAGCCTGCGGAGCCGGACGAGATCGAAGGCGATTCGGAAGGCATTCCCCTGCCCGACCCCTTGGTGGACCGTTCCGCCGGCCAGGCAAACCAGCAATCCTCCAAGCCTGCCGATAACACCCCTGAAATGTCTGTTGTGATCGAGCACGACCTTTCCAAGGCGCCGGAACCCGTGCGCAAGCTGCGCCAGCAGATCATCGACGCAGCCGCGTCAGGCGATATCGAAAAGCTGCGGCCCTTCATCGCCGCCGGGCAGAACCAGTTCCGCATCGACGGCAGTGACAGCGAAGACCCGATTGCAGCGCTGAAAAGCTATTCCGGCGATCCGGACGGGCTGGAAGTGCTGGCGATCATCATCGATCTCCTGTCGACCGGTTATGCCCATATCGATGCCGGCACGCCTGACGAAGCCTATGTTTTCCCCTATTTTGCCGGAAAACCGCTGAATACGCTGACTGCGCCGGAAAAGGTGGAGCTTCTGCGAATCATCACGGCGGGCGATCTGGCGGACATGCAGGAATTTGGCAATTACAGCTTTTATCGCGTCGGCATTTCGCCTGACGGTAAGTGGAAGTTCTTCACCGCCGGCGATTGATCGCATCGCAGCGCTTGCCGTTCTCGGGCAAAAATCCTAACTGTGCGGAATGAGCATTCCGGCAAATGCATCTGCATCTTGCCTGCTATTTGCATAGTCTCGACGAACCGAACGGTGACGCCATGCCTTCCGCCTTTCTTGCCGACCGCCGCCTGATCCGGGTTTCCGGCACCGGCGCCGAGGAGTTTCTGAACAACCTCATCACCGCAGATGTCGAAAATCTGCCGGCAGGCGAGGCCCGGGCCGCAGCACTTCTGACGCCGCAGGGCAAGATCCTGTTCGATTTCCTGATCTGGCGCGACGGCGGGGACTATCTGATCGAAACGAGCGCCGCCGAACAGGACGCGCTGCTGCGTCGCCTGACCATGTACAAGCTTCGCGCACCGGTCGACCTCAAAGTCGAGACGGTCGAAGGCGTGAGCGTTTTCTGGAACGGGAATGCCCCGGCGGCAGGCATCAAGGACGGCCGTTTCGCCAAGGCGGGTGTTGATCTTTTGCGTATTCCCGGCGCATCGGCGTCTGACGATGTTGCAGCTTATGACGCGCTGCGCGTTGACCATGGCATTGCCGAATCCGGCCGGGATTATGCGCTGCAGGATGCTTTTCCCCATGATGTTCTGATGGATGTGAATGACGGCGTTTCCTTCAGGAAGGGCTGCTTCGTCGGTCAGGAAGTCGTCTCGCGCATGAAGCACCGCGGCACGGCAAGACGTCGCGTCGTCACCGTTTCGGCCGAAGGCGCACTTCCCGTCAGCGGGACGGAGATTACCGCTGATGGAAAACCGGTCGGCACGCTAGGAACCATTTGCGGCAACAGGGCGCTTGCCATCGTGCGGATCGACCGCATTGCCGACGCGCTTGCTTCGGGCACGCCGCTTCTTGCCGGGACTGTCCCCGTGACCGTGGCCCTGCCGGCCTGGAGCGGCCTTTCCTTCCCGGCGGCCGATCCCGCGGCTCGGGCGGAGGATTAAGAGTGGCGCCCGCAAAAAGCCCGCGCGCCTGGCAACGCATGCTGTCCGGCCGGCGGCTCGATCTGCTCGACCCGTCGCCGCTCGATGTGGAAATCGTCGATATCGCCCACGGCCTTGCCCGTGTAGCCCGCTGGAACGGCCAGACGCGCGGCGACCACGCCTTTTCCGTCGCCCAGCATTGCCTCATCGTCGAGACCATCTTCTGCCGCATGTGCACAAGCGCGACGCCTGATGACATGCAGATGGCGCTTCTGCATGACGCGCCGGAATATGTCATCGGCGACATGATCTCGCCGTTCAAATCCGTGGTCGGCGGTGGTTACAAGACCGTGGAAAAACGGCTGGAAGCCGCCGTGCATCTGCGTTTCGGCCTGCCGCCGCATGCGTCGCGCGACTTGAAGGACCGCATCAAGAAGGCCGATACGGTCGCCGCCTTTTTCGAGGCGACGGAGCTTGCCGGTTTTTCCACCGCCGAGGCGCAGAAATTCTTCGGCCTGCCGCGCGGCATCACCCGTGACATGTTCGACATGACGCCCCTGCCCTCCACCGAAGCGCAAAAGCTGTTCATCGAACGTTTCGAAGCGATCGAGGCGCTGCGCGCGGTCAGGACGGGGAGCGCGACATGACGGCCATTGTCGTATCGCCGCTGTCGCGGATCGCGGAGATGGCCGTGAAGCACAAGGCCCGCGAAATGGTGACACTGATCGCCAAAGAGCAGTCCTTTCACCGCCCCGCCGTCATTACCGCAGAACGGCATCTGACGCTTGCCATGAACGACATCACATTCAAGGGCACCGCCGATCTCATCGCGCCTGATGATGCGCATGTGCTGAAGCTGATCGATTTCGCCCGCGAATGGGACCAGTCCGCGCCGCTGCTCATCCATTGCTGGATGGGCGTTTCGCGCTCGCCCGCCGCCGCCGTCATCGCAGCGCTCAGCCTTTATCCTGACCAGGATGAGATGGAGCTTGCGCTGCGCCTGCGCGCCGTCTCACCCTATTCCACGCCGAATGCCCGCATCATCGCCATTGGCGACCGTCTGCTCGGACGCGGCGGCAGGCTGGTGGCAGCGATCAAAAAAATCGGCAGGGGCGCGGATACGGATGGTAACGTGCCCTTCGTGCTGCCGCTTGGCGCCTGAGGCCATTTTGGCGGAACCCTCATGGCGTCCAGTCGTTACCAACCCTGAAGAGCAATGAAAATCACAGGATAATTCATGGAACAACAGGCAACGGATATCATCGTCGCATCGCAGGCGGCGTTGCAGCAGGCGAGCGCGCTTGCGGTGCAATATTCCTTCTCGGTCGTTGGTGCGCTTCTGCTGCTGATCATCGGCTGGCTGGCCGCCACCTTCCTGCAGCGATGGGCCTTTCAGGGCCTGTCGCGCATTCGTGGCTTCGATGCGACGCTCGCCGGCTTCTTCGCAGGCGCCATCCGCTATGTGGTTCTCATTCTCGTGCTGGTCATGGTGCTTGGCCAGTTCGGCGTGCAGACCGCCTCCATTCTCGCAGCCCTCGGCGCCGCCGGTCTGGCCATTGGTCTGGCGCTGCAGGGCACGCTGCAGAACATTGCCGCCGGCATCATGCTTCTGGTGCTGCGGCCCTTCCGGGTCGGCGAATATATCGAGACCAGCACGGTCAACGGTACGGTGATCGAGATCGGGCTTTTTGCCACCGAACTCAAGACCAGCGATGGGCTCTATCGTCTTGCGCCCAACTCCACCCTCTGGAACGTGCCGATCACCAATTACAGCCGTTTCCCCTCGCGCCGTCACGAACTGAGCCTGACGGTCAAGACTGACGAGGATCTCACGGCCGCACAGGACATGCTGATGAAAGTCGTGCGCTCTGAGAGCCGGGTTTTGCTGGACCCCGCCCCCGTCACCTTCGTCGATTCGGTCAGCGCCGACAGCGCCACCGTCAAATTGCGCTACTGGGTGCGCAGCGACAATTATTTCGCGACGACCCGCGAGGTGACGAAGGCCATGAAACTTGCCTTCGACGAGCGCAAGACGGAAGTAAACGCGCAGCCTGCCTGAGACCTCACGTCTCTCCCCCTCTTTTCAAGCGCGGTGGCTGCAAGAGCCATCGCGCTTTTTCGTTGCGTTGCGTTGGAGCACACACTTGCATCCCGCTGACGTGGCCTCTATAGCTCGTTACGTAATGTTATTACGTAACTTACTTTTATGGATATGAGAGGGCCGAAACAATGCAGAAGATACTTACCCGCGTCACCGGCGCTGTCGCACTTGGTTCCATGCTGCTGGCGGCGACCACGGCAATGGCTGCCGGCGGCGACAAATCCGCAGCCCATAGCCACGACCATGGACACGATCACGGCCACCAGATGACCGAGGCTGAAAAGCAGATCTACAAGGGTTATTTCGAGGATGCGCAGGTGAAACCACGCGCGCTTTCCGACTGGGAAGGCGACTGGCAGTCGGTCTATCCTTACCTGCTGAACGGCTCGCTGGACCCCGTCATGGCCGAAAAAGCGGCCCACGGTGACAAGACCGCTGCCGAATACCGCGCTTATTACGACATCGGTTACAAGACCGATGTGAACCGCATCGTCATCAAGAGCGACAGTGTGGCGTTTTATAAGGACGGCAAGCCCGCTGAAGGCACCTATGTCAGCGACGGCCATGAAATCCTGACCTACAAGAAGGGCAATCGCGGCGTCCGCTACATCTTCAAGAAAACCGGCGGCGATGAGGCTGCACCGCAATTCATCCAGTTCAGCGATCACTCCATCGCCCCGGTCAAGGCGGGCCATTACCATCTCTACTGGGGAGCTGACCGCAAGGCGCTGCTGGACGAGGTGACCAATTGGCCGACCTATTATCCCTTCCTGATGGACGGCGGCGATATCGTGAAAGAAATGGCGGCGCATTAACTACGCATGACATTCCGGCACGGGCATATTCTTCATGCCCGTGCTGCCTTCCTTATTGCCCCATGGTGGAGCGATGCGCCCAGCCGGTCATGCGCTTTTCAAGCCAGGCCATGATCGCATACATGACGATGCCTTCCACCGCGAGCATCAGCAGGCCGGCAAAGACGAGCGGCACATTGAACTGGCTCTGCGCCGAGCTCATCATGTTGCCGAGGCCGTAATTGGAAGCGACGGTTTCCGACACGACCGAACCGACAAAAGCGAGCGTGATGGCGATTTTCAGCGAGCCAAAGAAATAGGGCATGGAGCGCGGAATACCGACCTTCAGCATGATGTCCATCTTCTTTGCGCCAAGCGCCCGCAGCACATCTTCCGTTTCCGGTTCAATGGTGGCAAGGCCGGTCGCGACATTCACGACGATGGGGAAGAAAGAGATCAGGAAGGCGGTTAACACGGCAGGAACCGTGCCGATACCGAACCAGATGACGAGGATCGGTACCAGCGCCACTTTCGGGATGGCGTTAAAGCCGATCATCAGCGGATAAAGCCCGGCATAGATGGTTTTCGACCAGCCGATGAACAGACCGATGGCGAGACCGGCGGCCACAGCAATGGCAAAACCCAGTGTCGTCGTATAAAGCGTCTGCAACGAATTTTTCCAGATCGGCGACCAATATTGCATGATGGCCTGTCCAACCCTTACGGGTGACGGCAAAATGGTGGGCGGCATTTTCAGCGCATGGACGAGCAGTTCCCACAGCACGAAAAGCGCCAGCGTATAAAGCCAGGGAGCGGCTTTCACCCAGTTGACGCGGGCGATCAACGGCTTGCGCGGCTCGGCCGTTACGGTGCTGTCCACAATCGCGCTCATGCCGCCACCCTCGCCTGGGCGATCTCACCATGCAGTTCCTGCACCATATCGTTGAAACCCTTATCATACATGATATCGAGCTGGCGCGGGCGGGCAAACGGCACGCGGTGTTCCGCGAGCACCCGGCCCGGCCTTGCACTCATCACGAAAATCTTGTCGGCCAGAAATGCCGCCTCTCGCAAATCATGGGTCACGAGGATGATGGTGACACGCTGTGCGGCGTGCAGGTCGCGGATGACGCACCACAATTCCTCGCGGGTGAAGGCATCGAGCGCGCCGAAAGGCTCGTCCAGCATCAGCAGTTCCGGTTCGTGGATCAGGGCCCGGCAAAGATTGGCGCGCTGCTGCATGCCGCCGGAAAGCTGCCACGGGTATTTTGAACCGAAACCCTTCAGGCCGACGATTTCCAGCAACCGCTCAGCTTTCGCGACATATTCCGCCTTATGGGCGCGCAGGCGTCGGCGATGTTTCTCGACGATTTCCAGCGGCAGCAGGATATTTTCGAGCGTCGTGCGCCAGGGCAGCATCGTCGGGTTCTGAAACGCCATGCCGACAATGGAAACCGGCTCCGTGACCTGCCGCCCGGCAACGATGACATTGCCCTTCTGCGGAATATGCAGCCCGGTCACCAGCTTCATCAGGGTCGACTTGCCGCAGCCGGAGGGACCGACCACGGCGGCGAATTCACCCTTGTCGACCGTCAGGTTCAAGCCGGATACGGCCAGCGTGCCGGCGGAGCCGCCGTAACGCATGTCGACACTGTCTATTTCCACGAGATGTGACATTGCTGTCCCCGTTTTAAGTTGCTGATCGGGCGGTTGAACCCTGCAGCGTTGCAGCTTGTTTCTTCTCCCCACCGGGGAGAAGGTGGCCCGAAGGGTCGGATGAGGGGGCAGCGCCAGCGATAGACCGAGAGCTTGCCCCCTCATCCCGCTGCCGCGACCTTCTCCCCGGCGGGGAGAAGAAGCATGCCGCACCCGCTCACTCCGCCCATTACGGAAGCATGCGCTCTTCCTTGGCCGGCAGGTAGGTCGCGTCAAACACCTGCTCCGCCTTGACGTTGCCCTTCAGGCCGAGGGAAACTTTCAGCGTCTCGACGGAGGCGGAAAGCCGGGCCGGATCAACGCCGCCCATTCCGTTTTCCACCACATAGGGCGTCTTGATATTCATGCTGTTGGCCATGTTGAGGCGTTCAAGTTCGATGGCGCTGTCGAGCGTCTCGTTGCGCTTGAGCACGGCCGCCACGCCCTCTTCGGGGTTCTTGACGGAATCGGCGAAGCCCCTGGCCAGCGCTTTCAGGAAGCCCTTCACGGCATCCGGGTTTTTCTCTGCGAAATCAGTGTTTACCAGCACCGCATTGCCATAAAGATTCAAGCCGTGCTCGGCCATCAGGATAGTCGAGATATCGTCATCGGCGATGCCCTGTTTCTTGAGATTGAGGATCACCGAAAAGGCAAAGCCGAAAACGGCGTCGACATCGCCCTTGGCAAGCATCGGTTCACGCACCGGAAACCCGATCGATTCGATCTTGATCTTGCTGTCATCGAGACCTGCGACCTGCTTGAAGGCCGGCCATTGCGCGAAAGCGCCATCCGGCGGCGGCGCGCCGAGCTTCTTGCCTTCCAGCGACTTCGGATCACCGGTGACACCCAGCGACTTGCGGCCGACCACGGCGAAAGTCGGGCGCTCATAGACCATATAAACGGCTTTGATCTTCTGGCTCGGATCCTCGTCAAGGAACTTCATTACCGAGTTGATGTCACCGAAACCCATCTGATAGGCGCCCGTCGCCACGCGGGGAATGGCTTCCACCGAGCCGTTGCCGCTGTCGATGGTGACATCGAGGCCTTCGGCCTTGAAGTAACCCTTGTCGAGCGCCAGGAGGAAACCGGCGGCGGGGCCTTCGAACTTCCAGTCGAGCGTGAATTTCACCGGCGTTTCGGCCCGTACCTCTACCGCCGGCAATGAAAATCCGGCGGTTACACCGATGGCGGTAATGGCCAGAGCTCTGGTCAACAACCTGCGCGTTAAAATCATCTGTTCCCCCTGATGGTTTTGTTGGATTGGTTGCATAAGACCCAATTCCAACTCTCAAGGCAAGATAAAATTGCATACAAAATAGCCGTTATTTTGTATGCTTATTTTATATGCATAATCAGTCACAAGGCAGGCAAAAAGCCGGCAATCTGCCCATCGCGCATGCAACGAAGCGAAAGCAATATCGTTCACGCAGAGAACACAGCGTTCTCATTTGCCGGGGTTGCGGATCAGGGGCAGCGTGCGACAAATAGGGCCACGAACAGCAGGCGAAACGGCGGGACGGCAAGATGAATTCTGCACTGGGAATACACCACATCACCATGATTACCCGGAAGGTGCAGGCGAATGTGGATTTTTACGCCGGCTTTCTGGGTTTGAGGCTGGCCAAGCGCACGGCCGGTTTCGAAGACGCCATGCAGCTTCACCTGCTTTATGGCGATGACATCGCCTCGCCCGGCTCCCTCCTGACATTTCTCGTCTGGGAAGATGGCGGCCAGGGCCGTGTCGGTTATGGCCAGACGCTGGAAATTTCCGTGGCGATCGATCCCGCTGCAATCGGCTTCTGGCTGACGCGGGCGCTGAGATTCGGCATCCGCGCGGAAGGCCCGACTGACGAATTCGGCGCGCCGGTGATCCGGCTGAAAGATCCTGACGGCCTGATCGTCAAGCTGGTCGGCACCCACGCCTTTGCCGATGCCACGCCGCATGTGACGGACGATATTTCCGCCGAGGACGCCATTCGCCGAATCTATGGCGCGACGGTGCTGAGCGAAGTGCCGGAAGAAACCGTGGCGTTTCTGGAGAAACATTTCGGTTACCGGCAGGAAAGCCAGGCGGGCGCGATCCGCCGCCTCGTTTCCGACAGCGGCGACATTATCGATGTGCGCGACGCCACCGGCTTCTGGTCCAGCGCGCCGGGCACCGGCACCGTTGATCACATCGCCTTCCGCGCGAAGGATATGGGTGAGCTGAACGCGGTTCTAACCGGGCTGAAATCGCTGAATTCCAGCACCACCAATGCCCATGACCGCAAATATTTCCACTCGCTCTATGTCCGCGAACCGGGCGGCGTGCTGATCGAAATGGCGACCGACGGGCCGGGCATGACAGTGGACGAACCGTTGGAATCGCTCGGGGAAAAACTGTTTATCCCGCCGCTCTTCATGAAGGACGAGGCGGATGTGCGTGTCGCCCTGCCGCAATTTGCAATGCCGGGCGAAGAACGAATCATCTATCGCGACCTGCCCTTCGTGCACCGTTTCTACACGCCCGAGGAGCCGGATGGCAGCACCATCATCCTGCTGCACGGTTCCGGCGGCAGCGAAACGAGCCTGATGCCGCTGGCGCACCGGGCAGCACCGGGCGCCACCCTTCTCGGCGTGCGCGGCCGCAGCACGGAAGAAGAGATCGCCCGCTGGTTCCGCCGTTTCCCCGATTTCAGCTTCGACCAGCAAGATATCGTCACGGAAACAGAAGCCTTTGCCGCCTTCGTGGAGGGGGCAATCCGCGCTTATGGTCTTGATCGCTCGAAACTGCGGTTTATCGGCCATTCCAATGGCGCGAACTTCTACGCGGCCTTTGCGGCGCTCTATCCCGAATTTGCGGGCGACGCCCTTCTCTATCGCCCGATGCCGGTTCTCGAAACATGGCCGCAGACCGATCTTTCCGGCCGCAATTTCCTGCTTGTTGCGGGAGAGCGCGACAAATATCTCGACAGGGCGCACGAATTGCAGGGCAGACTGGCGGCGAGCGGAGCAAGGGCGCAAATGGAAACGGTTGAGGACGGGCATGAGCTAGGGCTTGCCGATATCGAAGCGGCACGGCACTGGCTGGCGGATGTTTCCTGATTTTCGAGCGATACGCATGAGCCGAGCCGGTGCCGCCAATTTCTTCTCCCCGTCGGGGAGAAGGTGGCCCGAAGGGTCGGATGAGGGGGCGACGTCAGCGATAAACTGAGAGCTTGCCCCCTCATCCTGCTGCCGCGGACTTCTCCCCGGCGAGGAGAAGAAACAAGCGGCTTACTCCCTCGCCAGCCGCATCCGTCATCAACCGGGCCTTGCATAAATTCACCAAAAGGGCTTTAAAAACAGCTTCGTAATTGGAGAGTCCGTTTGGAAATCCCGCTGTTTATCCTCGCCCTCGTCGCGGCCTTCATCTACACGCTGGTCGCGAGCATCCGCAACTCAAGCCGAATCAAGTCGCTCGAACGGGAGGTTCACAGCCTCAAGCGGCTGATGGCTGCGGGCGTGACGCCTCCTGCGGCGGCGCAAACGGAGAGCGCGGAATCCACGGTAAAACCGGATTTCGAGGCGGAAGAGCCAAGCAGGACGCCTGCGGAAGACGCAGCCTTCCAGGCTGAATACGCCTCCGAACCCCAGGAAGCCGCCGCCATGGCGCAGGCGGAAGACGCCGTCCGCGAGGAAGCACCTTCCGCTCCTGTCAGCGAGGCGGCATCCGCTCCGGCGACGAAGGAAAGCTTCGAAAGCCTGCTCGGCGCGCGCTGGGCGGTCTGGGCCGGCGGGCTGGCGCTCGCGCTCGGCGGTATTTTCCTCGTCAAATATTCGATCGAATCGGGGCTGCTCAGCCCGGCTGTGCGGCTTTCGCTCGCCGCCATTTTCGGCCTCTTCCTCGGGCTTGCCGGCGAAGCGATCCGCCGCAAGGCGGTGCCGGGCATCGCCACCACCTATTCCAACGCCATGATACCGGGCGTGCTGACGGCGGCCGGCGCGTTGACGCTGTTCGGCGTGGTTTATGCGGCCTATGGCATTTACGACTATATCGGCCCCGGCACGGCTTTTGGCCTGCTTGGCCTCGTCGCCTTCGCCACCATCGGGCTTTCGCTGCTGCACGGGCAAGCGCTGGCCGGTCTCGGCCTTCTCGGTTCGATGCTGACGCCGGCACTGATTTCCACCGAAACGCCGAATATCTGGGCGCTCTTCGTGTTCCTCACCGTCTCCTGGCTGGCAACGGCGGCGGCAGCGCGCAGGCAGGGCTGGACCGTCGTTCCCTCTCTCGCCAATGCCGGGCTCGGCCTCTGGGCGCTCGGCTATATCGGCTTTTCCGAGACGATCAGCGCCGAACCGCCAACACTTGCCCTGCTCGTCATGCTGGCGGGAACAATATTCCTCTGGCCCGGCAAGGCATTCGACACGCCGCCTGCCGAAACTGCCGAAACCGCAGCGCCCGAGCGCCGCGCTGTCCGCGCCATGCGGCTTCTGTTACGCCCGTCGCTCGCCCTCAATCTCACCGTCTCGATGGCCGTGATCCTGCCGGCAATCGGCTTCCTTTTTGCCGATGGCGGCGTCGATACTCATCCGGCGCTGATCGTTTCAGCGCTTATCGCCGCCCTTGCCGCCCTTGGCGCCGCCCGCCACTATGCGGTGTGGCCCGCTATTATCGCAGCACTTGGCGCGCAGGCTGCGGTATCGCTGATGTCCCGTCAGGGTCTCGACTTCATCGGCGTCATCAACAATACGGCCGTATCGCTTCCGCCCGTTTCGGTTGGCTACACGGCGGAAATCGCCATGGCGCTCGGCCTCGGGGCCGTCTTCGTGCTGTCCGCCTTCTCCTTCCTGAAGCGCAAGGGTGCTGACGATGGGGATTTCGCCCAGCTCTGGGCCGGTATCGCCGCGTTATTCCCGGTCTGGCTCGCCACCGCAAGCTTTGTCGAATACGGCAATCTCGGCCGCGACTGGCTGCACGCCGCCTATGGCCTCGGCCTCGGCTTCGTGCTGATTGCAGGTGCCGAATGGCTGCACCGGCAGAACAACGAGGCCTATCGCAAGCCGCTCAACATCCTCGTGCTCGGCTCCTTCGCCGCCTTCGCGCTCAGCCTGCACACGCTGACGGAGGGGCTGGTGACAACCGTTCTGCTTTCGGTCATCGGCTTCATCTATGTGCTGGGCAGCCGTTACCGCAACTGGGAAGTTCTGCCCTGGGTGATGGCCGTGGCAAGCGTTGCCGTTCTCGGCCGCATCGCCTGGGAACCCACCATCGTCGGGCCGCAAAATCTTGGGCTTACGCCGGTCTTCAACGCGCTTCTTCCGGGTTACGGCATTCCCGCACTGCTGGCCGTCGCCTCGGCATGGCTGCTGCGTGACTGGCCGGGGGTCAGGGCGAAGAACTTCCTGCAGGCTATTGCCAGCGTCATGGGACTTCTCGCCGTCGCCATCCTCGTCCGCCACGCGATGAATGGCGGCACGCTGGATAACAGCGTGCCGACGCTTGGCGAACAGTCGATCTATACGCTGCTCACCATCGGCTTCTCGGGCGTGTTGATGACGCTCGATCTGAAGAGCCCCAGCCCCATCTTCCGCTACGGCTCGATGATTGCCGGCGTGATTGCGGTCATCAACGTGCTGACGATGCATTTCTTCACGCTCAACCCCTATTTCACCGGCGAAAATACCGGCGGCATCCCGTTCCTCAACCTGCTGCTGATCGGTTACCTCCTGCCGGCGCTCGCCTATGGCGGCCTTGCCTATTACGCGCGGGGCAAACGTCCACCGCCCTATGTCAGCATGCTGGCGGTGGCCGGCGCCGCACTCGGTTTTGCCTGGGCCACGCTTTCGGTGCGCCGCTTCTGGCAGGGCGAAAATATTGCCGACTGGAAGGGTTTCCTGCAGGGCGAGACCTATAGCTATTCGGTGGTCTGGCTGCTGATCGGCGTGCTGCTGCTCGTGCTTGGCTCGCGCTTTAATGCCCGCAGCCTGCGTCTGGCATCGGCCGCCTTCGTGCTGATCTCTGTTGCCAAGGCGTTCCTGATCGACATGAGCAATCTCGAAGGCGTGCTCAGGGCGCTGTCCTTCATCGGGCTCGGCGCAGTGCTGATCGGCATCGGCCTGTTCTACCAGAAAATCCTCACCCGGAAGCCGCAGGCATGATCGCGGCCGAGGCTTTCGCGCCCTATGCGGCGCTTGCGCAGGAGCTGATACCGCACGCCGCAGACAGCGGCGACGGTTCGCATGATCTTGCCCATATTCACCGCGTCTTCCGCAACGCCATGCGCATCCATGCGGGCGAAGGCGGCGATGGCACCGTGCTGGCCGCCAGCGTGCTGCTGCATGATTGCGTGGCGGTGGAGAAAAACTCGCCGCTGCGCGCGCAGGCCTCGCGGCTTGCAGCGCAAAAGGCATCCGGCATTCTGATGGGGCTCGGCTGGAAACAGGCGGATGTTGACGCCGCCGCCCACGCCATCACCACACACAGCTTTTCCGCCAATATCGAGCCGCAGACACTGGAGGCGAAAATCCTTCAGGATGCCGACCGGCTGGATGCCATCGGCATGGTGGGGGCGGCGCGCTGCTTTTATATTGCCGGGCGCATGGGCTCAGCACTTTATGATCCGGTAGACCCGCTGGCAAAGAACCGGCCGCTTGACGACCGCGCCTTTGCCATCGACCATTTCGAAACCAAGCTGTTCAAGCTGGCCGACGGTTTTCGCACCGAAACAGGCCGGCAGATGGCCAAGGCCCGCGATGAGCGGCTGAGACAGGTGCTGGACCTGTTTCTCGACGAGATCTGAGGAGACCCGAGATGCGTGTGACCGAACTCAACATCTATCCGCTGAAAAGCGCGCGCGGCATTCCCCTCTCCGAAAGCGCCGTTTCGGCCGAAGGCCTGCCGGGTGACCGCCGCGCCATGCTCACCGACCCCTCGGGCCATTTCATCACCCAGCGCGAATTGCCTGCCATCGCCACGGTTCTGGCCCGGCATGAGGATGGCGGCATGGTGCTGGCGCGCGACAGGGAAGATGAGATTTTCGCACGGCCATCCGGGCAGCGCATGGATGTGGCGGTGTGGAAATCGATCGTCAGCGCCAATATCGCCGATGACGAGACCAATGGCGCGCTCTCGGCATGGCTCGGGCGCGAGGTGAAGCTCGCCTTTTTCGATGATGCGTCGAAACGTATTGCGAGCCTCGAATGGACGGGCAACGAAACGCCCGTCACCTTTGCGGACGGTTACCAGATCCTCGTCACCACCACGGCCTCACTTGCCGCGCTGAACGACAATATGCGCGCCAATGGCGAGGACGCTGTCGGCATGGAGAGGTTCCGGCCCAATATCGTGCTTGACACGGACGAGCCATGGGCTGAGGACCGCTGGGCAGCCATCGAGATCGGCGGCATTCGCTTCGATCTCGTCAAACCCTGCGCCCGCTGCATCATGACCACGCAGGATCAGACCACCGGCTCGCGCGATGTGCCCTCCCCCGTGAAAGCCATGGGCCGCATCCGCATGTCTGGCGACCGGCGCGTGCCCGGCCCGCTGTTCGGCTGGAACGTGACGCCGCGCAGCCAGGGCAAGCTGTCCGTCGGCGATGTGGCAAAGGTGGTCGAGGAACGGCCGGAAGGCTGGTCGATCAAGCGGCGCTAAGCCGGGCCGGTTCAAACGGAATCCCCTGTGCATCAGGCAGCGTTTTAACCTGCCTTCAAACCCTCGCTTCCCTCATTCCTGTGCTTGTCACAGGAATCCAGCCGACGCGCGTTGGCGCGGCGAGAGGGGCCTTTTCAGCCCAAGGACTTGGGCTGGCTCGATCTCTGTGACAAGCACGGAGACGAGGAGAGGACGGAGCACTATGGACAACGGCAAGCTTCGAGCCTGACGCACCGATCTCAATCTTCGTGCACGCCGACGATACAACGCACGAGCTACGTCACGGCTTACGCGCGCCGACGATCAGGAAAATAGGGCGGCGGTCTTCGTGTTTCATTTCCGGCCGTTCCGCCAGCAGGGCGGGGTCCGGCCGCGGCTCGGCCAGCCGCGTGATCGTAAAGCCGGCAGCCATGAGCGCGTTCAGGATGGATGACACCGTGCGGTGATATTTGACCACGTCGTCCACCATCCAGTTGGAATGGCGCACGCCCTCGCTTTGGTAGTTATCAAGCGGCCAGTGCAGGATTTCGCCATCCTCGCCATAAAACCAGTCCTGTTTTTCCAGCGCCGTGAAAACGGGATGTTCGATGGAAAAGATGAAGTCGCCGCCGGATTTCAGCGCGGCAAAAATCTTCGCGAATGCCACGTCGAGATCGCGAACGTAATGCAGGGCGAGAGAACTCAGCGCCACATCGAAACTTTCCTGCGGAAAATCGATGTCTTCGATGGCGGCGCGGCGGTATTCGACGCCGGGCCCACCATTTATCTCGGCGGCGCGACGCAGCATGTTTTCCGAGAGGTCAACGCCGACAACATGGCGCGCGCCCTGTTCTGCGGCATAACGGCAATGCCAGCCGAAACCACAACCGAGATCAAGAAGGGTCCTGTCTTGCAGGGGCGGAAGCATGGCGCGCAATTCGTGCCACTCACCGGCCTGGCGCAGCCCCTCCACGGAGCGCGGCATGGCGCTGTAGCGCTCGAAAAACCCGGGATCGTCGTAGATATTCTGTTTCATCGTCGTCTCTTCGTCCGCATTCCATCAATCGCATGAATAGTGGCCGTCAAGAAAAGTCGCTAGTGGGAGCGACTGACAAAAGATAATATTCGTCCCATCATAGCGGAATCCGCGGCAAGCCATGTCCTTTTTTGGAGCGAGGCGCCGCGATGGGGGAATATTCATGTTGCAAGCCACGCGCCAGACCATGCCCTGGGTGATTATCGCCGCCGGGTCACTGATTGCCGTCATGACCTTCGGGCCGCGTTCGGCCATGGGCTTTTTCCAGCTGCCGATGCTTGCCGATACCGGCTGGGACCGTTCCACCTTCGGTCTCGCCATGGCGCTGCAGAACCTCTTCTGGGGTCTCGGCCAGCCCTTCTTCGGCGCCATCGCCGATAAATTCGGCACGGGCCGCGTGCTCGTTCTCTCCGGCTTTCTTTATGCCGCCGGCCTCATCTGCATGTCCTTCGGCACCTCGCCCTTCTGGCTGCATTTCGGCGGCGGCGTGCTTGTCGGGCTCGGCATTGCCGCCGGTTCCTTCAGCGTCATCCTTTCGGCCTTTGCGCGCCATGTCACGCCGCAGCAGCGTTCGCTCGCCTTCGGTATCGGCACGGCGGCGGGTTCGGCCGGCATGTTCCTGTTTGCGCCGATCAGCCAGGGGCTGATCTCCACCTATGGCTGGTCGGACAGCCTCGTCTGGCTTGCCGCGATGATGATGCTCGTGCCGCTGCTCGCCTTTTTCATGCGCGGCAATTCCTCCTCCGGCAGCCAGTCGCAGGCGCAGTTCCAGCAGACCGCGGGCGAAGCGCTGAAGGAGGCGCTCGGCCATAAAAGCTACCTGCTTTTGACCACCGGATTTTTTGTCTGCGGTTTTCAGGTGGCCTTTATCACCGCGCATTTCCCGGCCTATCTCGGGGACATCGGCATCGAACCGCGCTATGCCGTCATCGCCATGGCGCTGATCGGCTTCTTCAACATCATCGGGTCGCTTGCCGCCGGCGTCATTGCCCAGCGTTATTCGAAACCCTATCTGCTGGCCTATATCTATATCGCCCGCTCCGTCGCCGTCACCGCCTTCCTGCTTCTGCCGCAATCGCCGCTTTCGGTCATCATTTTTGCGGCCGTCATGGGCGTTCTCTGGCTTTCCACCGTGCCGCCCACCAATGCGCTGGTGGCGATCATGTTCGGCACGCGCCATCTCGGCATGCTCGGCGGCGTCGTGTTCCTGTCGCACCAGATCGGCTCGTTCCTCGGCGTCTGGCTCGGCGGCTTCCTTTACGACAGGCTCGGTTCCTATGATCTCGTCTGGTGGCTGGGCGTCGGCATGGGGATTTTTGCGGCCATCGTGCATTGGCCCATCCAGGAGCGGCCGGCCCCGCGGCCTGCAATGGCCTAGTCAGACAGCCTTATCGAGCGCGGGCGGCATCGCCCCGCCTTCATTCGCCCTGCCCTCAAGCGCCTTCAGCGCCGCCTGCACGAAACCGTCGCGGGCGGCGTTTTCGTTGAGGCCACGAGGATCGTAGACATGCCGGTTGAGGAAATGGGCGGTGAGGCGGAAAGCCGCCGCAAGGCTGTCAGGATCGGCGGCCTTCGACTGGCCTTCACTCAAGAAAGCCGGAAGCGACAGCATGCGCTCCGCATAGGGCGCACCTGCCGCGCGGCAAACCGCCCTGCCGGTTTTGGGCGATACATAGATGAGGTCGGTGCGCAGCCCTGTCGCCGCACATTCGGTAAGATCAAGCCCGAAACCGAGTTCGTTCAGCACCGCCAGTTCGAAGCGCACGAACAATTCCCCGGCATCGACCGGATTATGGAGGTTGTCGAGAATGATATCGAGCGCCTGATAGAGATGCGGGTGCGGATCGCGCTCCGGCAGAAGCCTGAGAAGAGCGCCCATGGCCTGTACACCATAAACCGCGGTCGCCGTTTCCATCAGCTGCGCGGCGCGCAATTGCAGCGGCTCGATGCGGAATTCACCGAGATGATCATGAAGGCGCGCCCGCCAGATGACATCAACCCGGTTTCCGGCCTGAAGAACCGGCTGCATGCTGCGCGAACGGCCGGAACGGACCAGCCCCAGATGGCGGCCACGCGAAGGGGTCATCACCTCGGCGATGACACTCGTCTCGCCATGGCGTTTTACGCCGAGAATGATTGCCTCTTCCTGCCACTGCATGAAACGCGTCCGAATTTCGATTCAAGGCCGATCATACCCGATCTGGCGGCGAAACGTTATTCTTTTACCGCATCGTCGTCCGTGCCGACGAGGTTGAGGACGAAATCGATAATTTCATTTTCCCCGAAGGGCTTGCCGAGCAATGGCGCATGCATGAGATCATCCGGAAAACCCGTCGTGTCGCCATAGCCGCTGACGAAACCGAAGGGAATTCCCCCATCGCGCAGCCCGCGCGCAAAATCATAGCTCTTGCCGTCGGTAAGGCTGACATCGAGAAGCACGCAATCGGCGCCTTCCTCTTCGACGGCCTGCCTCGCCTGCGCCAGCGTCGTGGCGATGACGACGGCTTCCACCCCCATGGACTGGAGAACCGCTTCGACATCAAGCGCCACCAGATATTCATCCTCAACGATGATAACCCGTTGTGGCACCATATGTTTTCTTCTTCCTAAAATATCGCCGCAAGGCTAGAAGCTGCGGTTTCCGTCACGATTCTCCAATGAGATATCACGACAGGAGTCGCAAATTACGGCTCCACCGTCATTTAAAAAAGACATATCGAAAGAAGATCAGATGAAGGGTCTTTGCCGCTTTTCGTCGCTTTCCCAACCCGCAATGTTGCTCAACCCGGTATCGTCAAGCACCAGACAACCCTTGTCCGTCCAGCGGATGAGGCCGCGATCGACCAGCTTTCTCAAGGTCTTGTTGGTGTGAACGATGGACAGGCCGAGCGTGTCGGCAACGTGTTGCTGGGTGACCGGGATCGGTGTTTCGCCGGGGATGAGATTGACCGCTTTCGCCTTGCGATAAAGAAACGCGATGAGATAGGCCGCACGTTCCAGCGCGGTGCGCCGGCCGATGCTGAGGAGGTGGCTATCGAGCATGCGTTCCTCGCTCGCGGCGATCCAGGTCAGGTCATAGGCAAGCGTCGGATGGTCGGTGAAGAGATTGTTGAGGCGCGAGCGCTCGAAGACGCATAGGGTGACCGGCGACAGGGCCTCCACCGAATGCTGCATTTCCCCCATCACCGTGCCCTGCAGGCCGACGAGATCGCCCGGCATGACATAGTTCAATATCTGCCGCCTGCCGTCTTCCAGCGTCTTGTAACGGAAAGCCCAGCCCTGCAGAACGGTGTAAAGATGGGCGCTGTGCGAGCCTTCCATCAGGATGACGGAGCCGCCTTCCACCGCGAGTTCCCCCGTCTTGAAACGAGAGACGAAGTCCAGCTCGGAGGAGGAAAAGTCTCGGAAATGCGGCAGGTCACGCAGGGGACATTGCTGGCACGGGGTGGTGGAAATTCCGTTCGGTTTTTTTGGCGACATGAATATCCATCATCGAAAAAAGGTTGCGCCCAATTGTTTTGGAACAACCCGCCCGAACGTATTCGGTTCCCGATGGTGGGTGAAGATATTCAGATCGACCTTTGTTCACAGGTCCCTCTGCCAGCTCCGCCCTCATTCCTGTGCTTGTCACAGGAATCCAGCCGACTCGCGTCTGCGCGGCGAGAGAACCCGTCCAGCCCAAATACTTGGGCTGGCTGGATCCCTGTGACAGGCACAGGGATGAGTGAGGATGCCGGGAAGCCTTAGTTTCGGGGGAATTCCAGGCCCATCTCACGGAAACGCTCGGGGTCGTCGCCCCAGTTCTCGCGCACCTTGACGAACAGGAAGAGATGCACCGGCTGCTCGAGGATTTCAGACAGTTCCTTGCGCGACGCGGTGGAGATCGCCTTGATCGCATCGCCGTTCTTGCCGAGCGCAATCTTCTTCTGGCTGTCGCGCTCGACATAGATCACCTGCTCGATGCGTACCGAGCCGTCCTTGCGCTCCTCCCACTTCTCCGTCTCGACATGCGAGGCGTAGGGAAGTTCCTGATGCAGTCGCAGGAACAGTTTTTCGCGGGTGATTTCGGCGGCGAGCTGGCGCATCGGCAGATCGGAAATCTGGTCTTCCGGGTAATACCACGGACCTTCAGGCAGAGCCTCCACCAGATAATCCATCAGGTCTTCGCAGCCCGAACCGTTGGTGGCCGAAATCATGAAGGTGCGGTCAAACGCCACCGTCTCATTGGCGGCGGCGGCAAGCTTCAGAAGATCTTCGCGCTTCACCTGGTCGATCTTGTTGAGGCAGAGGATCTTCTTCTGCGGAACGTCCTTCAGGCCTTCGAGAATGGCCTCGGCGTCACCTTTAAGACCACGCTCGCTGTCGATCAGCAGCAGGATGAGATCGGCATCCTTCGCGCCGCCCCAGGCGGAAGTGACCATGGCGCGGTCGAGCCTGCGGCGCGGTTTGAAGATGCCGGGCGTGTCCATGAAAACGATCTGCGCGTTCTTGTGGATGGCGATACCGCGCATCACCGCGCGCGTCGTCTGAACCTTGTGGCTGACGATCGAGACCTTGGCGCCCACCAGCCTGTTGACCAGCGTCGACTTGCCGGCATTGGTCGGGCCGATGAGGGCTACGAAGCCGGAACGGGTCGGAAGGTTGTTGTCTTCGCCTGCAATGGCGGGGTTTTCGTGATCGGTCATGATATCCATCAAGGTCAGAGGTATTCAACATGCGGCCTTCTCGGTCCGCCATGCGCTCGATTTAGCACCCTATGGCGGGCGCTCAGTTCTGGGTGGAGCCCTTCTGCCAGACGCCTTCGCGTTCCAGCAATCTTGTAGCCGCCACCTGCTCGGCCGCGCGCTTGGAGCGCTCGACGCCGGTTTCCGGCTTCACGCCGGGAATTTCGACAGTCACCGTAAAGCGGGGATCGTGATCCGGTCCGGAGCGATCGTCAACCCGGTAAGAGGGCGTGGTCGCAAATCTGGCATGCGCCCATTCCTGCAATTCGGTCTTGGCGTCTCGCCGACCGGCATCCACGCTCGTCGCACGGCCCTGCCAATATTTCAGAATGAACTTGCGCGATGCTTCCAGCCCGCCATCCAGATAAATGGTGGCGATCAGGCTTTCGACCACATCGGCGCGCACATTCAGCATCGCCTTGCCGGTCAGCTTCTTCACGTCGGATCCGGTGCGGATGAAATTATGCAGCCCCATCTCGTCGCCGATCGCGGCGCAGGATTCGGCGCTTACGAGCTGGTTCAGACGGACGGAGAGTTCACCTTCGGTGGCGTTACGGAAAATGGAGAACAGCAATTCCGCCACGCAGAGGCCGAGAACGCGATCCCCCAGAAATTCCAGCCGCTCATAATTGCCGGCCGCGGCGGAGCGGGCGCTGGCATGGGTCAAGGCCCGGTCGAGCCGGGCCTTGTCCTTGAATTCATATCCGATCAACGCTTCCAGACGGGAGATTTCGTCCGCGGAAAGCGGCTTGGTCTTACTCATCCCACAACCTTGAACAGGCGGTCCCAACGCATGTTGGCCGGCCATTCCCAAATGCGGCTGAACGGCGTGTCGTTGCCCAGCGAGAAGAAGATGACGCTGGCGCGGCCGATCAGGTTTTCTTCCGGCACGAAGCCGACATCGAAGCGGCTGTCGAGAGAATTGTCTCTGTTGTCGCCCATCATGAAATAATGGCCTTCCGGCACCACGAATTCGCGCGTGTTGTCGCCGCGCGAATCGGGCGACTGGTCGAGCGTGTCGTAGGTGACGCCATTATCCAGCGTTTCGCGGAAGACCGGCACATTGGCGCCCGGATCGGCGCGGTAATCGGAGGTGAAGTTGCCATCGGGCTGCTTGGGTACTGGCTGGCCATTGATGAACAGCACGCCGTTCGTCACCTGGATGCGATCACCGGGCAGGCCGACGAGGCGCTTGATGTAATCAACCTCAGGATTGGGCGGCAGGCGGAAGACCACGACATCGCCGCGCTTCGGCTTGCTGAATTCGAGAATGCGGCCCGAAAACAGGTTCGGAGAAAAGGGCAGCGAATATTTCGAATAGCCGTAGGAGAACTTGTTGACGAAAAGATAGTCGCCAACCAGAAGCGTCGGCATCATCGAGCCTGACGGGATCGTGAAGGGCTGAAACAGCACGGTGCGGATGACCATGGCCAGCAGCAGCGCCTGAATGATGACCTTGACGTTCTCCCAGAGGGCGTTCTGCTTCTTTTCAGCTTTTTCCGACACTTAAAGACCTGCCTGATTGTTTCCCGGCTTCTTCGGCTTCACGAAGGCTTCCGGGCCGTTGTTTGTCGAGCCTGCGGCGGTGGAGCGGTTTCACACTGCCGGCAAGGCTTTCATATTTCTGCGACTTCTCTAGAACCTTTCCTGCCCGAAGGGAAGCGCTTCTGTCACACGCCCGCAAATAGAGCGCCAATGCGGCAAGGCCGGGGCCTCAATCGATCACGGGAAGGGCTTCTATGATCACAAATGCCTGAGCATAGGGAAAATCGTCCGTGATCGTCAGATGAATATTGGCGCGGTGGCCGGCGGGCAGCATGGCCGCCAGCCTCTCCCCCGCCCCATTGGTCAGCCTCATGGTCGGCTTGCCGCCCGGCAGATTGATGACACCCATGTCCTTCCAGAAGACGCCATTCGCAAGGCCGGTTCCCAGCGCCTTGGAACAGGCTTCCTTGGCGGCAAAACGTTTGGCGTAGGAAGCGGCGCGGTTCTTGCGGCCATCGGATTTGGCGCGCTCGATATCGGTGAAACAGCGATGGGTGAAGCGCTCGCCGAAACGTTCGATCGACTTTTCAACGCGGCGGATGTCGATCAGGTCGCTACCCAATCCAATGATCATTTCAGCATCTCCAGAGAAGCATTCTTGTTGGCGGCGCGATGCGCGAGATTTTCCATCTTGCGGCGCTGAAAACCGCTGATGAGGCCATAAACGGCGATATAGGCGATGATTGCGCTGATGCCGGCCGGAAGAAGCGCGCCGATGGTCATGGGCTCCAGCACCGGCGTCCATATCTGCCGGAATTCAAGATGGCTGAACAGCGCCACGAAATCCACATGTGCGGCACTTTCCGCGCTCTGACGGCCGAGAATGAAGTGTCCCAGCTCCCAGGTGGATGCCCAGATGAACGGAAATGTCAGCGGATTGGCGAAGGTGGTGCCGAGCGCCGCCGCCACGAGATTGACGCGCAAGAGGAAACCGAGCGCCATGGCGATGATGATGTGAACGCCGAGAAACGGCGTCCACGCCACGCCCACACCGATGGCGACACCGGCGGCAACGGAATGCGGAGAGGCGGAAAGCCTGAGCAGGCGCAGCTTCATATAGCGCAGCGAACGGGAAAAACCCGTGCGCGGCCAGAACAGGTCACGAATCTTCTCTGAAAAACCAACGGGTTCACGGCGGCGAAACGGCATGGAGGCAGTCTATTTCATCACCCCGGCGGAGCCAAGAGCATCGTAGACGACGGGAGGATTTCTTTTGCAGGCGTATTCTCTGCTTCCGTCATTCCGGCCCTGAGCCGGAATCCAGCCGACGCGCGTCTGCGCAGCGTCACCAGATGAATACGAACCTTGCCGGACACTCCGACGTAATCCTCGGGCTTGTCCCGAGGATCTGCAACCGACTGATTTAATTCAACGTGATTAGATCCTTGGGACAAGCCCAAGGATGACGTCGAGGAAATACGCACCCTCTCGCCGTCAACTTCATTGCAAAGGCAGCGTGTCCTATCATTTAGACCGGACAGCGGTGGACGCCCGCTTGAAGCGCGCATTCACATAGTTTTGCGACATGGAGGAAGGCGCTGGCCGATAACGGCTGCACCTGCTTATCCCATACGCATGGCGGTTGGCTGCCATGCGCTGAGCGCATTACCGGCGGAACAGGCCGCGGTCGATTTCGCGCTGGCGGAATTCGAGATCGACATTCGATACCGAACCGCTGAGATATTCAAATTCGCGTTCCTGGGTGGTCTTGCCACGGACGGCGCGGGCGATCTTGCGAAGCGGAGTAAACATGATTTTCGGTCCTTTCGGTTTGGAACTGGCGTTTCTCATCGGTGTTTATCCACCGGCACGCCGCGTTTCCTTCTCTTCAATTTCTGAGGAGAAAATAGTCGCAAACCACCTTCACGACCAGAGACAGGAAAAGGCCGCTGCCATGCGTTGAGTGCATAACAACGGCCTTCCGGTATCTTAAAAGGATCAAAAATGCCTCAATCGAAGGCACGCGTCACGGTCGAGACGCAGTCGAGATCCTTGAGCTGCGACAGAAGCTGGTTCAACTGCCTGAGATCCCAGACTTCGACATCCAGCGCCAGCTCGGAAAAATCCGTGCCGATGCGGACCATGTTGAGCCCTCGGATATTGACATCAAGCGTAGCGATCGATTGCGCCACGGAGGCGAGCGTGCCCGGCTCGTTCAGCGCATTGATCATCACCCGCGCCATGAAGCGCGACTTGTTCGCCTCATCGAGATCCCAGCGGACATCGATCCAGCGCTCCGGCTCGTCATCGAAACGCTGCAGCGCCGGCGCCTGAATGGGATAGATGGTGATGCCCTTGCCTTTTTCCATGATGCCGACGATGCGGTCACCCGGAACGGCGCCGGCCGCTCCGAAATGCACGTCGACATTGCCGGAAAGGCCGCGGATGGGCAGCGGGTCGGGTCCATCCAGCATTTCGGCCGCGCCGTCATCTTCCAGAACGGAGCGCGACTTTCCGGGGATCTTGAAGACCATGCCGGAGGCGCTGCGCATGTTGAACCAGCCGTCGTCGCCGGTCATCTTCACCGTAACGCGCTCGTCCTGATAATCCGGATAGACCGCACGCAGCACATCGAGCGAGGAAACCTCGCCGCGCCCAACGGCAGCGATCGCGTCTTCCACATCCTTCTGCGCCAGGCGATGCAGCACGGGCTTCAGCGCTTCGCGCGAGAAGGCCTTGCCGGCGCGCTCGAAGGTGCGTTCCAGAATACGATAACCGAGACCGGAATATTGCTTGCGGATGGCCATGCGGGTGGCGCGGCGGATGGCCGAACGAGCCTTGCCCGTCACCACCACCTCTTCCCATGCGGCAGGCGGCACCTGCACGCCTGAGCGGATGATCTCCACCTCGTCGCCATTGTTGAGCCGGGTCACGAGCGGCATGATCCGCCCGTTGATCTTGGCGCCAACCGTTGTGTCGCCGATATTGGTGTGCACCGCATAGGCGAAATCGATGGGGGTCGCACCGCGCGGCAGCGCAATCAGCTTGCCCTTGGGCGTGAAGCAGAACACCTGATCCTGGAACAGTTCCAGCTTGGTATGTTCGAGGAATTCTTCCGGGCTGTCGCCCTCGGCCAGCGATTCGATGGTGTGACGCAGCCAGGAATAGGCGTTGCTTTCCCGAGAGAGCAGGTCGCCCTCCCCGTTTTCCCCGTCCTTATAGAGCGCATGGGCGGCAATGCCGAATTCGGCGATCTCGTGCATGCGCTTGGTGCGGATCTGCAGCTCGATACGCTGGCGCGAGGGTCCGACGATGGTGGTGTGAATGGAGCGATAGTCGTTCTGCTTCGGCGTGGAGATGTAATCCTTGAAGCGACCCGGCACCACGCGCCACCGGGTGTGCACGATGCCCAGCGCCCGGTAGCAGGCCGGAATATCGTCCACCAGAATGCGGAAACCGTAGACATCCGAAAGCTGCTCGAAGGAAAGCGACTTCGCCTGCATCTTGCGGAAAACCGAATGGGGCTTTTTCTGCCGCCCTTTTACGTTGGCCCCGATCAGGCCGTTCGCTACGAGAAGCTCACGCAATTCGTCCTCGATCTTCTTGATCAGGCCTTCATTGCGCGTTTCCAGTTCCTGCAGGCGGTTGGTCACCGTCTCATAGGCTTCCGGGTTGAGATAACGGAAGGACAGGTCCTCCAGCTCGTCGCGCATGTCCTGCATACCCATGCGGCCGGCGAGCGGCGCATAGATTTCCATGGTCTCTTCGGAAATGCGGCTGCGCTTGTCAGCCGGCATATATTCCATGGTGCGCATATTGTGCAGGCGGTCGGCGAGCTTGACCAGAAGGACGCGCACGTCGTCGGAAATGGCAAGCAGCAGCTTGCGCAGATTTTCCGCCTGTTTCGCCTTGCGGGTGACGAGATCGAGCTTCTTGAGCTTGGTGAGGCCTTCCACAAGCCGGCCGATATCTTCGCCGAACAGCTCGTCGATTTCCGCGCGGGTGGCGGTGGTGTCCTCGATCGTATCGTGCAGCAGCGCCACCGCGATGGTCGATTCGTCGAGATGCATTTCTGTGAGGATCGCGGCAACTTCCAGCGGATGGGAGATATAGGGGTCGCCATTGGCCCGCTTCTGCTGGCCGTGTTTCTGCATGGCGTAAACATAGGCCTTGTTCAGCAGGGCCTCATTCGCATCCGGTTTGTATTTTTGAACCCGCTCGACGAGTTCGTATTGCCGCATCATGCGATATTCCACAAAAAGAAAGCGCGCCAACCTTGGGGTCGGCGCACAATGCTGCATCAATAGGGATCAGATTATGACGGCAACTATTGACAGACGGTAACCACCGCCTGCCAAAGGCGTCATAAAGTCAGATCAATAATCGTCATTTTTTTCCGGCGGCACAAGGCCTTCGATACCGGCCAGCAGTTCTTCTTCCGACATCTGGTCGAAAGTGACGGTTTCCGGCTGGTCGTCGTCTTCGCCATCGGCAATAGCGGAGGCGGCGAGCGTGACCGGATCGGGCTCGGGCTCGTCCACTTCCACATGCTTCTGCAGCGAATGGATGAGGTCTTCCTTCAGATCGTCGGGCGACAGCGTCTCATCAGCGATTTCGCGCAGCGCAACGACAGGGTTCTTGTCGTTATCGCGGTCAACCGTGATGGAAGAGCCCTGCGAAATCTGGCGCGCACGGTGGCTGGCGAGAAGCACCAGCTCGAAACGGTTGTCTACTTTATCAATGCAATCTTCTACTGTGACGCGGGCCATTGCCTGTCCTTTGCGGGTCGTAATGTCGTGGATCAGAGCGCCGTGCGTTCCCGGGGGTGCACAAGGGACACTCTAACCTATTGAATCTGTGCTTCGTGCCTTGAGAAAAACGCTGGATATTTTTCGCGACGATGCCTTCCAGCTTCCGATACAGCCATTGGCCGCGGAATTCAAGTTTTTCCTGTCTTTGGCGTCTTTTGGCACCTTATTGCCCATGTTTGGCGTCTGATGAACAAAATGTCTAGAAGAATTGTCTTGGAATACGGGGGAAGGTAGCTTACTTAAAACGCAACGGCGACGCGCAAAATTCGTTGATACGACATGATTTTTTGCGTTAGCGACCGGAAATAAAAGCCAGATAATGGCCTTTTCCAAAAAAAGGAATGGGATGGAATGTTCGATCCACGGGAGAAAATTGCGCTCTTCATAGACGGAGCCAATCTTTATGCAGCATCGAAAAGCCTGGGGTTCGATATTGACTATCGCAAGCTTCTGAAGGCGTTTCAGAAGCGTGGCTATCTGCTGCGCGCCTATTATTACACCGCGCTTATCGAAGATCAGGAATATTCCTCGATCCGCCCGCTGATCGACTGGCTGGATTATAACGGCTACAAGGTCGTGACCAAGCCCGCCAAGGAATTCACCGACGCACTCGGCCGCCGCAAGATCAAGGGCAATATGGACATCGAACTGGCAGTCGACGCCATGGAGCAGTCCGAGACCGTCGATCACCTGGTGCTGTTTTCCGGCGACGGCGATTTCACCACGCTGGTGGATGCGCTGCAGCGCAAGGGCCGCAAGGTTTCCGTGGTTTCCACCATGGCCACCCAGCCCGCCATGATCGCTGACGATCTGCGCCGCCAGGCCGATCACTTCATCGATCTGATGACGCTGAAGGCCGAAATCGGGCGCGACCCGAACGAGCGCCCCGTTCGTCACGCTGAAGGTCCAGAGACAGTCTGATTCGGTTTTTGTGCCGCTGATATTGCAAAACGCGTCCGTCCAAAAGACGGGCGCGTTTTTGTTTCAAGCGTCTCCAGCAGGACAAAATTCCTCTTAGAATTAACAAACATCAAATCCGGCCAGTCGAAATTATATCTTGATTAATTTTAGACGTGTCTAAATCACGCAACGGCGCCAGAGACGTGATTTGGGCGTCAGATCAGGATGATTAGACATGCATGGCCAAGAAAAAACCGACCGACAACTCGATGAAAGACTGAATTTTCTGGGGCTTGGCCACGGTGAACGGCAAAATCTTTCAGACATGAAGGGCGTCATCACCGGCTCTCTCGATGCTTCTCTCGATCGTTTTTATGCGAAGGTCCGCTCGGTGCCGGAGACCGCGAAATTCTTCGCGAACGACGCGCATGTACAGCACGCCAAGGCCATGCAGCTCAAACACTGGGCAAGGATCGCCTCCGGCACATTCAATGCGGATTATACCGATGCCGTGACCGCTATCGGCCGCACCCATGCAAGGCTCGGGCTGGAGCCCCGGTGGTACATCGGTGGTTATGCGCTGATGCTCGATGGCATCGTGAAGGCCCTGATCGAGTCCGAGTTGAAAGGCCTCTTCATGGAAAAGAAGGCCCGGAAGGTGAAGGACGCCCTGTCCGCCACTATCAAGGCCGCGCTTCTCGACATGGATTATTCGATCTCCGTGTATCTCGACGTGCTTGCCGCCGAGCGGCACAAGGTGGAGGCCGAACAGGCGCAGATGAAGAAGGAGCAGGAGCATGTTCTCGCACTGCTCAACAGCGCCCTCGACAGGCTGGCCAATGGCGACCTCACCTCCAGCATCGGTGAAAAGACCGCGCCGCAATTCCAGGGACTGATCGCCAATTTCAACGCCGCCGTCGGCAATCTCTCCGGCGCATTTGCGCAGATCGTCGAGGAAGCGAACAAGATTTCCGGCAATACGCGCGAACTGACGTCAGCGACCGACGACATGGCCCGCCGGACGGAGCAGCAGGCCGCGGCCCTTGAGGAAACCGCCGCCGCCGTCGAGGAAATCACCACCATTTCCAAATTGTCGGCGCAGCGTTCCGAAGAGGCCAAGGCCATCGTCGAAAGCTCGGCCGTTGAGGCCGCGCGCTCGCGCGATGTGGTGACGGAAGCGGTGAAGGCGATGGGGGCGATCGAGGACTCATCGCAGAAGATCACCCAGATCATCTCCGTCATCGACGAGATTTCGTTCCAGACCAATCTTCTGGCGCTGAATGCGGGCGTGGAAGCCGCGCGCGCCGGCGAAGCGGGCAAGGGTTTTGCCGTCGTTGCTCAGGAAGTGCGCGAACTGGCGCAGCGTTCAGCCAACGCCGCCAAGGAAATCAAGACCCTGATCTCCAAATCCTCCGCGGACGTGATGCAGGGCGTCTCGCTGGTCAACAAGACAGGCGAATCCTTGAATACGATCGGCAACAAGGTGGATCATATTCAGGAACATATCGCCTCGCTGACGAAGGCCGCGCAGGAGCAATCCGTCGGCATTCAGGAAATCAGCGCCGCTATCAACAGCATGGATAATCTGACCCAGAAGAATGCGGCGATGGTGGAAGAAACCAATGCGGCCACGCATAATCTGAGCGATGTCAGCGCCAATCTGGCGGCGCTCGTCAGCCGGTTCAGCGTCTCGGCAACGACGGCGCATGTGGAGCGGACATACCGGGCCGCGTGAGCAAGCGGCCGCCCCTGCTCTCCTCATTCCTGTGCTCGTTACGGGAGTGAGGTTTAGGCCTTAGGCCGCCCCACCTTTCAACAAGCGCGACTTCTGCCGGTTCCAGTCGCGTTCCTTCTCGGTCTCGCGCTTGTCGTGCAGCTTCTTGCCCTTGGCGAGCGCCAGTTCCAGCTTCGCGCGGCCCTTTTCGTTGAAATAGACTTTCAAGGGTACCAGCGTCATGCCTTCGCGGTTGATACCGGCGCGCAGGCGGTTGATCTCGCGCTTGCTCAAAAGCAGCTTGCGACGGCGGCGCGGCTCATGGTTGAAGCGGTTGGCCTGCAGATATTCCGGCAGGTGGGAATTGATGAGCCAGATTTCATCGCCCTCGTCCGACGCGTAGGATTCGGCGATATTCGCCTTGCCTTCGCGCAGCGACTTGACCTCGGTGCCGGTCAGCACGAGCCCTGCCTCGTAGGTATCAATGATCTCGTAGTTGAAACGGGCCTTGCGGTTTTCCGCAACGATCTTGTTCACCACGCGCTGGCTGCCTTTGGGGGCCATGATATTTCAATCCCTTGTTTTTCTTATTGCGCCTTCGGCTTACCGCCGAGAGCGGTTTTCGAACCTCTATTTAATGTTGTCGCCGCAAAAAGAAAAGGCGCGCCGAACGGCTTCTGTTTCGAAGCGGTCCATGGCGCGCCTTTTAGGTTTGCAGGCGTGTCTCAGTTCATCAGGCCCGCATGCTTCAGCGCCGCATCGATGGCCGCTTCCGTTGCCGGTTCCAGCGTGCTCATCAAGGGTGAACGGACCCGGCGATTGCCGCCGCGCGTCTTCGACAGGGCATATTTGGTGCCGCAGACGCCAGGCTCCATGAAGATGGCCTTGTGCAGCGGCATCAGGCGATCCTGATATTCCAGCGCCTTGGCGTAATCACCCGCGAGCATCGCCGCCTGGAATTCCGAACAGAGACGCGGCGCGACATTGGCGGAGACCGAAATGCAGCCGACGCCGCCATGGGCGTTGAAACCGAGCGCCGTACCATCCTCACCCGAAAGCTGAATGAAATCCTTGCCGCAGGAAATACGCTGTTCGGAAACGCGATCGATCTTGCCCGTCGCATCCTTCACACCCACGATGTTCTTATGCGCCTTGACCAGTGCGCCCATGGTTTCCGGCGACATATCCACCACCGAGCGCGGCGGGATATTGTAGATGACGATCGGCAGCTTCACCGCTTCTGCCACGGCGGAAAAATGGGCGAACAGGCCCTTCTGGGTCGGTTTGTTGTAATAGGGCGTCACCACCAGCAGCGCATCCGCGCCGGCCTCCTGCGCGTGCAACGCAAGCTCGATCGCCTCATCCGTATTGTTGGAGCCAGCGCCCGCAATGACCGGAACCCGTTTCGCCGCTACCTCGATGCACAGCTCGACCACACGTTTGTGTTCGTCGTGGGAGAGGGTTGGAGATTCCCCCGTCGTGCCGACAGGCACAAGTCCGCTGCTGCCTTCGGCGATCTGCCATTCCACATGGGCGGCAAATGCCTGTTCGTCCACGGCGCCATTGTCCGTGAACGGGGTAATGAGGGCGGGAATTGATCCCTTGAACATGCAAAGCTCCTGGCGCCGAGCCGGTTCATGCTTCGGCCGCATTCGATGGTTAAAACCGGCACACATTAGAGCCAGCCCTTGGCGCCGACAAGCGCAAAGGCAGCGTATTTTGTCCGAAATTGTCGGAAGTGTGACAGTCTCCCGACCGTGATCGGCAAGCGCAAAAGGCGGGCGCCGAAAAGAGACGTCGCTCGCGGGCCGGTGAATAAAAGTTGATTGAATTGCGGGGCGGGAATTAAGATTTCATTAAGGCTGAAATCCCAAGATTCCGGTGCGGGGCATCAGACCGTTTTCGGCAATCCCGCTGCAATGAAGCGATATTACAAGAAAGTCGACAAATCCGTTACACGATGAAGAGCGGCATGAAAAAGACAGTCTGGGGATTGATGGCGGCGGGCCTTGCCGCAACCGTTTGGAACGCATTGGCCGGACCGCTGCCGGAAGGTGCGGCGCCGCTTCCCTATGTCAAGCCGAATGCACCTGCTGTTCCGGCCTTCATGCCGGCCTCGCCCGAGATCACCGGCGCCATACCGCGCCTCAGCCGCCCCGATGACACAAGCCAGTTGAAGGCGGGTCTCGACGCGCTTTCGAGCCGTGATGCGGCCCGCGCGATTGCGCTGCGCAACACCATGCCGAACGGCAGCCTTGACCGCCATATCCTCACCTGGGCTATTGCCGTTTCCGGCCAGAAGGACGTCGCTTCCGCCGAAATCGCCGCCGCCCAGCGCGAGCTCTCCGGCTGGCCGGGTGCAGCGACGCTGCGCGCCAATTCCGAAAAGGCGCTTTACCGCGAAGATCCGCCCACGCCCCAGGTGCTTGCCGCCTTCGGCAATAGCCGTCCGGAAACCGCCGAAGGCACCGTGGTGTTCGCCAAGGCGCTCGCCTCCTCCGGTAAAGCTGCCGAATCCCAAAGTCTCATTCGCCAGCTCTGGGTCAGCGAAGGCATGGACAAGGACATGGAAGACCGTGTGCTTGACGAGTTTCCCACCTATCTGACGCCCGCCGATCACAAGGCGCGCATGGACTATCTGATGTATCGCAGTCGCATCAGCCAGGCGAAGCGTTTTGGGGATCTCGGTAAGGCGCAGTCGCTTTACAACGCCTGGGCGGCCGTGCTGCAGCGCTCCGCAACCGCAACCGCGCTCCTCGGCAAGGTCGACGCCTCCTGGCGTAGCGACCCTGCTTATCTCTTCGCGCGGGTGGAAAACCTGCGCAACCAGCAGAAATACCCCGAAGCAGCAGCCCTTCTGCGACAGGCGCCGAAGGAAGCCGCCAAGCTTGTCAATCCCGGCGAATGGTGGAATGAGCGCCGCATCATCGCCCGCGGCGTCGCCGATCTCGGTGATTTCGCCGAAGCCTATCGCATCGTCGCCAATCATTCTGCCACCTCGGCGGTCGATACCGCCGATGCGGAGTTCCATGCCGGCTGGTATGCGTTAAGAGCGCTGCACGACCCGGCGACGGCTTCGCGTCACTTCAATACGCTGCTTCAGACCTCCAACCGGCCGCTCTCGGCGTCGCGCGCCTATTATTGGCTAGGTCGGGCGGCGGAAGCGGGCGGGCCGGGCGATGCCCGCGACTTCTTCACCAAGGCAGCCGCTCATCCCGGCACGTTTTACGGCCAGCTCGCCGCAGCGCGAATCGGCGCTAAAACATTAAACGTCACCTATCCGAGCCCCAGCACCAGCGACCGGGAACGTTTCGCCGGCCGCGAAGCCGTGCGCGCCATCGACCGGCTGGAAGCCGCCGGTTACGGCTGGCGCGCCGACAGCCTTTACCGGTCGCTTGCCGAACAGCTCGACAGTCCCGGTGAGCTTGCCATTCTGGCGGCAAGGGCGGAGGGCAACGGCAATCATCAGGTTTCGCTGCAGATCGGCAAGACGGCCTTCAGCCGCGGCATCGATGCGGCGGCGCTCGCCTATCCGCTCGGCGTCATTCCCGCCAGCGCCAATATTGCCGGCTCCGGCAAGGCGCTCGCCTATGCGATTGCCCGGCAGGAAAGCGCGTTCAATCCAGCCGCCGTCTCCGCCGCCAATGCCCGCGGCCTGCTGCAGCTGCTGCCGGGAACCGCCAAGGGCGTGGCCGGCCGCCATGGCCTGCCCTACACGCAGGCGATGCTGACCAGCGATGCGGGCTATAACGCCACGCTCGGCGCGCATTATCTCGGTGAACAGATCGACAGCTTCGGTGGATCCTACATCCTCACCTTCATCGCCTATAATGCCGGACCGAAGCGCGTGCCGGAATGGATCTCCCGATATGGCGACCCGCGCGGCAAGCCGATCGACGAGGTGGTCGACTGGATCGAACGCATCCCCTTCCCCGAAACGCGCAATTACGTGCAGCGGGTGATGGAGAATTATCAGGTCTACAAGACACGGCTGGGGCAACCGGCCGATATCGTTGATGACCTGCGCCATGGGCGTGCGGGATAAGGCAGCAGTCTTCCGACAATCGCTGATCGTTCTAAAACATTCAAGCATCGGTTCGCCGGTGCTTTTTTGTTTTCCGTGTTTGAATAACGCCTCTCAGCGCCGGAAGCCATCAAACGAAAAACCCCGGCATTTCTGCCGGGGTTTCCATCACTGACAATGTCAGATCAGATTAGAACGTGCGCTGAAGGCGGACGAAGCCGGTCCAGCTGTCGCCAGTCGGTCCATCGACGTCCTGGTAGTTGGCGGTAACCTTGGCATCCAGACCCTGGGTGATCTTGTAATCAACCGTCAGGCCAGCGCGCCATGCATCGTTGTCGCCGGTGAAGTCGCCGTCCGGAGCGATGTCGATCGTGCCGAGGTACTGAGCAGCAGGCGTAATGGTCAGCTTGTCAGTTGCCTTGATTGCGTATTCAGCAGCAACTGCCCACTCGGACTCTTCGTAGTAGTAGTTTGCGCCAGAAGCCCAAACGCCAGAGAGACCGAAGGTGCCGGGACCGATGTCAGCATACAGGATAGCGCGGATTGCGCCGTTTTCCTGGTCCGTGTCGTAGGAGCCGAGCAGGTTTGCAGAGATCGCACCGAACTTGGCGCCGATGATACCGCTGACGCCGACGTTGTTCGGGCCTTCGAAGACGCCACCCTTGGCAACGCCGAGGTTGGACGTGCCGTCACGTACGGAGTCGAGCTCTTCAACGCTGATACCTGCGTAGAACGAACCAGCGTCGTAGGTGTAACGCAGAGCGTTGCCACGAGTGGTGTTCGAAGACAGGATATCGGTTTCGCCGGAGAGATCGTCATCCCACCAGGTGTACATGTAACCGACCTTCAGGCCGCCGAGTTCGATGAAAGCCTGGTCGACGTTGACGCCACGGTCGCTGTCGTTGTCAGCCTGACCGCGCAGACCGATGTAGCCGCGCAGAGCGCCAAGCTCGGTGTCGGTGCGGGTGTCGATGTTGAACTGGGCGCGCGTGAACGAGTTCCAGTCAGACGTACCGGACTTGTTACGGCCGAAGTCGGTCTGGAAACGGATGTAACCGTCGAACTTCAGGCAAGTTTCGGTGCCGGGGATGTAGAAGAAGCCGGTTCCGAAAGCGTCGCAAACGCGAACGTATTCCAGGGGCTCAGGCTCAGCAGCGACGATAGCGTCGGCAGCGTGAGCGCCGGATACTGCTGCGAGAGCCGCAGCGGAGCCGATGAGAAGGCTCTTGATGTTCATGGTTGACCTCCAGTCAAACGCTTAATCTTCTAAGCAGCGGGTGGGAAAGCACTTCAGAAATGCGTGCCGCTTATGGAGATGATTAGAGCCAAAACCGGTCGCTCAGGCAATCGTAATCATGACAGAAGGAAGACAGTAAGGTGTCCTTAGTTTTCCATTGTTGCGAAATAGCTACAATTCTAACCGACCGCCCCTCACTTCTTAAAAAAACGTTAATAAGCAATTATTTTCAAGTGCTTAACGAGCGAAAAGTCCACCCCAACAGCCGGAAGCCAATCCTTCCTCCAAAATCCTGACACAACCGGGCCATGAGAAATTGTCCAAAAGACGATTGCAGCGTCCGAGAATCAACTCTTTATCCAAGCGAGAGAGGAACAGCTCTTGCAGCTTACAGTTTGAAGTTCCCCTGATAACGAATCACAAAGAGCGCGACAGCTACCTTCGCAAAAGCCGATCGAAGCATCGATCCACGCGCTGCTACAGATTTCTTCAAACGAAAAACCCCGGCATTTCTGCCGGGGCTTCCATCACTGACGATGTCAGATCAGATTAGAACTTGCGCTGAAGGCGAACGAAACCAGTCCAGCTGTCGCCACCGCCGTTAACACCTTCGGTGCCATCGACGTCCTGGTAGTTAACAGCGATCTTCGTGGAGAGACCCTGGGTGATCTTGTAGTCCACGGTAACGCCAGCGCGCCATGCGTCGCGGTCGCCGGTGAAGTCACCATCCGTACCGATGTCCAGAGTACCGAAGTACTGAGCGCCGGGGGTGATGGTCAGCTTGTCGGTTGCCTTGATGGCGTATTCAGCAGCAACTGCCCACTCAGACTCTTCGTAGTAAGCGTTTGCGCCAGAAGCCCATACGCCGGAGAGACCAAAGGTGCCCGGGCCGATATCAGCCGTCAGGATACCGCGGATAGCGCCGTTTTCAGCGTCGGTGTCGTAACCGCCGAGAACCTTGAGGTTCACGCCACCAAACTTGGCGCCAACGATTGCACTGATGCCAACGTTGTTGTCGCGCTGACCGTTGATTACGGTCCAGTTCAGCTGCGAAACACCGAGGTTGTTAGAGAGGTTGTTACCGCCATCGATCGTTACGCCGTTACCAGCAACAACGCGCTCCAGTTCTTCAACTGCAACGCCAACGTAGAAGGAGCCGGCATCGTAGGTGTAACGGATAGCGTTCAGGCGGGTGTTGTTCGAAGAGAGGATATCGGTTTCGCCAGAGAGACCGTCATCCCACCAGTTGTAGTAATAACCGACCTTCAGGCCGCCGAGTTCGATGAAAGCCTGGTCGACGTTGACGCCGCGGCTCGAGTCGTTGTTGGCGTCGCCACGGAAGCCGATGTAACCGCGCAGAGCGCCAAGCTCGGTGTCGGTGCGGGTGTCGATGTTGAACTGGGCGCGCGTGAACGAGTTCCAGTCAGACGTACCGGACTTGTTACGGCCGAAGTCGGTCTGGAAACGGATGTAACCGTCGAACTTCAGGCAGGTTTCGGTGCCGGGGATGTAGAAGAAGCCGGTGCCGAAAGCGTCGCAAACGCGAACGTATTCCAGGGGCTCAGGCTCAGCAGCGACGATAGCGTCGGCAGCGTGAGCGCCGGATACTGCTGCGAGAGCCGCAGCGGAGCCGATGAGAAGGCTCTTGATGTTCATGGTTGACCTCCAGTCAAAGTTTTTAAGTGGGTCTGGGTACTTTCGCTGAAGGACAGCATTCCCTGCCCCATTCCCGTGTTCTTAGAAGCCAAACGATCCACCGCCTCGCTTCTGGTGGTGAAAATACAAAAGGTTTCGCCGCTTGCAATCGCCAACATCCGATAAATAGCATTTACGTATATGCTTCATTTCGGTTTGTTGCGGAAACAACACACAGTGCGCAGCCGGCCGGCAGGCAGCTTTACCTCGCGTTAAGAAATTGCTTGAAAATCCGTTAGTTAGCGAGGTTAACAAGGTCTTTCTAAACTACCGGCCTTTTCGGCCAAACCTTGCCTCTCCCGGCAAGGATGATGGAAACTTCTGCTTCGTCACACCCCTGCACCTGACATGCCGCGACGGCGCTCATGGAGAAACGATAGAAAACCATGCCGTTTGCCGCCGATTCCTCGCGCAACGATTCGACGCGCTTGCCCAGCACCGGTTACGATACTGCCCGCACGATAATTGAAGCCGACACCGCCAAGCCTCTTGATTCGCTCGTTTCTTCCATAATCGAAACATGGAGGGCGCGGACCTCTGCGGCTTCATGGTGCGGGGTCGACATGGCTGTCGCGCACCGATGCACGAAGCGCGGGTCGGCTATGACTTGGAGCTGGTGGATATGTAGGGGTGACGTTTCCGGTCTGTGCCGAAGTGGCGGAGAGGATGGGATTCGAACCCACGATACGCTTTTGACGTATACTCCCTTAGCAGGGGAGCGCCTTCGACCACTCGGCCACCTCTCCGGTGCGGCCTGATTATTGCGTAAAAAAAATGATTGCAAGGCTTTTTCGCCAAGAAGCACAAAAACCTGTTGGCTGGACATCGGCCCCGCGAAACTTTGCAGGCCTTTCGGGAACTTCTTGACCGACCGTACGTTCTCGCTTCGGTAACAAAAGAGGTGTTCTAATGGCTCAGACCAAACTGAATGTTGTCGAAGACACGATCGAAAACCAGATTTCGGAGTTGCGCTCGCAGATCGCATCCCTCTCCAAATCCGTTTCCGCCCGCGCGGAAGGAGTAAGCGAGGATGCATCGGAATTTCTGGATGAGGCGCGCGGACGCGTCCGCAAGGCCGCGAGTAATGTGCGCGCCCAGGGCCAGAATGTCGTGGAAGCGGTCAAGGAAAATCCCGGCACGGCAACCTCCCTGCTGACGATCGTTGGCGCACTCGGTTTTGCCATCGGTTATGCCGTCGGCACAAGCACACAGCAGAACTCGTCGAACAGCAGCCTTTATCGCTGGCGCTGATCGCTACATGGAACTAAAATTCAGGCAAGGCGGGTCAACCCTGCCTTGCCTTTCCGTATGGGTTTGAAATGGATGAATGGGGGCGGATATGCGGTTCAGCGACGATCTTGAAACGGCTTTGTCGGATTTTGCGAGGGATCACGGCATAGACAGGGATGAGGCCATCCAGCGCATCATTCGCGCCGCCCTTATCAATAGCGGTTATCTCGCCTCCGGCGAAGAAGGTATTCCGCCGGAAAAGCTGAACGCCAGCAACGACGACTGAATTAATAGCCAGACCGGGATGGCGCAGGCGCTGCCCCGCCCTTGTAACGGGCCGACAGCGCACGCAGGGTATTGGCAAATTCCGTGACATCCGCCCCGACGGCGACGAAGGACGCGCCGAGTTCGAGATAACGGCGATTATAGGTTTCATTAAAGGTGAGAATGCCGGCAGCCTTGCCCGCCTTGACGATCTTGACGATGGCCGCCTCAATCACCGCCTGAACTTCCGGCTCGTCTATGCGGCCGAGATAACCCATATCCGCGGCCAGATCCGCCGGGCCGATGAAGACGCCGTCCACACCCTCCACAACGAGAATATTATCGAGATCGTTGATCGCCGCGCGCGTTTCGGCCTGCACCAGCAGGCAGACGCTATCGGAGGCGCTGTCGGCATAGTCGGTTATTGTGTTGAAGGCGGAAGCGCGGGCAACGGCCGCGCCCATGCCGCGAATGCCGCGCGGCGGATAATGCATGGCGCTGACCAGATCCGTGGCCTGGGCGGCCGAATCAACCATCGGCACGAGAAGTGTGCGCGCACCCGCATCCAGAAGTTGCTTGATCATCCAGCTTTCGCCGACCGGCACGCGCACCACCGGCTCGGCAGGTGATGTGACAAGCGCGCGCAGCTGGTCGATGATGCTGCGCAGATCGTTCGGCCCATGCTCGCCGTCGATCACCAGCCAGTCGAACCCCGCCGTACCGGCGATTTCCGCCGTGATGGCCTCGCCCATATCGAGCCAGAGGCCGATCTGCGGCTTGCCGGCATGGATGGCGGTTTTGAAACGGTTTTCGGGAGCAGGCATGATATCCTCAGGAAAGCAGTAATTTCAGATCGGCGGAGAAGTCCGCCAGGATGGCGCGATCCGGCTCCGCGCCGGTATCGAGCAGTTTCTTGCCGGCAACATAGGCCTTGGCGTCATTGACGGCATCGACGGCGACGAATCGTCCATCGCGGAAATACCAGACGGACCAGCTGCCTTCGCGCACACCGGGCCGGAGCACCGTCTCGTCGTAACCCAGGTTGAAGCCGGCAATCTGCAGCTTGGCGTCATATTGATCCGACCAGAACCACGGTTTCGGATCATAGGCGGTTTCAGCCCCGGTGAGCACGGCAGCGGTCGCCTCCGCCTGATCGACCGCATTCTGTACCGATTCGAGACGCACATGCTGGCCTCGCCACGGCAGCAGCGCGCAATCGCCCACCGCATGAATGGCGCTGTCGGATGTGCGGGTATGGTCGTCCACCACGATGCCATTGCCGACATCGAGGCCCGATTCGCGGGCAAGGCGGTCATTCGGCGTCACGCCGATGCCGACGATGACGAAATCGACATCCAGCATCGAGCCGTCGGAGAGTTCGGCAGCGGCCACCCGGCCTTCCATGCCGACAAGGCGCACAAGGCCGGTCTTTTCGCGGATGGAGACGCCATGGGCCTGATGGATGCCGCGCATGATATCGGCGGTTTCTTTCGCCGCCACGCGCTGCAGAATGCGGTCAGCCATCTCGATCAAGGTCACCTCGAGGCCGAGCTTGCGGGCGACGGCGGCCGCTTCAAGGCCGATATAACCGCCGCCGATCACCAGCAGCCTGCGGCCGGGCTTCATCTCCTCCATCAGCCGGTCGGCGTCGCGCTTGTCGCGAACAGTCAGGACGCCTTCGAGATCACCACCGATGCTGGCGGGCAGCTGGCGGGGTGCGGCCCCGGTTGCCAGCACCAGCCTGTCATAAGAAAGCGTGCTGCCGTCCTGCATGCGCACGGCTTTTTTAGCGCGGTCTATCTCCTCCGCCCAGGCGGAAAGCCGGATATCGACATTGTTTTCGGCGTACCATTCCTCCGGGCGAAACATCAGCCGGTCGAAACTCATCTCGCCGAGAAGATATTTTTTGGAGAGCGGCGGCCGCTGGTAAGGATAGGCGTCCTCGGAACCGATGATGGTGATGGGGCGCTCATCCTTCAGCGCCCGCAGCTTCGACGCCAGCGCGAAAGCGGCCTGCCCCGCCCCGACGATTACCAGCCTTCCCGTCACAGCTCACTCCCAGAACAACCACGAAGCGCCGATCCTGCCGACCCTCGCGAAGCCATATTACCGGATCAGGCGTAACGCCAAGTACGGCCCCAGTCAACCGCGCAGCGACGCCAGCCCGGTGCAAGCATGACGCATTATCAGCACAGGCTGCGGCACGACTGCAACCTGATGGGATCGAACGCATTTCCATAGTGGAAACATCGGCTTCCCGAGGGGATTGGTCGAGATCGACACAGACTAGAGATAATTGCGCGCATTTCCTTCATGCCCTGGCAAGGAAGCGGCGTTAAAATCGGCACGAAAGAGGCAATCCGGGAGGTTGTCATGGCTTTACATATGGATATCAGTCAGAACGTCCCCCAGGACGAGATGTACGAGAAATTTCAGATCGACCGGCCCGGCAAGATCACCTTCATCGGGCATCATCTCAGCGCCAAGGACACCATGCGTTGCCTGGTGCGCACCATTTCCCTCTACGGCGCCGAGCTGGATGTCAGCCCTGATCTGGAAATGCCGGCCAATTTCTATCTGGAAATTCTTGGCATCCGCGACGAGATCGGCTGCACGCTGATCCGCCGCGAGGAAGAAAAGGTCACGATCGGCTTCAACATGCTGATCGATGCGGAATTCCTGCACCATGTGCGGCGCCTGAGCTTCGAGACCAGCGTCTGACCTTGTCGCGATAGGCCTATGGTTTTTTCCATCTCTTCTCAGCGATGGAAAATTCTGTTCCAAAACAGCCATGCCGCAACCGGCCGCGCCTTGCGTCCGGTTTTTTTGCACCTATTGTGAGCCGGGTTTTAAACACAGGTACCGGAACTCTGAAGCCAATGTCCGCTTTTTCACGCCTTACACCACTTGCCGTCTCGCTTCCCTCCACCGTTCCCTTCGTCGGCCCCGAGGCCATCGAGCGGAACCGCGGCTTGAAGGTGGAGGCGCGAATCGGCGCAAACGAAAGCGGCTTCGGCCCCGCCCCTTCCGTACTGCTGGCCATGCGCGATGCGGCAGCGGAAACCTGGATGTATAGCGATCCGGAAAATTTCGAGCTGAAGGAAGCGCTTGCCATCCACCACGGCGTTGCGCGCGGCAATATTGCCATCGGCAGCGGGGTTGATGGATTGCTGGGCGAGATCGCCAGGCTGATCGTCGAGCCGGGCACGCCTGTCGTCACCTCGTTTGGCGGCTATCCCACTTTCAATTACCATGTGAACGGTTTTGGCGGGAGACTCGTCACCACGCCTTATGTTGACGATCACGAAGACCTCGACGGCCTTCTCGACCTCGTTAACAGGGAAAATGCGCCGCTCGTCTATTTCGCCAATCCTGATAATCCGATGGGAAGCTGGTGGGAAGCGAGCGAGGTGGTTGCCTTTGCCCGCGCATTGCCGGAAACCTGCCTGCTCATTCTGGACGAAGCCTATTGCGAGACCGCGCCCGCGAGCGCCGTTCCGGCCATCGATGCGCTGATCGGCCAGCCGAACATCCTGCGCATGCGCACCTTCTCGAAAGCCTATGGACTCGCCGGCGCGCGCGTGGGTTACGCCATCGGCACGCTCGGCAATGTCGAAGCCTTCGACAAGATCCGCAACCATTTCGGCATGGCGCGCATTTCGGTCGCCGGCGCCTTGGCGGCGCTGAAGGACCAGGCCTATCTGCATGAAGTCGTTGGCAAAATCTCCGCGGCCCGCGAGCGGATTTCGGTAATCGCCCGCGAGAACGGCCTTTCACCGCTCCCCTCCGCCACCAATTTCGTCACCATCGATTGCCACCGCGATGGTGCTTACGCCCGCGCCATCGTCGATGGGTTGATGGAGCATGGTGTGTTCATCCGCATGCCGGGTGTTGCGCCGCTCAACCGCTGCATCCGCGTGAGCGTGGGGCCGGATGACAAGCTTGATCTTTTCGAACAGGCGCTGCCGAAGGTTCTCAAGGCGATCGGGTAAGTTCCCAACCAACCCTCATTCCTGTGCTCGTCACAGGAATGAGGGTTGGAAAGTCCGCACTTGCGCGCATCGATTCAACATCCTCCCGCAAACCCCTGCCCAGGAATCATTTTCCGGCAACGAGAGCTCACCAGACATAAGAAAACCGCGCCGGCCTTGTTCCTGCCGGTCGCGGTTTGATGTGTCAGCGCAAAAGCCCTTTTCAAAGCCCTCGCCGCGTTCCCCTTCGGGTTTACTTTCGTTTTGACCGGTCGTCGGGACTGGAGGGAACCGGACCGGAAATCTCAATAGTGGCTTGGGTAAATCAGTGCATCGTCATCCAGTCGCGGGCGGCGCGCAGCGCTTCGGCGAGTTCCGATTTCGTCATGTTGCGGGCGAGATCAGCGCGCAGTGAAGCGGCTCTTTCCGATCCGCGGATCGCGGCGATGTTGAGCCATTTATGCGCTGCGATCAGGTCCACCTTGCAGCCCCGGCCGGTCGCATAGACCAGGCCGAGATTGCAAAGAGTGTCGGCGCGGGTTTCGCCACCGGCAGCCATTTCGATATCGCTGATGTCAAAGCGTGCCATTGTTTTAATCCCTGTCTTTCTACCTGTTTCATCATTCGCCTTCTTATCGAGGCTACCCGTCCGGACCCGCCGTCTTTTGCGGCTTTTTTGTCCTTTCGTCCGGCAGGTTTTCCCTGCGCTTTTGATGAGTTCACTATGCCACGGGGCTTTCAACGGTCGCTTAAAAGGCATGATTAATGGCCGGCAAACAAACTGCAAACGATTGGTAAAATTGGGTTTTTGTTAAATATCGCGAGCCGCGGAAATTAAGGACTTTGCGGCGAATTTTACGAAAACTTTAGAATTGGATTTAAACCCTTCCTTCACCACGATCAAAACAGCGATTTTCGAATTTCCGCTTTTCCGTTCCTCCCACCGCCGAAAATGTCAGCCCGCAGCCGCAAATTTCTATTTCCTTTTACGTTAACGTAAAATATTATCCGCGCTGCCTGTCATGAGGATGAAACGGGCAGAGGATAGCGCGGTGTGAGGAGCAATCGTTGCGCCGCAGGGCGGCTTTGGGCCAGCAATGGCGCATTCGCATGCCAAATGGGTTTGATCTGCGCATCGCCTCTTCGGTCCGGTCCGGCCGAGGAAAGCCTGCGCGAATTTCGGGAGGAATTTTATGAAGCTTACGATGACGATTGCCGCCGCCCTCATGTTGAGCGGCAACCTTGCCTTTGCGGGCGAGGCGATCGAAGGCAACTGGAAGACGGCCAGCGGCGAAACCGCCGTGATCGGCCCCTGCGGCGGCGCCTTCTGCGTGACGCTGAAGACCGGCAAACACGCCGGAAAACAGATCGGCAAACTTGCCGGCAAGGGCAACAACTATTCCGGCGAAATCACCGATCCCGCCAATGACAAGACCTATAGCGGCTCCGGCACCGTTTCCGGCAACTCGCTCAGCATGAAGGGCTGCGTGCTGAAAGTTCTTTGCAAATCGCAGACCTGGACGCGGCTGTAATCGACAAGGCGGCGGGTGGGCTTTCTGTCCTCCCGCCTGCGATCTCGCGCCTGACGGCGCGGTGCGCTGCCCAGGGATCGCGCCGAAACTGCGGACAGACGCCGCATGGAAGCCATATATCCGTTGATGTATCGTTGCGCCCAACACCAACGAGAGCGACGCATGCGCCCCACCCTTTCGACAATCCTGATCGCGGGCACCTCCCATGTCGGCAAAAGCACCCTTGCCGGCCTGCTGAGCGAAAGACTGCGCTGCGAGGCGATATCGACCGACAGTCTCGCCCGCCATCCCGGAAGGCCATGGCCGGGCATTCCTGCACCGGTGGAGGAATATTACTCGCAGCTATCGGCGGAAACGATCCACTGGTTTCTGAAGATACATCATCAGAACATCTGGCCATTGATCCGCACGATGATCGACAACAGGTCAGGCACCGGCACGCCCGCAATCTTCGAGGGCGCGGCCCTGCGGCCGGAATTGATATCGCCCCTGCTCGGCAGCACGGTCGCCGGTGTCTTTCTCCATGCCGGCAATGATTTTCTTCTCGAGAGAATGCGCTCTCACGCGCAATATGAAGACGCAACGGCCGACAGGAGGCGGATCATGGACGCTTTCATCGAGCGTTCGTTGCGGGAAAACACCGACATGCTGACATCCGCGCAGGAACACCATGTGCCGGTTGTCGATGTGACCCAGCCTCAGGCATTCGAGATCCTGCTGACCGATCTTGCGGCACGCGCGCAAGCCCCTCTGTCCTGATCGAAAAGCGGGGGGCCGCGAGGTGCCCAGCGCCATTGCCGCGCCGACCCACCATGTCACCACCCGTTAACATCCCTGAACACCATATGAACCGGGGTCTCAGGGTCCGTTCAGTCCGAGTGTGGCAAAACTCTGTCCATCAACTCCAATAAAGGGGAATGGACATGGCAAAGCTGATCAGCCGACTGGCAATCTTCGCGTTTCTCATGGCGATCTTCGCCATGTCCTTCGCCTCGCTCGTCGTTAATCCGAACCGCAGTTTCCAGCGGGTGAATGCCGGTGCGGCAATTGCCTGCCAGCACAACCCGGCGCCCGCCGCCAATTGCCCCGTCGTACTTTGAGGACCGGCCGATGACGACCAGTTTTTCCAACGGCCTGTTTTCCGCACTGAGACTGGTGCTGATGGCTTCGATCTTTCTCGGTCCGGTGGCCGGACTTGCGGTTTACAAGGCCGATCCCCGCCCCGCCTCCAAGGGCGCCGGTTTCGTGCTCCTGATGAGCCTGCAGCGCGGCGCGCTCGGCTGAGTTTCCGCCGCCCCGGCATTGCTCCAGCTGCTTTTTCCGTTTCTTTTCAGTTTCTTCGTATTTCTGTCGCTTGCCTGTCGAATTTGGCCTCTTATAATGAGCCATGACAATAGCAAAACGAACGATTCCGCCCTTCACCTTCATCAGCCCCGAGCCTTTCGCGCCGCAGACATTCACGGACCCGAAAGAAGCTGTGGCGGCTTTGACCGCGCTTTATGAACGCAATACGGCGTTCCTCATCAACTCCTTCACCGAACTTGCCAAGGGCGCGCCGATCACCGGCCGTTACCGCGCCTGCTATCCGCAGGTCAGTCTTGAGACAGCAACCTTCGGCCATGTCGATTCGCGTCTCTCCTACGGCCATGTCACCGCCCCCGGCGTCTATACGACGACGATCACCCGGCCGGAGCTGTTCCGCCATTACCTGAAAGAGCAGCTGGGGCTTCTGATGAAGAACCACGGCGTTCCGGTGACGGTTGCTGAATCGGCCACGCCCATTCCGCTGCATTTCGCCTTTGGCGAAGGCGCTTATGTCGAAGCGGCGGCGGCCTCCTCGCTCTCCGACGTGCCGTTGCGCGATCTTTTCGATACGCCCGACCTCAACAATACCGACGACCTCATCGCCAATGGCGAATATGATCAGGTGCCCGGCGAACCCGCGCCGCTCGCACCCTTCACGGCGCAGCGCATCGATTATTCGCTGGCGCGCCTCAGCCACTATACGGCGACCAGCGCCAGCCATTTCCAGAACTTCGTGCTGTTCACCAACTACCAGTTCTATATCGATGAATTCGCCGCGTGGGCGCGGCAGATGATGAAGAATGGCGGCGAAGGCTACACGGCCTTCGTGGAGCCGGGCAACATCATCACTCCCGCCGGCTCCGACAGGCCGGAAACGGACGCCGTTCTCGGCCGCCTGCCGCAGATGCCCGCCTATCACCTTAAGAAGAAGGGCCATGCCGGCATCACGCTCGTCAATATCGGCGTCGGCCCCTCCAACGCCAAGACGATCACCGACCATATCGCCGTGCTGCGCCCGCATGCCTGGCTGATGGTCGGCCATTGCGCCGGCCTGCGCAACAGCCAGCGGCTTGGCGATTATGTTCTGGCCCATGCCTATGTGCGCGAGGACCACGTTCTTGACGACGACCTACCGGTCTGGGTGCCGATCCCGGCGCTGGCCGAAGTGCAGCTGGCGCTGGAAGGGGCGGTTGCGGAAGTCACCGGTTACGAGGGCTTCGAGCTGAAGCGCATCATGCGCACCGGCACGGTCGCCACCATCGACAACCGCAACTGGGAACTTCGCGACCAGGCCGGCCCGGTCAAGCGCCTGTCGCAATCGCGCGCCATCGCGCTCGACATGGAATCGGCCACCATCGCCGCCAACGGTTTCCGCTTCCGCGTCCCCTATGGCACCCTGCTCTGCGTCTCCGACAAGCCGCTGCATGGCGAATTGAAGCTGCCGGGCATGGCCACGGAGTTCTACCGCACGCAGGTCGCCCAGCATCTGCAGATCGGCATCCGCGCCGTACAGAAGCTTGCGGCGATGCCGACGGAAACGCTGCATTCGCGCAAGCTCAGAAGCTTCTACGAGACGGCGTTCCAGTAAAAATAGATATCGCTCAAAGCCCCCTTGGTGTATTGTTTCGAAAATCGATACACCAAGGGTTTTTCCATGCGCACCAATATTGAACTTGATGACGCCTTGATCGCCGAGGCAATGGAAATCACCGGTCTTTCTACCAAAAAGGCCACGGTGGAAAAGGCGTTGCGCGACCTTGTGGAGAATCTCGGGCGACGCAAAGCGTTGCAGGAACTGAGAGGGATCGGCTGGAGTGGCGATCTGGAAGATGTGCGCAATAGCTGGAGCGCGGACGATATCAAGTCGCAAAACGCCGCAGAATGATTGTTGTTGATACATCTGTCTGGATCGACTGGTTTCAGAATAAATCCACGCCTCAAGTCACAACGCTCAGCGATATCAGCGATCTTACCGACGTGATTATCGGCGACATTATTCTCCTCGAAATCCTGCAGGGAGAGCGGAATGACAAACTGGCGGCGACGATACATAGTCGGCTAGGGCGCTTCGGGTTCGTATCGATGCTGACACCCGAACTTGCCGTTAAAGCCGCCGCCAATTATAGAAAACTTCGTAGCGTCGGGAAAACAGTGCGTAAAACCGCCGATCTTATCATCGGCACTTACTGTATCGAAAACGGATACGAACTGCTGCACAACGACCGAGACTTTCAGCCTATGGCCGATCATCTCGGGCTGCGCTTGGCCTGAACCTTTCAAACCACCTTCACCGTCCCCTCCACCCGCACCGGAAAATTCACCGATCGGGCGATGAAGCATTTGTCGTGGGCATCGTGGTGCAGCTCATCAGCCCGGGCAGGATCACCCTTGGAGATGGTGATGAGCGGTTTCAGCACCACTTCGCTGAATTGTCCGGCGCCGTCCTTTTCCATGACAAGCTTGCCCTCGGCATTGTCGACATAGTCTTCGACGATGATGCCGTTGACGGAGCAGAAATGCAGGTACCAGAGCTTGTGGCAGGCCGAGAGCGAGGCGACCAGCAGGTCTTCCGGGTTCCAGCGCGAGGCATCGCCACGGAAGGCGGGGTCGGAGGAGCCGGCTATATCGGCTTTTCCCGAGGTGGAAATCGTATAGTCGCGTTCATAGTCGCGGTAGCCGGACGTGCCCTTGCCGCGATTGCCCGTCCATTTCACCTGAACGGCGTAATGATGTTCCTGTCCTGCCATTTTAGTCCTCCCTTGTCGTATCACGCAGGTGGTCGAGCCCCTTGCGCAGCGTCTCGATGATCTCATCCACTTCCGAACGGCTGATCGTCAGCGCCGGCGAGGCCAGCATGCGGTCGCCCGTGGCGCGCATGACGAGGCCGTTTGCCAGGCAATGGTTGCGCACCGCAGTGCCGATGTCGTCGGGCTTGGCAAAACGCCTGCGGGTCGCCTTGTCGGACGTTATCTGCAGGCCGCCCATCAGGCCGACATTGACAGCCTCGCCGACCAGTTCGTGGTCCTCAAGGCTTTTCCAGCCTTGCGAAAAATACGGGCCGATATCGTCGCGCACCCGCTCCACCAACCCCTCAGCCTCGATGATGCGAAGATTTTCAAGCGCGGCAGCGGCGCAGACGGGGTGGCCGGAATAGGTGAAGCCATGGTTGAAATCGCCAACTTCTGACAGCATCACCGCCGCCACCCGGTCGGAAACGATAACGCCGCCGATCGGCAGATAGCCCGATGACAGGCCCTTGGCGACGGGCGCAAAATCCGGCTTCACGCCGAAATGCTGGTAACCGAACCAGGAGCCGAGACGGCCGAAACCGCAGATCACCTCGTCGGATACGAGGAGAATGTTGCGCGCCTTGCAGATGCGTGCGATTTCCGGCCAATAGGTCTCCGGCGGCACGATGACGCCGCCCGCACCCTGAATGGGTTCGGCGACAAAAGCGGCGACATTCTCTTCGCCGAGTTCGTCGATCTTCGCGTCCAGTTCTCGGGCCACCTTCAGGCCGAATTCGGCCGGTGAAAGATCACCACCCTCGGCATACCAATAGGGCTGGCCGATATGGGCGATACCCTCGATCGGCAGGTTGCCCTGCTCGTGCATCCATTTCATGCCGCCGAGCGAGGCTCCGGCCACCGTCGAGCCGTGATAGCCGTTGCGCCTTGCAATCACCTTGGTCTTCGTCGGATGGCCGAGCGCCTTCCAGTAAACCCGCGCCATGCGGAACCAGGTATCGGTGGCCTCCGAACCGGAATTGGTGAAGAACACATGGTTCATGTCAGGACCGGCGCGCGACGCAATCTTCTGCGCCAGAAGTGTCGCCGGCGGCGTGGTGGTGCCAAAAAACGCGTTGTAATAGGGCAGCTCATTCATCTGTCGCTGCACGACATCGGCGATCTCGCGGCGGCCATATCCGATATTCACGCACCAGAGGCCGGCAAAGGCGTCGAGATATTTCTTGCCGGTGCTGTCATAGATGAAGACCCCTTCCGCGCGCTCGATGATGCGGGTTCCGCTGGCATTCAGCTTGCCCATATCGGAGAAGGGATGAAGGTGATGGGCGGCATCGATGGCGGCGAGGTTGGACAGCGGCTTGGAGATTTCATTCATGACAGATCGCACTCCCATAAAGGCAACGGCGCTCACGCCACCGCGCCCGCCGAACATGGCCGGGCGGCTTCGATTTGGCAAGGCTGGCGTTTTTTAGGGGTATTGAGGGCGCGACATCGCCCCTTGTTTCTTCTCCCCGCCGGGGAGAAGGTGGCCCGAAGGGTTGGATGCGGGGGATAGCTCTCCGAATATCTCGACGCTCGCCCCCTGATCCCGCTGCCGCGGACTTCTCCTCCTCGGGGAGAAGAAACAAGCGGCAACCGCCAATTCGCAGTCAGTTGCGCTATGCAAAAAACACCCGCCCCACCAGCACCTTCAACTCGCCCGCATGAACTTTCAGCGCCACATCCCGTTCCATCGGCAGCAACTCGCCATCGATGACGCAGCGCAGGTCATGGCGCTTCTTCGGAAAATGCAGTTCCACTTCCGTCACGGTCATGGCGGTGACGGCGGCGTTTTCCTTCAGCTTGCCGCGCAGAATATCGAAAGCGAGTTTCGCAACGCCGGAGGGACGCAGCGGATCGGCAAGATAAAAGCCGAGATGGCCGCCCGAGACACTATCCGCCACCATCAGTGAGCTTTGGCCGAACTCGTTGTTGGAGACGGAAATCGCCGAGACCTTGCGATGCTGCGTCCTGCCATTGACGGTATATTGCACCTCGAACACCGGCGGGTTGAGGATGACGTTGATGGCGGCGCGGATGCTCGCCTTGATCTTGCCGAGACGGGAGGCGAAAGCGAGATTGTTGCGGTAGCGCACCATGCGCGAATGCAGGCCTGCGGAAAACTGGTGGACGAAGAGGCGGCCATTGACGCTGGCGATGTCGACACTGGCAATCTCGCCATTCGCCAGTGTTTCCAGCGCCTGGCGAATATCGAGCGGCAGCTTCAGCGAGCGGGCGAAGAGGTTCATCGTGCCGGCCGGAACGATGCCGAGCGCAATCCCGTGTTTCCAGGCGATGGCGGCTGCTGCGGAAATCGTGCCGTCGCCGCCGCCGGCGATGATGCCTTCAATGCCGGGCTCATCGGCGGCGCGTTCCATTTCCTCGACTATATCTTTCCCGGAGACCAGACGGCAATCGATCGCGTGGCCGGCGCGGGTGAAAACGTCGCGGGCATGGTCGCAATAGGCCTCCATGTCAGTGGTGCGAAAAGTGCCGCCGTCGCGATTGAAAATTGCAATGAGCTTCATGTTTCCAACCCGATCCAGTAATGCAGCCGCGCGTAAATGCCCATCGTCATATAGAGTTCCGAACACCATCGCGTGAAGATGCTCTTTTGCCGAGAATCGCTCTACCGCAACGCATCATTTCATGTTAGGGATCACTTAAGGTCATTTTCATGACCGCGCATCTCCAGTCAGGGCAGACCGCTCCCATACGGTCTTGCCCTTTTTTCTGTGGGCCCTTCCCGTTTTTCAGGTCACGATGAGCCAGTCGAATATTTCCGAAGCCCGCCCTGGCGCGGAGAATGAAACCGTTTACACGGCAGCGCCGGCCGTGGCCCTCTCCCCGCTTGCCATAGCACTTATCGAACTGGCGCTTGCCGCCGGCGGCTTCGGCATCGGCACCGGTGAATTCGCGATCATGGGCCTTTTGCCTGACGTCGCCACCACCTATGGCGTCACCGTTCCGCAGGCGGGTTACGTGATCACCGCCTATGCGCTCGGCGTCGTCATCGGCGCGCCGATCATTGCGGTGCTTGCCGCGCGCATGACGCGTCGTACCCTGCTTCTCGGCCTGATGGGACTTTTTGCGATCGGTAATATCCTCAGCGCCCTTGCCCCGGATTTCCTGAGCTTCACCGTCCTGCGCTTCATCACCGGCCTGCCGCATGGCGCCTATTTCGGCGTTGCGGCGCTGGTGGCGGCCTCCATGGCGCCCATCCACAAGCGCGCCCGCGCCGTTGGCCGCGTCATGCTCGGCCTCACCATCGCCACCCTGCTCGGCACCCCGCTTGCCACCTTCTTCGGCCAGTTACTCTCCTGGCGCGCGGCCTTCATGCTGGTCGGCGGCATCGGGCTGCTGACGGTCGCCCTTCTCTGGCTGTTCCAGCCGCGTGACAGGGTGGAAGAAGGCGCCAGCGTGTGGCGCGAACTCGGCGCTTTCCGACGCGTGCAGGTGTGGCTGACGCTTGCCATCGCCGCCGTCGGTTTTGGCGGCATGTTCTCTGTGTTCAGCTATATCGCCAAGACCACCACCGATGTGGCGATGATGCCGGTTTCCACCGTTTCCATGGTGCTGGCGCTGTTCGGCATCGGCATGAATGTCGGCAATGTCGTCGGCTCGCGGCTCGCCGATATCTCGCTCAATGGCACGATTGGCGGCATGCTGGCTTTCAACGTGCTGGTCATGACCGTGTTCGGCATGACGGCGGACAATCCGTTCATGCTGTGCCTCTGCGTGTTCCTGATCGGCTGCGGTTTCGCCGCCTGCCCGGCCGTGCAGACCCGGCTGATGGATGTGGCGCAGGATGCGCAGACGCTGGCCGCCGCCTCCAACCATTCCGCCTTCAACATCGCCAACGCACTTGGCGCCTGGCTTGGCGGCCTCGTCATCGCCATGGGTTTCGGTTACGCCTCGACGGGTTATGTCGGCGCGGTTCTTTCCCTTCTCGGGCTCGGCGTTTTCCTCGTTTCCGTCGCCGTCGAGCGGCGCGCGAAAGCCGGCTGAAAGCCGGTTTTTCAGCCGCTTGAATATACCTTCCGGCACCGGCTCGGAATCTTGCGGAAATTTCACAATCGGCCCGCTTGACTCTTTTTCGTTTCAGGCGCAACACGGCGTTACGCACGGGCCGTGACCGGAACTGTGCGGATTTCAACGGAGCATCATTAGATGTCTAGCGACAGTAGTAGTCGATTGCCTTTGCCGAAAGCGGCGAACGGGAACTGATCCGACCTCTGTCGGCTCACCACCGCGTTCGCCGTAATCGGCGAATCGACGGAAAGGTGAGCAATCATGAACTTCCACACTCTCTCCCAGAGAGCCAGCAAGGCCGCACGTCTTCTCCGCAGCGGAAATGCCGGTTCCACCACCATCGCAGAACGTGTCGAGCACCTCAACACGCTTGATACCGACGCAGCCGTAGGCGCCCTGCTTGCCATGCCGCAGGCAAAGGCCGTCGCCATTCTCGACCGGCCGGAGCTGCATGACGCAGCCGCCATCATTGCCGGCATTCCGCTCGAACAGGCCGCCCGCTTCGTCAACCTCATGTCTGACGACCGCGTGGCCGACGTCATGGCGGAAATGGAAGAAGAGCCGCGCGCCAAGCTGTTTTCCCGGCTGGACCGCACCACCGCGCTCTCCATCAAACATCTGATGGGTTATCCGCCGCGCACCGCCGGCTCCATCATGACCACGGAATTCGTCAGCGTGCCCGACAGCTGGACGGTGGAACAGACCCTTTCGCACATCCGCGTCGTCGAGCGGTCGCGTGAAACGGTCTATGCCATCTATGTGCTGGCGCAGGACGGGACGCTTTCCATGGTCGTGACGCTGCGTCGGCTGCTGACCGGCGAACCGGGCGCTTCCATCCTCTCTGTCGCCTCCAAGGAGGGCATTGCCTATGCAAGCCCCCTGATGTCGCAGGAGGATGTCGCCCGGCTGATCCGCAAGCATGACCTTCTGGCGCTTCCTGTCGTCGATGACCATTCGCATATCCTCGGCATCGTCACCGTTGACGACGTGATCGACACCATGATCGCAGATACCACGGAAGACGCCCACAAGTTCGGTGGTATGGAAGCGCTCGGCAAGCCCTATATGACGATCGGCTTTCCGTACATGATCCGCAAGCGCGCCGGCTGGCTCGCAGCCCTGTTCCTCGGTGAAATGCTGACGGCCAGCGCCATGCAGCATTTCGAGGGCGAGCTGGAAAAGGCCGTGGTGCTGACGCTGTTCATTCCGCTCATCATGTCGTCAGGCGGCAACTCCGGTTCGCAGGCCACCTCGCTCATCATCCGGGCGCTGGCGCTTGGCGAACTGAAGCTTTCGGACTGGTGGCGCGTGTTGCTGCGCGAAATCCCGACGGGCCTGACCCTCGGCTGCATTCTGGGCGCCATCGGCTTCCTGCGTCTGACGGTCTGGCAGCAGGCTGGCTTTTATGATTATGGCGAACACTGGCTGCTGGTCGGCGCCACCGTCTTTGCGGCGCTTGTCGGCATCGTCACCTTCGGTTCGCTGGCCGGTTCCATGCTGCCCTTCATCCTGCAGCGCCTGCGGCTCGACCCCGCCAGCGCCTCTGCCCCCTTCGTCGCCACGCTGGTGGATGTCACCGGCCTCGTCATCTACTTCTCGGTGGCGCTGGCGATCCTCAGCGGCACATTGCTCTAAAGACAAGAGGCCCGCTCGAAAGAGCGGGCCTCTTCATTTGTGCCGGGAAAAGCGAGAAGCCCTGCCCTCAGCCACCGGCGTTGATGACGCCCGTTCCCAAGAGGGCGAGCAGGATGAAGCCGATGACCACGCGGTACCAGACGAAAGGCATATAGCTCTTGGTCGAGACCAGCTTGAGGAAGACCACGATCACGGCGTAACCCACCACGAAGGCGATGAGGGTGGCAAGCCCGGTCTGCCCCCAGCCGACCGGATTGTCCTCACCGATGCTCTTGAAGAGCTGGTAGAAGCCGGAGCCGAAGACGGCGGGAACGGCGAGCAGGAAGGAATAACGCGCCGCCGCCTCGCGGGTGTAACCCAGGAGCAGGCCGGCGCTGATGGTGCCGCCCGAGCGAGAGACACCGGGGATGAGCGCCATGGCCTGCGCGAAACCGAAGAGGATGCCATCGCGCCAGATCAGCTGGTTAAGCTTGTAACGCTTCTCCCCGATCCTGTCGGCAAGGCCGAGAACGATGCCGAAGACGATCAGCATCACGGCGGTAATATAGAGGTTGCGCAGCGAATGCTCGATCGCATCCTTGAAGAACAGGCCCAGAAACACGATCGGCACCGAACCGACGATGATCAGCCAGCCCAGCCGGGCGTCGGCCTTGTTATATTCGCCAAGGCGCAGGTTCTGACGCAGCCAGGCGGCTGCAATCCGCATGATATCGGACCAGAAATAGACCAGCACCGCCATTTCCGTGCCGATCTGGGTAATTGCGGTGAAGGCGGCACCGGGATCTGCGCCAGAGGGCAGGAACTCCCCGGCAATCCTCAGATGCGCGCTTGAAGAAATCGGAAGAAATTCCGTAAGTCCTTGCAAAAGGCCGAGAAATCCGGCCTCCATCCAACCCATGCTCATGTGCTTTGATGTCCCTGCTGCGAATCGAGTTTGCAGCATTATGCATCAATCGGGGCAAATCCGTGTTGCATCGCACCATGAAAAATGGCCTGCACGGGGCGTGCTTTTACCCGTGATTTCTCTCAGGCCGCCTTCTCCGCAGCCTGCGGAAGCTGGGTGTATTTCGCGCCGTTCTTGCAGACGACATGGGCGTCCCCCCAGCTTTTCAGCGCTGAGATGACCGGCCGCATCGTCTCGCCAAGCGGCGTCAGCGCATAATCCACCCGCGGCGGCACCACCGGGAAGACGGTGCGCGAAATCAAGCCCGCTTCCTCCAGTTCCCGCAGCTGCTTGGTCAGCATGCGCTGGGTGACGCTGGGAATATGGCGGCGCAGCTCGTTGAAGCGCAGCGTGCCCTCATTGATGAGGTGATAAAGGATCACGCCCTTCCATTTGCCGTCGAGAAAACTCAGGGTCGATTCCACCGGGCAGCCGGGAAAGTTGCCGGTGAGCTTGGCGCGCGGTCGCGACATCACAGTATCCTTTTTGTATGTATCATCACAAAATGTGCATTCTTGCGATCAGCGTTCATATGTATCAAGTAAGAGGCACGCAAACAAGCAAAGGAGACTGTTCATGCGCGCCATCGGTTACAGGACCAGCCAGCCCATCACTGCGAAAGACGCCCTCGTCGATATCGACCTTCCCCAGCCGGAAGCGAAAGGGCACGACATTCTGGTGGAAGTGAAGGCCGTTTCGGTAAACCCCGTCGACACCAAGGTGCGCCGCAACCAGACGCCGGAAAACGGCGAACCGCGCGTGCTCGGCTTCGATGCTGCCGGCGTGGTGAAGGCCGTCGGCGACAAGGTCTCGCTGTTCAAGCCCGGCGACGAGGTATTCTACGCCGGCGTCATCAACCGGCCCGGCTCCAATAGTGAATTTCACCTGGTCGATGAACGCATTGTCGGCACAAAGCCCAAATCACTGAATTTCGAGGAAACGGCCGCCCTGCCGCTGACCGCAATCACCGCTTATGAGACGCTGTTCGACCGGTTGCGGGTGAAGGAACCGGTTCCGGGCGCGGCCAACGCCGTTCTGGTCATCGGCGGCGCGGGTGGCGTCGGCTCCATCGCCGTCCAGCTTCTGCGGGCGCTGACCGACCTCACCGTCATCGCCACCGCTTCGCGGCCGGAAACGATTGCCTGGGTGAAGGAACTCGGCGCGCATCACGTCATCGATCACAGCAAGCCGATCGCTCCGCAGGTGGAGGCGCTCGGGCTCGGTGCGCCGGGCTTCGTCTTCTCCACCACCCATAGCGACATTCATGCGGCCGACAGCGTGGCGACCATCGCGCCACAGGGCCGTTTCGCGCTGATCGACGATCCGGCCGGCGGTTTCGATGTCATGGCCTTCAAGCGCAAATGCGTATCGATCCATTGGGAAATGATGTTCGCCCGCGCCGTTTTCCAGACGCCTGACATGATCGAGCAGCACAGGCTGCTCAACCACGTGGCCGAGCTTGTCGATGCCGGCAAGATCAAGACGACGCTGACGGAGGTTTTCGGCACCATCAATGCCGCAAATCTCATCAAGGCGCACGCGCTGATCGAAAGCAACAAGGCCAAGGGCAAGATCGTGCTTTCGGGCTTCTGATCAGCAACGAGGCGTCCGTATCGCGGGCGCTTCTCCCCGCTTGCGGAGGTGTTTGGGCCGTGCGCAAAACCGCGCGGCCATTCCCGTCAATCGTCGTCCGGGTCTTCCGGGCATGGCCAGGAGGCCGGCGCGGTGAGGCCGTTCGGCAACTTGGTCTTGGCGTCACCGCAGGCAATATCGATCTGTTTCTGGTCGAGCCCGGTGGCGGTGGAAAGATCGACCCCTTCGATCCGGGTCAGAAGCAGGAAGGCGCTGGTGAAATCCACCGGGCCGCCAAGCTTCGCGCCGCCGAAACGGGCGCGCGACAGGTTTGTCAGCGAGAATTTCGAGCCGTTCAGCGACGCGCCCTCGAAATCGGCGCGCCCGAGTTCAGCCTTGGTGAAATCCGTGCCGTCGAGCTTGGTCTTCTCGAATTTGGTTCGCTGCATTTCGGCATTGACGAATTTGGCATTGGTGGCGTCGGCGGCGGAAAAATCGCTGCGATAAGCTTCCACCTTGGTCAGGTTGGCGCCCTGAAGGTTCGCCTCGCCAAGGGCCGTGCGGATGAGCTTGGCCTTTTCGAGATTGGCGCCCTTCAGCGAAGAGCCGCGCAGGTCGGTATAGGTGAAATCGGAGCCGTACAGCATCGCCGAATCCAGATTGCTGCCGCCCAGCATCAGCATGCGCTTGTTGCATTCGCGCCAGTCAATCCCGGCCATGGCATCACTGCGGCAGCTTGCCGCCGCAAGCGGGCCACTGCTGAAAGAAACCGCAATCGTCGAAAGCGCTGCCACGCCGACAACAAGCCCTGTTTTCCGTACGGTATTCAGCCTTTGAAAGCCGGACATTCTCTCACTCCCTGTCGCCGGGCGACGGCGCAAACGAAACAGCTGTTGAGCCGAACCGGGACCATATGCACATTCAAGGCGTTACCCCATTATCGCCCCGCGATCCACGGGCCGGATGACGTTACAACACCCCAACATCCTATATGTAAGAAATCGAAGAGCAATCCACAAATACTGACGGGGAAAAGGCTGTTTAGGCCGTCATTTTAGAGCGCATAGTCTGCGATCAAAAATAGTCGCGAGGGGTCAGAACAAACTCTACGCCATCCTCGGCACAAGGCAGAGGATGACGTTGAGCGAATATGCCACCACTTCAACTTGAGTGCGGCCCGCAAAAATTAAAAACCCGACAACAACGGGCCAAGCCCGAGAATAACGAAGCGGGATACCCCACATCATCACATATTGGCGTAAACCGGCCCCTCGCCACCCTGCGGCGGAACCCAGTTGATGTTCTGGTTGGGGTCCTTGATGTCGCAGGTCTTGCAGTGCACGCAGTTCTGCGCGTTGATGACGTAAACCTCTTCGCCGTCCTTCTCCACCCACTCGTAAACACCGGCCGGACAATAACGCGTCGAAGGACCGGCATAGATGTCGTGTTCGGAGCGCTTCTGCAGCTCCATGTCCTTCACCTGAAGATGCACCGGCTGGTCCTCTTCATGGTTGGTGGAGGACAGGAACACCGAAGACAGGCGGTCGAAGGTCAAAACGCCATCCGGCTTCGGATAGGCGATCGGCTTGTGCTTTGAGGCCGGCTCGAGGCTCTGCGCATCCGTCTTGCCGTGCTTCAGCGTGCCGAAGAAGGAGAAACCGAACAGCTGGTTGGTCCACATATCGAGACCGCCAAGGCCGACACCAATGAGCGTGCCGAATTTCGACCAGAGCGGCTTGACGTTGCGAACCCGCTTCAGGTCCTTGCCGATATCGCCGTCGCGCCACTCAGCCTCGATCTCGGCCACCTCGTCATGGGCGCGGCCCGCCGCGATCGCTCCTGCAATCTTGTCGGCAGCGAGCATGCCCGAGAGTACCGCGTTATGGCTGCCCTTGATGCGCGGCACGTTGACGAAACCGGCCGAACAGCCGATCAGCGCGCCGCCCGGGAAGGTGAGCTTCGGCACCGACTGGTAACCGCCCTCGGTGATGGCGCGTGCGCCATAGGAGATGCGCTTGCCACCCTCGAAGGTATCGCGGATGGCCGGATGCGTCTTGAAGCGCTGGAATTCCTCGAAGGGATAGAGATAGGGGTTCTTGTAATTGAGATGGACCACGAAGCCGACGGCGACGAGATTATCTTCCAGATGATAAAGGAACGAGCCGCCGCCGGTCTTGAAACCGAGCGGCCAGCCGAAGGAATGCTGCACGAGGCCCTGTTTGTGGTGTTCCGGCTTGACCTGCCAGAGCTCCTTGATGCCGATGCCGAATTTCTGCGGCTCGCGATCTTTCGAGAGGTCGAATCTGGAAATCAGCTGCTTGGCGAGCGAGCCACGCACGCCCTCTCCAACAAGCACATATTTGCCGTGCAGTTCCATGCCGCGGGTGAAGTTCGGACCCGGCTCGCCATTCTTCTCGATGCCCATGTCGCCGGTGGCGACACCGATGACGGCGCCTTCCTCATTATAGAGCACTTCCGTGGCGGCAAAGCCGGGATAGATCTCGACGCCGAGAGCCTCCGCCTTTTCCGCCAGCCATCGACAGACCAGCCCAAGCGAGACGATGTAATTGCCGTGATTGTTCATGAGCGGCGGCATCATGAAATTCGGCAGGCGGATGGAGCCGGCCGGGCCTAAGAACATGAACTGGTCGTCCTTGACCTCGGTCTTGAAGGGATGCCCCTCCTCTTCGCGCCAACCGGGCAGAAGACGGTCGATGCCGATGGGATCGACCACCGCGCCCGAGAGGATATGCGCGCCGACTTCAGCGCCCTTTTCCAGAACGACAACCGAAAGCTCCGGCTCCACCTGCTTCAGGCGGATCGCGGCGGCAAGACCCGCAGGACCCGCACCGACAATCACAACGTCGAATTCCATCGCTTCGCGTTCGGGCAGTTCCATCGCTTCCGTCATCTTGTCCTCTCAGATCGCCGGTCCCATCCGGCTGTTGTTATATTCGTTTTCCGCCGTCCGCCGCATAGTCCGCGACCGATGAAAATCCCGTCTGCAGCAGGACATTCACTCTTGCCTGTCTTCGCAAAGCGTAACAGCTTTGTCGAGCTTCTATAGCGGCAAAACATGTCGCACGCCACCTCATTGTCAGACAACCTGATGACTATTTTATTACTTTTACGTGCACGTAAGATATAAAATAGAGACGACATATTTAGGCGTCAAGGGCCGTAACAGTTTAACGGCGGCCGATATTCCGCGCCGCGCCAGAAGCGGACCTCATTACTCCCATAGAAAGACGTAAAGTCTCACACTCCTGCAGCCCCGCTGTTGGGCTTACGGCCGCGCGGGTTCGGTTTTGCTGGAATGGTCTTGCCATGCTCTTCCCACCAGGCGGCCAATGCCTTCATCGTCGGACCCAGACCCCTCGCCTTTTCTGTCATCTCATATTCGACGCGCGGCGGCACCTCAGCAAAAACGGTGCGCGAGACGAGACCATCCGCCTCCAACTCGCGAAGCTGCGCCGACAACATGTGCTGGGTAATTCCAGGGATCGCTTTTCGCAATTCGCCAAAGCGGTGGACCCGCTGATGAAGCAGCCACATGATTTCCAGCTTCCATTTCCCCGAGAGCATCGAAAAGGCGCGACGCATCTCATCCTGCATCGTAAAGCCCGCTTCAGTCATTAGTACGCATTTCCATACCTAGTGTCATGAATTCATCCTACTTGCGAAAATTTATTATAGCCTACAAATTCTCTACAAGCTCTTCGTAGCCGATGCAACGCGTCATCCGAAAAGCGCAAGATCAATGCTCAATTTCGCCGGGACGCCCGGCGAGAGGGATATTCCATGACCATGACCTACATTTACTGGATCAGCACCGTTCTCTTGTCGGCGCTATATCTGTCTTCGGCGGCCCTGTACCTGACCAAGAGGGGCTTCGTCGAAAAAGCCCAGGCCGATCTCGGCTATCATGCGGCCCATCTGGTGCCTTTCATGATCGTCGTGAAGATACTCGCGCCCCTTGTGATCCTGACCCGCCTCTCCCTGCCGCTCAGCGATCTCGCTTATGCAGGCATTTTCTATCACTTGATCCTGTCGGGAATGGCGCATCTCGGCGTCCGCAGCATCAAGGGTGCGATGCCCGCCGCCATTGGCCTCATCCTGATGGCCACATCCTTCGCGACGCAGAACCACGTTCGCGATACTCCCTCGCCTTATGCTCTTGAAGCGGCGGCGCACCGGTAAATCTGAAAAAGGAAACACCCATGAAAAGATTAGAAGGCAAGGTTGCGATGGTCACCGGGGCTGGCCGTGGAATTGGCCGCGCCACCGCCAAACTCCTCGCAGCAGAAGGGGCAAAAGTCGCGGTGCTGTCGCTAACGCCCGCGAATGTCGATGCCGTCGTGGCCGATATAGAAGCCGCAGGCGGGACCGCTTTGGGCATTGCGATTGACGTCAGCGATGCCGATGCGATCAAGCCTTCAATCGACACGGTTGTCGCGGCCTGGGGCGGCATTGACATCCTCGTGAACAACGCCTTTGACCCGTCAGTGGTGCAATCGTCGGTTATCGACTTATCGGTTGAACAGCTACAGCGCAATTTCGATACGGGCCCGATCGCCTACCTGCGGATGATGCAGGCCGCCTATCCTCATCTGAAAGCGAGCGGTGAAGGCCGTATCATCAACTTCGGATCGATGGCCGGCGTCACGGGTCTGGTGCCATATGCGCCGTACAACATGGCAAAGGAGGCCATACGTGCCCTGACGCGGGTTGCAGCCCGTGAATGGGGTGCTGACAAGATTACCGTCAACAACGTCCTGCCGGTTGCCGATACCTGGGGTGCGGCGGCAGCCAATATTCCAGCCCCGACCAATGCCCTTGCCCGGCACGGCTCCCCCGAGAACGACATCGCGCCCGTGGTGCTGTTCCTTGCCAGCAAAGATGCACAGTTCATTACGGGGTACAGTCTGACGCCCGACGGCGGCATGATCATCGATGCCGGACGCTGATAATGGTTTGAGCGCGTTGCTTCCCTCGGAAGCGACGCCTTCAGACGTTTCGTGGCGGCGGCGTCTCGGATGAAATCAGATCGCCCATTCCTCATCCGTCGTGAACACGATCGTCAGCCAGCGGTCACTCCCCTCGCCGCCCAGCGCATCGCCGATCTCGTCGCGGATCGCGTCCCATTCTTCCAGACGCCGGGCCGGCCAGTTCTTCGGCACGATGAAGAAGAGTTCGATCTGACGACCGCGGCCGACGCGGGCGACATAGGAAAAATGTGACGCAAAGCCGAACTTCTCCACCGTTTCGGCGGCCACCTTGTCCACATGCTGCTTGAATTCCAGCGGGGTCACCAGAAGGATGTCGGCGAGCGCCTGCTTCACATTGCCGAGCGGCATGGGGATGATGACGAGGCAGACCAGCGCCAGCACGGCCGGGTCGATATAGGGCGACAGCCATGCCTGCGACGTTCCCGTCAGCCCGTAACCCACGGCGAAGGCGATAAAGAGCGCGATGCTCAAGAGCGCGCTCATCAGCCAGCTTTTGGCATCCAGCGCCACAAAGGCGGATTTCAGCCGGCGGTTCTGCCTTTTGACGAACCATGCCATGGCGAGAGAGACGGCGAAGCTGAGGAAGGTGACGATGATGGCGTAGTCGAACTCGATCAATCTGCCGCCATCCATCAGGCTGTCGATGGCGTTGATGAGCGCATAGATCGCAGCGCCCATCAACAGCGTGCCGTTGAGGCCGAGCACCATCGGCTCCAGATGCCAGAAACCCATGGTGAAACGCTCCACCAGCCGGCCGCCTGGCCTAGGCGCTGCGGAGGCGGCGATCAGCCGCGCGACCAGCAGCGCCAGCACCGTCATGAAAGCGTCGGTCAGCGCATAGACACCATCGAAAACCACCGCGAAGGAGCCGGAGAACAGGCCCGCGCCGATGCCGAAGAGCGCCAGGAGAACCGTGACGGCAATGGAGAATTTCAGCAGGGATTGTTCCGTCATGATGTGTATTTTTCCTTCAAAACCGGGCGCCGCCTTCATAGAGGGTTTTCGCCTTTCTTCGAATCGCGAAAATACTCTAACTCTTTGTTTTGTCGCATTTCCGGACGGAAAACCGGGGTCCACTTTTCCTGGAAATGCTCTATAAACAGCACATAGCGCACTCACAAGACAGGACAAAACCCATGGATTTCGGCATTTCCGGCAAACGCGCCCTCGTTCTCGCCTCCTCTCGCGGCCTTGGGCTGGGCATTGCGACGGCGCTGGCGAAAGAAGGCGCGCATGTCCTTCTCGTCGGCAGAAGCGGCGATAAGCTGGAGGCAAACTGCAAGGCGATCAATGCGCTCGGCAAGGGCAAGGCCGACTGGGTCTGGGGCGATCTTGCCGATGACAATTTCGTCACCGCCATGGTTCAGGCGGTCAAGGACAAGCTCGGCGGCATCGATATTCTCGTCAACAATACCGGCGGTCCGACCCCGGGCCTTGCCCAGGAGATGACCACCGACAAGCTGGATACCTTCTTCCAGTCCATGGTGCTGCGCGTCATCACGCTCACCAATGCACTTTTGCCTGAGATGAAAGAGCAGGGTTTCGGCCGCATCCTCACCGTCGCTTCGTCAGGCGTGTTCGAACCGATCGCCAATCTCGCCCTTTCCAATACGCTGCGCGGCGCGCTGGTCGGCTGGAGCAAGACGCTGTCCTCCGAAGTGGCCTCTTTCGGCATCACCTCCAACCTGCTCCTGCCCGGCCGTATCCATACCGACCGCATCGATGAGCTGGATGGCGCCAATGCCAAACGTCTCGGCAAGAGCGTCGAGGAAATCCGCGAGGCCTCCGTCAAAAGCATCCCGGCCGGCCGCCTCGGCACGGTGGAGGAATTCGCCGCCGCCGGCGCCTTCCTCTGCTCGGTTCCCGCAAGCTACATTACCGGCACGATGCTGAGAGTGGATGGCGGCGCGGCGAAGTCGAACTGACGCCGAATAAACACAAATCCGGTCAGGAGGCCGCTCCGTAAATCACGTAGCGGTTCCGGCCGGTATTCTTGGCTTCGTAAAGCGCCGTGTCGGCGCGGCGCAGGACATCGCTCGCGCTCTCGCCCGGATTTGCAAAGGCAATGCCAGCCGAGCAGCTATAGCGGAAATCCGGCACGTCGCTCAGCGGCGATACCGCGGTCAAAGACGACAGCAGTTTCTGCATGATGATCTCCGCGCTCAGCATGCGCGAACCGCCGAGAACGAGCAGGAACTCCTCGCCGCCGATCCGCCCGACGAGATCGTCGCGGGCGACCGCAGCGGAAAGCCGGGCGGCGAAGTCTTTCAGAACCAGATCACCGCAGGCATGGCCAAAGCGGTCGTTCACCGACTTGAAATGGTCTATATCAATGATGATGACGGCAAGCGCCTCGGCCTTGTTGGGGCCAAGCCGGTGATTGAGAATATCCATGACGTAGCGGCGGTTGCCGAGACCGGTCAGCTCGTCGCTCAGGGCGGATTTCAGCGCCCTGTCCCGCTCCTGGCGAAGATCGCGCAATTCGACGCCGAGTTCGGAAATATCGGTGACGACGCACAGCATCCAGCCACCCGGCAGCGTCGTCTCGGTCGTCAGCATCCAGCGCCCGTCATTGAGGCCGGTCTCGATGGTGCGGAAGGGCAGCTTGCCGCGCCTCGTTCTCGCGGAGCGCAGCCACAGTTCGAAATCGGAGGTCTCGATGGCCGTGCCGGCGGAGTTGCTGTAACCGCTGCGCATGAGATCAACCCATGTCGGAAACTCGTCCGGGCCGAGGCCGAGCGCCGTGCGGAATGCCGTGTTGGCGAAACGCAGTTCATCGCCGCCGTCGAAAAGCGCATAACCCTGCTGCGACGCCTCCATCAGGTCCATTAGATGGCGGTTGAAGCTGTCCGCATCGCCGCGAACGCGGGCGTTTCGCGCCGGTGGCACGTCTTCGAGGGTGGAACGGGCCGGCTTTCGGGACATCGGGGCTCCGTCTGCAAACACAACAAATACAAAAATAAATCTGCTCTTTAACGCTATAGTTCAGCCTTATACTCGCTTTATGCGAAAAAATATTTAATGCGGACGGCAGGACGGCCTTCCACCCATGGCGATTACTTCATGCAAATTTCACAATAAACCCGGGTGCGGGTGCTTGCCATTCCGTCAGCCCTGTGCAATCAACCGCCCTCCTCTGACATCGGGGCGCCAAGAGCATCCCTTATTTTCACGCCGGGCCACCCAAGGGCCGGGCGGTTCTTCTATCGGCGACAAGGATATGGCGATGACGCAAAAGCGGGCTCTCGGCCTCGATTTCGGCACGACCAACACGGTCATGGCTCTTTCCGACGGCGGCGGCGACAGCCGCTCCATGCGTTTTACCAGCAGCGCAGGCACGGATGACAGCATGCGCACCGCGCTCTCCTTCATGAAGGATGCCGGCCTTGGTGCGGCCGCCCTGCATGTGGAAGCGGGACGTGCCGCCATCCGCCAGTTCATCGACAATGCCGGCGACTGCCGTTTCCTGCAGTCGATCAAGACATTTGCGGCCTCGCCGCTCTTCCAGGGCACACTGATCTTCGCCAAGCGCCAGAGCTTCGAAGACCTGATGGACGTGTTCCTGCGCAAGCTGAAGACCTATGCGGGCGAGGAATGGCCAGGTGACGTCTCCACCGTCATCGCCGGCCGGCCGGTGCGTTTCGCCGGCAGCAATCCGGACGAGGCGCTGGCGCTCGCCCGTTACAACGAGGCGCTCACCCGGGCAGGCTTCCCTGATATCCATTATGTCTACGAGCCGGTGGCGGCCGCCTATTATTTCGCCCAGAGCCTGAAGAAGGACGCCAATGTGCTGGTGGCGGATTTCGGCGGCGGTACCACGGACTATTCGCTGATCCGTTTCGAAACCCATGCCGGCAAGCTTTCCGCCACCCCCATCGGCCATTCCGGCGTCGGCGTAGCGGGTGACCATTTCGACTTCCGCATGATCGACAATCTGGTCTCGCCCGAGATCGGCAAGGGCAGCAAGTTCAAGAGCTTCGACAAGGTGCTGGATGTACCCTCGGGTTATTACGTGAATTTCGGCCGCTGGAACCAGCTGTCGATCTTCAAGACCTCGAAGGAATTCACCGCGCTGAAATCGCTGGTGCGCTCGGCGCTGGAGCCGGAAAAACTCGAACTCTTCATCGACCTGGTCGACCACGACGAGGGCTACCCGCTCTATCAGGCGATTTCCGCCACCAAGATGGCGCTGTCTTCTTCGGAAGAAGCGGAATTCAACTTCTCGCCGCTCGGCAAGGCTGGCCGCAAGATGGTGAAGCGCAGCGATTTCAACAACTGGATCGCTGACGACCTCGCCAAGATAGAAGAAGCGCTCGACGAGGTTCTGGAAAAGACGAAGGTTGCGCCCGAGGCGATCGACAAGGTGTTCCTGACCGGCGGCACCTCCTTCGTGCCGGCGGTGCGGGAGCTTTTCACCCGCCGTTTCGACGCCGACCGTATCGAAAGCGGCGGCGAGCTGCTCTCCATCGCCCATGGTCTCGCCATGATCGGCGAAAGCGGCGACATTCAGCGCTGGACAGCGTGATTTACGGGTTCCCCGGGCGGGGAACATGGGGTAGTTTCCGCCCATGATCGCCGCCCACGACCTCTCCCCGGCCGAACTCGCCGCCCTCCTGCATTTCCATGCGGATGCGGGCGTGGACTGGATGCTGGAAGAGACCCCGATCGATCGTTTCGCCGAATTCGCCGCCGCCCGCCCTGCCCGATCCGCGCCGGCGCAGGATGCGGTGACATCGGCGCGCCAGACTGAAAGACCTGCGGATCGCCGTACCGACGCGCCTCAGCGGCAGGCGGCAACGCGCAGCGCCCCGGCGCGTGGCGCGCCAGCCGCCCCCGCCATTCAGCAGAATGTCGCCATGCCGGACGAGCAGGCCGTGGCGGCGGCGCGTTTTGCGGCGGAAAGCGCGAGATCGCTTGCCGAGCTGAAAACCGCGCTTGAGGGTTTCAGCGGCTGCAACCTCAAGAACAGCGCGCGCAATACGATTTTCACCGAAGGTGATGCCGCCTCCGCCATCATGGTCATCGGCCCGATGCCTGACGCGGATGACGACCGTGAGGGCCTTCCCTTCGCCGGCAAGACCGGGCTTTTGCTCGACCGCATGCTGGCGGCCATCGGGCTTGAGCGCAGCACCATCATGCTCGGCAATGTCGTGCCCTGGCGGCCGCCGGGCAACCGCCCGCCGACGCAGGCAGAGATGGATATCTGCCGCCCCTTCATCGAGCGGCAGATCGCCCTTGCCGAGCCGAAACAGCTGTTGCTTCTTGGCAACTTCACCGCACGTTTCTTCTTTGGCGGCACCGGCACCATCCATACGCTGCGCGGACAGTGGCGTGATGTCGCAGCCGGACACCTTGTTTTACCGGCTTTGGCAAGCCTGCACCCGCAGGAGCTGTTGAACGCGCCAGCGAGTAAGTCCTTGGCATGGCAGGATTTATTGGCTTTTCAGGCCAAGATCACAGAGGGCTGACTGCCTCATTCCTACTCAATGTAAATGAATTATGAAAAAAGCCATGCGCATTACGCATAACAGCGGCGCATTTGGCCGGCTTGCCGAATCCATGCTGCGCTGCGATATAGCGACCATGTCTTGGGAGGAATTCGGTTTAAGGAACCAAGGCAATGACCACTCGCTTCCGTCCGGTACATTCCGGCTTTGAAACGCTCCGCCTGGCGGGCCTCGGCCCTCGCTCCAGTCAGGGCTACCATCGTTTCGGCGCTGCCGCAAACGAACAGATGACCGCACGCGCTGCCATGCAGCAGGTCCGCGTGACGCGTCCCTCGGCAGTCTTCGCGGATTTCCGCGAGCGCTGAGAAGCTCTCAGGCCAGTCTAGCACTGGCTCATAGATATGATTGCGCGCTGGCGTCTTTCTTCGGGAAGGCGCCTTTTGCTTTTGTGGGCGTTTTGCAGCAGGACGTCGAGATGATGGCCACGCCGTCTGACGTCATCCTCGGGCTTGTCCCGAGGATCTAATCACCTCGTCAAAATCAAGAGGTTGGCAGATCCTCGGGACAAGCCCGAGGATGACGTCGAGGGAAAAATTTCCCTTCGTTATCGACGCCGACTTAACATACCGCGGGAGTAGCAACCTCCCTCACCCCTGCGGCGTCGAGGCCTTGCGCGCCGCCCGTCGCGCCAATCCCAGCTGATGCTCGCGGAAAATGATGAAGATACCGGCGAGAATCACGATCGCCGTGCCGATCAACATGGTGACGGTGGGAATATCGCCGAACAGAATGTAGGAAACAGCGATCCCGAAGACGATGGAGCTGTATTCGAAGGGCGCGATGACGGAAACCTCCGCATGGCGGTAACTCTCCGTCAGGAAGATTTGCGCGACGCCGCCGCAGATGCCGCTGGTGATCAAGAGCATGGCCTGCGTCACACTCAGCGAATTCCAGCCGAACGGAACGCTGATGAGCGATAACAAGGTGGCGGTGAGCGAAAAATAAAGAACGATGGTCGGCGTCTTTTCCGTCTCCACCAATTGCCGCACCTGGATCATCGCGAGCCCACCCAGCGCCGCGCCGCATAGCACGGCAATGGCCCCCAGCCCCTCACCCGCGGCAAAGCCGCCCTCGCTCAGAAGCGTCATCTTCGGCCACAGAATCACCAGCACGCCCGTCATGCCGACAAACACCGCGCTCCAGCGATAGATACGTACCTTTTCATGCAGGATGAAGGCGGCGAAAACGACGGCGAGAAGCGGCGAGGCATAGCCGATGGCGATGAATTCCGGCAGCGGCAGCATGGTCAGCCCATAAAAACCGCAGGCCATCGAGAGGATGCCCAGAAAACCGCGTTTAAAATGGCCGACGAGATTATTGGTGTGCAGCGCGCTTGCCAGCGCATGCAGCCAGGCGAGATAAACGACGATCGGGATGATGGCGAAAGCCGAGCGGAAGAAGGTGATCTGGCCGGCCGGCACGTCACCTGCGGCCTTGATGCAGGTCTGCATGACAAGAAAAAAGCCGACCGAAATCAGCTTCATGCTAATCCCGCGAAAGGGATTCATCGGTTCGGCGTTCATTGGCAGTTACTCATATCGGCTGCGCAAACACGCCATCGGGAGATTTTCATGCGGGAGAGGACGACGCAGGGGAAGTGGATGTCCCAAGGCTAGAGCATTCTTCCGGGGCTTTACAACAAAAAATGTTATTCACTCATGAATTCCGTTGATCTGGCTGGGGTTGGTTATCATGGGCTCAGGGAACGATCGCAGACGAAAAGCGACGCGTGCTAAAATTTGAAGAAAATAAAATATAATTTCAGCAATCGTTCAACATTTGCTGCCATGGTCCACGGGTCCGGCGGCGGGAGGATTGTCTGCATGGCCGGCAAAGCTTTCCATCGCGGGACAGAACGTCCTCCGACGCGCACATGAACGTGACGAATACTCTACCCATTTTACATCCGGGACTTATGGCGACATGATGCCGGGAAGACCACGCCAAGTTATTCAGGGACAGTCATGCGAACAGACACGGGCCAGATCGTTCACCTGGCAGATTACCGCCCCACCGATTTCGTTCTGGAGCGGGTGGATCTCACCTTCGAACTCGACCCCAAGAATACCAAGGTCGAAGCCCGTTTGATCTTTCACCGGCGCGAAGGCGCTGAGCGGCAGGCGCCGCTCGTTCTCGATGGCGACGAGCTGAAGCTCTCCGGCCTGCTGCTCGACCAGGTGGAGCTTCCCGCCGGCCAATATGAGGCGACGCCCGACAGCCTGACCATCCGCGATCTGCCGGCCGAAGCTCCCTTCGAGATCTGCGTCACCAATTACATCAATCCGCAGATCAATACGCAGCTGATGGGGCTTTACCGCACCAATGGCGTTTATTGCACCCAATGCGAGGCGGAAGGGTTCCGCCGTATCACCTATTTCCCCGACCGGCCGGATGTTCTGGCGCCCTATACGGTGACGATCATCGCGGCGAAGGAAGGCAATCCGCTGCTGCTCTCGAACGGCAATTTCCTCGGCGGCGGCAATTACGACGAGGGCCGTCACTTCGCGGCCTGGTTCGACCCGCATCCGAAACCCAGCTATCTCTTCGCGCTCGTCGCCGGCGATCTCGGCGTGGTGGAAGACACGTTCACCACCATGTCCGGCCGCGAAGTGGCGTTGAAGATTTATGTCGAGCACGGCAAGGAGCCGCGCGCAGCTTACGCCATGGATGCGCTGAAGCGTTCCATGAAATGGGACGAAGAGCGCTTCGGCCGCGAATACGACCTCGATATCTTCATGATCGTCGCGGTCTCGGATTTCAACATGGGGGCGATGGAGAACAAGGGTCTCAACGTCTTCAACGACAAATTCGTGCTGGCTGACCCCGAAACCGCTTCCGATGCTGACTACGCCAATATCGAGCGCATCATCGCCCATGAATATTTCCATAACTGGACGGGTAACCGCATTACCTGCCGCGACTGGTTCCAGCTGTGCCTGAAGGAAGGCCTGACGGTCTATCGCGATCAGGAATTTTCCGCAGACATGCGCTCCCGCCCGGTCAAGCGCATTGCCGATGTGCGCCACCTGAAATCGGAGCAGTTTCCCGAGGATTCCGGCCCGCTGGCGCACCCGCCGCGCCCGGATACCTATCGCGAAATCAACAATTTCTACACGACGACCGTTTATGAAAAGGGCGCTGAAGTCACCCGCATGATCGCCACGATCCTCGGCGCTGATGATTTCAAGAAGGGCATGGACCTCTATTTCGAGCGCCATGACGGCGAAGCCGCCACCGTCGAGGATTTCGTCAAGAGCTTCACTGACGCCAGCGGTCGCGATCTCTCGCAGTTTTCGCGCTGGTACACGGAAGCGGGCACGCCGCTCGTCTCCGTCTCATCGGCTTATGATGCCGGCAATGCCACCTTCAGGCTGACGCTGGAACAGACCGTGGCGCCCACGCCCGGCCAATCGGTGAAGCAGCCGCGCCATATTCCGCTGTCGCTGGCCCTTATTCTCGACAATGGCCAGATCGCCGAACCGCAGGCCGTCGAAGGCGGCGAGTATCGCGATGGCGTGCTGCATCTGACCGAACGCAACCAGACCTTCTCCTTCACCGGCATCTCGTCGCGGCCGGTGCTGTCGATCAACCGCAGCTTCTCGGCGCCGATCAATCTGGATTTCGAGCAGAATGCGGCCGATCTGGTGCAGATCGCCCGGCATGAGACTGACATGTTCGCCCGTTTCCAGGCGCTGACCGATCTCGCCCTGCCGGCGCTGATTGCCGCCACCAAAGCGGTGCAGAAGGGCGAGGAGATACGAACGGATGCGGCTCTTTCCGCCACGCTCATCGAAATCATCGGCAACGACGCGCTTGAGCCGGCCTTCCGGGCGCAGGCGCTCGCTCTGCCGAGCGAGACGGATATCGCCCGCGAACTCGGCGGCAACACCGATCCCGACGCCATCCACAAGGCGCGCAACGCCACCATCAAGGCGATTGCCACGGCCGGTCTAGAAACGCTGCGGCGGCTTGCGGATGGCGCCGCCAGTGGCGAGGCCTACAGCCCCGACGCCGACAGCGCCGGACGCCGTTCGCTGCGCAATGGCGCCCTGAGCTTCCTCGCCTTTGCCGAGGGAACACCGGAGCGGGCGGCGAAGGCCTTTGCCGACGCCACCAACATGACCGATCTCGCCCATGCGCTCAGCGTCCTGACCCAGCGTTTCCCGGAAAGCATGGAAACAAAGGAAGCGCTTGCCGCCTTCGAAAAGCGCTTTGCCGACAATGCGCTCGTTCTCGACAAGTGGTTCTCGCTGCAGGCCGCCATTCCCGGCGAAGGCGCGCTGGATCGAATCAAGGCGCTGATGAAATCGAAACATTTCATCGCCACCAATCCGAACCGGGTGCGTTCGCTGGTCGGCACACTTGCCTTTTCCAACCCCACCGGCTTCCACCGTGCCGATGGCGCGGCGTATCGTTTCCTTGCCGAGCAGATCATCGCCATCGACAAGCGCAATCCACAGCTGGCCGCCCGTATTCTGACCTCCATGCGCTCCTGGCGGTCGCTGGAGGCAAGCCGCGCCGACCATGCGAAAGCCGCGCTTTCGACAATCGCCGAGGCGAAGGACCTGTCGACGGATGTGAGCGACATTGTCGGGCGTATCCTCAAGGGCTGATCGTCCGCCGAAGCTCCACCATTCTGATCCATGCCGCGACGCCGTCTTGATTTCCATCAAGGCGGCGTCGCGCATTGCGCGGCATCCTTGTGTACGAAGGGCCGACATTGGCTCGGGATCAGATAGGAACTTCAGATGACGGACATGTCCAGAACCAGCGCTTCGTTTCAACGCTTCATGACCGACGCCCCGGCCCACAAGGCCGCATGGCTGCAGGCCGTGCAGGGTCTGGGGGCAGCCTCCTCACTCGATGTGAAGACGCAGGGCCTGATCTATATCGGCATTCTGGCCGCCCTGCGTCTGGAAAGCGGCATCGCTTTTCATGTAACGGAAGCCAAGGCGCACGGTGCCAGCCGGGAGGATATCATCAGCGCGGTGCTGACCGGTCTTCCTGCCGCCGGCAATGGCGTGATCAGCGCGCTTGGCCCTGCCCTAGATGCCTTCGACGGAGCCTGAACCCGTTCAACGAGGCATCCCGAAACCGCCGGAATTCTAGTGCAGGCTCACTGTTTTTCTTCATGAATCCCGCTTTTCCCGAAGCGGGAACATATTGTCCCGAAAAAATACGGAGTCGGTTCAAGGGGTTAAAATTCTTTTAACTTTTGCCTCTGGACACGGCGAATCGCATTTGATTCATTAGGGATACTCGAGCGGCGGCGCTTCGAATCACTGGGGACATCTAAAAGGCGGGACAATGACGAACGTGCGGCGGGCGACTGCGGGCGATGAGCGGCCGTATGCCAAATTTTCTGATCTTGCGGCCTGGGGCGAAAGGCTTTCCAGCGACCTGATGGGTTTGATGAATGGCTCCGACCGCCCGGCGCCGCAGGTCGAGACCCTGCTGAAACGCCTCATCCCCATTCTCATCCTCGCCTTCCTTGTCGTTGTCGCCGCCTCGCGCATGCTTGGCATCGTTGCCGAATACAGCCGCATGGAAGAGGCCGCCCGCCACTCAACCGCGCTGACGGCGCTGACGGCGAAAGCGGCCCTTGTTAATAACGGTATCGTTTTCACTGCGCAGGACCGGACCCGCGCCGAGGCGAGCCTTGTCGCCGCATTGCCATCGGGCAGCCTTGCCGATGGCACCATGGTACTGCTGTCAGGCAGCAATGGCCGCATCTTCGCGGGCGCGGGCAAGGAGGCAATGCTTTATATCGGCACGTCGCTGCCTGCCCTGCTTCCCGAAATCGCCATCGTGCAGCGTTTCCCCGGCTCGCCCGGCACCATCGAGACCAACATCGATGGCCAGCAGCATTATGCGACGATGATCCCCTTCGGTGATGATGGCGCCATGGTGATCGCGGCGCGCTCGCTGCAGCCGATCCGCTCCTTCTGGCGCAGCGAAATCGCCATGAACGTCACGCTGTTCGCCGGCATCTCCTCCATCCTGCTCGTTGTGCTCTACGCCTATTACATGCAGGTGAAGCGCGCCCGCGACGCCGACGACATCTTCGCTGAATCCAACCTGCGGGTGGAAACGGCGCTGTCGCGCGGGCGCTGCGGCCTCTGGGATTTCGATCTTTCCAGCCGGCGCATGTTCTGGTCGGGCTCACTCTACGAAATTCTCGGGCTTCCGCCGAAGGCAGCACCGCTCTCCTTTTCCGACGCGGCCCGCATGATGCATTCCGAAGACGGCAATCTCTACGAGCTTGCACGCGCCGTCGGCTGTGGCAACCTTCGCCAGATCGACCAGATTTTCCGCATGCGCCATGCCAAGGGCCATTATGTCTGGCTGCGCGCCCGCGCCCAGGTCATCCGCACCAATAACGGCCCGCGTGTCATCGGCATCGCCATGGATGTCACCGAACAGCACCGCCTCGCCCAGCGTTATGCCGAGGCCGACCAGCGCCTTGCCGACGCCATCGAATCCACCTCGGAAGCTTTCGTGCTGTGGGACAAGAACGATCGCCTCGTGATGTGCAACACCCACTACCAGAAGGCCTATGGCCTGCCTGACAGCGTGCTGGTGGCCGGCACGGAAAAAAGCACGGTCCATGCCGCAGCCGCCCGCCCCGTCGTGGAGCGCCGCGTTGCCGATCCGGATCAATCCGGCCTGTCGCGCACCATGGAAGTGCAGCTTGCCGATGACCGCTGGCTGCAGATCAACGAACGCCGCACCCGCGACGGCGGCCTCGTCTCCGTCGGCACCGATATCACCCTTCTGAAGCGCCATCAGGAACGGCTGCGCGATTCCGAACGCCGACTGATGGCAACGATCGGCGATCTCTCCGCCTCACAGCACAAGCTGGAGCGGCAGAAGACGGAGCTTTCCGACGCCAATGCCAATTATCTCGCCGAAAAAGAGCGCGCGCAGGCCGCCAACCGGGCAAAATCGGAATTCCTCGCCAATATGAGCCATGAACTGCGCACGCCGCTCAACGCCATCCTCGGCTTTTCCGAAATCCTGCAGAACGAGATGTTCGGTCCGGTCGGCTCGCCTAAATATTCCGAATATGCCCGCGATATCCACGATAGCGGCAAACACCTGCTCAACGTTATCAACGACATTCTCGACATGTCAAAGATCGAAGCGGGCCATATGCGCATCAACCGCGAGACGATCGATCTTGCGCCGCTCATCGAAGAAACCCTGCGCCTTACGGCCATTCAGGCGGAACAGAAGAACATTACCGTGCAGCAGAAGGTCTGCGCCGGGCTGACCATGCAGGGCGACCGCCGCGCCATGAAGCAGATCATGCTCAACCTGCTCTCCAACGCCGTCAAATTCACCGGCAATGGCGGCCGTATCGCACTGCGCACCCATGTCCATGAAGCAGCGATGATCCTCACCATCGCCGATACCGGCATCGGCATCCCCGCGCAGGCGCTCAACAAGATCGGCCAGCCTTTTGAGCAGGTCCAGAGTCAATACGCCAAAAGCCAGGGCGGCTCCGGGCTTGGTCTTGCGATTTCCCGCTCGCTCGTGAAGCTGCATGGCGGGACGATGAAGATCCGCTCATGTGAGGGCCGCGGCACCGTGGTGACGATCATTATTCCGCACACGGCGGGGTGCTGTGGGACGGTGCATTGAAGCTTGGTGGGTTTCGCGTTCACCCCTTTGCGCTGGAGGGTGCGGCTTCCCCCCCTCTGCCCTGCCGGGCATCTCCCCCTCAAGGGGGGAGATCGATACGCGGCGCTCTTCAGCCCATCTTTAACGTTGCGAATGAGCGAGCGTTAGCTCCCAGCTGATCTCCCCCCTTGAGGGGGAGATGCCCGGCAGGGCAGAGGGGGGTGAAGCCGCACCCACCAACCCTAACCCCCATTCTTCACCACCGCCACAAACGCTTTCCGCACCGCTTTCGCCAGCCGCTTCACCTCACCTTCGAGCGTTGAGATATCCGGGCAATCCCCCGCCCGGCAGACGAGGTCGATCAGACCCGCCGGCGCTTCCTTCGGATTGAACGTCCCATCGATACACAGCCGCACGATCTGCGAGATTTCCGTATAAAGCCTCATCGCCGCCATGCAGTCATCGAAAGCCTGCGGCTCCATGACAGGCGCGGCGAGCACCTGCAGCGCCTCGGCCGTGTTGCGGCCCGGTTCGTGAGCGGCAAGCCCCTTCACAGGCCCCATCAGCGCCAGATATTGGGCGATGAATTCAAGGTCGATCAGGCCGCCATTGATGAGCTTGAAGTCCCAGTTGTTTTCCGGCGGTTTTTCCTGCTCGATGAGAGTTCTCATCTCCAGCACGTCCGTGGAGACCTTTGCCACATCGCGCTTGCGGGACAGTATCGAGGCAATGATGCGGCGCGCATCTTCCATCAGCGAGGCATCGCCGCAGACGAGGCGGGCGCGCGAAAGCGCCATATGTTCCCAGGTCCAGGCTTCCTCGCGCTGGTATTTCTCGAAAGCGGAGATACGGGTCGCCACCGGCCCCTTATTGCCGGAGGGGCGAAGCCGCATGTCGACCTCGTAAAGCACGCCTTCGGCCGTGGGCGCAGACAGCGCGGCAATCAGCCTTTGCGTGACGCGGGTGAAATAACGCACCACATCGAGCGGTTTTGCGCCGGTGGATTCATGGGCGGCATCGTCATAGTCGTAAAGCAGGATGAGATCGACATCCGAACCCGCCGTCAGCTCGAAGGAGCCAAGCTTTCCCATGCCCATGACGGCGACACGGCCGCCGGGATAAAGCCCATGCGCTGATTCCATTTCCGCCAGAACGGCATTGAGCGCCGCCTCGATCACCAGATCGGCAAGATGGGTGAAGGCGCGGGCGGCGACTTCGCCGCGGATCGCGCCGGTCAGGAGCCGAACGCCGATCAGGAACCGCTGTTCGGCGGCAAAGATGCGCAGCCGGTCAAGAATATCCTCGTAGTGGCGGGCGTTGGAGAGGAAATTGCCCATGCGGTGCGCAAGATAATCGCGTGTCGGGATGTCGCTCATCAAAGCCGGGTCCAGCATGCCGTCAAAGACATGCGGGCGGGCGGCGATGATTTCCGCAAGGCGCGGGGCTGACGACATGATGGTCACCAGCAGGTCGAGCAGAGCTGGATTGTTGCCGAGCAGCGAAAACAGCTGGATTCCGGCCGGCAGGCCGGAGAGGAAATTATCGAAACGCAGCAGCGCCTCATCCGCCCGCTTGCTTTCACCGAAGGCGCGCAGCAGGTCCGGCGTCAGCTCCGTCAGCCGCTCGCGCGCCTCGACCGATTGCGTGGCCCGGTAGCGGCCATTGTGCCAGGTGCGGATAACGCGCGAAATATCCTCCGGCCGCTCGAAGCCGAGGGCGGAGAGCGTCTTCAGCGTATCGGGATCGTCCTTCTGGCCGGTAAAGACCAGATTGCCAGCCTCGCCGGAGAGTTTCGTTTCCTGCTCAAACAGCGCTGAATAACGCCGCTCCACCAGCCGCAGCACTTCTTCCAGCTTTTCCGAAAAGGCCTTGGTGTCCTCGAAACCCAGCATGAACGCAATGCGCTTCAATTCTGCTTCGGTGTCGGGCAGCACATGGGTCTGCTCGTCGCGCACCATCTGGATACGGTGCTCCACCTCACGCAGGAACCAGTAGGCGTCGGTCAGGCTGTCGCGCGTTTCGGAGTCGATCCATTTCGCCTCGGTCAGTGCCGCCAGCGCCTCCTGCGTTGCCCGCACCCGGAGCGCCGGCATGCGGCCGCCGGCGATCAGCTGCTGCGTCTGCGCGAAGAACTCGATCTCGCGGATGCCGCCGCGTCCGAGCTTGACGTTGTGGCCCTTTACCGCAATCGCACCATGGCCCTTATGCGCGTGGATCTGCCGCTTGATGGAATGAATATCGGCAATCGCCGCGTAATCGAGATATTTGCGGAAGATGAAAGGCGTCAGCTCCCGCAGGAAGTTCTCGCCCGCCTTGATGTCACCAGCCACCGGCCGCGCCTTGATATAGGCGGCGCGTTCCCAGTTCTGGCCCCTGCCCTCGTAATAAAGCAGCGCCGCTTCCACGGGGATAGCAAGCGGCGTGGAGCCGGGGTCGGGGCGCAGCCGCAGATCGGTGCGGAAGACATAACCGTCGGCCGTGCGCTCCTGCATGATGCGCACCAGACGGCGCATCATCCGGCCGAAATTCTCCGTCGCATCATAGGGATCGTCCATGATGCCGGCGGAGGGTTCGAAGAACACCACGGCGTCGATGTCGGAGGAATAGTTGAGTTCGCGCGCACCGAGCTTGCCCATGCCGAGCACGATGAGGCCCGATCCTTCGCTGGGGGCTGCGGCATTCTTCAGTTTCAGCTTGCCGCTCTCATGAGCCGACAGCAGCAGGTGATCGATGGCGGCGGAGAGCGATGCATCCGCCATGTCGCTCAACCAGCGGGTCGTATCGCGCGCGGTGAAGATGCGGGCGAGATCGGCGAGTGCGGCAATGAAAGAGAGCCGCCGCTTGGCTACTCTCAGCCGCGACATGACCTCATTTTCGCTTGGTATGCCGCCCTCTTCCCCGGGCTTCCAGCAATCGCGCGCCTCACGGACGAGACCGGTCAGCAGCGGCTCAAGCGGTTTCGAAATCGCCAGCGATAAAAGCCCCTCATCCGCCGACGCCATGTCGCGAAGATAGGGCGACAGCGTGAAAGCCGCGGCGATAAAGTCTTTGAGTGCGCTTTCCCCGGCAAGCAGCGCGGCCACCGCCGGCTCGCCCTTGCCGATATCCTTCAGCGTCGAAAGAACGGATTTCAGTTCCGTTTGCGTATAGGGGCGGATCATCCCCGGCAGAACCTCGCTCAGCCGCCTTTCAGCGGTTTCCCGTTTCGTCACTGTCTCTCTCCCTCTTCCGCCTATTCTCTCGCCGCTCCTCGACCGTGCCCGGCTTTCAGGACCGGATGCACCGCATCCTAAACGTCCCTGCCGCCGCACCTTTTGCGAAGCCTCCCGGCGCATGCATCTGGCGTTGTAACAAATGCGGGCCGCTTTGCGATCAGAAAACCGCCGGTGGCGATGTTTTCCAAAGCGCCGCACCGCGTAATGTCTCCGCAATTGTGCCCGCGTAGCGTCATCCTCAACGAAACCCGACTCCCCGGTTTTCCGACGCTCGATGCTGCAACGGATATGATCATGAAACAGATTTTTACAGTGAAATGGCAAAAGAACCTGCGCGCGATGGCCCTTTGCCTGACGACGCTGCCCGCCGCGCAGGCGATCTGCACACCGGTCTTCGCCGCCGATATCGGCAAATCGGACAGGTTGGCCGATCCGCAGGGCAATTTCGACAATGCCCGCTACAGCAGTTCCAGCGAGTGGAAGATCACGCTCGGCGCAGGTGCGGCCTATGCCCCGAAATATGAAGGTTCGGACAAGCTGGAAGTGGGCGCCGTTCCGCTGGTTTCCGTCCAGTATGGGGAAACGCTGAGTATCGATTTCAGCGGCGTTACCGTCAATCTTCTGAACCAGAACGGCTTCCGGCTGGGCGTCAAGGGTGGCTGGGAAGCGGGCCGCAAGGAAAAGGATGACAAGAAGAACCTGCGCGGGCTGGGCGACATCAAGGCCGGCGGCGTGGTCGGCGGCGTCATCGCCTATGGCGTCGACCCCTTTGAAATCTACGCCAAGGTGGACAAGGCCATCGGCGGCAGCGAAGGCCTGACCGCCACTGTCGGTGCAAGCGTCTCGCAGAAAGTCGACCAGTTCATCTTCGGTGCGGATCTCTCCGCCACCTGGGCGGACGACAACCACATGAAATCCTATTTCGGTGTCACCTCGGCCCAATCCGCCCGCTCCGGCCTGCGCCGTTATGACGCCAAAGCGGGCTTCAAGCGCATCGACGCCAGCGCCTCGGTTTCCTATCTCATGACGGAGAACTGGATGATCACAGGCACCGGCGGCGTCGGCTTCCTGCTGGGCGACGCCAAGGACAGCCCGGTGGTGAAAAAGGATATCCAGCCCTTCGCCATGATCGGCGTGGCCTACACGTTCTAAGCCGCGCGGGAGAAATACACGTCCATCCCCCGCCCGTCCCCATGAGGAAAGGCGTCCCTGCCCTCACGCCTCCTCATCCAGTGAAGCGCCGCAAGGCGTTTCACTGGGCCGCCATATTCAAAGAATCCTGTCCCTGTATTCCGGCGGCGCCACCCAGCACTCATCACGCCTTCCGAACCAGCGGTAGCGATTGCGGGCGACAAAGCGATAAACGGGATCGCGCAGAAATGCGGGAATGATGCGCAATACGGTAACAAGCCGCCAGGGCATGCCCAGCGCCTCATATATGCTCAGCACAGCATCGCTGTCCTGCCGCACCCTACCGCCATCCACGACCAGCATGCTGACGGGATCTTTCGGGTCCATATCGTAACGACGGTAAATTTCAGCGCCGATCTCGCTCTGCATGGAAGCGAGGCGGAAATATCCGGCCCTGTCATGCCGCAGTACGAATTGCGCATTCACGGAACACAAGACACATTCCGCATCGAACAGAATGATCGGGCCATGCCCGTCGTCGATCAGGGGAACCGTATCTGCCACCCGTCACACATCCTTTCGTCCATCGCGCGCGATTTCCGAACAGAGCCATCGCAGTCGATCAACCGAACCATTCTCCAGATCATCTTTCAATATATTCTTGAAGAACAGTCATTTCCCGGCAAGCCTTGCTCATCCGCAGAACTCACCGGAAGACCAACTGGCATCATCAGCCAGCGATGCTTACGCCCTGGGAATGGGAAACACCATCGAAACCGTCAGCCCCGGGCAGGCCGCATTCGAGGCATCCGTGTCGGATAGCACCAGCGATCCGCCATGCAGTTCCATGACGGCCTCCACCAGCGACAGGCCGAGCCCGGTTCCCGGCTTGGAGCGGCTTTCATCCAGCCTGACGAAACGTTTCAGCACCTCGCCGCGCTTGTCGGCGGGAATGCCTGGACCGTTATCGGCGACGGAAAGCACGATCGCCTCCGGCTCCCTTGCCAGGCGGACGACCAGTTTGTTGTCGCCTTCGCCCTCGCAGGCATATTTCATGGCGTTGTCGATGAGGTTGGAAAGCGCCTGGCCGATCAGTTCGCGGTTGCCTTTCACCGAAAGGTTAGCCTCTATTTCGGCTTCCAGAGCAAGCCCGGCATCCTCGGCGACAGGTTCGTAAAGTTCGGCGCTGTCGGCGGCAATCGCCGAGACGTCGACATCGGTCATTTCCGCGGCGATCGAACCGGCCTCGACGCGGGAAATCATCAAGAGCGCGTTGAAGGTGCGGATAAGCTGGTCTGACTCGGCGATGATGCCTTCAAGGGCCGCGCGCCGTTTCGTCTCGTCATTGTCGTCAAGGGCTGCGGCCGCCTTGTTGCGCAGTCGCGTCAGCGGCGTCTTCAGATCGTGGGCGATATTGTCGGAGACCTGGCGCAGGCCTTCATTCAGCTTTTCGATGCGGCCGAGCATGGCGTTCAGCGAGCCGGACAGGCGGTCGAATTCATCACCGGACCGGCCCTGCGGCAGGCGCTGGGAAAGATCGCCGGCCATGATCTTCTTGGTCGCCGCCGACATGCGGTCGATGCGTTTCAGCGCATTGCGGCCGATGCCGAACCAGATGAGCAGCGCGCCGCCGCCCATGATGGCAAGCGCCACCATCAGCGCATTGCGCACCAGCGCCCGGAACTTGGTCGGCTCGCCAAGGTCGCGGCCGATCAGGATGCGCAGGCCGTTGTCCAGCATGAAGATATTGGCGGTGGCGAGATGCTGCACGCTGTCGCCGCTTTCGGAATAACGCTCGTAACGGAACGGAAAGCCCGTCCAGCCCTCCTTGTCGAAAACACCGGGCTGAACGGAGGCAACGTTGCCGGCAAGGATTTCGCCATTCGGCCCGGCGATGACATAAAGGCTCGCACCCGGCTGGCGGGCGCGGCGCTCCATCATCCTGAGAAGCGGGTTGATGCCGCCGCGATTATAGATCCGCTGCACATCCGAGACTTCCTGCAGCACCGCATCACGCGTCTGCTGGTTCAGCAGCCGTTCGGAAAGGGCGGTGACATAAAAGACCAGGAAGGCGGCGCAGAGCGCAAACAGCAGGATATAGAGCGCCGAAAGGCGCACCGCTGTCGACCGGAACACTATTCTGAGGCGGGCCATTTTCGCCAATCAGCCCTCGTCCTTCATCATGTAGCCGGCGCCGCGGATGGTCTTCAGAAGCGGCTTCTCGAAGTCCTTCTCGATCTTTGAGCGCAGGCGGGAAACATGCACGTCGATGACATTGGTCTGCGGATCGAAGTGATAGTCCCAGACATTTTCCAGAAGCATGGTGCGGGTTACGACCTGGCCGGCATTCTTCATCAGATATTCCAGCAGGCGGAATTCGCGCGGCTGCAGCAGGATTTCCTTACCGTTGCGGCGCACATCATGCGACAGCCGGTCGAGTTCGAGATCGCCGACCCGGTAGATCATGTCCTGCTCGGGCTTGCCCTTACGGCGACCCAGCACCTCGATACGGGCGAGCAGTTCGGAAAAGGCGTAAGGTTTCGGCAGATAATCATCGCCGCCGGCGCGCAGGCCCGTTACACGGTCATCCACCTGCCCCAGCGCGGAAAGAATGAGAACCGGCGTCTCGATACCGCGTCGGCGCAGCTCGCTGATGACGGAAAGCCCGTCGCGGCGCGGCAGCATGCGGTCGATCACCATGACGTCATAGGCATTCTCGCAGCCCATGAACAGGCCGCTCTCACCGTCGCTCGCGTGATCGGCGACGATCCCGACTTCGCGGAACGCCTTGGTCATATAGGCCGCAGCCTCGAGGTCGTCTTCAATGACTAGAATCTTCATGTGCGGGACAATAGCCCCCTCGCCCTTTTCCGCACAACCGGAAACAGATGCGGGAGAGACTTCCTGAACCTTGTTTTCCATGGAATTTCCTCCGAAGATCGGGCCTTAAACACCATCGCGCTTCCAGACGGAACAATCGCCTATGGATCAGGCGGGTGCCGCTTGTTTCTTCTCCCCGCCGGGGAGAAGTCCGCGGCAGCGGGATGAGGGGGCGACGTTAGCGATAGATCGAGAGGTTGCACCCTCATCTGACCCTTCGGGCCATCTTCTCCCCGGCGGGGAGAAGAAACGGGCCGCAACGCCCTGCCATACTCAACCGCCCCATCTCAAGAGCGGGATACGACGCCGGCTCCCAAAAGAACCGGCATCGTCATTCGAATTATCAACCCTGGTCGATATCCAGAGCGATGAAGCGGCTGCCATCGTCCGTCTGGATCTGGAACAGCGCCTTGGAGCGTCCATCCTTCTTGGCCTGTTCGAGGATCTTCTCGATATCGGCGGCGGAAGCGACCTGCTGGTTGTTGACCGAGGTGATCTTCTCACCCGTCTTCAGGCCACGGGCAGCGGCATCGCTGTCGGGGTCGACATCGGTGATGGCAAGGCCATTGCCGTCATCGGCGGGAGAAACCGTCAGGCCGAGGCTGGACAGCACCTTCTCGCTGGAAGACTGGCTGCCCTTGTCGTCGTTCTGGGTCGGCGTCGCCTTGGAGGCGTCGTCGCTTGTAAGATCACCCAGCGTCACCGTTACCGACTGCGACTTGCCACCGCGCCACAGCGAGATTTCAACCTTGGCGTTGGGCGCCATGCCACCGATGCGGCGCGACAGGTCGCGGGCATCCTTGACAGGCTCGCCATTGACGGCGGTGATGATGTCACCCTGCTTGATGCCGGCCTTGTCGCCCGGCGAACCGGACTGCGGCGAAACAACGAGCGCGCCGCTGGCTTCGGAAAGGCCGAGCGATTCGGCGATATCCTTGCTGACGGGCTGGATCTGCACGCCCAGCCAGCCGCGTTCGACCTTGCCGTCCTTCTGCAGGTCGGCGATCACATCCTTGGCGACGGAGGCCGGAATAGCGAAGGCGATGCCGACATTACCACCCGACGGCGAGAAGATGGCGGTGTTGATGCCGACCACTTCGCCATTGAGGTTGAAGGCCGGGCCACCCGAGTTGCCACGGTTCACGGCGGCGTCGATCTGCAGGTAATCATCATAGGGGCCGGAGCCGATATCGCGGCCGCGGGCCGAAATAATGCCTGATGTCACCGTGCCGCCGAGGCCGAAGGGGTTACCGACGGCGACGACCCAGTCACCGACGCGGATCTTGCTGTCATCGGCAAACTTCACATAGGTGAACTTGCGGTTCACATCGACCTTCAGGAGCGCAAGATCGGTACGCGGATCGCGGCCGACGAGCTTGGCGTCGAGTTCGGTACCGTCATTCATGACGATCGTATAGGCGGAGCCGTCATCGACGACATGGTTGTTGGTGACGATGTAACCGTCTTCGGAGATGAAGAAACCGGAGCCCTGAGCGACGGGACGCAGCGGACCCTTGCCGTCACGGTGGCGATTTGGACCACGCTCGGAGCGATCCTGGTTCGGACCGCCGAATTCCTTGAAGAAACGTTTCAGCGGATGGTCATCAGGCAGCTGGTCGAGGCCACGGCCGCCAAAATTGAAAGAGAAGTTGCTGCTATCATCGGAAGCGGGCTGCACGTTCGACTGTACGCGAACGGAGACGACGGCGGGCGATACCGCATCGACCACATTGGCGAAGCTTGGAACCTGCGGCGCATTCACCTCGACGGGGGCTGCAAACGAATGGAGGATCGGGGCGGCGATGCCGGTGGAAAGCATCAGCGCCGCAAGGCCGCCAACGGTCGTGGCCTTCAGAGCCGTCTTCAGCGAGGCCGTCTTCAGCGAGGAATGGCCGTTTTGCGAATGAGACATGGTGTACCTTCTTTCTTCATTCAGACTGGGCCCCGTTTGACCGGGGGAGAAGCGGTGGATGATGAAGATATAGGAGGCGACACCTTACGGCGAAGTGTCTGACGAATGAAAAATCCGTAATGTTGAAAAAGAACCGGGGACGGAAATGGAAACCGGTTATTTTTCAATGAGATTGCGGATTCGCTCTTCTTCGTCCGCGCTCAGTTTCTGTGGCTGTTCCTGGCTTGCGCGGCGGCGGGAAAACACGAAGACGGCGAAAATTCCCGCAAGGGTGAGGCCGATCGGCGCGCCCCACAAAAGCACGGTGCGAAGGCTGAGACGCGGTTTCAGGAGCACGAACTCGCCGTAGCGCGACACGACGTAATCGATAACGGCCTTGTCGCTGTCGCCTTGAACCAGCCGCTCGCGCACCAGGACCCGCAGATCGCGCGCCAGTTCGGCATTGCTGTCGTCGATCGACTGGTTCTGGCAGACCATGCAGCGCAGTTGAGACGTGAGATTGCGGGCGCGCTGTTCCAGCACCGGGTCTTTGAGGACTTCGTCGGGGTTGAACGCGAAGGCTGGAGAGGCCGCAGCGAAGATGAGGGTGAGAAGAAGCCCGAGCGCTGCCACAAACTCCCTCATTCCGCCGCCTCCGGCATGGCGGCCCGCACCGGCTTCGCCTTGCGGGTCGGCGCGCCCACCCGCAAACGCCTGTCCGAGAGCGAGATGAAACCGCCCGCCATCATGAACAGCGTGCCGCCCCAGATGCACAGGATGAAGGGTTTCCACCAGATGCGCACCACCATGCCGCCATCGGTCATGGGATCGCCGAGCGAGACATAAAGCTGGCTGAGGCCGAAGGTCAGGATACCCGCTTCCGTCGTCGGCATGCGCCGCGCGGTATAGAGCCGCTTGGAGGACCACACATCGGCCACTTCGACACCCGCCTTGCGGATGGTGAAATGGCCGCGATCCTCGGTGAAGTTCGGGCCGACGGCGTGGCGGATGCCGTCGAAGGTGAGGCTGTAGCCGCCCGCTTCCGCCACCATGCCCTCTTTCATCTCCAGCACCGTTTCCGTCTCGAAAGTGGTGACGATGACGATGCCGAGCACGGTGATGCCGAGCCCCATATGCGCCAGCGCCGTGCCGAAGGCCGAACGCGGCAGGCCTTTGAGGCGGCGAAATGCGATGCCGAAGGCCAGCTTGCCGAAATTGGCGCGATACCAGAGATCGGCAAGCGCCCCGAAGATCAGCCAGAAGCCCGCAGCGATGCCGAGTGCGGCCAGCACCGGGCCGCCATTTTCGATGTACCAGAGCGTCAGACCCGCGAGAGCGGCAAGCGCAGCCGCCACATAAAGCCGCTGGAATGCGCCGAGCAGATCGCCGCGCTTCCAGGCCAGCATCGGGCCAAAGGGCGTGACGATCAGGATCGGGATCATCAGGAGGCCGAAGGTGAGGTTGAAGAAAGGCGCACCGACCGAGATTTTTTCGCCCGTCAGGGTTTCGAGAATGAGCGGGTAAAGCGTCCCTATCAGCACGGTTGCCGTGGACACGGTGAGGATGAGGTTGTTGAGAACCAGCGCCCCCTCACGCGAAATCGGCGCAAACAGCCCCCCGGCCTTCAGCGAGGGAGCGCGCCATGCAAAGAGCGCGAAGGCGCCGCCGATGAAGATCGTGAGAATGCCGAGAATGAAGATGCCTCGGCTCGGATCGGTGGCGAAGGCGTGGACGGAGGTCAGAACGCCCGAGCGGACGAGGAAGGTGCCGAGCAGCGACAGCGAAAAGGTCATGATCGCCAGAAGCACGGTCCAGATTTTCAGCGCCTCGCGCTTTTCCATGACAAGCGCCGAATGAAGCAGCGCGGTTCCGGCAAGCCACGGCATGAAGGAGGCGTTTTCCACCGGATCCCAGAACCACCAGCCGCCCCAGCCGAGTTCATAATAGGCCCAGTAGGAACCCATGGAGATGCCGGCGGTCAGGAAGGTCCATGCGGCGAGTGTCCACGGGCGAACCCATCGCGCCCAGGCGGCATCGATGCGTCCCTCCAGCAACGCGGCAACCGCAAAGGAAAAGCAGACGGAAAAGCCGACATAACCGAGGTAAAGCAGCGGCGGATGGATGGCGAGGCCGAAATCCTGAAGAATGGGATTGAGGTCCTGCCCCTCGGCGGGAACCGGCTCCAGCCGCAGGAACGGGTTGGAGGTGAGCAGGATGAACAGCAGGAAGGCGACCGAAATCCATGCCTGCACCGCAAGAACATTGGCTTTCAGCGTTTCCGGCAGGTTGCGGCCGAAGGCGGCGACGAGCGCGCTGAAAAACACCAGAATGAGCAGCCACAACAGCATGGAGCCTTCATGGTTGCCCCAGACACCGGTCAGCTTGTAGATCATCGGCATCAGCGAATGGGAGTTTTCCCAGACGTTGCGCACGGAAAAATCCGAGACGGCATAGGCCCGCGTCAGCGCTGCGAAGGAAAAACCAACGAGCAGGAACATCAGGACCGAGCCGAGCGAGGCGACATCCATCAGCGCCCGGTCGTTGCGGCGCGCGCCGATGACCGGCAGCGTGGAAACGATCAACCCCACCCCAAGCGCCAGAACCAGAACGTAATGGCCGATCTCGTTGATCATTTGGTTGCTCCGGTCTTGTCGGGCGAAGCAGCACTGGCCGACGGCGTCGCGGCGGCGGGTTCCTCACCCTCTCCGCCATGCTGCCACAGGCCCTTGTCCTTCAGCCGGTCTGCCACTTCCTTCGGCATGTAGTTCTCGTCGTGCTTGGCCAGCACACTGTCGGCCACGAAGCCGTGAGTGGCGGCATCGAACATGCCTTCGGTCACCACGCCCTGCCCTTCGCGAAAAAGATCGGGCAGGATGCCTGTATAGCTGACCGGCACATTGGCCTCGCCATCCGTAACGGTAAAGCTCACCGTGCGGCCCTCGCCGCGCTTGATCGAGCCTTCCGCCACCAGCCCGCCAAGGCGGATGCGGGTGCCGGGGTTGACGGGCGTCTTTTCCAGATCGGCCGGCATGTAGAAATAGGCAATCGACTGGCCGAAGGCGAACATGACGAGCAGCACGGCTGCAACGATGAAGCTCATGCCGCCGCCGATGATCGCGAGACGTTTCTGTTTGCGGGTCATTGCGTCACTCCCTGCGGCGCAGCATCCTGTTGCCCGTTCGCGCGGATCGGCCCGGCGGAAACGCCAAGTTCCTTCGCCAGCGCCAGAAGCTGCCTGCCCTGCTCACCCTCCGGCGGAAAAGCCTTCAGCCCCGCCCGCAGGGCCTCTCCGGCCTTGGCTTCGTTCTTCAGCACCGAATAGGCGCGTACAAGCCGCATCCAGCCTTCAAAATCGGCGGGGTTTTCCTTGAGCTTTGCATCGAGGCTCGACACCATGCCTTCGATCATCGCCTGCCGGTCGGAAGCCGTCATGTCGTTGGCCGCCGCCATATCCTGCGCCGTCGGGCCGGGTGCGGCGGGGGTCGCCGCGCCGCCGGTGCGGGCGATATGCTCTTGAACCAGCGGCAGCCACGGCGCGCCGGCCGGCGCATCGGCCGCCAGCGCTGCAAAGGCCGCGCGTGCTTCCTCCGCCTTGCCCGCCTGTTCCAGCGAGAGCGCCAGATAGAAGCGGGCGCGCGGATTGCCGGGTTTCAGCTTTTCGGCCTGCGCAAACGCATCGCGCGCGGCCTCGATGACGATACCGTCATTGCCGGCAACCAGCGTTTCGCCAAGGCCGGTCAATCGTTCGGCGCTCGGCCCCAGAATACGAAGCGCATTGCGATAGGCAAGCTCGGCGTCGCCAAGCCGCAATGTCTTGAAATAGATCGGCGCAAGAATGTCCCAGCCCGCACCGTCATCCGGGTTCTGCGCCAGATGCCTTTCGGCCCGCGCGACCAGCAGGTTCATGTCGTTGCCGGGCTTTTCAAGACGTGCCTCGAGCGGCATGTCCGGCACCTCCGGACTGCCGTTCCAGATGTAAAGACAGAGGCCGAGTGCGGGTAAGAGAATGGTGATGAGGCTGGCGGCGAGATTGTGCCGCAGCGGACGCGCCTCTCTGCCGGGCTGCTCTTCCGTCTCGGCGGCAGCGAGAAGCCGGCGGCCGATTTCGGCGCGGGCATAGTCCGCTTCGGTTTGCCCGATCAGGCCGGCGGCGCGTTCGCGGTCCAGCTCGGCCAGCTGGTCGCGATAAACGGCAACCTCACCGTCGCGGCGCGTCTGCGGCGCCTCGGTCTTCCGCATCAGCGGGTACATCAGGACGATGGCAACAGCCGCCGTCAATATCGCAACGACAATCCAGAACATAAGGCTCAATTACTCGAATGCGCGGCACATGGAAACATGAAGCGCGGGGATGACGCGAATTTGAGACATCACGCCGCACCGCAGGCCATCTCCCGGCTGCACCGCTATGCCTCTTCTTGTCATCGCAAAAGGCCCGTGACCTTGATTTACGTCAAACTGGTTACGTCAGCGGCGACCAGCTTCCATCGGCATTGCGGCAGGCTGCACCGCGCGCCCTGGTTTCCCGTCCGTCGACCGTCAAGGTATGCGAATATTGCCGGCAATTCTGATTGCCGACCTGATAGGGCGCATTGGCGACCACCTGGCCCTTGGCGTCATCGCCCGTCCAGGTGACAGGCGTGCCGACCGGGGCTGTTTCCAGCGCCTTATATTCGGCTTCCAGCGCCTTGGTCTGGTCACCCCTGTCAAGCTCAACGCCGCTTCGCCCGACAATGCCGCCTTCCAGATTGGCAAGAAAGGGCGTCGAGGGCTGCGCAGAGCGGCCAAACAGGCCGCCGCCCGCCGGGCGGGTGCCCGTAGTGGTGCAGGCGCTCAGCATCGATACGCACAGGATCGAGAGAAGTGCCGGGCGTGACACCAGCGAACGCATTGTCACGGAGCGGCAGCCATCATACACGTCAACCAAACCCTGTCCTCTTTCCTACCGCATTGCACCTAATATACCGGCATTGAATTTCTTGCCTTTTTTCTTGCCTCACGCAAGCTCTTTCGAAAGGCCCGGCAAAATCAGATCGGCTTTCAGGCCGCCGATGGCGCTGCGCGACAGCGAAAAGCGGCCATGGTACTCTGACACCACCTCGGAAACGATCGACAATCCGAGACCCGTGCCCGGCCGGCTCTCGTCCAGCCGCCTGCCGCGCTTCATCGCTTCGCTGATCTGTCCCGGCTCCAGCCCCGGCCCGTCATCCTCGACAGTCAGCTCCACCCAGGAGCGACGGGCGATTTCGGCGTCGGAGGATGGGTGCGTGCCGGTCGCAAGCGTGATGACCACGCGCGTCTGCGCAAAACGCGCGGCATTTTCCAGAAGATTGCCGACGACCTCTTCCAGATCCTGCTGCTCCATGCCAAGCACGGCTCCGGGCTGCTCGAAATTCAGGAGGAACTGCTTGTCGGGGTTCAGGCGGCGCATCACTCGCACCAGCCGTTCCAGCGCCGGTTCCGCTTCCACACGGGCAAGGATAGAGCCGCGTTGCGCGGCGATACGGGCGCGGGAGAGATAGGATTGCACCTGCGCCTGCATGGCGTCCGCCTGCGCCCGTACCAGATCGCCATGCTGCGGGTCCAGCGTGCGCGCCTCGTTCAGAAGAACGGCGATCGGCGTCTTCAGCGAATGCGCGAGATTGCCGACCTGCATGCGGGCCCGCTCCACGAGGCGGCGGTTGCTGTCGATCAGCGCATTGACTTCATTGGCCAGCGGCTGGATTTCGCGCGGGAATTCACCTTCGAGGCTTTCCGCCTCCCCGCCCCTGATCTTGCCGAGCGCCACGCGGGCCTGATCGAGCGGCCGCAGACTGTAAAGGATGGCAAGACCGTTGACGACGAGACTGCCCACACCAAAGACGGCGAGCGCCAGATAGAGGCTGTTGGAGAAATCCCGCACGTCGTCTTCCACGACGTTCAGATTGCCGGAAACGCGGAAACGCGCGGCACGGCCCTCGCCATCCAGCACGACTTCGGTTTCCGCCACGCGCACCTGATTGCCGGCCTCGTCGGTCACGGCATAAAAGCGCTCATAGCGGTTGTCGAAGGGCGCATCGAGAATGCTCGGCACCGGCAGGGTGGAGACGCCGAGCGACGAGGAGACAAGCGGCGCGGTCTGAAAATTCCCGAGCGGCTCGACAACCCAGTACCAGCCGGTATCGGGTTGCGAAAAGCGCAGATCGCCGAGCTGCGGGCTGCCGGCCAGCGTATTCTCGTTGGAAATCGTCACGGAATTGATGACGTTATAAAGCTGCGCCCTGAGAAGATCGGTGAAGCTGCGCTCCACCCCCTGCCGGTAAAGCGTCGAGATCACGACGGCGATCACCACCAGCGCCAGCACCGACCAGAGCGAGGCGAGCAGCAGAACGCGGGCGGTGAGAGAATTACTTCGCATCTGCCGGCGCTTGCATCCGGTAACCGAGACCACGGATCGTCTCGATCAGATCAACCCCGAGCTTCTTGCGCAGACGTCCGACAAACACCTCGATCGTATTGGAATCGCGGTCGAAATCCTGATCGTACATATGTTCGACCAACTCCGTGCGCGACACGACCTCGCCCATGTGGTGCATGAGATAGGACAGCAGCCGGAACTCGTGCGAGGTGAGCTTCAGCGTCGTGCCGTTGACGGTCGCCTTGGAGGATTTGGTGTCGAGCCGGACCGGGCCGCAGACGAGTTCGGAGGAGGCGTGGCCGGCGGCGCGGCGGATGAGCGCGCGCACGCGGGCGAGAACCTCTTCGACATGGAAAGGCTTGGTGACGTAGTCATCGGCGCCGGCGTCGATGCCGGCGACCTTGTCGCTCCAGCGGTCGCGGGCGGTGAGGATGAGAACGGGCATGGCCTTGCCGGCCGCACGCCATTTTTCGACGACGGTAATACCGTCGAGCTGCGGCAGGCCGATATCGAGAACGATGGCGTCATAGGGCTCGGTATCGCCGAGATAATGGCCTTCCTCGCCGTCGAACGCCTGATCGACAACATAACCGGCTTCTTTCAGCGCGTCGGTCAGCTGACGATTGAGATTGGCATCGTCCTCAACAACGAGAATACGCATTATCAGCCCTTTCCTTCCGTCCCGGCCCGCGCGCGTGGCCGGTCATGCTAGATGTGTCGGATTGTTTTCCGATATTTCGGCGATGCGGGCAAGCTACATCGGCACGCGCATTGTCACCTTGCGCGGGCGCTCGCCATTGCCCTGGACGAGAACGGTGACGACGCAGGACTGACCGTCGCCGGAGGGATAGACCGAAAGCAGCTGACCACCGGTTTCGCGCACGACGCGGGCAACGGCTGCGCCGCAGTCGCTCGCCGCCAGTATGTAATGGCCCTGCAGATCAGCCTCGGGCGCCGTGAAACCGGAAAGCCCGGCTGCAAGCGTCGCGATGATGAGAGGTGATGCCATTGCACAAACTTCCAAAAAACCGGGTGCGTCTCGAACCGTATTGTGACCGAATATGTAGCGCAAAGCGTCTGAATGGCAAATGAATGCCGCCCCCGCCGCAAGGGCGTGACACGGGAGCGGCGTCTTTACGCGTGCTGTCAGCGAATGGCGCGGGTCGCCGAAAGGCGGCCGTAAAGTGCGATCAGGCCGCCAATTCCGCCCGCGACCGTCACCAGCCCGTCCGCAAGTTCTCCTTGCAGACCGGCAGGCAGTTCAAGGCCGGCAATGTTGAAAAGCGGTGCGAAAACCGCGACCAGAGCACCCCAGATGGTGCGCGATTGATACCATTCTTTGGTACTGTCCATAATCTCATCCTTTGCGTTGTTTTTCAGGCACATGTCAGATCGGCAGAACGGCCTTGGCCGCCACGCCCGAGGGCACCGCGCGGCCGAGCTGGCGGACACGCACGGAAATGTGATCCCGCAATGCCGGGAAATCTGTGAGTTCGTCTGTGGCGGGGTAAAACCAGGCGGGTTCTGAAACCTCCGCCATGCGCCTTACCGTCTCGCCGTCCAGCACCTCGACGCGATAAAGCTCGAAGGGCTCGTCCAACGGGATCTCGCTCGCATCCCAGACGTCGGCCTCCACCCGGCCCCGCCGTTTCCACCTGAACAGCACGCCATCCCCGCGCCGTTCGGCGGTAAGATGGACCGGCGCGAGCGGCGTCAGCGCCCGCAAGCCTCCCTCGAAGGCAAAAGGCCCGCTCATAGCGCCCGCCATTCCCACAGCCTCCGCGATCCAGTTCAGGCGTCGTCCGCGCTCGCTCGCGGCAAGACCCAGCGGCTGCACCGCCTGATCCAGAACCACCACCGGCGCACCTTTTGGCGCGCCTGCGGCCAGTGCGTCTTCCGTGCCGGCCAGTCCCCGCAGGAGAGAGGAGAGCCGCCAGCGCGAGGGTGCGATTTCTTCGGCCTTTGCGAAGGCGACAATTTCCCACACGCCGTTTGCGGCCTTGATGGCGAGACGGTTCTCGCCGTTCAGCACCGAAAGCTCCGCGGCCGATGACACCTCGCCGAAGGGCAGATTGACGACGACGGTGTTTTTCCGGTCGAAACGGCCGGAAGAGCCTGATATCAGCGGCATTGCCAGCGCGCCGATCATCGCCGGCCGCTCAAGCAGCACCCGCTGCCGGTAAGCCTCCATACCCGGCGACGCGGAAATGATGATGGGCCGCCAGGGCTTTGCGAGGGCGGCAATCCGCGCCGAATCCTCCGGGGCGACGCCGTCATGGTAGGGCAGATCGAGAAACAGTACCTCGGGCGCGAACCCTTCCGCACCGCTTGCGCCTTTGCTGCGCCGTTCCTCCGCACCACCAGCGAAAACCGAAAAGGCGGCGGAAAAGGCCCGCGCCTCCACCTGCCGCACCGCGCCGTCCTCAATGCGGCTGACCAGAAATCGCCCGGAAGGGGCCTGCGGAAAGGCGCCGTCCGGCAGGCGGATGCAATCACCCGGTTCAAGGGTGATTTCGGAAGGCGGCAGGGCAAAGCGCAGGCTGCGCCGCGCCTGCCGGTTGTCACGCAACAGCGCCTCGACCGCCGCTTCCGCCGTTTCCGCAGGCAGGGCGGCGTTGAGATCAAGCCGCATGACCCTGCTGCCGGCATTGTCGATGCGGCGGGACCTTGCACTCCCCTGCTCGTAATCGAAGGCGGGGTTGAAAGACGTCAGCACGGCCTCGGCGGCGAAATCGCTGTCATGGCCGCGATTTTCCGACCAGAGCGGCTCATCCTCCAGATCGGCGAGCACGGCAATATCGCGGACCGGCAAAACCGCGGTGTTGCGGGAGCGGAAGCGCAGGGTTCCGCCATCGTCCGCCACATCCACCTGGAACGCCGCCATCAGCGGCTCGAGAAGATTGCGGGCCGAGGTCACGTCGCCCTGCACATAACCTCCCAGATCGCCGCTGACGGCGGACACGTCGAAGTCGGAAAAGCCGTGATCGGCGAGGATGGCGGCGATGGTATCGGCAAGCGTTGCCGTTCCCAGCCGGCCATTCAGCCAGTGGCCGGTGCGCCAGTTCGCCCCATCGCTCCATGCCGCGCCGTTCTGTGGAAAGGCGGGAAAAGGCCGTGCGTCCCAGGTCCACAGATAGATCCTGTCTGCATCGATCATCGCTGCATCGGCCTTGCGCCAATGGTCGAGATGCGCCTCCAGAAACCGCCGCTGCTGGCTGTCGGCGCGGCTTCGGCGGGAGAAATAGGGAAAGGCGTTTTCCGCCGATTTCGGATCGGGAAAGACATTGGGGCGTGTCGCGCTCTTGTCCACCGCCGGGCAGCCGAGTTCGGTGAACCAGATCGGCTTCGAGCCCGGTACCCATGCGGTCGGCGTGAATTTCTCCACGCCCCGCACCCGGTCGTGATGGAGGTTGCCCCACCAGTTCCTGATATCCTTGTAGCGGAACACCCATGACTTGCCCTTCAGTCCGTCGGCTATTGGCGTGCGCTGCCGCGCCGCACGGTCGGCATCGTTTGCATAACACCAGTCGAAGCCCTCGCCTGCCGTGACGGCATAACGGAATGCGGCGGCATCATCCGGGCCGGTCATGCCATCGGGATTGCCGTTCGCGGCATCCTCGTCACGCCAGTCGGAGAGCGGCATGTAATTGTCGATACCAACAGCATTGATATCAGGGCTCGCCCAGAGCGGGTCGAGATGGAAGAACACGTCGCCCGAACCATCTGCTGGCTGATGACCGAAATATTCGCTCCAGTCCGCCGCATAGGTCAGCTTCACCGCCGGCCCCATCATGGCCCGCACATCGCCCGCAAGCCGCACCAGTTCCTCGACAAAGGGAAAGGCATCATTCTCGTCTCTCAGCGCCGTCAGCCCGCGCAGTTCCGAGCCGATCAGGAAGGCGTCCACCCCGCCCGCCTGCACCGCCAGCGCCGCATAATGCAGCACCATGCGACGGTAACCTTCATCGCGGTTGCAGAAGGCGGAAACCTGCGTCCGCGCGCCCGCACTGCGATCGGCAGAACCGGCCCTGCCGGGTGCGGGAAAGCAGGTGATGCGCCCGCGCCAGGCATAAGCGTCCTGCTCGCTTTTGCCATAGGGGTCGGGAAGACCGTTGCCGACGGGAACATCCATCATCACGAAGGGATAAAGGCACACTCGCAAACCCCGCGCCTTGAGATCGGCGATGGCCTGCAACACGCTTTCGTCGTTGGGTGTACCGCCATAGGCGGGACCGCCGCCGTGATGGCTGACGAGATGCGCCGCGCCGCGCGAAAGGCCGGCGACGGACCATGGCATCGTTTCCCCATCCCGGCCTGCCACCTCCACGCCGGGCAGAATGCGGCATTCACCCGCCCGCATATCCGTGCCGAACCAGCTCACCACCAGCGCCACGCTCTCAAGCGCGGGGCAGAGCGCCTGCAATTCGTCGATTGCCGCCTGCCAGTCCGTCGCGGCGGTCAAACCATTACGGTTCATGATGCGGCTTTGGCCGATGCCCGTTCGTTCGGAAACCTGCACGGTGGTGTAGCCCTGCTCCGTTGCGCCAGGGATGACGGTAATGGCGCGAATGGCTTTTTCCAGCCGTCCGACAGGCCGCACCACTTCGAACTGCATCAGCGGAATGCGGTTGCCATAACTATCGAGCGGCAGGCGTTCGAAAACGACATAGGCCAGTCCGCGAAAGGCCGGCGCGTTGCCCGCCCCCTGCTTCGCCTCGATCAACGGATCGGGCAATTGCGTCTCGCTGCCGGGATAAAAACGCATCTCGATGGCGCTCAGGTCCAACTCCCGCCCATCGGCCCAGACACGCCGCACCATGGCCGCCTCACCTTCGCACAGGCCGATGGCGACGTTGGCAAAATAACGAAAGGTTTCGACCTTCGGGCCACGGTTGCCCTTGCCGCCACGGCGCTGCACCTCGACGCTTTCTTCAAAACGCGTCGCCCAGATCAACGTGCCGCCGATCCTTGCCGCACCATAAAGCCGGCTGATCGCCGCGCCTTCATCCGCCCCCGGAATGCGCGCCGTCGAAAGCCGTGCGCCCGTTGCCGTCCGCCCGTTCGAAAGAAGGGTGCGGTCGATGGCGTTGCCCGCCAGCGCCCCGGCCGCCCGGCCGATCACTGCACCCAAAGGGCCGAAAATACCGCCGAGCGCCGCACCCGCCGCCTGAAAAACGATTGTCGCCATGCTCGCCTCGAAAAATTTCAGGGATCGGGAAAACGGAAGATACCGGCGATGCGCCGCCTCCAGCCCGGCGCCAGCGCCGAACGCACCACCGCCGCCTGTTCATAGGCATGGATGAAATGCTGCGGCCCGGCCAGAATGCCGAGATGTTTGGCAGCCGCATCGGCCCGCCAGCGAAACAGCAGCAGGTCTCCCGGCCTTGCCTCTTCCATGCCCGACACCGCCGGAAAATGGCGTCTTGCCGCCGCCATCAGCCTGTCCTCGCCGCCGCGTTCGGCCCAATCGGGCGCATAGGGCGGCGGCAATTCCGGTTCGTGGCCGTAAATGCCGCGCCAGATGCCCCTGACGAGGCCAAGGCAATCGCAGCCGACACCCTTCAACGAGGCCTGATGCCGATAGGGCGTGCCGATCCAGTCTTGCGCCAGCACCAGCACTCTTGCACCGGTATCACTCATGGAAACAGCGCCCCACCGTCATGGCTCTCACCGCCGCTCGCATAGGAATAGGCGAAATCCGCCCCCGGCAGATGCGGGAAGCCCCTAAAATTCAGATGATTGGCGAATTTTACCCGGCAGGTGGCGAAACTCTTGTCGCAGCCGGCTGTGACGGAAAACCTATCTCCCGGCGAAGGCAGCCGTTCCGGCGGCAGCCAGAAGGACAGATGCACGCCGCCGTCACGCCGCTCGTGGCCGTCGAGGTCGAAATTCCTGCCGGCGAGCGGGCCAGCCATAAAGCGCAGCTTTCCCCGGCTGAAGAAACCATCGGCGAAAACATCGAGCCCGGAGACCAGCAGGCCACCCGAGGCATCCACCGCCACAACGCCGCCACGGCCGGTAAACGGCTCCAGATCGACACCGCAACGCCTGTCCCCGAGCGCCGCATCGCAGCGCCGCCCATAGACCCTGCCCTGCGGCTGGCCGAGGCGATGGGCAAGGCTGCGCAGCTCGGCGCGAAACGACCCTCCCGCCCGTGTCACCTCGCCAATCTCGCGCATGTTCAGCAGCATACGCTGGTCCGTCGCCTGCCAATTGACGAGGAAAAGCGCCACCCTGGCACCATCGAAACGCCCGGCGGCCAGATCGTCTTCCGCAATTGCCTCACTCGAAAAACCGCCCGCCACCTCCCCGGCACTGGCGCCCAGCCCCGTTTCACTGTCGCTATCGCTGGCCGAAAAGCCGCTGGCGGCAAGATAGGACGTACCGCCGAACACGATCGTCTCGTCGTGATCGGTAAAACCGATCACCGCGCCATCCTTCAATGTCACCTTCCAGCAATGGCATGTGGTCGTCGCATCTCCCTTGAGATGCTCGGCAAGGGCGGCGGGAATGGTTTTCATGGCGATATTTCCATCAGTGGAATGGAGGGAATGCGGCCCGCCTCGAAAGCGGTCAGGTTCACGTCGATACGGTCGATCGCGAAACGGACCGGCACGTCGAATTCGAAACCGGCGCGGATCGCGGCGCCGGCAGGCGGCAGGCGCCCCGCCCGGAAGGTCACCATGCCGGTCGTGTGATCGACCGAGATAGCGGCCGCTTCCGCCTTCACCCCCTCGACCGAAACAATGACCGAACCTTCGACCGGTTTTTCTATCCGCCGCGTGAAGGAGCCGCCGGCATCGGCATAGGTCTTCAGCAACTGAAAGCCCGCCGCCACTCCGTCGCCGGTGCCGATCCTCTGATCGGTCACGGCGGGCGTCTCTCCCGGCGGGCAGGATTTGAAATCCACGGGATCGCGAAAACGAAAGCCGTAAAGCTCGCCGCGCCGCGCCTCGAAAAAGGCGAGCACCTCATAGAGATCGGTGACGGAGCGGATCCCGGATCCGGCGTCATAGCTGCGCCTGGCGTTCCTCCAGCGCTGGTTACGGCTCTCGCGGCCATTGGACAGGTTGACGATATCCGTCCGCCTCACCGGCCCGCCGCTGACGCCGAGCGCAAGCCGCAGCGGAAAGCGCACTTCATGAAATGCCGCCATGTCGTTGTTCCTGGATTCTTTTCAATGGTCTGGGAAGGTGAGCGCGCGTCACAATCCGCGCTGGCCGCGCCCGACGCTGCGCGCCAGCATGGCGGCGATCTGGCCTTCGCTTTTCCGGAAACTCCCAGCATCCGCCGCCGTCACGTTAAACACGATCTGCGCCCCGCCGCCGCCCGCAGGTGCGGCAACGCCGAGGGCGCCGTCGGAACCGCGCTTCAACGGCAAAATCGCTTCCGCCCCCGCCTCACCCATCAGGCCAAGCCCGCCGCCCATCGGGAAAAAGGCAGGGCTGGAGACCACGCCGCCATCGGCAAAAGGCGTGATGCTGCGCCCCGGCACCCCGCCATCCGCAAAGGCGAACAGCGAACCGCCGCCGTTCAAGAGCCCGCCGACGGCATCGCCGATCATGCTCTCCAGCGGCTTCAGCCCGGCCGAAAGCGCCATGCCGGACAGCCGCTGTCCCAACCCGCGCAACACATCGTCCAGCCCCTTGCCGCCGGTCGCCGCCGCCTGCAGGGCCGTGGTCAAGGCCGCACCGAACCGCTCGGAACGCCGCTCGAGATCACCCATCACCTCCGAGAGCGCCTCCGCCTCCTCGCGGCTCTCCTCAATCGATCTTTCGCCCGCCATCGCGCTTGCCTTTCTGATTCAAACCGGAGCCGCAAAATTTTGAAATGTCATTCGTTTTTGAGATCAACTCAGCCATCCGGAAACCGCCGCATCATCCTCTCCATCGCCTGACGGTCAGGACCGCGCGAAACGGCGTTGCCGCCCGTCATCGCGAAAAATTCCCTCGGGGTCATCAGCCAGAAGGTTTCCGGGGAAAGCCGCAGCAGGAAGAGGCCGGTATGGATCACCGCGTCCCAGGGGAATGGGCGCGACGTCGCTTCGCCTGCTGCGGCATTCAAGGGTCCGGCGTCGTCCCGCCTTTCAAACCGCCGAAAGTCGCGGTCAGAAGATCGGCGACGATCGCGGCATGGCCGGCAATGCCGCCTTCCACCGTGGCGGCGGCCACATCCTCGTCGGAAAAGACGTTGCCCGCGCCGCGCAGGCCCGCGCCGATCACCCGGATCATGTCCGCCGCCTTCATGCGCCCGCTCGCGAAACGTTGGGCGAGCGCGGTGAGGTCATCGGCTTCAAAGGCGGTTTCGAGTTCGGCGAGAGCCCCGAGCGTCAGGCACAGGATGCGCCTTTCACCGTCTATCAGCGCTTCTATCTCGCCGCGATGGCGGTTCGCCCGCCCGTAACGCAACCCTTGCGGCATCACAGCGCTCCGAATGAGAGAAGACCGGCCGATTCCAGCGCGATCTCGAATTGCACTTCGCCATCGTGGCGGCCGGAATATTCGAGCGCGACGATCTGGAACGGTCCGGCAATGACACCGAAATCGGGAATGACGATCTGCCAGCCGGGAATGCCGCCTGCAAAAAATGCGCCGCGCACCAGCGCATCGCTCGCCTGGTCCTTGAAGATGCCGGAGGCCGTGAGCGATGCCCGCTGCACACCCGCGCCGGCGAGAAGCTCGCGCCAGCGCCCGGCGCTTTCGGCATCCGTCACGTCGACGGCCTGCGCATTGAAGGCCAGCCGTTTTGTTCTGAGCCCCGCCACGGTCGCAAAGGTGCCGGCATTGTCGATCTTCAGCAGCAGGTCCTTGCCTTTCTGCGCCACCATGTTGTTTCCTTTCGTTTCAATTGCGGTTGCGGGGGTGCGGCGGGCCTGCTACCAAATGGTTTCCCGCACCTCGCACCCCGCGATCTCACCATGTCCGACGCCGCCTCCATGACGTCCCGCGTGCGCCTTATCGGCGTGCTGGCGCTTGGGCAGATCATCAGCTGGGGTTCCGGTTTCGACATGCTGGCCATTCTGGCGCCACGGATCGGCGGCGAACTGGCGATCGGCAACGAGATCGTTTTTGCCGGCCTCACCATCATGATGCTGATCAGCGCGCTTTGCGGCCCGCTGCTGGGAAGAATGCTCGTCCGTCGCGGCGCGGCGCCCGTGCTGGTGGCCGGCTCATTCCTCTTTGCCGCCGGTTTTGCCGTGCTCGCCTTTTCGGGCGGTGTCACGAGCTATCTTTTCGGCTGGGGCGTGATGGGTTTGGCCGCAACCTGCGGCTTGACGACGGCTGCCCATACCGCCGTGGTGGAGCGTGTGGGCGCGGAAAGCGGCCGGCTGCTGACGCTTCTGATGCTGTTTACCGGGCTTTCGGGGGCGGTTTTCCTGCCCGTCACCGCGCTTGTGGAACAGCATCTCGGCTGGCGCGGCACACTTCTGCTCTATGCCTGTCTGCAGCTCTTCGTGCTTCTGCCGCTCTACCTCTTCGTCCTTCCCGGCCGTCCGGCCCGCAAGGAAGCAACACGGCAGAAAGCCGACGCGCTTTCGCCCTCGCCGGTCGATACACGCCGCGCCTTCCTGCTTCTGGCGGCCATGACGACGATCAGCGCCTTTACAACCTTCGGCCTGTCACCGCTGCTGCCGCTGCTGCTCGTCCAGGCGGGCGCAACGCAATCGCTTGCCGTGCAGCTGGCATCGGCGCGCAGCCTGCTGGCAATTACGGCGCGCGGGCTGGATTTCCTGCTTGGGAAACGCGGCAGCCCCTTCCTCACCGCCATGATCGGCTTCTGTCTTCTGCTGCTGTCGCTGCTGCTGTTGCTTGGCTTTGCCCCGGCCATGCCGGCCTTCATCGGTTTCATCATTTTTTTCGGTTTCGGCGCCGGTGTGCTCACCGTCAGCCGGGCCGTGCTGCCGCTGGCGGTATTTTCCCCGGAAGAATATGGTCTTCAGGCCGCGCGTATCTCCCTGCCGCAGAACCTCGCCATTGCCGTTGCACCTGTTATTTTCACGCTGGCGCTGGATCGCGGCGGGGTGGCGGCCATGCTTGGCGTCGCCGCCGTGCTGATCGCCATTTCGTTTGTGCTCCTGATCGTCCTGTGGAAAACCGTGCGCAGGCAGAACGCCTGAAACGTCACTACTCCGTCACCGCCCTGAAACGCATCTCGATGATGAAATTCCGGGTCTTCGCCTCGCGCCGCGAGCGGCTGGAGAGAAGATGCAGATTGACGAGAGAGACCCCGGCAATCGGCAGCGCCGCATCATCGAGCAGGCTCATGACACGAGCGGCGATCTCTCCCGCACCCTTGCGGCCATTGGCATCGCTCCAGATCTGCAGCGACAGGAAATGCTCCTCGGCCTTTTCCGTGGCGGTCGAATAATCCCTGCTTTCGAGATCATCGATAACGATGCAAGGCAGAACCGCGCGCGGCAGAAGCCGGTCGACGATACCGCCGGGGATGAGCGCCGTCAGCACAGCATCGCCCGTCAGCCGCGCGAAAATCGCCTGGAGAAGCCGGTTTGCGGCGCTCATCGGCTTTCCTCCTCGCAGCGGCAGACGATGAAGCGACGTGTCTCGTCGGGGTCCATCACGGCCCGGATGGCCAGAATGCGGCGGCCCTTGCGAAAGCGCATGCCTGCAATGATGTCTGCACGGTAAGCCAGCCAGACACGGTGGGTGATCGTCACGCCCTCGGCCGAGGCCCTTTCATGGGACGCCTCCGAAACGGGTTCAATCGCGGCCCAGAGCGACCGCAGGAAATCCCAGCTTTCCGCTGCACCACCCTGCCCGTCCGGCGTTTCGGTCCGCACTTCCAGCTCCAGCCGCGCCGTCAGCTTGCCGGGATCGAGAAAAACAAGGTTCATGTCTCAAAGCCCCAGACGGCAGAAGGGCGCCACCAGCCGCTCGTAGCCGGCGGGAACGGCCGCGGGCTGGTTTTCCGGGGCGACTGCGCCGCGAAAGGCGAACATCTGCGCCACATGCATCAGCATGGCGCGTTTCAGCGTGTCGGGCACGTCCGTTCCCGCCTCGCCGTAACCGGCAATGAAATCGATCTCGATACCGTTCATCGTCCGGCCGGGGGCCGGCGGATTGCGCAGCCACAGCCTTGCCGGCCGCGCCGCGCCGTCGAGCAATTTCTCACCGGCGGTGATGTCTGCCGCACGCCCATCACCGTCAAAAACCAGAATCGTTTCGATGGCTTGCACCGGTGTCCTGCCAATCAGAATCACGCCCGCCTGCGGCCACCGGTCAAGATAAAGCCGCCAGGTCTGACGGAGGAGGCAAAGCCCTGTCGTGCGTTCCAGATGCTCGCGGGCGGTGCGGATGATTGCGGCAAGAAGCGTATCCTCGTCGCCGCTGTCGAGACGCAGATGCGCCTTGACCTCGGCAAGCGTCAGCGGCTCCGCCTGCGGCGGATGAATGAGGGCATAGGTCATGGGGTCTCCGGAAGAAAGGTAGTCGCATTAGCGAGCGGGCACCGCTTGTTTCTTCTCCCCGCCGGGGAGAAGTCCGCGGCAGCGGGATGAGGGGGCAAGGGTAGAGATATTCAGCAACGTTGCCCCCTCATCTGCCCTTCGGGCATCTTCTCCCCGACGGGGAGAAGAAAGGGCCGCAAGGTCGGCGATCAATTCACCCCGAATTTCACCAGCTTGATCGCCTCGAAATTCTGCACGCCGCCGCCCACACGCTTGGTGGTGTAGAACAGCACATAGGGTTTGGCCGAATAGGGATCGCGCAGGATGCGCACGCCGGTACGGTCGACGACGAGATAGCCGGCGCGGAAATCGCCAAATGCGATGGCAAAGCTGTTGGCTGCCACATTCGGCATGTCCTCCGCCTCCGTCACCGGAAAGCCCATCAGCGAGGCCGGCTGGCCGGCGGCGGCGGGCGGGTGCCACAGATAGGCGCCGCTCGTATCCTTGAAGCGGCGCAGCGCCCCTTGCGTCTTGCGGTTCATCAGGAAGGCGCCGTTCTGGCGGTGGCCGGCCTTCAGCGCATAAACGGCGTCGAGCAGCACATCCATCGGCCCGGCGGAAGCAAAGCCGGCCGAAACGCCTGTCGCGACATAACCGATGTTGCCCCAGCTCCAGCCATCATTGGCAACGGTGGTGTAGGAGAGGAAACCCTTGGGCTTGCTGGCGCCGTCGCCGGCGATGAAAGCGGCGGCCTCCTGTTCGGCGAAAGCGATGTCCACCTCGGAGGCGATCCAGGCCTCGATATCGACTGCGGCGTCATCCAGCAGGCCCTGCGTGGCCGCCGGCATGGCGTAAAGCTCCATCGTCGGGAAGGAAAGCTCGGCAAGCTGCGGCGTTGCCGTCTGCGGGCGCGCCGCCGTTTCGGAGACCCAGCCGGTCGTCATGCCGCCGGGCGAGAAGGGTTTCTTCAGCACGGCGGCGGAAACCTGCCGCACGGTTGCCAGTGCGCGGATCGGCGAAATCGCCGTCATGCGCCGGCCGATCTCGCCATCCGTCTCGCTCGGCAGCAGGAAGCCGCCATCGGCTCCGGTCGAGCCGGCAAAAGCCTTCGCCTCCAGATCGCGCAGCGCGCCTTCCTCACCGCGGCGGATATAGGCCTCGAAAGCGGCCTTGTGCTCCTCGGCATCGTGGGAAAGCGCGTCCTTGCGGCCAAGCGCGGGGCGCGCCTTTTTCAGCGCCAGATCGTCCATGATCCGGCGGTTGTCGTCGAGCGCCCTGTCGATACGGTCGAGCTTGTCGCGGGTCACGACATCTGCCCCCATCTTGCGCTCGATATCGGCAAGCCGCTGGTCGTTGGTTTCGCGGAAGGCCTCGAAGGCCTCCATGAACTCATCGAAGGCGGCGGTCACCGTATCGGGCACGGCCTTCACCTGCGGCGCGACGGTCATCGGGGCCGGTTTCGTCATCTGGTCTGTCATGTCGTTTCCTTGTGGGTGATTGTCCGGAAGTCAGCGTTTGAAGGTCGTGTCGAACAGCGAGCGGGCCGCGCGGCGCATGCTACGCACCAGCTCGGTCTCGCGGTCGCGGAAGAAGCGGGCGTGCTTGACGTCGGAAACCCGCGCGGACGGTAGCATCGGGAAGGTGACGACCGAGATTTCCCAGAGATCGGCTTCCAGAATGCGCCGGACGCCTGAGCCGGCCGCCTTGCCGGCGCGCGCCTCCTTACTGGAACGCCCCTCTTTACTGGAACGTACGGCGCGAAAGCCGATCGACAGCCCGTCCAGCGCGCCGGTCTTCATCAGCGAATGCACCTCGCGGGAGCGGGCGACGCCGGGTGCGAGAACGCCCTCCACATAAAGGCCGCGCTCATCCTCGCGGATGGTGCGCCAGGCGCCGATGGGTTCGGCCGGGTCGTGCTGGTAGAGCATGCGGATACCGGCCGCGCCCCGCTCCTCGATGGAGCGGCGGAAAGCCCCGCGTTCGATGACGTCCTGACCGAGATCGACCTCGCCGAAGACGCTGGCATAACCGGAAAACGTGCCGTCGCTGGCAATGCCGCGCAGTTCCAGATTGGCGAATTTGCGCGTGGCGGGACGCGGCCCGCGATAAACGTGCATGGAAAGCTCCTGCGATGTGAAGGAAGTGTCAGGCGCGCGGGCGGGCGCTGTAACGGTCGGCGATGCGCACCAGCACGCCCAGCCCCCACCACGCCCCCATGCTGGCGGCGGCGGACCCCGCCACCATGATTTCCCGGCCCGAAAGCGCGCCGGCAATATCGAGCTGCTGCACGATCCACAGGCCGATCGGCCCGCCGAAGATCATGCCGCAGGACACGCCGGTGATGAAACGGCTCGCGGCCTCACGTTTGCTTTTCGGCAGGAGGTAAACGAGCGATACACCCGCGCCCGCCACGGCGCCGGTGATGCGGGCGGCCCAGATGCCGGCCTCATTGGCGAATTCAGACATGGGTAATCATTCCGTTCTAGGATGTTGTTATCGGGCGGACGCGCCGCGTCGCACGCAGGCGCTTTCTGCGCGCCTGCGATGGGTGATTTTCCGAATCTTCGGAATCGCTTGGGCGGAAGACCTCACAGGGAGATTCCGCTTCTTCAGAAAATGATTGAACACGAGGCTGGGGCTTCGATCCCGCCGGGTCGGTGATCAATAACCGACGGCTTCGCGCTTTTCTTCGTCGCTCAGGAATGATGCCGCGCCGATGCGTGCCCAGAGCGCATCCCGCTCGCCGGCAAGCCCGGCAATCCGGTCGAGATCGGGTTCGAGCCTCAACCCCGGGCCGAAGACCGGAGAAAGCCAGCCGCAGAGCCTTGCCGCCGTGCGATAAACGAGCGGCAGCACTGTCAGACGATAAAAGGCGCGGTTCGCCTCCTGGTAATTGGCATAGGTATTGTCGCCGGGAATGCCGATCAGCATGGGCGGTACGCCAAGCGAGAGCGCGATATCGCGCGCCGCGCCGTTGCGGGCCTCCAGAAAATCCATGTCGCGCGGCGAAAGACCCATGGCCTTCCAGTCCAGCCCGCCTTCCAGCAGCAGCGGACGGCCGGCATTCATCGCCCCCTGATAGCCCTCCTCCAGCTCACGCTTCAGCCGATCATATTGTTCGGTGGAGAGATTGCCGCCCTCCTTCGGCTGGTAGACCAGCGCCCCGGACGGACGGGCGGAATTGTCGAGCAGGCGTTTGTTCCACTGGCTCGCGGCGTTGTGCAGATCGAGCGCGGCGCCTGCGGAGGCGAGAGGCGCAAAACCCGCCCGGTCATCGAGCGGATGAAAGAGTTTCAGATGCAGCAGCCCCAGCCCGTCGCGATCGGCGGCGATGCGCCGGGATGCCCGGCCCTCGGCACGGTAGTCAAAGGCCACCGGCCAGCCATCCGGCCCTTCGACGATGCTCACCCGGTCGGGCCGCAGAAGATGCAGTTCACGCAACCGCCCGCCCACCGTCAGCGGTTCGATATAGGCGTTTCCGGCCAGCATGAGGTGGCCATAAAGCGCCTCGAAAAAATCCGGCCCGCCCATATGGGCGCTCGGTTTTAAAAGCAGCACCAGCAGCGGATGATCGGTAAGTTCCTCTTCGCCATCATAAAGCAGCCAGCTGACGGAAGCCGAGGTCTCCGCCACCATGCGAGCGGCCCGGTGCGCCACCGGGTTCTTCATGAAGCCCTCGCGGGCAAGTGCGGCATAGGACCGGCCCGACCAGAAGGCCTGCCCGCCCTGCACCGCGACCGCCATGAAGCCATCAGCCATTTTCCGGCTTTCAGGCACGGCTCTGCCATCCGCCGGGCGCAGCCACGGCAGGGAAAAGGGAAATCGCATGGAGTTGTCCTTGTTTTGATGGCGCGCGGCGTCGAGTCCTGCGGCGTCGCCCGCGTGGGGTTTTCACCGACAGGCTAGACCCTGAAATTTCTGACGAAGTCCTGAAAACTCTCTTTCGTCATGCTCGGGCCTGTCCCGAGCATCTGCAACGTCTCGATTTTATTGGACGTGATCAGATCCTTGGGACAAGCCCAAGGATGACGTCGCGCGTGAGACACCCTGTCCGTACAGCAGCAATATCTCGCGCCGACTTCAGCGAAACCGGACGTTTACCGGATCGGCGCTTTCACCGCCGTATCGCTGTCGAAATCGGCGGCAACACGGGTCTCGCGCAACGGTTTTACCGTGCGGGTCGAAAGATCATAGGCGGGATCGGCTTTGTAAGCGGCGAGCGCCGCCTCGTTTTCAAACTCGCCGTAGACGATGAAATCGACCGAGTTGCCCCATTGGTCCTTCTTCACGTTCTCACCGATTTCCAGCTTCAGAGAATGCGGTATCGCGGTCAGGCCGGAAAGCCCCCTGCGCACGGCGTCGCGGTTTTCCTCGGGAACGGTGAAAAAGACGATATGGCGGATCACGGTGTCACCTGTCATGCAAACTTAAAAGGCGGCCTTTTCGGCACCGGGTAACGGGTTATCATCTGGCCCGCCCGGGTTCAATCCGGGCAGCGACAAGCGCTTGATGAAATGCGCGCCCGTAACCGCCCACAAGCCGGGCTCTGTCGCCGCCATTGATGATGGCGCGCGCACCATCCCAATCCTCACGCCCGTCGCTGAAGAAATCGGAGAGCCTGCGGCCAGTGAAGCCGCCGCCCGCCATGCCGTGTATCAGGATCGCGGTGGCCACCTCCGCCTCCATGGCCCGCTCCGGCCGTTCCAGGAGATCGACGCCAGTCAGCACCGACATGGCCTCGTAATTGCGCCGATGCGTCAACTGCACGAAGCCGCGACCCAGCCAGCTTTTACCCTCCGTGTCCGGCCGCCAATAGGGCTTGCGCACCATGGGCAACCTGCCCGCCGCAAAGGCGCGTTCGAGCCTTGCCATTGCTTCCGTGTCGCTTACCGCCAAGGTTTCCCGCACGGGCTGCATGGTCGCCGCCGTCTCGTGAAAGGCCGTCGCCAGCATATAGGCGAGCCAGCGCGGATCGCCGCCCGGCATCGCCTTTTCGAACCCTGCCAGCATCGTTTTCGTGCCGGCAAGCTGGGCGGTGCGCAGGCGACCGCCGAAAATGGAAATCCGCGCCGACGCGAAGAATCGCGCCTCGTCATAAGCCATGACTGCTCCTGAAAATGATGGGCGATATGACGCCGGGTTTTTCCACATGACAGTCGCCGGAACTAAATCGATTTGAAAAAACCTTAATCGATTTTAATCCGCACCCCGTGGTTTTGGGGTAAAAAATTCCTTGAATTCCGGAACCTTAGCGCGCTAACTCCATTCACCGCGCAATCCTGCAGCGTTAACCATTCAAGGAGGAATGCCATGACAGCGACAATCCCCCAGACCGTTTATGACCGTCTCGAAAACGAGTGGCGCCAGATGCGCGAAACCGGTTCTCAGCCGAAGCCGGCGCAATCCCCTAAGAAGTAACAGCCACCAGACGTCTGATTTCAGGCGGTGAGGTTGCCTCAATTTTCTTCTCCCCGGCGGGGAGAAGAAACAGGCGGTATCCGCTCGACCGGTAATTGACTCTCATTCGCGGGAGCCGATAGTCGCCGGCCTCACATCCCCCGCACCTTCGGTTCACTCACCACCATCGTCGTCAGCGCCGTTATCGCCCAGACGAGCGCATCCAGCCGGTCCGGGGAACGCCCCGACGAAAGACCATCAGGTCCAAAATCCGTCATCTGGTCTTCCAGCTTTTCAAACCGTGCCGCGTGCCCCACCCTGCCCTGCTCATAAAGTGCCGCAACCGGCTCGGCGCGGGTGAATTTGCCGCGGCTTGCGCGCACCAGCGTCAGCGGCAGGTTGGCGTCGATGCTTTGCAGCATGGCGCGCACCATCTCGCCGCCCTGATTGACCTCCGCCACCACCCGGTCCGCCTCGTGGCGGCGAAAGGCGGCGACGACGGCGCGGGCCCAGCCGGCCGGTGTTTCACCTTCCACCGAACAATCCGCCAGCACGCTGAGACGCCCGGATATGCCAAGCCCCGCCACGACAATGCCGCAGCAGGAATGTTCACCGACGCCCGCGGGCGGGTCCACCGCCACCACGATGCGAGCAAGCGGTTCATCTCCCGCCTCGATGATCGCTTCCAGATCGGCGCGTTTCCACAGCGCGCCCTCACGCTCATCGATCAATTCGCCGCCGATTTCCTGACGCCCCAGCCGCGTGCCGCCGTAACGGTCCTGCATGGCTTTCAGAAACCCGGGCGCGAGATTGCGCGCATTCATCGCCGTTGGCATTCGCGCCACCCGCGTCGAGGGGTCGGCGAGAAGCGCCTTTAAGAGCGGAATGGGCCGCGGCGTGGTGGTCACCAATTGCCGGGGGGCCTCACCCAGACGCAGGCCGAATTGCAGCATGTCCCAGGTTTCCTGCGGATATTTCCATTTGCCGAGCTCATCGGCCCAGGCCATGTGGAATTGCGGGCCGCGCAGGCTTTCCGGGTCTTCCGACGAAAACACCTGCGCCATCGCGCCATTCGGCCACAGCAGCCGCCGCCGCGACACCTCGAAGGCGGGGCGATGGCGGCGGGCGATGCGGCAGATGCCGGAAATGCCGTCGATCATCACCTCGCGGGCGTCGCCCAGCGTCTCGGCAACAAGCGCGATGCGCAAATCCGACTGCTTGCCGGCGGAGGCGACATGATGCACCCATTCCGCCCCGGCGCGGGTCTTGCCGGAACCACGCCCGCCGATCAGCAGCCATGTCCGCCAGTCGCCTTCCGGCGGCTGCTGCGGCAGGTTACCGATGAAGCGCCAGTCGCGCAGGAGGTTGAAGACCTGCGCGTGAAGGCGCGCTTCGGTCAAAACGTTCGCCATGCCTCAGTCAGACCCTGCCGAAGTGCCGGACGCCGCGATCGCCTCCAGCCTCTCGCGGCATTTCTGCTCGGCCAGCTCATCGATGCGTTTGAGGAAATGCGCCACCGCCGCCTCATAATCCTGCGTATCGTTTTCATCCTCGCCCATAAGCGCCTGCCGTTCTTCCGCCAGCACCCGTTGCAGGGCGTCGATCCGCTCCAGTGTGCGGACGATGAGCGACAGCTGATCCGTTGCAACTTTCACATCGGCACGGGCCTGCTTGCCTTCCGTATCGTCGGCGTCAGGCAAAAGCCCCGCCTCGCCCGACTGCCGAAGATTGCGATACATGCAGACTTGATCGCGCATCTCCTCCGTCAGCTCGTTCAGCAATTGCCGCAGACTGCCGTTGCGCGCCGCATCTTCGGCGGCCAGCCTGTCTGCCCGCGATTTGATCTCAGGCGCGGCCTCATCCGCATAAGCAGGCCTGTCCGGCCAGGCTCCGTAGAGCGCCGGGTCGCAATTATGAGCATTTGTCATCGGATTGGCCTGGGAGGGAAATGGAGATGAACATGGGCATGCGACGCGGTTCATTTGCGGGTGGTGCCTCACACAGCCCTCATTCCTGTGCTTGTCACAGGAATCCAGTCGACGCGCGTCCGCGCGGCGGAGGGAGGCTTTTCAGCCCAAGGACTTGGGCTAGCACAGGAATGAGGGAAGAGAGCAAAGCCTTGTTATTCGTAAAATCCAGCGCTCTTATATTTCTGAACCAACCGCGACCCAGCCGCAAATCTCCGACTGTAGCCAAACACTATCAAACCACCGTCACGCTGTAAAGGATTATTTTCCTATCATCGTGATTTTTGTCCTCACCACAGGATTTGCACCCTCGTCCGCCACATATTACACTCGACGCCAGATGGTGAGCAGAAGGGGCGAGTCAAGTTGGTGAAACAATGGGTTGGGCGGTTGTTTGCGGGCCTTTCGGCAACCGGCATCGTCTTTGGCGCTATTCTGTTCTGCGCCTCACTTACCCCGTCGCTCCTGCCGCGAACCTGGCTGATGCAGGGTGTGCTGTGCGGCTTTTCCTTTGCCATCGGTTATTTGATCGGTGTCGCCCTGCATGCCGTCTGGGCCTATCTCGAACTGCCCGAGCCCTCGCGCCACAATATGCGCGGCATTCGCTTTCTCATCGCGCTCGCCGCCGCCATCACCGCAATCGCGTTTTTATGGCAGGCGAAGGACTGGCAGAATTCCATCCGCGTTCTGATGGAGCTCGATCCGCTGCCCAGCGCCCACCCCACCAAGACCGGCGGCCTTGCCGTGCTGGTCGCCGCCATCCTTATCGGCGCAGGCCGGCTTTTCCAGCTTATCCGCCGGTTCTTTGCGGCGCGCAGCGGTCATTTCCTGCCGCGCAGACTTGCCAATGTGCTCGGCATCGCGGCAGCAATCGTCCTCTCATGGATGCTGCTGAACGGGCTGATCTTCGATATCGGTCTCAGATTTGCGGATTCTTCGCTGAAACAGGTGGATGCGCTGATCGAGCCTGACGTGCCGCGCCCTTCCGATCCGCTCAAGACCGGCAGCAGCGCCTCGCTGATGGCGTGGGAATCGCTCGGCCGACGCGGCCGCGAATTCGTCGCCGAAGGCCCTGATGGCGCAGACATATCCGCCTTCACCCATCGCCCGGCAAAGGAACCGCTCAGGGTCTATGCGGGCCTCAACTCGGCTTCGACGCCGGAAGAAAGAGCGGCCTTAGCGCTGGAGGAATTGAAACGGGTCGGCGGTTTCGAACGCAAGGTGCTTGTGGTGGTCATTCCGACCGGCACCGGCTGGATCGATCCGGAAGCACTCGATACGGTCGAATATCTGCATGACGGCGATATCGCCAGCGTCGCCGTGCAATATTCCTATCTTTCCAGCTGGATCGCCTTGCTGACGGAGCCGGATTACGGTGTCGAGACCGCGCGCGCCCTGTTCGAGGCCGTCTATGGCTACTGGACTACGCTGCCCAAGGAAACGCGGCCGAAGCTTTACCTGCATGGCCTCAGCCTCGGTTCGCTCAACTCGCAGAAATCCTCGGATCTCTACGATGTGCTCTCCGATCCCTTCCAGGGTGCGCTGTGGAGCGGCCCGCCCTTTTCCAGCCCCACATGGCGCATGGCCACCAATGGCCGGGTGAAGGGCACGCCGGAATGGCTGCCGCGTTTCCGCGATTCCTCCGTCATCCGCTTCGCCAACCAATATACGACCGCCCATATGCCCGATGCGGAATGGGGCCCGATGCGGATCGTCTATCTGCAATATGCCAGCGACCCCATCACCTTCTTCGAGGCCGCCTCGCTTTACCGGCGGCCGCAATGGATGGCGCATCACGGGCCTGACGTTTCCACATCCTTCCGCTGGTTTCCGGTGGTGACCCTGCTGCAGCTCGGTCTCGATGTCGCCGCCGCCACCACCGCACCGATCGGTTACGGCCATGTCTATGCGCCGGAACATTATATCGATGCGTGGACGGAGGTGACCGAGCCGCAGGGCTGGAACGCGGACGAGATTCAGCGGCTGAAGATGCTCTTCAAGGCCCGCCGCGGCTCCACCGATCCGGCGTGAGCGCGGCGGGCTCGCTTTGAGCCTCAGCCCTTCAGCCGGTCCAGATTGTCGGCGATATAGGTCTCCAGTGAACGCGGAGCGTGGCCGGTCAACGTTTCGACATCGCCAGTCACCACGGCCGTCCAGCCTTCGCGCACGGGATAAAAGATCGAGGCGAGGAACGAGGCGTAGTCCTGCGGCACGCCTGCACCGGTGAGAATGCCGATGAAGACCTCATCCGAAACGGCAGCGTAAGAAACCGGCTTGCCGATCGCCTGCGATATCAGCGCGGACGCCTCGCCGTAACTCAGGGCTTTCGGACCCGTCAGGTTGAAAGCCTTGCCGTTGAAGGCGTCAGAGGTCAGCGCGGCGGCAGCGCTGTCGGCGATATCGCGAACATCGATGAAGCTCGATTTGCCCTCGCCTGCCGGAACGGCGATTTGACCGTGTTCAATGCCCGCCTTCCAGTAGCTGTGGAAATTGTCCGCGAACCAGTTCGGGCGCAGAATGACATAAGGCGCGCCCGAAGCGATGATCTTCAACTCGATCTGACGATAGGGGATGGAATCATCGGCATCGACGCCGAGGACGCTGAGGAACACGATCTTCACCTTGCGGCGCGCGGCCTCTTCAACCACAGGCGTCAGCGCGTCGATGGCGTCCAGACGGCCGCCCGCCAGGATGAGGAACAGACGGTCAACGCCGTCGAAGGCATCCGCATAGGTCGATGCGTCGGTATAATCGAAACGAACGCCTTCCGCGCCGCCCATGGCGTTGCCGCTGCGCGAGGCCGCCTTCACGCTTTCGCCTTTGGAAAGCAGCGCTTTCACCAGCGGCGTGCCGATGGTGCCTGTCGAACCGATTACGAGTATCTTGCCTGTCATCTCAAATCTCCGTAGTATCTAATGGAAACCATGTTTCGAAAACACAGGTACTGCGTTTGCGAAATCATGAAAAGAGAGCACTTTTCGGTTATCTGGTATCCTCGCGGAAACCGGGATGGCCCTGAAACAACGGAACAAACCCATGGAACGTATCTATGACGTCTATGAAGACCGCTGCCCCACCCGCATGGTGCTGGACAGGATCGCCGACAAATGGGCGCTCCTGATTCTTGACCGGCTGCGGGTGGAGGCGGTGCGCTTCAACCTGCTGCGGCGGGAGATCAAGGGCATTTCGCAAAAGGTCCTGTCGCAGACGCTCAAGAAGCTCGAACGCGACGGGCTGATTTCGAGGCAGGTGTTCCCGACTGTGCCGGTGACGGTCGAATATTCGCTGACGCCGCTGGGGCGCACGCTGACCGACACGGTGGCGGCGCTTGCCCATTGGGCGGAGGGCAATATCGACGCGGTGATGGCGGCGCAGAGGGCTTATGATGAGCGGGCGACGGTTTAAATCGAGGCGCGGCATACCCATGCGCCCCTCATTCCTGTGCTTGTCACAGGGATGAGGGAAGAAGAGAGTATCACGCGCACCCACCGGCCTTTGCGCCCACCGCACTCCCCAAAATCCCTACCGCGAAATCCGCGTCGACAGAATGATCGACGACAGCGTCCGCTCCACACCGTCAAGCGCGCCGATCCTGTCGATCAACCGGTCGAGGTCGAGGATCGAAGGGGCCGCCAAAATCGCGATCAGATCAAACGTTCCGCTCACCGAATGCAGCGTGGTCACCTCCTTGATGGCGGAAAGCGCGGCGGTGACGGCGGGTAGCGCCTTCGGCCCGATTGTGATCAGCACATGGGCGCGCACCAGCCCGGAAAGATAGCTTTCCGAAAGCCTCAGACCATAACCGGCAATCACCCCGTCCGCCTCCAGCCGCTCGATGCGGGCCTGTACCGTGGTGCGGGAAAGGCCGAGTTTGCGCGCCAGTTCCGCCACCGGCATGCGGGCATTTTCGGAAAGCAGGGCGAGCAGCGCCCGGTCCTTGTCGGCAATCGTCATAGTGACCAATCCTGTCGTCTAATTGCTCAATATTAACCCGCTATCCGCACATAGTGAAGCTGCGAATCGTCAAAAAAAGCTGGCATTCTGTCTTTGAAGCGCATCCGGTGCGCAGACATGCGAATTTACTGCGGGGAACAAAAACATGAAGAACATTGTCGTTATCGGCGCGGGTAATATCGGTTCGGCAATCGCCTGGATGCTGGCCGCATCAGGCGATTATCGCATCACCGTCGCCGACCGTTCGGCCGATCAGCTGGCCAATGTGCCGGCGCATGAGCGCGTCGACACCGAAATCGTCGACATCACCGACCGTCCCGCTCTGGAAGCACTGCTGAAAGGCAAATTCGCCGTGCTTTCCGCCGCCCCCTTCCACTTGACGGCGGGCATTGCCGAAGCGGCCGTTGCCGTCGGCACGCATTACCTCGATCTCACCGAAGACGTGGAATCCACCCGTAGGGTCAAGGCGCTGGCGGAAACGGCCGAGACGGCGCTCATCCCGCAATGCGGCCTTGCGCCCGGCTTCATCTCCATCGTCGCCGCCGATCTTGCCACCAAGTTCGACAAGCTGGACAGCGTGCGCATGCGCGTCGGCGCTCTGCCGCAATATCCGTCCAATGCGCTCAATTACAACCTCACCTGGAGCACGGACGGGCTGATCAACGAATATATCGAGCCCTGCGAAGCGATCGTCGAAGGCCGCCTCACCGCCGTTCCCGCCCTTGAGGAGCGCGAGGAATTCTCGCTCGACGGCGTCACCTACGAGGCGTTCAACACGTCAGGCGGTCTCGGCACGCTCTGCGCGACGCTGGAAGGCAAGGTGCGGACGATGAATTACCGCACCATCCGTTATCCCGGCCATGTGGCGATCATGAAGGCGCTGTTGAACGACCTCAACCTGCGCAATCGCCGCGATGTGCTGAAGGACCTGTTCGAAAACGCCCTGCCCGGCACCATGCAGGATGTGGTCATCGTCTTCGTCACCGTCTGCGGCACCCGCAACGGCCGCTTCCTGCAGGAAACCTACGCCAACAAGGTCTATGCCGGCCCGGTTTCCGGCCGCATGATGAGCGCCATCCAGATCACCACCGCCGCCGGCATCTGCACGGTTCTCGACCTGCTCGCGGAAGGCGCCCTGCCGCAGAAGGGCTTCGTTCGACAGGAGGAAGTGGCCCTGCCGAAATTCCTCGAAAACCGGTTCGGCCACTATTATGGCGCACATGAGCCGCTGGCGCGGGTTGGGTGATTTAAGGGCGCAGCACCGCCGCCGATTTCTTCTCCCCGGCGGGGAGAAGGTGGCCCGAAGGGTCGGATGAGGGGGCAACGCCAGCGATGGATCGCACCCTTGCCCCCTCATCCCGCTGCCGCGACCTTCTCCCCGGCGGGGAGAAGGCGAAAGCGGCGCCCGCTCGTTCCCAAGTTGCGAATCAGCGCTGCGCTCACGTCCCGCAAAACGTCCTGAACACCCGTTCATGGCTCATCGGCGGCTGCATATAGACGAAATTATCCGGCCGCTCCTCGAAGGGCGTCGCAATCGCCTTCAGCATGGCGTGGAAGGGCTCGAAGTCATCCTCTTCCACCGCCGCTTCGATCAGTTCCTCGATACGATGGTTGCGCGGGATGATGGCGGGATTGGCAGAGAGCATCGCGCCTGACCTTTCGGAATCGGAAATCCCCTCACGACCGGCTCTTTCCCGCCAACGGGTGAGAAATTCGTCCGCCCCCGCTATATCGATGAACATGCCGCGAAACGGCTCGGCGTCGCCATTGGCCGCATGGGAAAGACGCCGGAAGGTCAGCGTATAATCCGCTTCCGATGCCTGCATCAGCGCCAGCAGCGCCTGCACCAGATCCATGTCGCCCTCTTCCTCGGTCGTCAGGCCAAGCTTTTCGCGCATGCCGGTAAGCCAGCGTCGGGGGAAGGCGGCGGCGAAATCGGCGAGAACGGCATTGGCGAGCTCGGCGGCTTTTTCCACTTGCGGATCGAGCAGCGGCAGCAGGCATTCCGCCAGTCTTGCGATATTCCATTGCGCAATGCCCGGCTGATTGTTGAAGGCGTAGCGGCCCTGCGCATCGATGGAAGAAAAGACCTTGTTGGGGTGATATTCATCGAGGAAAGCGCAGGGGCCGAAATCGATGGTTTCGCCTGACACCGCCATATTGTCGGTATTCATCACGCCATGGATGAAACCCACCATCATCCAGCGCGCGATGAGTTCGCATTGCCTCTCCGCGATGCCGCGCAGCAAGGCGAGGTAAGGATTTTCGGCGTCTTTCGCCTCGGGATAATGACGGTCGATCACATAATCAGCGAGGTTCCTGATCGCCTCGTCATCCTCGCGCGCGGCGAAGAACTGGAAGGTGCCGACACGGATATGGCTTGCCGCCACGCGGGTGAAGACACCGCCCGGCAGGCCCACTTCACGCTGCACCCTTTCGCCGGAGAGGACGGCCGCCAGCGCCCGCGTGGCGGGAATGCCAAGCGCAAACATCGCTTCCGACACGATATATTCGCGCAGCACCGGGCCAAGGGCCGCACGGCCGTCTCCCCTGCGTGAAAACGGCGTCGGGCCGGAGCCCTTGAGCTGGATATCGCGGCGTTTGCCGTTAATGTCGATCACTTCACCAAGTAGAATGGCGCGGCCATCGCCCAGCTGCGGCACGAAGCCGCCGAACTGGTGGCCGGCATAGGCCATGGCCAGCGGCTCGGCCCCCTGCGGCACGACATTGCCGGAAAAGATCGCCGCCAGCCTTTCATCATCAAGGCCGGCCACATCGAGAAGGAGTTCGTCGGCCAGCCCGCGATTGAAAGCGATGAGGCGCGGCGCCTTCACCGGCGTCGGCAGCACGGCGGCGCTGAAGCGTTCCGGCAGGCGGGCATAGGAATTGTCGAATTTCATCACGGATAAACTCCCTGCTTTGCCCCTATATGGGGCCGGAAGGCGGCGGATGCGAGCGATAAATGCCGCGCCTCGTCCATCGCCTTATTCAATTTTGCGCAATGAACTTTCCCGCGCCATCATCGTTCCTATGCTTGACCCGCAGAATGCCGAACGGAAAGGAAAAGCAATGACCGTTGTTGAAGCCGCAGCCGAACCGGAAAGCGCCATCCGCACCCTCCACACCGAACTGCCTGTCAACGCCACCTTCCACGTCTGGCTGAAGGCGAAGAAAGCCGCCGAGCCCGGCGCCGTCTCCTTTTCCAATCAGAATGGAAAATTCGCTGAAGTTTCAAGCGTCAACACGGAAGAGTTCGGTTTTCGAATCTACCAGGTCTTTGGCGGCGGCCATGTGGAGCTGAGTTACGACACGGTCACGACAGCCGTTTCCGTCATCTACTGGTTCACCGCGTCGGATGTGCTCGAGACCGGTATCACCGTTGTCCATACCAAGCCGGACAACGCCGCACCCGAACTTCCCGGCAGCTACCACTTCCGCCCGCCCTTTGGCTGGATGAACGACCCGAACGGTTTTGGCCGCTTCGAGGGCCGGCCGCACCTGTTCTATCAGCATTATTCTCACGGGCTGCGCTGGAACACCATGCATTGGGGCCATGCCGTCTCCTCCGATTACCTGCGCTGGCGGCATCTGCCGATCTTCCTCTTCCCGTCAGAAGATCTGACGACGCGGCCGGACAAGCGCGGCGGCGCCTATTCCGGTTCGACCATTCCGCTGGTCGAAGGCGCCGGCATCCGCGTCTTCTTCACCGAGCAGGTGCAGGACCGCATTCCCGAGCAGCAGATACAGCTGACCGCCACCTCGTCCGATCTCATCATGGCTGGGCAGGCCGAGGTCATTCTGGGCCACCGGCCGGACGGACAGGGGCTGACCCCGGATTTCCGCGATCCTTACGTCTTTCGCGGCCCCGATGGCCTGTGGAAAATGGTGCTTGGCAGCCAGAGCGATGGCGGCGGCGTCATTCTGCTCTACGAGACGCTGGACCCCACGGCGGCGTCGGGCTGGACCTATGTGGGCAAACTCTGGGTGGAGACGCGTTATAAAACCACCGCCATTGAATGCCCCTGCCTGCTGCCGCTTGATGGCCCGGTCAATGCCCGCTCCACCCGCTGGGTGCTGATTTACGGGCTGATGCATTCGGAGGATCCGGAGACCGGCCGCAAGAACCTGACCATGGCCGATGTCGGCTGGTTTGACGGCAAGGCCTTCACCAAGGAATCCGGGCAGGAACTGGATTTCGGCACCGACAACTACGCCTTCCAGGCGTTTCTGGACGGCGACAGCATCATCGGCATGGGGTGGCTGGCAAACTGGGCGGATGCCAATCCGGAAATCGATTTCCCTACCTCGATGACGCTGCCGCGCCGGATTCAATACGTGAATGGCGAGCTTCTGACCCCGCCCATCGGCGCTGCGGAAAGCCTGCGCAGCCATATTCTTGACCGCACGCGGCTTGCCGCGGGCGAACGCGTCACCTTCATCAACGGGGCGGTGGAAATATTGTTCGAGCTTGCCTCACCCGGCGCGCCCTTCGAACTGATGCTCGATCATCCGACGGTTAAGCTTGGCGTCGTTTCCGATGAAACGGGGCTGTGGATATGCCATGAGGATGGCCGCGACGGCCCCTCGCCGCATTATATCGCCCGGGGAGCCAAGGCGTCCCGCATCCGCATCTTTCTCGATTACGGCTCTATCGAGGTCTTCGCCAATCGCGGGCGATATGTGGGCACCAAGCGCATCGAAGGTTTCGAACCCGTGCGCTCAGCGTTGCTGAAGGCCGCCACCGGCGCGGTGGTGCATGCCACCAGCTGGGCGCTGAAACCGTGAGGAACCTTTTGACGGATTGGGCGGTTGATAGACCGAAACCGCCCAATCCGCCGAAAGGAGAAACGGCATGACCAAAATCCGCGATACCAGCGATCCGATCCTGTTTCCGACCGAAGCCAATGAAAACAAGGCCGAGAAGAAACGCGCCGGCAAGGGCATCATCATCATTATCGGCGCAATCGCCATCATGTCCTTCGTCGTTTATCTGGCGGCGATCACCATCGCCGCCACCCAGTCCTGATCGGGGCCGCGCCCTGCGCTTTGTTTGGTCGCATTTCGGACGGAAAACCGGGTTCCACTTTTCCTGAAAAGGCTTGCTCTAGCGCCTTTCGCCCCGCAACCCGCTGGCGGTCATGATCGCCAGCAGCGATACGACCACACCCAACCCATAGAGATAAACCATCGGCATCGTCACATCCGCACGCCCGATCTGCGCCACGAGATCGGTCGCGGCGGCGACAGTGCCGCTTGCACCGGCGCCGGCCGCAGAGCCGAGCGTCGCGACCGTCGGCAAAAGCGCACCCGTCATCTTGCGTTCCTCTTCCGGCGCGGCCTCCATGGCGGCCTGGCTGATGCCGGCCCAGGACATGCCGAAAGCCGATCCGATCAGGATTTGACCGAGCAGCATTTCTCCCCAGTTGCCGGTCGCCAGCCCAAGCCCCAGCAGCGCACAGCCCGGCACCATCTGGTAGGGACCGTAATGCAGGCAAATCTCCCGCAGACGGGTGGAGCGCAGGCTGCCGATCAGCATTGCCACAAAACTCCAGGCAAGCGGCATCGTCACCACGATGAAACCGGCAAAGGTCGGCTCATGCTGCCAGAGATTGATGGCGACATAAGCGAGATAGACGCTGCCCAGCGCATGGGCATAGGACATCAGGAACAGCACCCAGAAACCGCTGCCGAGCACCGTCTTCAGCCGAAAGGAATTCTTCGGGAACAATCCGACGGAGGGCCGTGCGCCCGCCCGCAGAGAGGCCCACAGCAGCGCTGCCCCCGCCAGGAGGGAGAGCGCCCGCAGGCTCGCATCCTCGAAGGCGGAAGGAGCGGAAAAGGCCAATGCGCCGACAAGGCAGAGAACGAGCGGCACCAGCGGTCTGCGCGTCGCCGCCACCGGCCGCTCAGCGGAGACGGCAATCGTGGTATAGGCCAGAAGCAGCAGGATCAGCGGCGCCGACAGCAGGAAGGTGGCGCGCCAAGAGATATGTTCGGTGGCAAAACCGCCGGTCAGCGGGCCGATGAAGGAGGCGACCGCCCAGATCGCCGCTTCAATTGCGAAGACCTTCGGCAACAGGCCGGAGCGGAAACCGGCGGGAATGAGGCTGTAGCACACGGCCACGATCAGCCCATCCGCCAGTCCCTGCAAGGCTCTGCCAACAACGACCCACAAAAAGTCGCCGGCGATTGCCGAAAGGACCGAACCGAAGGAAAATATCAGGCAGCAGAGAAGCAGGACGGCGCGCGCGCCAAAACGTTCGCGAAACAGCACGGCGGTGACGCCGCCCGCCACGGAGCCGACGAAATAAAGACTATAGGCCCAGCTGTAAAAACCCGCACCGCCGATTTCGTTCACGGCAACGGGCAAGGCCGTCACCACAGCGAACTGATTAAAAGCGTGCAGGCCGATACCGGAGGAGATGACGGTCAGTAGCGAGAGATTCGCTCCGCTCAGCAATTCGCCCCAGCCGTTTTTCTCCGCCATTTCGATACTCGACAAAGCCGTATCCTTTCCATTTTTTCGGGTACGGCCGGCAAACTAGAACCTCAAGCGCCATTGAGGTCAAGACGCCTTTTTCACGTCATTTGTTTTGAAGGAATCCCGCACGGCAGGAACCCTCCGCGCGCCCGCTCGTTTGCCGAAGAACCGACAGAAAGGATACCGTCATGGACCGCAAGAAAATCCTGCCCCTTAACGAAGACGCCATGGACGAGGATCTGCTCGATCTCGACATCGACGCCCTTCCCGCCAAGGGAGAGATTCCGCAATCCATCGAACAGGAAATCGAGGAAGAAGAGGCCGAGACCGAGGACGACCCCTATCAGGAAAGCGACGAGGCCCTGCCCGACGATGCCGAGGAACGGGTGATCAACCGCAATCCCTCACGGGAAGGCGGGACGTTCGACGAGGTTTAATGATTTCGCCCTGCAACGACTCAGGCGGGATCGATCATGCTGATGACACGACCGGCGATTTCGTCGACCGTAGCATCGTCAAGCGTTTCGATATATCTCGCTTTCTTCTGGGCGGTGCGGGCAACAATGTTCATACTTCTCACTTGGTTGCATAGTGCGACACCAGTTGTCTTGTGGCCCGATATGTTCACGGCAAGCCCCGCCTTGCGCGTGAATAGTCCGCCCGTGGTCACGGGAACGACAAGGCACAGTCCAACCGCGTTGATTTCTCTGGGCGTGATGACGATACAACGATGTTCGTCCGTGATTTCGCTGCCGATCACAGGGTTGAGGTCGACCAGATAAACGTCGCCACGTTTTGGAACCTGACTGCGGACCATCAAAGGGCTTCTTTGCCGACTGGCGGCGCTTCGTCCCATTCCCGCGCGCTGGCGTTGAGGGCGGCGACTTCATCCGCACCCTCCAGCAATTCGGCAAGCGTGAAGCGTTTCTTTTCCTGCCGAACCGGGCTTGCGACCAGCGCGCCGTTATCGACCTCGAGCGTCAGTTGCTCACCGATTTCCAGTCCCAGCATTTTCAAAAGAGCGGGCGGGATGGTCATCACCGCCGCACCGCCCTGACGTCTTATTCTCGTCGTTACGGTCATCCGTCTACGCTCCATTTTGTGCAACATATGTAGCACATTTTCTGACCCGTGCAAACGGAAGCCGCCTCTCAGCCCACCCTTTCCGGCGAATAACCGGCTTCGCGGATCGCCGCTTCCGCAGTTGCGGCGTCGCCCGTTACCGTGAGCCGGTGGGCGGAAAGATCGATGCTGACGGCGGCATCGGGAAGCACCTCCGTGAGAGCGCCGCGCAGCGTCTTTTCGCAATGGCCGCAGGTCATGTCCGGAATAAGGAAGGTGGTTGCACCCATGGTTTTCTCCTTCTGGCCGGTAGCGATATTGTCGCGCCGGTTGTCATTAAAGTTCAGTGAGTTCTCGCGGACCTGGCATTGTTCTTCTCAGCGCCCGCGAGATCATCGAGGATGGGGCAGTCAGGCCGGTGGTCGCCGCCGCAGCAATGGGCGAGATGCGACAGCGTTTTCACCATGCTCTTCATCTCGGCGATCTTCTGTTCGAGATCAGCGATGTGGACGAGCGCAATTTCCTTCACCGCCGAACTCTCACGGCTTTTGTCCTGCCAGAGTTTCAGCAGCGTCTCGGTCTCCTCCAGCGAGAAACCGAGCGTGCGCGCCCGCTTGATGAAGCGCAGATTGTGCACATCCTGCTCGCCATAGACCCGGTAATTATTGCCGGTGCGGGCGGCCGGCGTGATGAGGCCGATCTGCTCGTAATAACGGATCATCTTGGCGGAAACGCCCGATGCTTCCGATGCCTGCCCGATATTCATGACGTCACCTCCCGATGGACCACCTTCGCCCGTTTCAATCTCAGCGCATTGGCGAGGACGAAGACGCTGGACAGCGCCATCGCACCCGCGCCGATCATCGGCGACAAGGTGATGCCGAAGGCCGGATAAAGCACGCCCGCCGCGACCGGTATCAGCGCCACGTTATAACCGAAGGCCCAGAACAGGTTTTCCTTGATGTTGCGGATTGTCGCCCGGCTCATCTCTATGGCGTTGACAGCGCCCATGAGATCACCGCCGACCAGCACCACATCGGCGCTTTCGATGGCGACATCCGTACCGGTGCCGACGGCGATGCCGATATCGGCCTCGGCCAGCGCCGGCGCGTCATTGATGCCGTCGCCGACGAAGGCGAGCACCTTGCCGCCTGCGCGCATCTCGTGGATCGCCTTCACCTTGCCCTCGGGCAAGACTTCGGCCACCACGCGGGAAATGCCGACCTGCCGGGCGATTGCGTTCGCCGTGCGTTCATTGTCACCCGTCACCATGGCCACTTCGATGCCCATCGCCTGCAACGCCCTGATGGCGGCGACACTCGATGGTTTCAGCGGATCGGCAACCGCAATCGCAGCCGCCAGCCTGCCGTCAATGGCGGCATAAAGCGGCGTCTTGCCCTCGTCACCCAGCCTTGCGGCGGCCTCAGCGAAGATATCCACGGAATGGCCGAGTTTCGCCATGAAACGATCTGCGCCAACTTCGACCCTGCGGCCATTGACGGTGGCGGCGATGCCATAACCCGTCACGCTTTCGAAGTTTTCCACAGTTGCGGGTTCGAGTCCTGCAGGGGTCGCCACATTCTTTTCTTCCGCAGCCCGGACGATGGCCTCGGCAATCGGATGTTCCGACCGGCCCTCGACGGCGGCGACCAGCGCCAGAACCTCGTTGTCGGCAAATCCTTCCGCAACCACCAGATCGGTCAGTTCCGGGCGGCCCTTGGTCACCGTACCGGTCTTGTCGACCACGACGATTTCAGCCGAACGCAGCTCCTGCAACGCCTGTCCCTTGCGGAACAGCACACCCAGCTCCGCAGCCCGACCGGTGCCAACCATGATTGAGGTCGGCGTGGCGAGACCCATGGCGCAGGGGCAGGCGATGATGAGCACCGCGACCGCATTGACCAGAGCGAATGTATAGGCGGGTTCCGGGCCGAATATCGCCCAGACAATGAAGGTCAGCACCGCAATGGCGATGACAACGGGCACGAACAGCGCGGTAACACGGTCCACCAGCAGCTGGATCGGCAGCTTGGACCCTTGAGCCTCCTCCACCATGCGGATGATCTGCGACAGCATGGTATCCGCGCCCACCTTGGTCGCCTTGAACTTGAAGGCGCCTGTTTTGTTGATGGTGCCGCCGACAACAGTTGCGCCGATGGTTTTTTCCACCGGCACCGGCTCGCCTGAAATCATGGATTCATCGACATAGGACGAGCCTTCGACGACTTCGCCATCGACCGCCAGCCTTTCGCCGGGACGGATGACGACGATATCGCCGGCCACCAGATCATCGGGGGAAATATCGATGGTGGCGCCGTCGCGCTCCACCCGCGCGGTCTTCGCCTGCAGGCTCATCAGCTTGCGGATCGCGTCTCCCGTGCGGCCGCTGGCGCGGGCTTCGAGAAGCCGCCCGGTCAGGATCAGCGTGACGATGACGGTTGCCGCTTCATAATAGACGAACTGCGCCTCTTCCGGCAGCAGATCGGGTGCGAAGGTAGCCACGACGGAATAGGCGTAGGCCGCTGTGACGCCCAGCGCCACCAGCGAATTCATTTCCGGCGCACCGCGCAGCAAAGCGGGAAAACCGGTCTTGAGGAAACGCAGGCCCGGCCCGAAGATCACCGCCGTCGCCAGCACGAAATAGATGTAATAGAGGTTCTGCGTCTCGATGATGCCCATCAGCCAGTGATGCATCGGCTCATAGAGATGGCCGCCCATTTCCAGCACGAAAAGCGGCGCGGTCAGGATGGCGGCAATCGTCAGGTCGCGTTTCAGCGCGCCCTCTTCGCCCGCGTGCTGCATATGGTCATGACCGCCGGTTTCGCCCGCCATCTGGCCGTGGCCCTGATGATGATTATGATTGTGATGGGCGGAATGATCATGCGGTTTGGGTGTCTTCAGCGCGAACCCGGCAAGCTTTGCCGTTTCCACCAGCGCATCCCGTTCGCGCCGGCCGCCGATCGTTTCCACCGAGACCCTGCCGGAAGCCGCCTCGACCTTGACGGCGATTGTGGTGGCGACCGCTTCCAGAACGGCCTTCAGCCGCCCGGCCTGCGCCTCCTCCTGCAAGCCTTCCACCATAAATTCCTGCCGCTCCGGCGCGATATCGTAACCGACCTTCTTGATGGCGGCGCCAAGCGTGCGCGCCGAAAAACCCTCGGCGGGCTCGACGGTGAGCTTCTTCGTGGCGAAGTTCACGGAACTCGACATGACACCGGGCACCTTGGCGGCAGCCGTTTCCACCCGCCGCACGCAGGAGGCGCAGGTCATGCCCTCCACGGGAATGGAAACCGGTTCATTTCGATGGGCGTGTTTGACTGTCTCGTTCATGGGAAATCCCCTTTCGAGACCCTATGTAGAGATTCCCATGATGGGAAGGTCAAGGGAAGGGAAATTTTTTGTTGAACACACAATCGTGAGCGCAGCCACCCGTCCGAAGCAGGGCGTTCGCCACGATCAGAAGACCTATCGACCCACTATCGGGCGAGGCTTCCCAAGCGCGTTCAGACCGCCACGCGCCTTGCCAGATAAACCGTTGCGCCGCCGCATTCGGGATCGTTGACGGTATGATCGAGAAGCCGGAAACCATGTGCGGCAAGCAGGCTTTCATACTCATCGCGAGCAAGGCTTGCGTGATAAAGCGGCCGCCCCTGAAAGGTGCCGATCGCTTCCCCGTAGTCGGGTCCGGCCGTGAACATCAACGCCGCGCCATCATTGGCATGCTGGCGGAAAATGCCGAACATGCGGCGCTGATCTTCCACCGTCAGGTGGAAAAAACTGTGCCACGCAATCAATCCGTCAAAGCGGCGGTCGAGGGCCAGCTTTCGCATATCCGTGACCGCCCAGAGGTTCCGGGGAAATCTCGCCCGGCAAAGCTCAACCAGCGGCAGCGACGCATCGATGCCGGTGACGTCATAGCCGTTGGCAATGAAGTAGCCGGCGATCGGCTCCCCGGAACCGCAGCCTATGTCGAGAATGGACGCGCCATTCGGCAAGAGCGAGGTGAATCTGTCGAGCCATGGTTTTTCGGCAAGCGAACGGCCCCGCAAACTGTCGAAATCGGCCCCGTGTTCATTATAGATCGCGATGACGTCGCGAGAGGCGTCCGACATGTGCTTATCCTCTTCAGGCAAAGGTCATGCCGGCTGCGCAATCACCGGTGCACGGCCAGCCGCGGAATATCGCGCAGGAAGGCGTCGCGCACGGCGGGGCCGAGCGGCTCGTTGGACGGTTTGTCGGAAACGCGCAGCCTTGCGAAGACGATGTGCTGGCCTTCGCGCTCCGCCCAGCCGACGAACCAGCCGAAAGGACGATTGCGGTCGGGGTTGCCCTTTTCGTCACGCATGTAGCCGGTGCCGGTCTTGCCGTGCACGGCCCAGCTTTCCGGCGCATCGAAGACCGGAACGATTGCCCTCGTTTTCGCCTGTGCATCACGCGAGACCGGCAGATTGCCGGCCAGAAGGCGGCGCAGGAAGCCGACCTGCTCCACCGGCGAAACCGTCAGCGACGATCCGAGCCAGGAATGGGTCAGGCCGTTATTCTTGCCCGGCTCACCGGAAACATCGGCATTGCCGTAACCGAGACGCTTCACATAGGCGGCGAATTTTTCCGGTCCGAGACGGCGGGTGATTTCACGCGAATACCACAGGACCGAATCCTGTTCCCATATCGAGGGATCGACCGTCTTGCGGTCGGAGGCGCGCGCCTCCGTGCCAGGTTTCCAGTCCCAGGCGGGCGTCTTTTCGTCCTGAAGGATGCCGGCATCGTAACCGATCAGCGCCAGCGGCACCTTGAAAGTGGAGGCCGGCGCCACGCGCTGGTCGCAGGCGCCCTGCTGGTTGATGATCGCGCCGGTCTCGATTGAGGTGACGAGCGTGCATTCGAAGGCCTGGGGCTGTTGCTGGGCATCAGCGGAAAACGGCAGGAGCCCCGGAAGGGCAAGGCATGAAAGAACGATGGCGGGCAGCCGGTAGCGCATGCGTTTTGATGTCCCTCGTCCGCTTTGCGGATCATTTGCCGGAATGGCCGGAAGCTGTCTTTGATTTCAGACAAGTCGTACCCCGAAACCGTGACACGCTTTCGGACGACATGCCTTTAGGAGACTGATGGGGCAGGAATAGGACCAAAACGAAAATTGGCGATTTCCGTCACATCCGCTCCTTTTCGCCTGCCCTCTCGCCAACCGTCAGCGGCCAGTCGACCACATAATCCTCGAAGTCGTCAACATCCACGTCGGCCTCGCTGACCGTGCGGCCGCGCGCGGAAATGCCCGCCTGATGCACCGTTTCCGTATCGCCGGAAACAAGATAGTGCCACCAGTACAGATCCTTGCCATCACGCACCAGCGCATAGGCGCAGGTGGGCGGCAGCCAGCCGATCTCATGGACCTTCTTCAGGTCCAGCTGGATACAATCCGGCACGGTGGCGCGGCGGTTTTCGTAGTCGGAGCATCGACAGCTCTCGCCATCGAGCAGCACACAGCGAACCGAGGTGAACGCCACTTCGCCGGTATCCCAGTCCTCCAGCTTGTTCAGACAGCACAGCCCGCAGCCGTCGCACAGGCTTTCCCATTCCTCACCGGTCATCTCGGTCAGCGATTTGGTTTTCCAGAACGGCGCGTCATTCATCGTTAACATTTCCGTTTCATTTTGATCACTTGGACAGGAGTGTTTAACCGGTCCCTAATCCTTTATATCGTATCGCCAAGGGCTGGTTTGTACGATATTTTAGCATATTGGCAGGCGGCAAAGGGGTCATTGGCCCGCGAACCGCCGCCACGTCAAGCAATTCCGACATAACCATGCCACGGTTTTGCGTCGGGAATGGGTTGAAGCGCAGAATATCGACGATCGCGTTGCGTTGAACAGGAACACATCGGCACGTGCAGGAAGAAAAAGACGATAAAAGCGGCCGTAAAAAACGGCACATCCTGCTCCGGATCGATAGCTTCATCGACTCCGGCCTGTGGACGGCTGCGGCGCGGCTGGTGGATTTCTGGGAAGACGTCACCATCGCCTCGCGCAAACTGCATGTGCGCGGCTGGAAGAAGCTTCTCGTCAACCTCACCTGCGACGCGCTGACCTTCGGAACGGCGGGTTGCGTCGTGCTTCTGGCGCTCGCCATGCCCGCCTTTGAGGAAACCAAGAAGGACTGGCGTTATCGCGGCGATTTCGCTGTCACCTTCCTTGACCGTTACGGCAATACAATCGGCCATCGCGGCATCATTCATGAAGATTCCGTCCCGATCGACCAGATGCCTGACCATTTCATCAAGGCGGTGCTGGCGACCGAAGACCGGCGTTTCTTCGACCATTTCGGCATCGATTTCATCGGTCTTGCACGCGCCATGAGCGAAAACGCCCGCGCCGGCGGCGTGGTGCAGGGCGGCTCGACACTGACGCAGCAACTCGCCAAGAACCTGTTCCTCACCAATGAGCGCTCGCTGGAGCGCAAGATCAAGGAAGCCTTCCTCGCGCTGTGGCTCGAGACCAACATGTCGAAGAAGGAAATCCTCAGCCTTTATCTCGACCGCGCCTATATGGGCGGCGGCACCTTCGGGGCGGCGGCGGCGGCGCAGTTTTATTTCGGCAAGAACCTGACCGACGTGACGCTGGCCGAATCCGCCATTCTGGCCGGCCTGTTCAAGGCGCCGGCCAAATATGCGCCGCACGTCAACCTGCCCGCCGCGCGCGCCCGCGCCAACACCGTTCTTTCCAACCTGGTGCAAAGCGGGTTGATGACCGAGGGTCAGGTGATCGGCGCGCGGCGCAATCCGGCCACCGTCATCGACCGCGCCGATGTGAAGGCGCCGGATTATTTCCTCGACTGGGCCTTCGACGAAGTGCAGCGGCTGGCCGCCGAAGGCAAGTTCAAGGACCATACCGTCGTCGTGCGCACCACCATCGATACCGGCCTGCAGCAGGCGGCCGAACAGGCGATGGAAATGGGCCTGCGCGAATATGGCGAAGGTTACCGCGTCAAGCAGGGCGCGATGGTGATGATCGAAAACGGCGGCGGCGTGCGCGCCATGGTCGGCGGGCGTGACTATGGCGAAAGCCAGTTCAACCGCGCCACGGCGGCGCTTCGCCAGCCGGGCTCCTCCTTCAAGGTCTATACCTACTCGGCTGCCATGGAAAAGGGCATGAAGCCGGAGACGCTGATTTCCGATGCGCCGGTGACCTGGCGCGGCTGGTCGCCGCAGAATTATGGCCGCTCCTATGCCGGCAAGGTGACGCTGCAGATGGCGCTCGCCAAATCCTACAATACCGTGCCGGTCCGGCTCGCCAAGGATGTGCTCGGCACGCAGGTCATTGTCGACACGGCCAAGGCCATGGGCGTGGCCACACCGCTTCGCAGCGACAAGACCATTCCGCTCGGCACATCGGAAGTGACCGTTCTCGATCAGGCAACCGCCTATGCCGTTTTCCCGGCCGACGGCATGCAGTCGCGCCGCCACGGCATCGAGCAGGTGCTGGATTACGAGGGCAATGTTCTCTACGATTTCAGCCACAACGAGCCGCCCGCCAAGCGCGTGCTCTCCGAAGACGCCAATTCCAAGATGAACCAGATGCTGGTGACCATTCCGGTCATGGGCACGGCTCGCCGCGGCGCGCTTGACAATGGCATCGTCTCCGGCGGCAAGACCGGCACCTCGCAGGCTTACCGCGACGCCTGGTATGTGGGTTTCACCGGCAATTATACGACCGCCGTCTGGTTCGGGAATGACGAATTCACGCCGATGAACAACATGACCGGCGGCGCGCTGCCCGCCATGACCTTCAAACGGCTGATGGATTACGCCCATCAGGGCATGGAGCTGCGCCCCATCCCCGGCATCCAGAACCCGTTGCCGACAGGTGCGCGCCCGCAACCTTCGGCGCAAGTGGCGGCCGCAGCCACCAGCACCCCGGCCCTGCCGGCCCTCACCCGCCCACGCTCGCTTTCAGCAGAGGCCACCCGCGTCATCCGCTCCATCGCCAAGAAGATGAAGGATGCTTCGGCCTTGAGCGTGACGACGCAGAAGGTGGCGGATGCATCTTTGCGTGACGGCGCGGAGGATGCGACGCGGCGGTGAGGTTGCGGGCAACCGGCCAGGATTTCTGGCGGAGCGTGCGGCTTACCCCCCTCTGCCCTGCCGGGCATCTCCCCCTCAAGGGGGGAGATCGATATGCGGCGAGGTCCAGCCCATCTCAACGTTAGCGAATGAAGTGGTGGTAGCGCCGCTCGCCAATCTCCCCCCTTGAGGGGGAGATGCCCGGCAGGGCAGAGGGGGGTAAGCCGCACGCTTCACCGCTCCCGTCTCTCCAAATCCGGCGTCAGTCATCTCACCGCAACAACACCGCCCTCGCCGTTTCCACCATATGTGATGTCAGCGCGCCCAAACGGTCGGCGGCCAAACGATTGACCTGCCAGTAAAGCGGAATATCAAGCGGAGTGCCGGGAACGACCTCCACCAGCCTTCCCGCCTCAAGATGCTCCCTCACAAGCTGCACCGGATTGAGCCCCCAGCCCATACCGGCAAGGCTTGCCTTCACGAAACCGTCCGTCGAAGGCAGCCAGTGGGTGGGATAGGAGACATCCTCGCCCAGCGCCTGCCTGATCCAGCTCGCCTGCAACCTGTCCTTCTGGTTGAAGGTCAGTCCCGGTGCGTGGGCAAGGGCTGCGGGCGTGACGCCATCGGCGAAATGGCGGGTCATGAAATCCGGGCTGGCCGTGGCGTGATAGCGGAGCACGCCGAGCGGCGTTACCCGGCAGCCCTGCACCGGCTTGGCGTGGGCGGTAACGGCGGCAAGCACCCTGCCCCCTCGCAGCCATTCCACCGTATGATCCTGATCGTCCACTGCGATGTTGACGAGATAATCGCTGCCGCCGGTGAATTTTGAAACCGCATCCAGAAACCATGTGCCGAGGCTGTCGGCATTGGTGGCGATATTGAGCGTCACACGCTCCGCCGCGGCGCCCGTCTCTGCGAGCGCCGGAAGCTGGCGGAACAATTCGCTTTCCAGCATGCCGACATGATCCATGTGCCGGCAGAGCCATTCACCCTTATCCGTCGCGACGCAGGGGTTGCCGCGCACGATCAGCACCACGCCCAGCCGCTCCTCCAGCTGCTTGATGCGCTGGGAGACGGCCGAAGGCGTGACACACAACACCTGCGCCGCCTTTTCGAAACTACCGGTCTGGGCAACGAGCGCCACGGCGCGCATGGCAGGGTAGTCGAGCATTATCGCACCTGATGTAGGGGGTTGGTGGGGGTGGCGCGAGGCTCTTCGAGGCGATGGGCGACACCCTCTCCCGCCCTCATTCCTGTTCTTGTCACAGGAATGAGGGTTGAGAGATGGCAACGTCGTGGAAAATCGAAAGGTTGAAGAGAAAAGCGCGACATTAGCTCAGCTTATCCGAGTTGAGTTTATTTAACTAGATTAAATCATCCTGCCCAAATATCCAAGCACTCGGTCCGAAAGCAACGCCTTCGGCCATTTCCACATAGACAGAAGCAGGGGCCGCGGCGCGCATGGACATCCAGATCTTCTTCACCGGTCTTACCATGGGCCTCAGCCTCATCGTCGCCATCGGCGCGCAGAATGCCTTCGTTCTGAAGCAGGGTCTGGCGCGTTCGCATGTGTTTGCCGTCTGCGCCACCTGCGCGATATCAGATGCGCTGCTCATCACCATCGGCGTGTTTGGTTTTCAGCGGATCAGCGCCATCATGCCGGCGCTCGATCCCATCATGCGTTATGCGGGCGCCGCCTTCCTCATCTGGTATGGCGCAAAAAGCCTGCATTCGGCGCTGCGTTCCTCCGAGACGCTGTCGGTGACCGAGCGGCAGGAGGCGAGCCTGTGGCAGACGCTCGCCATCTGTCTGGCGCTGACCTTCCTCAATCCGCATGTTTATCTCGATACCGTCGTGCTGCTCGGCACCATTTCCACGCAGTTCCCCGGCTTTGAGAAAACCTTTGCGGCGGGCGCGGCCACCGGCTCGCTGGTATTCTTCTTTTCGCTGGGTTATGGCGCGCGCTGGCTGCGGCCGATTTTCGAAAAACCCTCCGCCTGGCGTATTCTCGAAGGCATCATCGCCGTTACCATGTGGGCCATCGCCTTCAAGCTCGTCATGGGCGCATAGGCAAGGAATTTCGCGCTCCAGTCACTTTCACGAGGACTAAACAAGCCGCGCCATTTTCCAAACGGGGAATCAGTGATAGTCCTCGACCTGTTCAAAACGGGAAAACAGCGTGTTCCGAGTTCCATTCCTTGTCGGCATCGCCCTTCTGATCGCCTTTGGCGGCGGTATTGCCGCAACACTCGCAGCACTTGAGGCGACATCCGGCTTTGGATCGATCCGCATCGGCTCGTGGGATGCGTTTCCCGAAGCGCAGACGATCGAGGCCGACCCTTACGCCAAATCGCACCGCGCCGATGCGGGCAAGCTGCTTTACGGAACCGCCGAGGGACTGTCCTTCACCGCCTCCGTCGACAGCGATGGACAGCGCCTCAGCGGCGAGTGCCGGTACCGGCTGGCCGGCGCCGTGCCGCCCGCCCGTTTCTGGACGATTTACACCGCCGACCAGCAGGGAAATGTTCTGGCTGAAGATGCCGGGCGGCCCTTCGCGCTGAATTCCCGCACGCTTCTGCGCAGCGCCGATGGCGGCATCGACATCACCATCGCCCCTGACGCCCAGACCTATAACTGGCTGGCGGTGCCGCAGGGCCAGACCTTCAAGCTTGTCATGACCCTGCTCGACACACCGGTTGCCGGCAGTTCCGGCCTGATAGACATATCCATGCCGCAAATCCGCAAGCTGGGGTGTGGCAATGTTTAGGGTCCTGCTCGCCATTCTCACCGGTCTCGTCGGCGCAGCCGTGCTGCACGTCATCATCCTTCTCGCTATGCCGCATTTCAGCAATCGCGACGCCTATACGCGCGCGCTTGCGGAAGGAAAGCCGCATCTGTTTCATCTTCTCGAGGAGACGACGGAGAAAAAGACCCTTGGCAGCGGCGATCCCTTCATGCGAGTGGCCGTCTGCACCTTTAACATCGAGGAACAGCCCGTCAGGCTGACCGCCATCGGCGCCGTACCCTTCTGGTCGGTCGCGGTTTACGACAAGGCCTCGAATGAGGTGTTCAGCATGAACGACCGCACATCCGCCGCCGGGGTTATGGATATTCTGGTGGCTGATGCGGTGCAGATAGCCGCCATCCGCAAGGCGCAGCCGCCCTCGCTTTCGCAGGCCATCCTGGCGGAATCGGATCAGACGGAAGGGTATGTGGTTTTGCGGACCATGGTGCCGCAGCCGAGTTTCGGCGAAGAGGCGGAACGGTTCCTGAACGAGGCGAAATGCCAGCCGACGCCCTGGAAATAGCGTCTGACATCATCGGCAATCAGGATTTGAGGGCGGTTTCCACTGCGGATTTGCCCTTGCGCGCGACTTTGCCGGTCGGCTCGGTATCACGTTTTTCATAACGCACGCCGGTAAACAGCACGACCTTCGCGGGGCCGATCAGCTTTCCGACAACGCCCGCGGGACGCAGGCTTCGTCGGGCGTCGCTGATTGGAATAATCTCTGCCATGCTCATCTCCTCTTCGGGACATGATTGTCAATGTTGCCCATGGGAACCGCGCAAGCCTCATCTTGCGTCGGGAATTTCATCACCATCACATTGCGCATAGGCCAGCCCACAGACTGGTTTTCGCACGATCCAAAAATCCAAAACGATTCTTATAAGGGGATCGTGCGCAGATTCAGGCTTCGCATGCCATTTTTGCATTTATTCCGTCGATAAGAATAACATGGAATCCTAATACTGCCCATGAAATTACAAACAGACAGAGGTTAATGATCCGTTAACCCTAACTGCCGGGCCGTCACTTATTCCTCCCGGCGCCACACGCCTTGAAAACAAAGGCGATGCGGTAAAGTTCCACGGCATTTCACCCGTTATGAAGGTTTTAAAATTTCCTTGTTGATAGAGGCAGATTCCCTCTTGCCACCCCCATAGTTAACAGGACGTCAACGCATTTGCTCTAATTTGAGCCGATATTGTGTTTGCGTTTGTTGGGTAGTGCGTTGACCGACCGGTTTCGAGAACTTGAGAGGCCAAGAGCCGTGAGGAAGAAAGATGTGGTGCTGATGGCCACCGTGACGAATTTCGAGAATGTTTCGCATCCGTCAAAAACGGACCTTCGGCAGTTCGCCGAACTTTTCATGCCGCTTTTCAACGCCTCCACCGATGAAGCCAAGCGGGAGGCCATCGCCGCACTCTCGCAGCATCCGAGCGTGCCTTCGGCTGTCGCCTTCTTCATCGCCTGCCAGCCGATTTCGCTTGCGGCGCCCTTCCTCATCTCCTCCAAATGCCTCGATGACGACACGCTGATCACCATCGCCCGCACACAAGGCGCGGCGCATGCGCGCGCCATCGTCCGGCGCGAGGATCTCTCCCCCACCGTCATCGACGCGCTTGTCGGCCTGCGCCACGCGGAAGACCTGAAACGGCCGGAAGAGGAAACGGCTGCCGCCGAACCGCAGGTGGCGGCAAGCCCCGAAGCGACGAAAACGGAAGAAAAGACTGACAACATCGCCGCCGCTTCCGCACTCGAAGAAGAAATGCGCCAGCGGATCAAGCAGATGGCGCATCACCTCAACCGCCCGGAAAGCGACGTCCTCGGTCTTCGCCGCCTGAGCGAGGTGCAGGAGGCGCTGCTGGTGCGTTTCGCCCGCGAGCGCAACGCCCGCCAATTTGCGGTGGCGCTGGCGGATTCACTGTCCTCCAGCTACTGGCTGTCGGAGCGCATCATGCTCGATATATCAGGCGCACAGCTGGCAACGACGCTCACCGGTCTTGGCATGGAGTTTTCCGAGGCGGCCTTCGTCCTGCAATGCTTCTATCCGCATCTTGCCGCCGCCGAAGGCGACATGAGCCGTGCGGAGGCCCTGCTCGACCGCCTCGACATCGTGGAATGCGAAGAGCGGCTGGAAAGCTGGCGGCGGGCCGACAGCTATACGCATGGCCGCGAGCGGCTGAGCCACAGCGCACCTGCTGCGCAGAGAAACGGGACGCAAGGGTAAGCAGGCCTGTCCTTGCGTCTTTCGCGACGCGAAGCCATTCGCGGACGAAGAACCGGGGTCTGCTTTTCCTCGTTCTAGGCCTTGGGCTGGTCCACCAGCGTCAGCAATGTTCCGATCTCGTCGGTTTCGATCTCCACCACCCACAGGTCGCTGTCGAAACGCCGTTCCCTTTCCAGAAGAGCTGTGCTTTCCTCGCCATCCGCACCCGCAAGACGCGTTTCGAAACGGCGCTCGGCACGGATTTCCTCATCATCGGCGAAGCTCTGCGGCGCAGGTCCATAGAGGTTCTCGCGGCCATCGCGCAGGCGCTGGCGAACAAAGATCGCCCCCGCCTCCTCCGCCCCCTTCTTTTCGACAGCGGCAAATCCGCCGGCGGCGAAGACGCGGCGGATGAGGGCTGAGACGAACATTTCGGATTTGAGGCGCATGGGGTGCTTTCGATGGAAACGGTGGGCATGCTGTTGTTGATTTTGGGCGGCCGAAGGTGCGCGGGGCTTACCCCCCTCTGCCCTGCCGGGCATCTCCCCCTCAAGGGGGGGAAATCGGCAAGAGGCTCTTCCACTGCTCCATTCTCAAACGTTGAGATGGGCGAGCGCTTGCCGCAGATCGATCTCCCCCCTTGAGGGGGAGATGCCCGGCAGGGCAGAGGGGGGTAAGCCCCGCGCACCTTCGGCTGCTGTCAAAACTCAAAGCGCCCCGATCGACTTCAGCTTCTTCAACACGGCCTCGCTCGGCTCACCGGTTTCCGGCAGGCGGTAATGTTTCTCAAATGCGCGGATGGCGTTGCGGGTCTGCTGGCCGGCGACACCGTCCACCTTCACATCGGCATAGGCGATATTGATCAGACCCTGCTGAATCCTGGCGATCAGCTCGCGGTTTGCCGGCTTGGCGGCGCTGTTGAGGGAGGCCGGTTCGGCCTTCGGACGCGGTGCTTCCGCCTTGCGGATGGCCGCGGCGACGGGGTCGATCTCGACGCCGCCGCTGCTATCGGCAGGCCGGTCCCTGGGGATCGCCGCAACTGTCGCGCCGTCGATCCGAAGCGCCGCCAGCACGCGGGTCGTCGGTTCGCCGGTCTGTTCCATGCCGAGCGTTTCTTCGAAGAACATGATGGCGGCGGCGGTGCGCGGGCCCATGCGGCCGTCCGCCTCGCCTTCGTAAAGTCCGCGTTTCTTCAGTTCGGCCTGAATATCGGCGACGATCTGCTGCGGCTTCTGGGTTTCGGCAGCGGGTTGCGCTGGCGTTTGGGCCGCAGGCTGTTGCGCCGTTTCCGTCTCTGCCGGTCGTTCTATGCGAAAGGTGGTGACGTTGCCCTGCGTGCCGAGCGGCTCGGCGGGACGGTAACCGGCAATGCCGTTCGGGTTTTCCGCATCGCGCGTGCGCAGGAAGGGCGACGGGTGCACGCCCGGCTGATACCAGAGCGCATTGGCGGCGACAAAACCGAAAACGACCGCGAAGGCGCCGCAGCTGCCGACCATTTTTGGATGGCGCAGGATTTCGCGCCCGATGGCCGAAACCACCAAGGAAACAATCCCGGCGCCAATCTGGGCCGTTGTTTTCTTAGGCGATTTTCGCTTTCGCGGGGCCATCGTCACCATCCTTTTTCATCATTGCGGCGATGTCACCGAGCTGCCGGATGCGCGGCGGGAATTCCACCATGCTTTCGGTTTCAGCGCTTTCGCCCTCACCCGCCATGCCGGAACCGTCAGCAGGCAGGGTGATCGTTACGACCGTTCCCTCGCCGGGCTTGCTGGTGATGGCGAAAGTGCCGCCATGCAGTGCCACAAGCCCCTTGACCAGGGACAATCCCAGACCCGTGCCCTCATAGCGACGGGTATATTCATTCTGAACCTGCATGAAGGGCTGGCCCAGGAGTTCAATCTTGTCGGAAGCGATGCCGATGCCGGTATCGCTCACCGTCAGTTTCAGCATCGCGCCCTCACGCGCGGCGTCGATCGACACCACACCACCCGCATCGGTGAATTTTATGGCGTTGCCGGCGAGATTGATGAGAACCTGCCGGATGGCGCGCTGATCGGCGGAGATTTCACCGATGCCGCGCTGGATGCGGCTGGTCAAAGTCAGGCCTTTTTCCTTCGCCTGCAGGCCGAGCATGGCTTCGCAGGACGAGATGGTCTCGGAAATGGGGAAGCTTTCCATCATCAGCTCGTAACGGCCGGCTTCCAGCTTGCTCATGTCAAGCATGGTATTGACGACCGACAGGAGATGGGCGCCGGACTGGCGGATGAGGCCGACATATTCCCGCTGGCGGTCGTTCTCCAGCCGGCCGAAATATTCGCCGGCGAGAATATCGGAAAAGCCGAGGACCGCATTGAGCGGCGTGCGCAGCTCGTGGCTGACGGCGGCAAGGAAACGTGACTTGGCGTCATTGGCCGATTCCGCCTCCGCCGCCTTGCGGGCGACATCGCGGCGTAGGCGTTCCATCTCGGTGACATCGGAAAGCTGGGCGACGATGCGGCGCAGCCGGCCGCTGGCGCTGCGGATCGCCGTCATCTCGATACGCGCATGCATGAACTGCGCCTGACGCGATTTCGCACCCGTCTCGAAGCGGAGTTCGGCGGTCGCCCTGTCCTCGCCCTGCCGCAACAGGTCGAATGCCTGCATCAATTCGATACGGTCGGAGACATAGACATATTCAACGAGCGAATGGCCCTTGCTGGCCTGTAGATCGGCCGGGAAGGTCGCGAGATCGCGGCCGGAGACGTGTTCGACGAAGCCGGTCTCACCGATCATGAGCACGAGGCCCGGCACCTGCGAAGCGGCGATCAGGTCGTTATCGCCAGACGCGGCGGAAAAGGAGGATGCACCGCGCGCAGGACGGGAAAAGGCGATCAGCAGCGCTGCGGCGGCCAGAAACAGCGCCAGCACCAGTGCGGCGCCGATGGGCAGCGCGATGGCGGGGCTGATGACGAGGCTGAAGAGGGCAGGCACCAAGAAAAGACCAACAGTGCTGAAGGCAATCAGCCGGCGCAGGCGCGCAACGGTTCCGGCGCGCCTTTCGGCGTCCTCTTCCATGCGCGCAAGCCATCTGCCTGCGGCATGGTCGACCAATGCGACCGCTTTTTCTCTCATATTACGCAATACCAACACCGAATCCCTGAGGCGGTTCTAACGGCTCCGACAATAGAAGGCGGCGGCTTAAGGAATGGATAAAAAGAATGGCGTCAAAGGCCTGTCAAAGGCGTCGCAGTCCCATTACGGGGCATTTATTCCAAGCTTTGCCAATCATGGTTAATGACGGGTAAGCGACGGATTTCGCTTCATTTTTGCCATCATGTTAACTTTTGTGGCAAGGCGGGCCACAGCTTTCGCCCGGAACGCGCGGCCTCTGTCGCAATTATGCTTAACATGGACTGTTAAAATGCGAATGAATTGGTGGCAGGCGTCCCGATACGAGGAGAATAGATACAATTTGAATTAAATTGCGTCGCTTTTTGCAATCGGCTGTTCGCCGGTCGCGTGTAGCTTCTTCACAAGCCCGAAAAACGGGACAAAGGCCGATGACCCGGAACCGGGCGGGGCTTTAGAAAACAAAGATCATCTGGCAGGGTAGTCTGACAATGTGGTTTCTGATCAAAGGAACATTCTGGTTTTCGCTGGTGCTGGTGGCGCTGTCCTATTTCGGCAGCAGCAACGATCCGGCCAAGGAACCTTCGGCATTTGATCTTCCCAGCGCCGTTTCGGCAGCCGGTGAAGCCTATCGTTACGTCAGCGCCATCTGCATCGAAAAGCCCGATGTCTGCGTCAAGGGCGCCGAAACCTTCCATGCGCTGGGCGAACGGGCAAAGGAAGGCGCGAAGGTCGCCTATGAACTGCTCGACAAGCAGCTTGCCTCCGGTGAAAAATCCGCTCCCGCCGCTGAAGTCGCAGCCGAGGTCGAAAAGCTGGCTGGCGCTCCTGTCGTCAGCGTCGAATTTCCCGGCAATACCGACATGCTGAAGACCGGCACCGTCATTCCCCTGCCGCAGAAGCGCCCTGCTCCCTGATCTTCGCCGGCCACCGCGCCGCATCTTTTTTGCGAGCGGAGATTTCCGCCCGCCGAATGCCTGCCAAACTTGCCCACGGAAACCTGTTTTCCGTGGGCTTTTTCGTGGCCCATGGTTCAAAACCGGCCGCACTTGCCCTATATCCTAGCAAAGACCTGCAATAACGGATGATACGGCGCGCAAATGGCCTCTCTCGAAACGATCCTTGACGATTTCGCTTTCCTCGACGACTGGGAGGACCGTTATCGTTATGTCATCGAACTCGGCAAGGCGCTTCCCGATCTGCCCGAGGACAAGCGCACGGCCGAGAACAAGGTGCATGGCTGCGCCAGCCAGGTCTGGCTCGTCAGCCATAGCGACGGCGCGGAAGACCCCCTGCTGACCTTCGAGGGCGATTCGGATGCGCATATAGTGCGCGGCCTCGTCGCCATCGTGCTCGCCGTCTATTCCGGCAAAAAAGCCTCCGATATCGCCGATCTCGACGCCATCGAGGTGTTCGACAAGATCGGGCTGGTGGAGCATCTGTCATCGCAGCGCGCCAACGGCCTGCGCTCGATGATCAAGCGCATCCGCGAGGAAGCACGGCTGCTGGCCGCCTGAGCGCTCATCCCGCCGTCACCCCTGGCGCCATCGAGGGGCGATAATCCGCATCGCCCCAATGGTGATTGTTGCCACGGGCGCGAACGGCTGGCGGCGCATAATGGCGGGCAAGCGCCAGCAATGCTGCGCGCAGCAGCAGTTTTGCCGAGCGCGCCGGCCATTGCCTCTCCCGCTCCACCGTCTCCAACCCCTTTTCGAAACAGCAGACATCGATGGCGACGCCCGACAGTTCGGGTCCCATCGCATCCGCCGCGCGGGAAAACCGCGCCCGCGCCGCCATCGCCGCCTCGGTAAGATCGAGCAGGCCCCCCGCCTCCCCCTTCGTGCGGCTGGCTACTTTCGGCTCCCATGTCGCCGTCACCTTCGGATTGAGGTGACCGCGATGAAAATCGGCGGCGAGGCGCTCGCCTGCCTCCAGAGCGTCTGCCGGGAAAAACACCGTGCCGTCCCGCTCCTTCAGCCTTGAAAGGCTGGTCAGCGGTGAGGTGTTGAGGTTGCGACGCGCCGGTTGCTTCACGTCACCGACATCCACAACAACGTTCTGCATATCCCGATGCTGTTCCTGAAAAACCTCGTCGCGATCTTTTGCCATTGCACGCTTCAGATAAGAGGCGAGTGGCGGCGCGGCGGAAAGGGTGTTTTCCCGCTGTTCCACCAGTCCGGACGAAACGGCGAGCCGCACCGCCGCCGCCGGAAACCGCAGCGTGGGATGCCCTGCCCGCGCCCGGTGCATGACAATATCGCCGCCCTCCAGCGAAATCTCGGCCGCGCCCGCAGCGATGCAACGCAGCAAGCGCAGGAGGTGAGGATTTGAGAAAGCAGCCGGGACGCGTTTCACCTCACTCATCCCGGACCCCTTTCATCACGTTGAAAATACTGCCCGTGAGCCGCTCAAGCGCGGCGACGAACTCATCGAATGCCGGTTCGTCCCGCCGGTCCTCCACCACCTGGCAGGCATGGCCCACCGTCGTCCTGTCCCGGCCGAAGCAGGGCCCAATATCCGACATGGGAATACCGAGCTGTACATGGCACACATACATGGCGATCTGGCGGATATGGCACTCCGTGCGCCTGATGTCGCGGCGCACCAGCGTTCGGTCACCCGTCAATTGCACCATCTCACCGGTGAGCTGCCGTACCAGACGGCAAAGACGGGAAATCTCATCCCGCCCGCCCGCAGACGACCAATGACGAAAAGGACGATCCCCGACCCGCACGCAAGGCCGCGCGGCGGCAGACAGAAACACAGTATCCGACGGCATATGCAACTCCTCTACGAATAGGAATTAATTCATACACCCGGGAACAGTTATGGGGAAGCGTAAATTTTGCGAGGAAGAATATGCGGTTGATATGGCTATATATTCGCAGAAATAACGAACACAATAAAGGATTTTTTTCCTCGACGGAAATTTTACGCGACAATAAAAAAGCCGGTCTGCGGACCGGCTGGACATTCATGCGACGGTAGAAAAGTTTCAAGGCGGCATATGGAGCTGGCAGATGCGCCTTGCCGCCTTCTCCCCTGTGGGGAGAAGGTGCGGCAGCGGGTTGAGTGGCGAGGGAATACAAGCCCCGCCGACCCGTCGTTACGATCAGCGGCTGGCCTTGCGGCGCTGGCCGAGACCCATTTCCTTGGCGAGCCGCGAACGGGCTTCGGCATAGGCGGGCGCAACCATCGGATAATCGACCGGCAGGTCCCATTTTTCGCGATATTCTTCCGGCGTCATGCTGTGATGCGTCGTAAGATGCCGCTTGAGCGACTTGAACGAGCCGCCGCATTCCAAACAGACGATATGATCGTCCTGAACCGACTTGCGGACCGAGACGGCAGGCTTCTGCTTTTCGACATTGACCGCCACCGATGCCGGTGCCGATGTTCCGCTGAGTGCCGTGTGAACATCCGAAATAAGGCCGGGAAGCTCAGTTACCGGAACGACGTGGTTGCTAACATAGGCAGCCACAATATCCGCAGTCAGTTCGACCAGCAGATCCTGGGCGTTACCGTATGCAGTTTCCGTCATTTAAGTATCTCCTGTTTATTAATCCCCTGAAGCGGGCGAACGCCGCATCGAGCGATGTGAAGTTACCCGGTGCCCCACCTTCGCCTTGTTGAAACCAACATGAAACCTACCCCTAGATTTCGAGCGAAAACCGGAAACGAATTGGTCCGAGATTCAACTTATGGCCCGCGACATGGGCAGCAATGGTCCGACGGGCCATAGATTAGACATTAATAAAATGCCTATGCCGACTATGAAGAGGCTAGATGCAAATCGCGATTAGCAACTTTACACTTAATTTGGATAACAGCAAAACAGCAAAAGTCAAATTCCTAGTGTCAATTTTTCAGTTCAAAACAGTCTAATTGGAATACAAAAAATTACGGGTAATAAAATACTATGCCTAGTAGTAATTGAAAATGAATACCCCCACTTATTAGGGGGATTTTCAACTTCAAATTTTCTTGATGTCATCAACTACCGATTTAACGGCAAGTGGATAACCTGCCTTGTGAGCGGCCATGGCAAGAAGATGTGCAGAGACTGGCGCGGTGAGGACAAAAAAGAAAAAGCCGGCCAGAGCCCGCGCCAGCGTCGGGATTTCCATGGAATGAATGCCGACCGCGAGAAGCAGCAGGCCGGAACCCACCGTTCCCGCCTTGGATGCCGCATGCATGCGGGTATAGACATCTGGCAGTCTATTGAGCCCGATTGCCGCGATCAGCGAGAAAACGGCGCCTGAGATCGTCAGCGCTGCAACGAGAATAGCCACGATCCACGCCATCATCGCCTGCCCTTTCCTTTTCTGCCGCCGGTACGTGTTTGCGTTGTTTTTTCAATGGCTTCAGATGCCCTCTCGCCATCGAGAACCGCCGTCGGCCTGCGGCCATCCGGGCCGCGCGACAGCACGAAGCGGGCAAAGGCCACCGTTGCCAGAAAACCGACCAGACCGAGCGCAATGGCAATATCGACGTAAAGATTGAAACCGGTGCGGATGGCGATAACAGCGATAAAGCCGATCGCGATACCCACCAGCATGTCGAGCGCGACGATGCGGTCCGGCAAGGTGGGGCCGACGACGACGCGATATACTGTCAGCAAAAAAGCGGCCGACAGAACAACCGATGCAAGTATAGTTGCAAATGAAACTGTTTGTTCTGGCGTCATATCTGAAACGCCTCCATGATCTTTCTTTCAAAGCCGTTCCGGATGTCGTTTTTCGTGGCTTCGATATCGCTGCAGTCAATCGCGTGCACGTAAAGCGTTTTCCTGTCCGCGGAAACATCGACCGACAGCGTGCCGGGGGTGAGCGTGATGAGGTTGGCAAGCAGCGTGATCTCGAAATCCGTCGTCACCGTCAGCGGATAGGCGAAAATCCCGGGCTGCACGTCGAGCTTGGGCCGCGTCACCAGCACGGCGACCTTCCAGGCCGAAAGCGCCAGCTCCTTGAAGAACAGCAGCGCCAGCGACGCCACGCGGGTAAGCCGCAGCCAGTGGTTACGCCCGCCCGGAAGCTGGTGGCGGATAAGACCGAGCGCCAGTGTCGAAACGATCAGGGCGAAGATGATGTTCGGCAGGGTGACGCTGCCGGTCACGGCGAGCCATACGGCAACGAACAGCACTTGCACGAGATAGAGGCTCATGGTTTGCCTCCTTCGGAAAAGACCGACTGGATATAGGCCTGCGGATTACCGAGGCCTGCGGCCGCCTGCTGGCTGAGATTGAGCAGGCTTTCCGGAAACAGGCCGAAGAATACCACGAGCAAGGTCAACCCCACCAGTGGCGCGAAAGAAGGAGATGCAGCCGGTGACGCCTGCGGGAAGGAAGGCTGACCGGGGGATGCCGCAGCGGGACGCCAGAAACACAGAAGGAAGATACGCCCGAAAGCGATGGTGGCGATGAAGCCGGATGCGAGGATGGCGCCGGCGAGCCACCAGGCGCCGATATCGATCGCGGACTTGACCAGAACCGCCTTCGGCCAGAAGCCGGAAAAGGGCGGCAGGCCGGAACCGGCGAAAAACAGGGCGAGCGCCAGCGCCGAAAACCATGGGGCCTGCCGGTAAAGCCCCCTGAGATCGATGAGGCTGAAGCTGCCGCCGAGACGGGCGGCATGGCCTGCGGCAAGATAAAGCGCCGTCATCAGCACCATGGAATGCAGCGCGTAGAAGATTGCGCCTGTGACACCGGAGGGCGTGCCGATGGCGATGCCGGCCATCATGTAGCCGATGCCCGATATGACGATGTAACCGAGCATGCGGCGGATATCGTTCTGGGCGAGCGCGCCCATGGCGCCCAGCACCATGGTGAGCGCCGCCGAGATGGCGATGACGATGCTGAGCTCTTCCCGCTCGACGGGAAACAGCATAACCATGACGCGCAGCAGCGAATAGATGCCGACCTTGGTGAGCAACCCGCCAAAAAGCGCGGAAACGACGATGCGCGGCGTGTGATAGGAGGCCGGCAGCCAGAAATTCACCGGGAAGGCCGCGGCCTTCATGGCGAAGGCGAGCGTAAAGAGGCTAGCAAGCGTCATCAGCGGCGCGGTCTCCCGCAGCGCCGTCGCCTTCTGGGCGATATCGGCCATGTTGAGCGTGCCGAAGATGGCATAGAGATACCCGACCGTGATCAAAAACAGCGTCGTGCCGATGAGGTTCAGAATGGCGTATTTCAGCGCGCCGTCGATCTGCTCGCGCGTCGAACCGAGCACGATCAGGCCGAAGGACGAGATCAGCAGCACTTCGAACCAGACATAGAGGTTGAAAATGTCGCCGGTCAGGAACGCGCCGGTGACGCCGGCCATCAGGAGCAGCAGGAAGGGATAAAAACCGTAGCGCCTGCCGCTCGCGTCGATATCCGCGCCGGCATGGATGGCGCCCGCCAGTGCGACGATGGCGGCGGCAAGCGACAGCAACGCCCCCGTCAGGTCGGCGGTAAAGGCGATGCCGAAGGGCGGCAGCCAGCGGCCCATCACCATGGTGAACGGGCCTTCAGTGGCGACCTTCCATAAAAGTGCTGCATCGAGCAGCACCAGCAGGAAAAGCGCCACGATGGCGACGGTCGCATGATGGCGGATGGCGTGGCGCATCATCATCAGCACCGCGCCAGCGCCGATGCAGAGCGCGATGGGGAGAATGATCAGCCAGTCGGACAGCGGCACGGGTGCCGTAACGAGCGCTGCCGAGAGGTCAGTGACTGCTGTTGTGGTGGAGGATGCCATGTTGTCTCAGCCTCGCCGCTCAATAACCGAGCGGCGGCAAGGGCTCGCCTGCGGGTTCTGCGGTGCGCATTTCGTCCGTGTCATCGGTCTGCAGTTCCTGAAACGCACGCCAGGTCAGCACCAGAAGGAAACAGAAGAAGGAAAAGGAAATGACGATTGCCGTGAGGATGAGCGCCTGCGGCAGCGGATTGGCCGCACCCGCGGGCAGCGTGTCCATGCCGGGCGGAATGATCGGCGGCACTTCGCGCGTCAGCCGGCCTGCCGTGAACAGCAGAAGGTTCACCGCGTTGCCGAGAATGGCGATGCCGAGCAGCATGCGGATGCTGTGACGCGACAGCATGAGATAGATCGCCACCGAAAAGAAGATGCCGACGAGAATGGAGAAGACCGCTTCCATCAGTCGCTTTCCCTTTCTTCCAGCGCCAGTGCAATGGAGGTGATGGCGCCGACCACGACGAGATAGACACCGATATCGAAGGACATGACGGTGGAGAGCGGTATTTCGACACCGAACAGGCTCGGATAGACCCAGAGCCCGGTCATGAACGGCACACCGGCGGCGATGGAAACGAGGCCGGAGAGCATCGCCATCAGCAGCCCCGCACCGGCGATCGACAGCGGATGAAACATGATGGCGCGCCTGACCGCTGTGACGCCATAAGCGATGCCATAGATCGCCAGCGCCGAGACGGCGATCAGACCGCCGATGAAACCGCCCCCCGGCTCGTTATGGCCACGCAGCAGCACGAAGATGGAAAACAGCACCATGAGGCTGGTGACGACAGGGGTGACGGTGCGCAGAATGAGCGTGTTCATGCCCGCGCTCCTTTCTTCTTCGCGGTTTTGGCCGGCCCCTTGCGTGCGGCGGCCGGACGGATGCGGATCAGCGCGAGGATGGCAAGACCCGTTATCATCACGACAGCGATTTCACCGAGCGTATCCGTGCCGCGGAAGTCAACGATGATGACGTTGACCACATTGGCGCCGTGGGCGATGACCTTGGAATAGGTGTTGTAGAAGTCCGTCAGGCGGTTGTCGAAACTCGCCTGCGTCGCGCGCATCAGGAACAGGGCAAAGCCGGTGCCGCAGGCAATGGCGATGGTGCTGTCGAGAAGCTTCTGGCCAAGGCCGCGATGGTCTGACGGTGACAGGCGAAGCCGCGTCATCACCAGCGTCAGAATGACCACCGACAGCGTTTCGACCATGAACTGCGTGAACGACAGATCGGGCGCGCCGAAGAGCAGGAAGATGACCGCCACCGCAAAACCCTGAATGCCGAGCGCGATGATGGCGGTGAGCCGGCTGGAAGCCGTGAGCACCGCAAGGAGACCCGCCACCGCAATGACGATGAAGGTCAGCTCATGGATCTGCATATCGTGCGGCCATGCCGGCATGGCGGGAAGTTCGCCATAAAGGAACAGCGGCACAAGCAGCACCGCGGCGATGACGGCGAATGTGGCGGTGACGTAGAATTCCAGCCTGCCCGGCTGGATGATCCGGGTGATGTGGAACGAGACCTTCACCAGCATTTCGATGAAGACGTCAAAGCCCCTGTCCGGCCCGGCCCCCAGCGCCTTGAAGGTGCGGTCGATCAGCCCGCGGACAGCGGAAAGCTGCGTATAAAGGACGATACCGAGCGCCATGGTGAGCAGCGACAGGCCGAGCGGTACGCCGATATGCGGAATGAGCGAGATTTCCACCGGGCGCGCCTCGCCCGCGACCGCGCTTGCCATCGGCGTCGAAATGTAGAAATGCGCCATGCCGGAAAAGAGAGCGATCGTCAGCCCCTTCAGAGCCAGCAGCGCCGGGCCGAGCCAGAGCAGCAGCGGGCCTTCATGCGCGTGTTTCGGGGTTTTCACCGGCTTGCCGAGGAATGGTTTCAGCCCCACCGCAAAGGCGACGGCGAACATCAGCCCATTGCCGAGGATGGCGATGCCGGTGAACAGCACGGCGCGCGGATTGCCATGCGCCAGCGCATAATAAATCTCTTCCTTGGCGAGAAAACCGAAGAAGGGCGGCAGGCCGGCCATGGAAATCGCAGCCGCCAGCGCTGCCGCAAAGGTGATGGGCATGGCTTTTCGCAGGCCGCCGAGCTTCGTCACGTCGCGGGTGCCGGTCTCATGGTCGATGATGCCGGCGACCATGAAGAGCGCGCCCTTGAACAGCGAATGTGCCACCAGATAAAGCACCGCCGCCTCGATGGCATGGTCAGAGCCAAAGCCCGTCAGCATGACCAGCAGGCCGAGTGACGACACCGTCGTATAGGCAAGCATCAGCTTGAGATCGGTCTGGCGCACGGCGAGCAGCGCGCCGGTGAGCATGGTCAGCCCACCGAAGAAGGGCAGCAGGATCTGCCAGGCGGCGGTATCGCCAAGCACCGGATTAAGGCGCATCAGCAGATAGACGCCGGCCTTCACCATGGTTGCCGAATGCAGATAGGCGGAGACTGGCGTTGGGGCTTCCATGGCGTTGGGTAGCCAGAAATGGAAGGGAAACTGCGCCGATTTGGTGAAGGCGCCGCCGAGAACCAGGAGCATCGCGGCCAGATAAAACGGGCTGTCACGCAATACATCGCCGCCGCGCACCAGCATCGACAGTTGCGTGATGCCGCTGATATCCCAGATGAAGATCAGCCCGGCGAGCAGCAGGAGACCGCCGCCGCCCGTCACCACCAGCGCCTGCAGCGCGGCGCGTCGCGAGGCTGCGCGCTCATGGTCGAAACCGATCAGCAGGAAGGAGGTGATGGAGGTGAGTTCCCAGAAGACGAACAGCATCAGCAGGCTGTCGGAAACCACAACGCCGAGCATCGCTCCCATGAACAAGAGCAGGAAGGACAGGAAACGGCCCTGCTGCGGATGGCCTTTCATATAACCGCCCGCATAAAGCACGATCAGCAGCCCGATACCGGTGATGAGCAGCGCAAAGGTGAGCGACAGGCCGTCGATGAACCAGGAGAAGCTGAGATTGAAGCTCGGCACCCAGGCATAACCGCCGGTCACCACGCCGCCTGCCGCGATCTCGGGCAGCATCAGCGCAAAATGCACGAAGGCAAGAGCCGGCGCGATCGCCAGAACCCATGCCGCATTGTGACCGAACCTTTTCACCAGCGTCGGCGCGGCAAGCGCTGCCAGAAACGGCAGAAACAGCGACAGGAATGTCAGCGGCGTGACATCTGATGGCATTCACATCTCCCGGGATGTCCCCCATCCCTGCGCGCCAATGAATGGCGTTCTTCTTTCAAATCGGCTTTTCAGTTAATGCATAGACACAGGCATCTCAACCCAAATCGGTACTCCCGGCCCATAACGAACGCGTTATGACGCCCATCCCCTTTTAATCCGCCTCAGTGATGATTATTTGAGGCGGGAACAGAAAGGATCATTCCATGAGCGATCTGATATCCCCCAAAGTGACCAAGACCGATGCCGAGTGGCGTGAGCAGCTGACGCCGGAGCAATATCGCATCCTGCGCGAACACGGCACCGAGCGCGCCTTCACCGGTCCCTACTGGGATACATTCCAGAAAGGCCTCTATCGCTGTGCGGCCTGTGACGAGCCGCTGTTCCTCTCCGACACGAAATTCGATGCCGGCTGCGGCTGGCCGAGCTATTTCGAACCAGTAAAGCCGGGCGCCGTGACGGAACATCGCGACGCGAGCCACGGCATGGTGCGCACGGAAATCCGCTGCGCCAATTGCGGCGGCCACCTCGGCCACGTCTTCCCGGACGGCCCGCCGCCCACCGGCCTGCGTTATTGCATCAACGGCCATTCGATGGTGTTCGAGCCGGTCTGATTGGGCAATGGGTAACGCCTATACGGCATGCGACGTCGGTTTGCGGACGTCCACCCCAAGCACTCAGCGTCATCCTCGGGCTTGTCCCGAGGATCTGCAACCGATTGATTTAATTCGACGTGGTTAGATCCTTGGGACAAGCCCAAGGATGACGGAGGAGAGGTTGGACGTCCCGCGCCGGGCCACTTTATCTAGGCAACCCGCCCGGGAACTAGTTCAGCTTCAGCTCCATGCAGGTCAAATCCAGCCAGCGGCCGAACTTGGTGCCCACTTCCGAAAACCGGCCGACGACCCTGAAGCCGAGGCTTTCATGCAAGCGGATGGAGGCGATGTTTTCCGATTCGATTGCGGCGATCAGCACATGCACGTCATTGCCCGACGCATGGTCGATCAGCGCCTGCATCAGCTTTTTGCCGAGACCGTGGCCGCGCGCATCCTTATGCACATAGACAGAATGTTCGCGTGTATGGCGATATCCGTCGAAAGCGCGCCAGTCGCCATAGGAGGCGTAGCCTGCGACCTTGCCGTCGAGGATTGCGACGATGACGGGAAAGCCGCGCGACTTGCGGGCGGCGAACCATTCCTTGCGGTTCTCCAGATCGACCAGCACGTCATTCCAGATCGCCGTCGTATTCAGCACCGCGTCGTTATAAATCTCCATGATGCCGGAGAGATCGTCCACCGTCGCATCGCGCAGTTCCACCGTCATTTTATCCTTCGCCCCTGTCGTTTCAGAAAGCGTCATTGCCTGACGCGATCCCCACGAGCCTTAAGCGATGAGGCGGCGCAATGTCCAGCGCCTCGCTCGCCCCCTCGAAAACGTAGGCTTCAGGAGGCCAGCGGAACGAGGCTGAACGAGGTGACCACGGCGAAATAGTGAACCGCGGCGGCGGAAACCACGAAACCGTGCCAGATGGCGTTCTGGAACCGGAGCTTTTCCCAGACATGGAAGATGACGCCAAGCGAATAGATGACGCCGCCGGCAACGATGAGCCAGAGCGTGACCGGCGAAAGATGTGTCGACAGCGGCTCGACCACCATGACGCCGCTCCAGCCCATGGCGAGATAAAGGCCGATGGCGACCCGGTCGTAACGGCCGGGAAACAGGCATTTGAGCAGGATGCCGCAGAGTGCTGCAAGCCAGATCAACCCCAGCATGACGGCAATCAGGGGATCTTGGATACCGCGCATCAGAAAAGGCGTATAGGTGGCGGCGATGAGGATGAAGATCGCCGAATGGTCCAGCCGGCGCAGGAACCATTTTACCCTGGAATGCGGCCAGATATTATAGGTGAAAGACACGGAAAGACAGGCGACAAGGCCGAGACCGTAAATCCACGCGGCGGCGATCGCGCTGAGGCTGCCCCAGACCATCGCGTAAAAGATCAGCGCCGTCGCGCCTATAAGCGCAAACACGATGCCGACCCCATGGACGATGCCATCGGCGACAATCTCGTGAAAATCATACTGGCGCCCGAACCGCCACATCTCGCTCATGATCCATTCCCGTCTGCGTGCTTTCATCAAAGCATGGGGCCAATATTAGACAGGAACAAGACAGCGGCCGGTTAACGGCAATCAAATTGCGTTCGAGGCTGTTGCGAAAAGAGAGGTGCGGGTTGCCCTGCGGCCAGAGCAATCGCCTGTGGAACGGACGGATACCGCTTGTTTCTTCTCCCCGCCGGGGGGAAGTCCGCGGCAGCGGGATGAGGGGTAAGGGTAGATGTGTTCGGAGAGCTTGCCCCCTCATCCGGCCCTTCGGGCCACCTTCTCCCCGGCGGGGAGAAGAAACCCAGTCACGCTTTCCGCTGCCCTCACAACGCCGCAGCGCATTCCTGGCAAAACGGCGTGTAAGGCACCGCCTTCAGCCGATCTTCCGAAATCTTCTTGCCGCATTTGACGCAGGTGCCGAAGGCGCCGCTCGCGATGCGGTCGAGCGCCGCGTCGATGGCGCGCAGCTCGTCCTGCCCCACCTGCCCCAGCTCGTCCAGCACCTCGTCATTGCTGCGTTCGCTGGCGCGATCGTCGTCATCGGGATTGCGAGGCTCTTCGAAATCGGCCTCGATCTTGTGCAGGCGGCGATAAAGCTCGCGCTGGCGGTCACGCAGGATTTTCTCGTAAGTTTCGACATTCATGGTCTTTTCCTCCAGCCGGCACGGGCGGAAAACCCGCCCGCAACCCAAAAAACGTCAGCTTTTACCGGTCAACCAGCACCGAGCATTTGGCATGGCGCACCACGCGGTCGGCGGTGGCGCCGATGAAATAATTGCTGAAGTCAGGCGTGTGCGACGCGATGATGATGAGATCGGCCTTGTGTTCCTCGGCGGCGGCGATGATCTCGCGCGCGGGTGCGCCGCTTCTGATTTCCTGGCTGCCCTTGAAACCGGCCCGGGTCTTGAGGTCCGAAAGCTTGGTCTTGGCGTCCTTGATGGCGTTTTCGATCAGGTCGACCGGCAGGTCGATCGCCATATAGCCCGGCAGTTCCTCGACAACGTTGATGAGAACGATCTCGCCGTCCGGATCCAGCAGCGCTTTTGCCTTTTCGAGAATCTTTTCCCCCTTGTCGGTGGCGCTGAGGTCTACCGGTACGATGATCTTCTTGTACATGGCTGTCTCCTTTGGCTTGATCCGCCGTTTAGCGTGTCGGGCTAGGCTTATATTTCCCCGCCCGCACAGCCTTCACCTTGATCGAAGTCAAAGCCGGAGCCGGAACCGAACGGGGCATTGTCAACGAATAGTGGACGGTCAATCGCCAGACGATGATCTTTGCTGAACGACGAAACCAGCCCATATTCGCCTTCGACAAACGCCGCAAAGCGGCGTCGGCCGATAGTTTCGGCGACCGATCCGCCCCAAGGCGCTTCGGATTCAATATGGAGATCATGATGAGTGAAATCAAACAATTCGCCCTGACGCGGCCGGCCTATGTCGGCCAGGCGCATCTCGTCGTTCACGATCTGCCGCGCGTTTCGGATTTCTACCAGAAGATCATCGGTCTTTCCGTTCTTGAAAAGAACCCTAGCGGCGAAGTGCTTGGTATCGGCGGCCAGCCGCTTCTGACACTTTCCACCTCCAGCACGGCGGAACGCGCTCCGCGCAATGCCGCGGGCCTGTTCCACACGGCCTTCCTGATGCCGAGCCGGAACGACCTGGCCCATTGGCTGGCGCATGCCGCCCATAACAATATCCAGTTTCAGGGCGCATCCGACCATCTGGTGAGCGAGGCGATCTATCTCGCCGACCCGGAAGGCAACGGCATCGAGGTCTATCGCGACCGTTCGCCGGATGAATGGAACTACCAGCCTGATGGCACGGTTGAGATGGCCACACTCGGCCTCAACCTTCAGGCGCTTTATGACAGCGCACCGAAGACCGCATTCACCGGTGCTGCCGATGGCGCCGCCATCGGCCATATCCATCTGCAGGTCGGCAATATTCCGCAGGCGGATGAGTTTTATCAGGATGTGCTGGGGCTGAAGATCATGGCGCGGTATCCGGGTGCGAGTTTCTTCGGCTCCGGGGCCTATCACCACCATGTGGCCGCCAATATCTGGAACAGCCGCGGCGCTGCGGCCCGCAAGGACAATATGACGGGACTTTCCGGCTATTCGCTGAAATTCAACGAGCAGGCCGCGCTCGATACGGCGGTTGCCGCACTCGACCGGCTGGAAATCGCCACCGAAAGGCAAAGCGACGGCATCGTCCTCAGAGATCCCTGGGGCATTGGGCTAAAGCTTTCCGCATAAAGCAAAAAGCGGCGGCAGAAATTTCTGCCGCCCCGGAACCGCCACATTTTTCGAACGTTTGTCACCTTATTGGGGGACCGTTCGATGAATGAAAATGCCAGGCCGGAGAAGACCGGCAGCTTGGCCAGCACCGGGGCACACGCCGGCGCTACCGCCGGAACCATTCCGGCGACAAGAGCGGACCCGCTGGAAGTACCCGCTTCCGGCCAACGCCGCGACGATGCGCGCAGCCAGCAGCCGCTTGGCCGCGAAGCGCTGGATGTGGTCGTCGCCTGGTCGGTGATCGGCATTTTCCTCATCATGCTGATGGCGGTCATCCACGAGTTGTCGCTCATCCTCATTCCGGTGGTGATGGCCATCGTGGTCGGCATGATCCTTGGCATCGCCGCTGAAAAACTTGGCTCCTACGGCATTCCCGGTTTCGGCGTTGCGCTTATCCTGTCAAGCCTCGTGGCGGCGGTGATGTTTTTCGTCATCAATTCGCTGACCGAGCCGCTCTCGCTCCTGGCTTCCGAAGGACCGGCGCTGATTGAACGCAGCATCGATCGTTTCCTGCCCTATCTGCAAAGCCTGCGATGGCTGAATATTTCGGCGGCCAGTTTCAGCATGGGATCGATGTCGATGGAATCGCTGATTTCACGCAGCGGCGAGATCATCTCCGTGCTCGGCTCCAACATCACCCCCGCGGTCATTCAGGGCCTGATCTTCCTCGCCGCCCTACTGATGTTTCTCTATAGCCGGCTGCGGCTGCGCAAGGCGATCATCATGGCCTTTCCGGCCCGCCACCAGCGGCTTCGCACCATCCGCATCATCGGTTCGGTGGAAGAGGTGCTCGGCACCTATTTCGCCACGGCGGCGCTGATCTATGCGGGGCTTGGGGTGACGATGGTGGTCATCGCCTATTTGGGCGGGCTGGCCATGCCGCTGCTCTGGGGGCTGTTTGCCTTCCTCTCCAGCTTCGTGCCGTTTCTCGGCATCACCGCCATGACGATTTCGCTGACGGTGGCGGGCATCATCACCCATGACAACATCGTTCTGGCGCTTCTGCCGGCGGCGATCTTCTTCACCATTCACCTGCTGATGGAAAACCTTGCTTTTCCGGCGGTCGTTGGCCGCAACATGGAAATAAACCCCTTCCTCGTCTTCGTGATGATCATCTTCTGGACGTGGATGTGGGGGGCGGCCGGCGCCATGCTCGCCCTGCCGCTGTCGCTGATCGTGATGACAGTGACGCGGGAACTCTTCCCCTCGCGCCGGGTTGTGCCCAACCTGCCGGATTGACCGGCGGTTTTCCGGCGGGAAGTGCGAAGCGCCCCCGGGTTTGAGCTGTAAGGAGATTGTCCTTTGACGGGGGCGTGTGGCGTTTACCCCCCTCTGCCCTGCCGGGCATCTCCCCCTCAAGGGGGGAGATCGGCAGGAGGCGCTACCGCCATTTCATTCTCAACGTTGAGATAGGCGAAACCTCGCCGCAGATCGATCTCCCCCCTTGAGGGGGAGATGCCCGGCAGGGCAGAGGGGGGTAAACCCCACGCGCCGACCGTCAATCGACAACCTCCTGAAAACCAGCAGCCAGGCCGCTCAGGAAGCGAGCGGCATGCCCTGGCGGTTCGCCATGCGGCGCTCGTGCTCGATCAGCCATTTCTTGCGCCACAGCCCGCCGCCATAACCGGTCAGGCTGCCATCCGCGCCCAGCACACGGTGGCACGGCACGACGATGGCGATCTGGTTCGCGCCGTTGGCGCGGGCGACCGCACGCACGGCGGACGGTCTTTCCATCGTGGTTGCAAGCGAGGAATAGCTGACGATCTCACCCGGCGGGATTTCCCGCAGGTTGCGCCAGACATCGCGCTCGAAGGGCGTGCCGTGGCCGGCAAGCCGGGTCTCGAAGGCGGCCGAATGCCCGGCGAAATAGGCCTTGAGTTCCGCTTCAATCTGGCTGGTTACGGCCGTCCGGCCGAGCACCATATCTGCGCCGGTGCGGGTTTTCAGCCGCTTCAGCTCGGCGGGAAGCGCCGGCCGGTCGGCAAATTCGAGGAGATGCAGGGCATGATCGTCGGCGACGACGAGCATCGGGCCGATCGGCGTATCGATCCAGTCGCCCTTCAGGAACCCCTTGCCCTTCATGGCCGTGGGTGAAGCGCCGAAGAACTGGTTGATGGCGGCGCGGAAACCGCTGCCGGAATCGTAACCGGCATCGATCTGCGCACCGATCACCGCTTCGCCGGAAGCAATGCTCTCCGCCGCATCGCCCAGCCGGCGCAATCTCGCAATTTCCAGAAAACTCATGCCGAAACGTCGCTTGAAAGTGCGGCGCACGGTGGAAGGATCATGGCCGAGCGCCACCACATCCTCCTCGCACCAGCGCCGCGCCGGTTCGTTTTCCAGCGCCGTCAGCAGCGAGGTGACGGTCTCATCGGCGGAGCCATAGGACAGCATCGGCTTGCAGCGCTTGCAGGGACGGAAACCGGCTTCCAGACATTCGGCGATGGTCTCGCGGAACCGGCAGTTCTCGATCTTCGGTTTGCGCGCCGTGCAGGTGAAACGGCAGAAGATCTTCGTTGAGGTCACGCAGACATAGGCCACGCCCTCATAGGCGGGGTCCTTGTTCACAAGGGCTGAATACAGGGTTTCGGTGTCGGGGCGTTTGAACAGCATCATGAGAAGGATGCTAGCGCAATTTTTTTGCCCGCGCCGCCGAAAAACGGGCGTTGATGTGGGGGAGGTTGTCGGCTCGTTTCGTCCGCGCCGTTTGAAGGCCAAGCCGGTGCGGCATATTTCTTCTCCCCGCAAGGGAGAAGGTGGCGCGCAGCGCCGGATGAGGAGGCGACGGCGGAGAGATGCGGGGAGCTTACCCCCTCATCTGCCCTTCGGGCATCTTCTCCCCGGCGGGGAGAAGAAACGGGCGGCGACCTTGCGGATCAATTCCCCGGCGGCGCGAAGGACGGGTCGTCCAGCCTTGTGAAAATCACACCGCGCGCCTTCAGCGCCAGAAGGCCTTTCACCACACCCTCGCCCGCTTCATGGGTGGGCTGGTTGATGTGGGAGATGATGACATCCCCATCCTTGGCGGAAGCGATGTGTTTCGCCGTCGTGGCCGCACCCAGCAGCGAGCCGCCATCGCCATTGACGGAATAACCCGCCACCCGCATGCCAAGCCGGTTGATGGTGGCCATGGACGAGCCTGTGTATTTCGCCGTCGCACCCCGGAACCATTGCGGCTGGATGCCGGTGGCGGCGACGATCGCCTGACGGCCGCCCTCCACTTCCTGCTCGACAGCCGCTTGCGAACCCGCAGCTGCGATGCCGTAGATGGAAACCGGCTTATCCACCGCCGGCACATGGTTTTCGCCGTGATTTTCGATCTCGAACAGATCCGGATGCGCCATGAGCGTGGCCAGCGCCTCGCTGTTATGTTTCAGCCAGCGGGCGGTGACGAAGATCGTCGCGGGAATGCGCTCGCGCACGAGCGTATCGAGGATGCGGTGGTCGGTCTTGCCCATGCAGGCATCCAGCGTCATCGCCACCCGCACCCGGCCGTCATGCTGCGGCGTCATTTTCAGCGTCGGCTCGACAAGCCCCGTTCCCGCGAAAGCGGCTGAAGAGGCGGAGAGAAACAGGGCGGCAATGAAGAGACGACGCAGCATTTTATGTTCCGGAGTGTGAAGAGGTGGCAATCCGCCTGCAAAGCGCCCGAATTATGGCGCGGTTTCCAGCACGGACAGGGCTTCCAGCGCCTCTTCCACCCGCTGGCGCTCCGCGCTGGTCAGCGGCAGGATCGGCCGCGGCGGTTCACTCACCGTCAGCGACAGGATATTGGCGGCAGCGTAAACAACCCGGATGCTGCCGAATTCCCTGAACAGCGCCCAAAGCGGCTGGAAGGCCGCATCGATCCTCTTCGTCTCTTCCGCATTGCCGGTCTCAGCCGCCCGCATCAGCCGCAGGGCCGCAACCGGCAGCAGGCCGGCAACCACGCTGTACCAGGTGTCGCCGCCGGCAAGCGTCGCTTCGGCGCAGCCCCAGTCGCCGCTGTAACCGATGGCGAAATCTTGCCCCAGCTTGGGCCTTAACCGCGCAAGTTCGCCGGCATAATCGGAATCGGCCGGCAGCGGCATCTTGATGGCGCGGATATTCGGGATATAGGCAAGCCGCACCAGAAGCTCGTCGCTGAAGGCAAAGCGGGTCGTGGTGGGATTGTTGTAGATGGCGAGCGGCAGGGCCGTCGCACCGGCGACGGCGGCGAAATGGTGATAGGCCTCTTCCTGCGTCAGCGGCGTATAGGAGACGGGCGCCAGCAGCAAAGCATCGGCGCCGGCGGCCTCCGCATCCTTCGCCAGCGCCACGGCTTCATCGGTGCGCAAGGCGCCGACACCCGCCATCAATATGCGCCTGCCCTTGAGGATGGCGGCCGCGGCCTCGATGGCGCGGCGTCTCTCTTGTCGCGTGAGATACATGTAGATGCCGGTGCTGCCGAGAACGCCGACGGAATCGACCGCCGCCGCATCCAGCCGCTCGATCAGGGCAGAGAAAGCTCCAACATCGACCCGCCCCGCCTCGTCGGCCGGCGTGATCGGAAAAGCCGAAAGTCCCTTGAATCGTGTCGCCATGTCTATGCCCCTCACTTCGATCGGAAGTCAGGGTTACAGAGCCGGCCGCACGGCCGCAACAAAAGCGGCGGCTAAAGGCTGGCCTGAAATCGAAAAATTCCGTGCTCAGTCATAAAGATACAACTTCTTCCACTGCTCTTCGGGAATTTTATCGCCCACACGGTAGTCAAAGGACTGGATGCTGAGGCTGTCGCTCTTCAGCTGGCACTTATATTTGAGCTTGTACCATTCACCCGCACTCCTGAAGACCGCACCCGGCGCCTTGATGGAGTTCTTCCCCACTTCCGGGTCGCCGAACGTATAGGCGATGACCTTGTCCGGCCGCATGCCCTTCTGTTCCGTCGCTATCCTCTCCATCGCCTCTATATCGCAGCGCTGTTCCAGGCGCTCTTCGGGGGCCAGCGCATTCAGCTGCCGCATGACGCTGGCATCGATCGCGAAAGCGGGGGTGAAGGCCTGCAGGCTGAGGAAAAAGGCAGAGAGGGCAGCGGGAAGAAGCTTTCGCATGGGGTCCTGTCAGTTTTTTCGTTTGTTCTTGTCGATTGCGGCAGGCCGGACGGCCGACGCGCATCATCGCCGATTTGCCGGATATTGCCAAAATGTGATCGAAAGCTGACGAAATTGTGCCCGAGCCGCATTCCGCCTGTGGAGATTTGAAACTTGATCGGCCGCAAGCCGCACTCTACATCTTGGTGCCGCCCAGGAATTTTTACAGGAAAGCGAGTTTCCCTTGCCGATTTTCAAGAACCTGCCCGCCCAACCGACCGCCGAAAAACGGCCCGTTCAGGACACGCACCACGGCATTACCCGCACCGACGACTATGCATGGTTCCGGGCCGATAACTGGCAGGCCATGTTCAAGGACCCCACCCTGCTCGACCCGGCCATCCGCGCCCATCTGGAGGCGGAAAACGCCTATATGGAAGCGGCCATGGGCGACACCAAGGCGCTTCAGGAAAAGCTGTTCGAGGAGATGAAGGGCCGCATCAAGCAGGACGATTCCTCCGTTCCCGTTAATGACGGGCCTTACGCCTATGGCACGCTGTTCGTGACCGGCGGCGAGCAGCCGCATTATTTCCGCACCCCGCGTGACGGCGGCGAAAAACATGTGCTGCTTGATGGTGACAGGGAAGCGGAAGGCAAGGATTATTTCCGTCTTGCCGGTCTCGACCAGTCCTCCGATCACAGTCACGGCATCTGGGGTTATGACGACAAGGGTTCGGAATATTTCACCCTGCGCATCCGCAATCTCGAAACCGGCGAAGACCTTGCCGATATCGTGGAGAACACCGGCGGCGGCGGCGCTTGGGCGCCCGATGGCAAGAGCTTCTTTTATACGCTGCAGGACGAGAACCACCGCCCCTCGAAAGTCTTCCACCACATCATCGGCGAGCCGCAATCGGCCGACCGGCTGGTCTATGAGGAAAAGGATCCCGGCTTCTTCATGGGCGTCGGCGCGTCGGTTCTCGACGATTTCATCTTCATCGACATTCACGACCATGAGACCAGCGAATATCGCATCCTCTCAACGAAAAACCTGACGGCCGAGCCCGCTATCGTGGCGGAGCGCGAAGAGGGTATCGAATATTCGATGTGCGAAGGCGGTGATGTCTTCTTCATCCTCACCAATGACGGCGACGCCAAGGATTTCCGCATCGTGGAAGCGCCGGTCTCCGCACCTGGCAAGGAAAACTGGAAAGAAGTCGTGCCGCATGAGCCGGGCCGCCTGATCCTCTCCGTCGACGCCTATGCCCGCCATCTAATCTGGCTGGAACGCCGTGACGGCCTGCCGCGCATCGTCATCCGCGACCGACGCACCGGCGAGGAACATTCCATCGCCTTTGCCGAAGAGGCCTATTCGCTCGGCCTGCATGGCGCGGCGGAATACGACACGGATGTCATCCGTTTCTCCTACTCCTCGATGACGACGCCAAGCCAGCTGTTCGATTACGACATGGTCACGCGCGATCGCACGCTTCTGAAGACGCAGGAAGTACCATCAGGCCATAATCCCGATGATTACATCACCCGCCGCATCATGGCGCCTGCGCATGACGGCGAACTGGTGCCGGTCTCCCTGCTCTATCGCAAGGATGTGGCGCTCGACGGTTCCGCCCCTTGCCTGCTTTATGGCTACGGCGCTTACGGCATCACCATTCCCGCCTCCTTCTCCACCACAACGCTGTCGCTCGCCGACCGTGGTTTCATCTATGCCATCGCCCATATCCGCGGCGGCAAGGACAAGGGTTTCGAGTGGTACGAAACCGGCAAGATGGAAGCCAAACAGAACACTTTCAAGGATTTCATCGCCGCTGCCGATCATCTGGTTCAGGAAGGTTTCACCTCCTATGAGGGCATCATCGCCGAAGGCGGTTCGGCCGGCGGCATGCTGATGGGGGCTGTCGCCAATATGGCGCCGGAGAAATTCGCCGGCATCATCGCCGCCGTTCCCTTCGTGGACGTGCTGACGACCATGCTCGATGACACACTGCCCCTGACCCCGCCGGAATGGCCGGAATGGGGCAATCCGCTGGAATCGGCGGAGGAATACGGCTGGATCGCCGCCTACAGCCCCTATGACAATGTCGGCGCCAAGGCCTATCCGCCGATCCTCGCGCTTTCCGGCCTTACCGATCCGCGCGTGACCTATTGGGAGCCGACCAAATGGGTGGCGAAGCTGCGCGAAAGGACAACGGGAGAAGCGCCCATCCTGCTGAAAACCAACATGGCGGCGGGCCATGGCGGCAAATCGGGCCGTTTCCAGCGGCTTGAAGAAATCGCCTTCGAATACGCCTTCGCCCTGAAGGTGGCCGGCAAGGACGCCGTGTGACGGCCTGACATTGAAACGGGCGGCGATTCCGTCGCCGCCCGACCCTATGAAAGATAAAAATACCTACAAAAATCATCTTTTCGAACATTTATTCCAGAAAATATCGATTGCATCTTTTATTTAAATTTCACTTGTCTAAACATTGGATTTTTATTTCTAGTTATTGCAACTAAAAATATATCCAACTTAAATCATAATAAATCTCATGTATTATTCGAATTAGAGAAATGTTCCAAAAATCGAATGCATGGCTGCGATGCGCCATTTCGCGTTGCAATATCACTTTTTGGCCGTATTATGCCGGTCGTTGACATATTCATGCGCCTTTTCGCCGCTTTTCCTGCGGCAATGCCGCAGCGTGTTCTGCGGATATTCTTCTCGCCGTAATTTTTCGGCTTTTTCAACGCGCCATGTCAGTTCGCCCTTGGCAATCCGGGCTTTGCAGTGCTCCCGCTTTGCCAACTGAAAACACTGCATCAGACTTGGAGGTCTCCTATGAAGAAACTCCTGGCCTCGACCATTCTCGTAACGGGCTTTACCATCGCTGCCGGTGCAGCACATTCCGCCAATGCCGCCGATAGCTGCGGCAGCATCACCATCGCCGAAATGAACTGGGCATCCGCGGGTGTCGCGGCTTACGTCGACAAGTTCATCATGGAAAATGGCTATGACTGCACGGTCAATGTCGTCACCGGCGACACCATGCCGACTTTCGCTTCCATGAACGAAAAGGGCCAGCCGGACATGGCGCCCGAATTGTGGGTCAATGCCGTGCGCGAGCCGCTCGACGCCGCCGTCAAGGACGGCCGCATGATCGAAGCGTCGAAAATCCTCAGCGAAGGCGGCATCGAAGGCTGGTGGATTCCGAAATTCATCGCCGATGCACACCCCGACATCAAGACCGTCGAGGATGCGCTGAAACATCCCGAACTCTTCCCCGCCCCGGAAGACGCTAGCAAGGGCGCCGTGCATAATTGCCCGTCCGGCTGGAACTGCCAGGTAACGACCACCAATCTCTACAAGGCGCGCGAGGGCGACAAGAAGGGCTTCACGCTGGTCGACACGGGTTCGGCCGCCGGCCTCGACGGTTCCATCGCCAACGCGTTTGAAAAGAAGCAGGGCTGGCTCGGCTATTATTGGTCGCCCACCGCCATTCTCGGCAAATACGAAATGGTGAAGCTGGACGACGGCGTCGAACTGGACCGCGCCCATTTCGACGAATGCACGGCCAAGGTCGATTGCGCCGATCCCAAGGTTAACGCCTATCCCGTGGCCGATGTCTTTACGGTCATCACCAAGGACTTCGAAGGCAAGGCCGGGGTGACGATGGATTACATCAAGGCCCGCAACTGGGACAACAAGACAGTCGCCGAAATCCTCGCCTGGATGGATGAGAACCAGGGCACCAACGAGGATGGCGCGGAATATTTCCTCGAGAACCATGAGGACATCTGGACGAAGTGGGTTCCGGCCGAGGTGGCGGAGAAGATCAAGGCTTCGATGTGATTGGTTGATGGGGGAGTCGGCGCAAGCCGCTTACCCCCCTCTGCCCTGCCGGGCATCTCCCCCTCAAGGGGGGAGATCGGCCGGGGGCACGTTCACCGCTTCATCCTCAACCATCGAGATGGGCGAGACCTTGCCGCAGATTGATCTCCCCCCTTGAGGGGGAGATGTCCGGCAGGACAGAGGGGGGTGCTCCGCGCTCCAGCCTCCGCCGCACCATCCCCCAAAACCCAAAGGGAAAACAACAATAATGGCCCTCTGCAACTACCTGCCGGACCTGCTCTGCAAGTTCCCGGCCATCGACAACTCAACAATGCGTGTGGCACGCAAAACCATCGATGACGGTTTTCGCGACATCGTGCGCAATTACGGCGATGCGATCGACGTCGTCGTGCATCCGCTGCAGCTGTTCCTCAATGCCTCGGAGCGGCTGTTCATCCAGACGCCGTGGATCATCACGATGCTGGTCATTCTCGCCATCGTGCATCTGGCCGGGCGCAGCTTCAAGATCACCGGTGGCACCGCCATCTCCCTGCTTATGATCGGCGCCGTCGGCCTCTGGCGCGACGCCATGACGACGCTCTCCATCGTCGCCATCGCCACGCTGATCGCCATCGTCATCGGCCTGCCGCTCGGCATCCTGATGGGACGTTCGGAACGCCTGCAACGTCTCATCAATCCCGTGCTCGACGTGATGCAGACCCTGCCAAGCTTCGTTTATCTCATCCCCGTGGTGGTGATTTTCGGCATCGGCAAGGTACCGGGCCTGATCGCAGTGGTGATCTACGCCATCCCGCCCGTCATTCGCCTCACCAGCCTCGGCATCCGCCTGGTGGATCGGGAGGTGCTGGAAGCGGCCGACGCCTTCGGTTCGTCCAACGGCCAGAAGCTGTTCAACGTGCAGCTGCCGCTGGCCTTGCCCACCATCATGACAGGCATCAACCAGACCATCATGATGGCGCTCGCCATGGTCGTCGTCGCCTCCATGGTCGGTGTCGGCGGGCTGGGCAAGAACGTGCTGCAGGCCATCAACAACCAGTTTTTCACGGTGGGCTTCCTGAACGGTTTCGCTCTGGTCGCCATCGCCATCATGTTCGACCGGGCGAGCCAGGCATTCGGCAAGCGTCTGCAGAAATACCGCGAGGTCTCCCATGGCTAAAAGCATCGAAATCAGGAATCTTTACAAGATCTTCGGCAAGCATCCCGAGAAGTACCTCGAAGCGGTGCGATCCGGCATGGACAAGGTCGAGCTGAACGACAAACACAACCATGTGCTCGGTCTCAACAACATCAACATCACCATGCCGGGCGGCAAGATCACCGTCGTCATGGGGCTTTCCGGTTCCGGCAAGTCGACGCTGATCCGCCACATCAACCGGCTGATCGACCCGACGGCGGGTGAGGTGCTTTATGACGGCGAGGATATCTGCGGCATGAGCGCTTCGGCGCTCAGGCAATTCCGCCGCCACAAGACGGCGATGGTGTTCCAGAAATTCGGCCTTCTGCCGCACCGCACCGTGCTGGAAAACAGCGTCTACGGTCTCGACATCCAGGGCGTGCCTCGCAGCAAGAGCGAGGAAAAGGGCCGGTATTGGCTGAACCGCGTCGGTCTGGACGGGTATGAGGATTATTACCCGAACCAGCTTTCCGGCGGCATGCAGCAGCGTGTCGGCCTTGCCCGCGCGCTTGCCAATGACGCCGATATTTTGCTGATGGACGAGGCCTATTCGGCGCTCGATCCGCTGATCCGTGTCGATATGCAGACGATGCTGCTCGACCTTCAGCAGGAGCTGAAAAAGACCGTGGTGTTCATTACCCACGATCTGGACGAGGCTTTGCGACTCGGCGACCATATTGCCATCCTGAAAGACGGCGAAGTGGTGCAGCAGGGCGACGGCCAGAGCATCATCCTCTCACCTGCGGACGACTACGTCACCGACTTCGTGCGTGACGTCAATCGCAGCCGCGTGCTGCAGGCAACCACTGTCATGGAGCCGCTCGAAAGCCGCCCCGAAGGCATGGCCGTGCAGGAGAACGCGACGCTGGAAACAATCGCCCGCGACATGTCGGAAGCCAACGAGACGACCGCCCATGTGGTGGACGAGGACGGCAAACCGGTCGGCAGCATCGGTCTGGACACGCTGGTGGCCGCGATGGTGACGCCTGCGCCGCAGGAGGCGGAGGTTAAGGTGGAAGCGGAGAAGGTGCGGGAGCCTGTTGCTCCGGCGGAGAAGGAAACGGCGTGATCGGCCTGTTTACGCTCTGAAACTCTCCCGTCATCCTCGGGCCTGTCCCGAGGATCTAAACACGTCAATACAATCGAAACGTTGCAGATCCTCGGGACAGGCCCGAGGATGACGTCGGCATATCTGGCGAGATCGACCTTTTATCCGACCACGCACACATTGCTGGCGTCCGGAGGGTGGGCTCATTCACCAATCCACGCTCCCCGCCCCTCCATGCAAAAACGAAGCACTACTTCGCCGGCTGTCAACCCTCGGCGATCGCTGCAGCGCAGCAAGCGCAAGTTTCGGACAAGTCCCCGTCGTTAACCATTCGTTAACTTTTGAACGCGGAATCACCGACATGCAGATTGAAAGCAATATCGGCGGATATAATTACCAGGGGCGTGTTCGCGAGCTTGAAAAAGCCGGCGGCGCGCAGAATGCGGCTGAAGAACAGGCCGTCAAACGCAGCCCCGGCAACCCCACCGTTTCCAGCACCATTCTTTCCCAGTCGCTGGCCAATGTGCTTTGGGCCGTCGGCAATGGCAGCGCGCCCGCTTATCAGGATCCGGCGGCGGCTTCCGCCGAGGACAAGGCGGAAGCACAGGCGGAATGGGTGCGCAGCGCCTATTCGGAATATACCGAATAAACGATTCCTATCAGGCCCTTGCCGGGCTCACTTCCACCGTCACATGGGACAGTTCATGTATGGCGGCAAGTTTCTGTTTGTAGAAAGCCGGCGCTTTCGGCGCCTGCGAATGGATCGCCACGATAGCGGCGTGATGCCCCGGCCCTACCTGCCAGACATGCAGGTCGGTGATGCGATCCTCTTCGGTTTCCACGCTTTCACGGATTTCCTGCGGCAAATCCTCCGCCGGCGGCAGCGCGTCGAGCAGGGTCGTCGCCGTGGAGCGGATCAGCCCCCATGACCAGCGGGCGATGACCAGACCGCCAACGATGCCCATGGCCGGATCGAGAAACGACCAGCCGTTCCATTTGCCAAGCAGCAGCGCGACGATGGCGAGAACCGAGGTCAGCGCATCCGCCAGCACATGCAGATAGGCCGCGCGCAGATTATTGTCCCTGCCGCCCTTCGCGCCGTGATCAGCATGGTGACCGGCATGCGAGCCGTGATCATGATGGGCGTGGCTGCCACGGCCGTGATGGGCATGCGAGCCGTGGCCATGCCCATGCCCATGCCCATGCCCATGCCCATGATCGTGGTGATGATCATCCTTCAGCAGCACCGCGCTGAGAAGATTGACGGCAAGGCCGATAATGGCGACGAGGATGGCCTGGTTGAAATCGATTTCGACGGGATTGATGAGGCGCATCGCACTTTCCACGGCAATCAGCAGCGCCACCACCGCCAGCACGATGGCGCTGGCAAAACCCGCGAGATCGCCGAACTTGCCTGTGCCGAAAGTGAAGCGCGGGTTGCGCGCCTCACGACGGGCATAAAGATAGGCCAAGGCCGAAATCAGCATCGCGCCCGCATGGGTGGACATGTGCCAGCCATCCGCCGTCAGCGCCATCGAGCCATACCAGTGGCCGGCAACGATCTCAGCCACCATCATGGCCGCGGTCAGCGCAATGACCATCCAGACGCGTCTCTCATTGCGCTCGTGGTTCTGGCCGAGGAAAACATGGTCGTGACCGGCTGCTGCACGGTGTTCGGATGTCGTCGTCATGTCGCTCAATCCTGTTTGCTACTGGCCTGCTTGCTACTGGCCTGCTTGTTATTGGCCCGCTTGTTATGGGCCTGTCTGATCTGCTGGCCCGTTCGATTTTACCGGATGTAGGTCTTCAGCACCTGGGCCAGCTCTTCCGCCGCCCGGGCCCGTTCGTCCTCATTTTCGGCATGCACCACATGCTCATGCAGATGCTCCTGCATCACCTCCCCCGTCAGTCCGGAAAGCGCGCCGCGCACCGAAGCGAGCAATTGCAGCACCTCGCCGCACGGCTTGGCATCATCAAGCGCGCGCTCCACCGCTTCCATCTGCCCTTTCAGGCGGCGGATGCGGGCCAGAAGCTTCTCCTTGTTGCGGATCGTATGGGACATGAGCACCTCATATAGTATAGGGGGGTATACTATATTGAGAGAATTTTCCGTTCAAGCCCCGCGTGACGCAATCTTCGCGAATGTTTCGCCCCTTAAAAAATCCCCCGTGAAACTTAGGGGACTCAGTCATGACGACTATCGCAGCAACCATCAGCAGCTATCATCCCACTCCGCTCCGGGGCATTGAGCCGGCGAGAGGCAAGGAAACCCACTCCACCACCGAAGCCCTGCTGGAGCTTACCCGCGCCGCGCATCGCAGCATTTCGAGCGTCGAAACCGCTGCCACGGCCATCGCGCCGGCCGCCGCCAGTGCTTCCTTCGGCCTTGCCACGGCACTCTGGAACCTCGACAGCGGCACTTCCACGACAACGCCCGCCTTGGACATGGCCGCATCGGCGCAGCCAGAAGCCGCATCCAGCATCGAGAATGATGTCCTCAAAGCGCTCGCCCAGGCGCTTGGCGTGGATGAAGCCGTCTGAGACCCATTGAATGGCGGGCTGAAAAGCAATATCTCTAGAGACTAGAGCATCGACCCTGAACGGCGGAGCCACCCCGTTCTCCCGTCTTTGCCCGAGATATGGAGAAAGTCATGCTGTCCATCGGTGAACTGTCGAAACGTACCGGCGTCAAGGTGCCGACGATCCGCTATTACGAGCAGATGGGCCTCATCCGCGAGGCCGATCGTTCGGAGGGCAACCAGCGCCGTTACGAAAAGACCGACCTCGACAGGCTGGCCTTCATCCGCCATGCGCGTGATCTCGGGCTGAACATCGACGCCATCCGCGAATTGATCGCGCTTAGCCAGCACCGGCAGATGCCATGCGAGGGCGCGGACCGCATCGCCGCCGAACACCTCGCCCATGTGCGAGAAAAGATCGCCAGCCTGAAAAAGCTGGAGCACGAGCTGGAGCGCATCGTCTCCCACTGCCACGGCCATTCGATCGAGGATTGTTACGTCATCCGCGCGCTTTCCAATCATGACATGTGCGAGGGCGAGCACTGAGCGGCAACAGGGAACGGGACTGACATTCAAATGTCATCCGCACCCGGTAAGCGCCTCGTACCCGCCTGAAAAAAAGGATGCCGGATGGCCGAACTCTTTCCTGACATCACGCCATCAGACACCATTTTCCTAGATGTTTCCGAGGGTCACAGGCTGCACGTGACGCTTGCCGGCAATCCGGCCGGGCGGCCTGCGATCCTGCTGCATGGCGGGCCCGGCTCCGGGCTGTCATCGACAGCACGGCGCTACTTCGATCCCGCCATTTTCCGTATCATCCAGTTCGACCAGCGCGGCTGCGGCCAAAGCACGCCGAACGCCGCCGATAGCCTTGAACACAATACGACGCATCATCTGATCGATGACATGGAGGCCATTCGCTGTGCGCTCGCGGTGGAAGACTGGCTGGTCTACGGCAGTTCATGGGGTTCCACGCTCGCCCTCGCTTATGCCCAGCGCCACACGAAGCGCGTGCGCGGCATGGTGCTGGCGGGCGTCACCACCACGCGGCAGAAGGAAATCGACTGGCTGTACAAGGGGCTGGCAATGTTTCTGCCGCAGCAGTGGCAGCGCTTCATCGCCGCGATCCCGGATCATATGCCGAGGCAAGATCCGGTCGGCGCCTATCACCGGCTTCTGAACGATCTCGACCCTGCCGTGCGCGCAACGGCCGCCCTTGAGTGGCATTTATGGGAGGCGGGCTCGATCAGCGCCGAGGGCATTTCGGCCTTTCCTGAAAAATGGCGCGACGGCGATTACATTCTTGCCCGCGCCCGCCTCTGCGCCCATTATTTCCACCATGCCGCCTGGCTGGACGATGGCGTGCTTCTGCACAATGCCGGCAGCCTCGCCGGTGTTCCCGGCATACTCATTCAGGGCATACGTGATTTGCAGGGGCCGCCCGTCACTGCTTACGAACTTGCCGCAGCATGGCCGGGAAGCGACCTTGTCGCCATCGATGGCGCCGGCCATTCCACGGGCGATGCGGGCATGGAAGATGCAATCCTGTCGGCAATCGCGCGATTTGCGAATTGACCCGCTTGACAGATTACGGATTCGGGCGCATTGCATTTCCCATGATCAACGAACGCGCACCCATCTCCTGCTCGTACTTTTGGGCCTACCTCTAAGGGCGGCTCGACAGATCATGTTGTCAACAAGCCGCCGTCAGGCGGCTTTGTTGTTTCTCAAGCGTCCTGACGGCACCGATAAGACCAAAGGACCGAAAAAATGACCGAAGATAGCTCCCTTACACTGGAAAGACCGCCCGTCGTCATCATTCGTGGCGCACGCAAGACGGACTTGCCCGAACTCAACGAGATGATCACGCTGCTTGCCTCCTACCACGGCGATGCGGCGGCGATCACGCCGGCGAAACTGGAACGCGACCTGTTCGGCCCGCTGCCCTGGGTGCACGGTCTCGTGGCCGAAGCCGATGGCGCGCTGATCGGCTACGCCCTGCTTCTGCCGCTCTACAGGGCGCAGGAAGGCCGGCGCGGGCTTGAGCTGCATCATCTCTTCGTGCGTGACGGCCATCGCGGCCATGGCACCGGTCAGCATCTGGTTTCCCGCGCCCGCGATATCGCCAAGCGTCTCGGCTGCGACTATCTTTCCGTCAGCGCCACAACAGGCAATGTCGCGGCGCATCGTTTCTATGAAAACATGGATTTCGCGCCCCGGCCGGTTACCGGCATGCGCTACATGCAGTCGATTGCCTGACTGGCATAAATGGAGACGGCCATGACACGGATCGCCATTGCGCTCGCGCAGGATTTTGCGGACTGGGAACCGGCGCTGCTTGCTGCCGCAGCGCGCGGCTATCTCGGCGTCGAAATCATCTATGCCACGCCCGATGGCCGGCCGGTAACGTCCATGGGCGGGCTGAATGTGACGCCTGACATATCCTATGACGCGCTTGATCCTGTTGGCATCGATGCGCTCGTCATTCCCGGCGGCTTGAGCTGGGAAAAGGGCATGGCTGTCGATCTCGGCGGGCTGGTGCACCGGTTTCGCGACAGCGACCGGCTGGTTGCCGGCATCTGCGCGGCGGCGAGCGCGCTCGGCGGCACGGGCGTTCTGAACGATGTCGCCCATACCGGCAATTCGCTGGCGTCCCACAAGGCCTATGCCGTCTATAGTGGCGAGGCGCTTTACCGCGACCAGCCGAAAGCGGTCAGCGATCGCGGCATCATCACGGCCGCCGGCAGCGCACCGGTCAGTTTCGCTGTGGAAATCCTGAAACACCTCGGCCTCTTTGGTCCGGAAGCCGAGGCGGAACTTCAGGTTTTTGCGGCGGAGCATCGGTGAGGCGGACGCTGATATTATGGGTCACATAAGCCGTCCGCCCTCATTCCTGTGCTTGTCACAGGAATCTAGCCAGCCCAAGTCCTTGGGCTGAAACGACTCTATTCGTCGCGCAGACGCGCGTCGGCTGGATTCCTGTGACAAGCACAGGAATGAGGTGGTGCAAAATACAAGCGTCTAGACACCCTCACGCATCACCGCCGATCAAGCACCCGGCACATATGCGCCGCCGACGCGTCGCCCTCACCTGCTATCGCACGGCGAATATCGCGGCTGTTCAGATGCAGGCTACGGCCGGCGGGCAAATTCGAGCGCTTTATCTTGCTGAGCGCCGCAGCGATAAATGCAGCTTCGTGTCCATGAAAACAGGCGAGAGCCGCCTCGCGATCCGGGTTCGGCCCCAGCATTGCCTTGAAAGCAAGACGGTGCACGGCGCAGAAAGCGCCGTGGCCCGGAACGGCAAAACGCAGCGCATCGAGTTCCTCACTCCATTCCGCTGCGTCCTGCATGGATTTAAGCCTGCTGGAAGCGCTTCAGGAAAAACGCGCTCAATGTTCCGAGCAGCGCCCAGAAAACGAAGCTCGTGATGGTGGCGGCGACGATGAACTGACGCTCGAGCGGCAGCGGCGCCAGCGCATGTTCACCTTCCGGCGGCAGGGGTGCGCCCACCACATGCGGCGCAACGATCAACACCAGCGCCAGAACGATGGCCCAGGGTTCGCGGCGGAATGCGATCAGCGCAATGCCGCCCGCGGTTGCGGCAACCGTGGAAAGCCACCAAATCTGCCGCGCCTCAAGCGCTGCGGCGGGGCTGCCCGGCAATTCCGGCGGCAGGCCGATCATCGGGGCCAGCATGACGGCAGCAAAACCGGCAACGCCCCAGAGAAGGCCTTCGCGCCAGCCGCCATTCGTGCCACGCAGCGAAATAAGGCCGGTCAGGACAAGCGCATAACCGATGGCGGTCAGGACATTGGCGGCGACGGTATAGGCGGTGCGCTCGAAGCCGTCGGCCGGAGCCCAGGCCTCGTCATTGTGTTCATGGGCGGGAACCGCAGCACCGGGCGCCGTCGCATCATGGCTATGGGGCGCCTCGCCACCGGCGCTCTCATAGGTTTCCGCCTGAAGGATGAGCGGCGTGGTGCCGAAAGCCTGCATGGCAGACACGGCAAAGCCGCCGAGAATACCGACGAGAACGGCGGTAAAGACGATATTGCGAAAAAATGACATGCCGTTTCCCCTCAATGGCAGGGGAAGGCATTGGCATGACGCGTGTCATGCGCGGCATTGTGAACGGCTTCCACATGCGAAAAGCCGACAAAACCGACAACGAACAGGCCAAGCACGATCGCCGTCAGCGATTGCGCGAAGCTGCCCGTTTTTGCGGAAACGGCTGAATTGGCCGTATTCTGCTGGATGGACATGGTGACCCCTCTCCCGGCGCGACCCCGCGCCTTTAGACGCGGCCGAACGGCGGGAGCCGCAAGACCGCATGCGATACACTTCACCACGGGGATACGAGACTGACACAGGGAGGCATTGATCTCGCCACCCTGAAATTCCGCTCTTCCGGACACCCCGCCGGCATGGACATTTCCGTGATGGCAGGTCTCCTGGCTTACGGGTCAAAACCTGAAACACCTTCCCGGCATCGCCCTTTGTGGAAACCTCGGTTCCCGGGAAATGGCTTGCCAGTGGCACTTCGTTTCAGGCTCTCCGCTCACAGTTGCGGGGGCAGCCACGAATGAGGATCGCTCCCTATCGTGTTCCCTTTTCACCTTCCGGAACGCCCGGAAGGAACCATCACAGGATTGTTATCCGATGGGTGGCGGCGCGAGTCAATGGGCCTCCGGGCACCTTACCGCGCCGGAATGGCCTTCAGATAGGCGGCGATCGCATCGCGATCATCCGCGCTCAGATGCGCCATGTTCTGCTGCACCTTGACCATGGAACCGCCGACGCTGTCGAATTCCGGGGTGAAGCCGGTCTCCAGATAGCTGGCGATATCGGCCTTGGCCCAGCTTCCGATGCTTTGCGAGCCGGGAGTGATATCAGGAATGCGGCCTTCGCCTTCCGGATTGGGGCCGCCGGCCAGCCACTTATCGGCAAGGAAGCCGCCAAGCGCGTTGCGCGGCGTATGGCACTCGCCGCAATGGCCCGGCCCTTCCACCAGATATTGGCCGCGCAGCAATTCGGCATTGGCATTGGCAAGCTCGACGCGCGGCGGCGCCGAGGGGGCGAAATAAAGGAATTTCCAGCCGCCCAGCGCCATGCGCAGGTTGAAGGGGAAAGGCAGTTCGTGATCCGGCGCGTCGTTCTGGCTGGCCGGCAGGGCTTTCAGATAACCGAAGAGATCGTTGATGTCCTTCTGCGTCATGCGGGCATAGGAGGCATAAGGAAAGGACGGATAAAGATGTTCACCGTTCCTGCCCACACCGCGCGTCATCGCATCGCCGAATTCCGCCAGCGTCCAGCCGCCGATGCCATGCTGCGGATCGGAGGAAATATTGGGCACATGAAAGGTGCCGAAGGGGCTTTTCAGCGCCTGGCCGCCCGAAAGCGTCAACAGCGCCTCACCCTTCGCATCGGGTGCGGCATGACAGCTTGCACAGCCGCCCGCCCAGAACAACGTTTCGCCATTGGCCAGATCCGGTTCGCCAAGACTGACCCAATGGCTTGGCGCCTGCCGTTCCGGCGCGGTGACCCAGGCGAATATGCCGTAGCCCGCAATCGCCGCGACCACGGCCCCACCCACGAGTTTCGTCCAGATGGAGGCCATACCCCTCTCCCCATTCTCACCTGACCCGGTCAGATGCCTTTCGCGCGTGAAAAAACGCCGCCGACAAGCGGCGTTTCCAGAATCAGTCGATTACTTCTTCAGACGATAGGTCTGGTGGCAGGCGCCGCAATCGGCGCCGAGCGTCTTCATGGCGGTGGCGACACCCGCCTGATCCCTGGGGAGATTGGCAAGAACGGTGTCCGCATCCGTGCCGAGCTTGGCGGCCTTGGCCTTGAAGTCCTCGAAATTTTCCCAGATGGCGGGAGCAGCCGCGCTGCCGGTTTCGGTGCCGACGGGGAACTGGTCCGGGAAAGCCTTGGCATTGGTGCCGATGGTCGTCACCGCGGCCTTGACGACATCAGCATCAAAGGGCTTCTCGCCCTTGGAGATGGCAGCGAGTGAACCCATGGCGCCGCCGATCTGCTTCATCATGCCTTCACGTTTTTCGACCTCGCCGGCAGCGTAGACCGCTCCGGCGCAAAGACAGCCGAAAAGCATGGCCGCCGTGATGGTTTTCAGTTTCATGCACACTCTCCTTGATTCCGGCTGGGACACCGGGCGCTAGATGGAACGGCGCGAGGATGCCCTTTCCGGATGGCGAAAAGAAGTCACATTGCGGTGAATTCCATCGTGAAAACAGAAGCCTAAGACAAGGCCTCCCAGATCGTGAGAAGCGCTGCGGCAATCAGCATGAAACCGGCGGCGCGACCGATGAAGATCGTGGCGGCGGGTGAGGAAACAAGCCATGCCCGGCTCTTATCCGCCGTCAGCGCCAGCGCGCCATAGACGGTGAACTGCGTCACCGCCACCATCGCGCCCATCACCAGCCCCTGCATCCAGATCGGACCATAGGCGGGTTTCAAGAATTGCGGATAGATCGCCATCATGAACAGATAGGCCTTCGGATTGGAAAGGCAGGTCAGCACCGCCCGCCAGAAGGCTTTTCTGACCGAAGCGCTCGCCTGCGCCTCGTCGCCGTTCACGACAATCGCGCTGCGCATCAGGCCGATGCCGATCCAGATCATATAGGCGGCGCCAAAGACCAGAAGCGGCAGGAACAGCGACGGCATCCAGGCGGCGAGCATGCCGACGCCCAACGCGCCGTAAAGCGAATGCACGATGCCGCCCGCGCTCATGCCGCTTGCGGCGGACAGCCCGGTTCTCTTGCCGCCCGTCAACGCACTTGCCAGCACAAACAGCATGTCCATGCCCGGCAGGATGATGATGCCGAACAGGACCAGAAAGAAAAGCCAGAGATTTTCGGCGTAACTCATGTCAGTATCTCCCAAAACGGTTCATGGCACATTCGGGAAAGCCCATGTTTCTCAATGTGTTTCTCCGTTTATAGGAAAGACCAACTGACAGCGTTGTGTCAGTTGCGTGGCGAAGCAACCGGGAAAAACGGCAATGCGCAAGGCGTCGAGACTGTTCGAGATCATCCAGATCCTGCGGGTGGCGCGCAGGCCGGTCACCGCGCAGACGATTGCCGAGGCGCTGGAGGTGACGGTGCGCTCGGTCTATCGCGACATAGCAGCGCTTCAGACCATGCGTGTGCCGATCGAAGGGGAACGCGGCGTCGGTTACATCCTGCGTCCCGGCTTCAACCTGCCGCCGCTGATGTTTTCCATCGAAGAGACGGAAGCGATCGTGCTGGCGCTCGCCATGGTCGCCCGCACCGGCGATACCGAATTGCGGCAGGCGGCCAGACAGGTCAGCGACAAGATCGCCGCCTCCCTGCCCGAGCCCCTGTCGAAGACGCTCTCCGCCAATGCCCTGCATGCCTGGGGCAGCATCGCGCCCGCCCCCGTCGGCATTGATCTTGCGACTGTGCGGCGGGCGGTGCGCGACGAGGAGAAGCTGGAGATCACCTATCGCGATGAAGCCGGCGCGGAAACGCAGCGGCGGGTTCGGCCGATTGCGGTGATCTATTATTCGGAGACGGTGAATATCGTCGCCTGGTGTGAGCTACGGCAGGCGATCCGCAATTTTCGCTCGGACCGGGTGCTGAGTTGCGAAACGACCGGCAGTTTCTTCAAGCTGGAAGGCGAGAAGCTGCGGCAATTGTGGATGAGCGGCTGGCAGAGCAACCAGCCGGCCAGCCTCGCCTCACAGGTTTAACAGGCGATCCTCTTCACGCCCGAAACCGCGAACGACGATTCGGTCGGCGAAGACGTCGGCGATGGCAAAGGTGTTCTGGTCGGGGGTATCCACCATGCCCTTGAAATTGACGAAGTGGGTGTTGCCCTGCACGCCGTAATTGCCTTCGTGATTATGGCCGCTGAACCATGCGACGACCGAAGGATGCACATCCAGAAGATCGAGGATGCGCGGTGCATCCCACATGTTGTGGGCGTTTTCCGGATAGACAGGGTAGTGGCAGAGAACGATCACTTTTTCGCCTGCCGCATCCGCCTTTTGCAGAACCGTCTGCAACCATTCGAACTGTTCGTCGCTGAGCGAAGCGTTCCAGTCCTGCGCATTGATCGCGCCCATTTCCTGCAGGCGCTGCAACCGCTCCTGCGCAATCGCACGGCGCGGGTCGCCGGGCGGCGGGGCGAACAGGCTGACCTCGTTACCATCAAGCACCACGAAGCGTATCCCGCCGATGGCGAAATCATGCCAGGGCGCCGACATGCCGAGACGGGCATGGATGGTGGCCAGATGTTCAGGCGCGACGGCAAAATCGTGGTTGCCCGGCAGCATCACCGAAGGATGGCTAAGCTGTTCGTAGACGCCAAGGATCGCATCGAAATTCTCAAAGCCGCGGTCGATGATGTCGCCGAGCGTCACCACGAAGGCCAGGTCCTCGCGATTGAAGGCATCGATCGCTTCGCCAAGCTTTTTTGGGCTTTCGGCATAATACCGGCCCATATCCGGGCGGGGATCGGCGTCGGCATATTGGGGATCGGCAACGATGCCGAAGGAGAAGAGAGGGCTGGTTTTTTCAGTCATGATGCGCCGCGATAAACCGGGTGGATGACAGGCTTGTGACAAACTGAAAACCAAGGCCACAAAAGCAAAACACCCGGCATTACGGCCGGGTGTTAAATGGAGGGTAGCGTAAACCTGTCATCGTCATGCTCGGGCCTGTCCCGAGCATCTGCTGACGTCGCGTTTTGGGAGACATCAGCAGATCCTCGGCACAAGGCCGAGGATGACGTCACGCGTGGAGAGGCCGTCTTGACTGACAGCAGCCACGCTTTTTCGCTACTTACTTGGAAGCTGCTTCGTAACGCTCGAGAACGTAGTCCCAGTTGATGAGGTTATCAACGAAGGCTTCGAGGTACTTCGGACGCAGGTTGCGGTAGTCGATGTAGTAGGAGTGCTCCCAGACGTCGACGCCGAGGATCGGCTCTGCACCGTGAACCAGCGGGTTTTCGCCGTTCGGGGTCTTGGAGATTTCGAGCTTGCCGTTCTTGACGGAAACCCACGCCCAGCCGGAGCCGAACTGCGTGGTGCCGGCGGCGATGAAATCAGCCTTGAACTTGTCGTAACCGCCGAGATCGGAGGCGAACGCCTGTTCCAGCTTGCCCGGCAGCTTGTTGCCGCCGCCGTCCTTCTTCAGCCACTTCCAGAAATGGACGTGGTTGTAATGCTGGGCGGCATTGTTGAAGAGACCGGCATTGGTGCCAAAGGACTTCTTCACGACTTCTTCGAGCGACAGGTCGGAAAGACCTGCTTCCGCCGCCAGCTTGTTGCCGTTGTCGACATATGCCTTGTGGTGCTTGTCGTGATGGAACTCGAGCGTCTCGCGCGACATGTAGGGTGCAAGCGCGTCGTAGTCGTAGGGGAGTTCAGGAAGTTCAAAGGCCATGGTTTTTACTCCTTTTTGCAGCGGGTTACCGCTCCTAGAAACCGTGTGAGCGGACCATAGGAGCGAAGCTCTGTTTGGGCAACCTGTGAAATATCAAAATGTTCCGCCAAAAGAGAAAATTCCTCTCACGCCGGCCACCACCACATTTGTTTCACAACCCTGGCGTACCGTTTTCCACCCTATCGGTTCGCTTTTGATGACATTGCAGGAAGGAATTTCCATGACCCGCCCCATGATCCAACGCGCGCTGCTGCTCGCCGCCTTCTCCTCGCTCGCACTCTCTTCACTCACCATGCCCGCCGCCGCGTCGTCGGACGATGCGTGGAAGGAATTCGTGGCGGATGTGCAGACGGCCTGCCTTGGCGCAGCTAAGGACATGATCGAGGACGCCAAGGTGGTGGTCGATCCAGTCGGCAGCGAGAATTACGGCCTCGCCATCCTCACCGGCAAGGCCAAACTCACCGGGAAAAGTGGGGGCGCGGATGCGACGGTCAGCCATATCTGCGTCTACGACAAGAAGACCAAGGCCGTCGAACTGGGCAGCGAGCTTGCCGGCGATACGCTGAAGGTGGAAATTCCCGGCTCCACCAAGCCCTAAATCATATAAAACAGCGGGATGGCGAAAACCGCTCACAGTTTTCGCCATCCCGCTCAAACTTTTTGTTTTGTCGCATTTCCAGACGGAAAACCGGGCTCCAGATTTTCAGGAAATGCTCCAGCGGATCAAAAGCGCGGCGTGGTGTCGCCCTCGCCCAGCGCGCGCTGCATCAGGACGGTATCCAGCCACTGGCCGTGTTTCCAGCCAATGGATTTGAACGTGCCGACATGCTGGAAACCGGCCGCACGGTGCAGGCCGATCGAGGCGGCGTTGCCGCTATCGCCGATGACGGCGAGCATCTGCCGGAAGCCGCGCGAGGTCGCGTCCTCAATCAGCGCATCGAGGAGTTTGCGGCCAATCCCCATGCCCTTCATGGTCGGATCGACATAAACGGAATTCTCAACCGCCGCGCCATAGGCCGGGCGCGGACGATAGGCCCCGGCATAGGCATATCCGGCTATCTTTCCATCGATTTCGGCGACGAGATAGGAATAATTGCCCTCCACCAACAGGCGGCGGCGCTCAAGCATCATATCCACGCCAGGCGGATCGATCTCGAAGCTGGCGCGGCCGTTCAGCACGGCATCCCGGTAAATTTCGGTAATGGCTGGAATATCCGCTTCCTCGCAAGGGCGGATGGTGCAACTGGATACTGTGAGAAGGGTCATTATCTCGTCCTGTGGTCATTCACGGCCCCATTGTGCATTGCGGCTCAGTCAAAATAAAGATTATCTGTCTTATACAAACGATAAGGTTTTCTTTGATGATGGACCTCGATCTGCGGCAGGTGCGCAGCTTCATGGATGTCGCCGATCTCGGCAGCTTTTCCGCCGCCGCCGACAAGGCGGGGATGACGCAGCCGGCCATCAGCCTGCATATCCGGCTGCTCGAAAAGCAGCTCGGCGTGCGACTGATCGAGAGAGTGGGCAGGCGCGCGCAGCCGACGGCGGCGGGGCGGGATTTTCTCATCCATGCAAGGCGGATTGCGGAAGAAGTGGCGCATGCGATCGATACCGTCGCACCGCATCGCAGCGGGGTAACGGGCCGCCTGCGCATCGGCACGGGCGCCACCGCCTGCATCTACCTGCTGCCGCCGGTGCTGGGCAAAATCCGCCAAGCGATGCCGGGTATCGAGATCGTCGTGCAGACCGGCAATACCCACGATATATTGCGGCTTCTGGAGGCCAATACGATCGATGCGGCGGTGGTGGCCCTGCCCGCCAGCGGCCGCAGCCTCGATATCAGCGATATCCATCTCGATGAACTGGTTGCAGTTTTCCCGCACGGCGCCGTCAGCGACACAACGGTTTTGAACGCCGAAACGCTTTCGACGCGGCCGCTGCTGCTTTACGAGGGCGGCAATACGCGCAGGCTGGTGGATCAGTGGTTTTCGGCGAGCGGCCGCACTGTGCAGCCCGCCATGGAACTGGGCAGCGTCGAAGCCATCAAGAAGCTCGCGGGTGCGGGCCTTGGCCTCGCCATCGTCCCGCGCATGTCGATGGAGCATGAGGGGGCGGTGTCAGAGCTTGAATGGCGCGCTCTCGAACCGCCGCTTGAACGGCGGATCGCGCTTGCGATGCGGCGCGACAAACATATGACCGCGCCGCTGCGGGCGCTTGCCGCTGCGCTGCCGGATGTGCGGAAACGGTGAGGCCTGCGCCGGGTTGCGAGGGCAGGCCAGCCATCGCCTCTGATGGCGAATAGTGCGCCCGCCTCAGCGCCATCCTTGGCTTGTCCCACTGCTGTCCGGTTTAAATTCCGGACGACCCGCAGCCCCCCTTTTGAAGTCAGTCGTGGAGGGTCAACATTCTCTCGACGTCATCCTCGGGCCTGTCCCGAGGATCTAAACACGTCGAATAAAATCAATACGTTGCAGATCCTCGGGACAGGCCCGAGGATGACGTCGGCGTGGTTGGCCTGACTTGCCTTCCCATCTGATGACGCTACTTTTCTTTTGGTGTCCGGTTCGGGGCGGCAGGCCAGAGCACGACGTTGAGTGTGTCGGATGCTTCGTCACGGCATTGCTCGCGCCAGCCGATGACGCGAGCAACGCTTGCGAACCTCAGAACTCCGTCCAGTCGTCACCCTTCAGGGCCAGCGCCGCATTGCCGCGCGCGGCAGCGACCGGGCGGGCCCTGGTAGGTGCAGCGACGGGTGCGGCAGGCGCGTGAACCGGGCTTGCAGCGCGCTGCATATGCCGAGCCGTCTCCCGCAATGCGGAGGTCTGCTGACCGAGCTGGAATTGCGCAAGAAGGGCGTGGAGATTGGCGCATTCCTGCGCAAGACCGGCGCCCGCCGCATTCATTTCCTCGACCATCGCGGCGTTCTGCTGCGTGGCCTGATCCATGTGGTTGACGGCGGTATTGACCTCGGAGAGACCCGCCGACTGTTCCTGCGCCGCAGTGGCGATGGCGTCCATATGGGCGTTAACGGAAAGCACCAGCTGCTCGATCTCGGAAAGCCCGACGCCGGTATCGGCGACCAGCTTCACCCCCTCACCCACCGCAACGGCGGAGGTGTTGATGAGCTGCTTGATTTCCTTCGCCGCATTGGCGGAACGCTGGGCGAGTTCGCGCACTTCCTGTGCGACGACGGCAAAACCCTTGCCTGCATCGCCCGCCCGCGCTGCTTCCACGCCGGCATTCAGCGCCAGAAGGTTGGTCTGGAAGGCGATTTCGTCGATGACGCCGATGATCTGGCCGATCTGGCGCGAGGAGTGCTCGATGCGTTCCATGGCGGAGACGGCATCGCGCACCACCTTGCCGGAAAGATCGGCCTTTGTCCTTGCTTCACGCACCGTGTCGCGCGCCTCGCCAGCCCGCTTGGAGGTGGCGGAAACATTGGCGGTGATCTCTTCCAGCGCAGCGGCGGTCTCTTCCAGAGAAGCGGCCTGCTGCTCGGTGCGGCGGGAAAGATCGTCGGATGCCGACGACACTTCGTGAGCGCCGCCATTCACCGTCTGCACGGACTGGCCGACGCTCGTCAGCGCTTCGCGCAGCTGATGCACGGAGCTGTTGAAATCGTGGCGCAGCGCCTCGAATTGCGGTGCGAACGGCGTTGCGATCTCGCAGGCCATGTCGCCGGAGGCAAGGCGGCGCAGACCGCCAGCCAGCGAACCCGTGGCCTGATTGAGCCGTTCTTCGGCCTCGGCCTCGGCGCGCTGCTGCAGCTCGATACGGTCCCGCTCGGCCCGCTCGCGGTTGGCGACGGCTTCCGCCTCCAGCTGCTTGTTTCGGATAGCCGCCTCGCGAAAGATTTCCACGGCGCGGGCCATCTCGCCGATCTCGTCGGAGCGTTTTGCACCGGCGACATCGATGGTCAGGTTGCCGCTGGACAATTCCATCATTGCCTTGGTCAACCGGCTGATGGGGCGGGTAACACGACCGACGATGACGGCAAGGCAGAGAATGCAGACGCCAAGCGTGAGGATGAAAGCCGAGAGATAGACCATCGCGCCGACAAAGGCGTCCTGCCTTGCCTTTTCGGCATTGGCGTTGAGAACATCCATCGCTTCCGAGGCGATTTTCGCGACCGTATCGAGGTTTCCGGTGACGGTATTGCGCCATGTATCGATGGTGAAGGCCGGCGTGCGGCCATTGTTCAGGTCGTCGATCAGCTTCGCGCGCTGCGTGACGAAATCACCCTTGAAATAGGTCTTGTCGGCAGCGGCATAGATATCCTTCAGCGCCTGCGGCGTCGATTCATGCACGACGAGTTCGCCGGTGGCTTTCCAGGCAAAGGCCGCGCCCGCATCGAAATTGCCAAGCTGTTGGGTTTCCTGCGGGGTCAGCGGCCGCTGCTGGGCCACGACCGCATTGATGACAACAGTGGCGCTGCCGCCCAGCGCACGCGCCGACCAGCCATAGGACCGCAACTGGATGAGGCCGGTGAGGCTCTGGTCCAGCGAACGAACCTCGCCTTCCACCGCCGTCGATCCCGCTTCGAGCGCCGTCAGGAAATCCTGACCGAGCGCCAGCACGGTCTTGTCCAGCCCGTTTTCACGACGGTCGAGCGGCAGGGTGACGTTGGCGTCAACCTTTTTGCGCAGTTCCAGGAATTGCGTGTAGATATCCTTCACGCGGGCAAGCGGAGCCTTGAGGCCAGCCTGATCGAGCGCGGCGGACTGTTCGAGAAAGGCGCTCATGGCGGCATCCACCTTCTGGCGCGACGCCTGCACGCTGGCGATCGTATTGGCCGTCTTCGCGGGGTCGACCGTCAGCGCCGAGGCGCTGTTGCCGCGTTCACTGCGAAAGTTCAGCAAGGCGTTGAAAAGCAGCCTGTCCAGCGAAACGAGCTGCGCCACCTCCGAAAAGCTGCGGGCACGCTGCACGGACTGTAACATGCCGTTGCCCACGAAGCCTGCCAGCGCGATGCCGACGAGCAGAAAAAATCCCACAAGTATATTGCGTATGCTGAAAGACATTTGACGGCCCCCACTAGCCCGGATCGGTAATGCCGCAAGCTAGCGTGTGGTCCTCTAAAATTGGATTAAATTCCCCCCGAATTTTTATGGGAAAGAACAAGGTACAAAACAAAAGGCCGCAGCAGGGAGGAGCCTGCCTCGGCCTTTTGAAAATATCGGTTTTATCCGACCTTAAACGTCTGCGCCGAGACGCGCCCAGTCCATGTAAAGATCGAGCGCCTTGCGGGCGACCGGGCCTGCCTGCAACTCGCGGTCATCCAGCTTCACGACAGGCGAAACCTTGGAATAATTGCCCGAGCAGAAGATTTCATCGGCCTCGCGGAAATCCTCGACCGAAAGCGTCGCCTCACGGACATCGAAACCGGCCTGACGCAGAAGGCCGATCACCCGCGAACGGGTGATGCCGGCGAGGAAGGTGCGGTTCGGAACCGGGGTGAAAACGACGCCGTCCTTGACCATGAAGATGTTGGCCGAAGCGGATTCGGCGACATTGCCGTTCATGTCGCGCATCAGGGCATTGTCGAAGCCGCGCGAACGGGCTTCCAGAATGGCGCGGCCGCTATTGGGATAAAGGCTGCCGGCCTTGGCGTCCGTCATTGCGGTTTCCGGCGAAGGACGGCGCAGCGGCGAGACGGTGAGCGTCAGCGGCTTGCCGGCATCCATCGGCGCTTCGAAAAGGCACAGCGCAAAACGGGTGGAACCGGCATCCGGCGCGACAACGCTGCCGGGCATGCCGTGTTCGGCCCAGTACATCGGTTTGATATAGATCGCCATCTTGCCGTCGAACCTGTTGACGCCTTCCAGCGCCAGCGCCTCGATCTCTTCCGCCGTCATCGTCGGCTTCATGCCCATATTGACGGCAGAGCGGTTGACGCGCTGGCAGTGCAGGTCAAGATCGGGCGCGACGCCATCAAACCAGCGCGCGCCGTCAAACACCGTCGACGCCAGCCACATGGCATGCGAGGTCGGGCCGATGAGCGGCGGATTGCCGGGCAGCCATTGACCGTCAACATAGGTCCAGGTGGTTGATCGGGGTGCGGTATCGACGCTCATGATGGTCTCCTGTCTCAAGCGTTTCCGTCAACTGAAAACGCTCCGTCTTTTTGTTCTGATGCATTACCGGATGAGGAACGCTGCGCGCTCAATCTGGTATTTGCCGGAAATCGGCCGGAGTGAATGCCTCTCCCCTGACGAGGTCAAGTTTTAATTGCCGCGATTTCTGATTTTGATGGAAAATAACAAAGCGACGGCCCGACAAAGATGTTTTATGAGGTGAAACAAAAGGTTGATGAATAGATTCATCACAATAATTCATCGATCCGATGATGGCGGGGCGATTTCGCCCATGCGATGCTGACGATCTGACGGCAGTCCGCAGGAGGAAAACCATGGCATGGTCCGCCCACCAATATCTGAAATTCGAAGACGAACGGACACGCCCCGCCCGGGATCTCCTGGCCCAGGTTCCGCTGGAACGGGTGCTGAATGGCTATGACCTCGGCTGTGGCCCCGGCAATTCCACCGAGCTTCTGACCGACCGTTACGGCGTCAACGTCATTACCGGCATCGACAGTGACGACGACATGCTGGAAAAGGCGGCGGACCGGCTACCGACCACCCGCTTCGGCAAGGCCGACCTTGCAAAATGGAAGCCGGCGCAGAAGGCGGACCTGCTTTACGCCAATGCCGTTTTTCAGTGGGTGCCGGATCATCTCGCCGTTCTTTCGCAACTGATGGACCAGCTGGAAAGCGGCGGCGTTCTGGCCGTGCAGATGCCTGACAATCTGCAGGAGCCGACGCATCGCGCCATGGAGGAGACCGGAGCGAACGGCGCCTGGAAGGACAGCTTTGCGGACGGCAGGCTGCGCCGCAAACCCCTGCCTGCCCCTTCGGACTATTTCGATGCGCTGACGCCGAAATCCGCGCGGGTGGATGTGTGGCACACCGTCTATAATCATCCGATGAAGGACGCGGAAAGCATCGTCGAATGGGTCAAGGGCACGGGCCTGCGCCCCTATCTCGCCGCCGCCGGCGAGGAAAACCGCGAAGCCTTCCTCGCCGACTACACGCGGCGCATCAAGGAGGCCTATCCGCCGATGGCGGACGGCCGGTTGCTGCTGCGTTTTCCCCGGCTTTTTGTGGTGGCGGTGAAGAAGTAAGGACGTGAGATTGTCGCCCGTGGACGGCCGCAGGCTTATCTAGCCAACCGGCCTAAACGCCAATATTTAACCTGCAAAGGCATAGACCCGGAGACGGTGGTTATCGGGATCGGCAGCGGTGAAGGTGTAGCCGAACTCCATTTTGGCGGGCTGCTGCAGCATGGCGACGCCCCTTGCCTTCCAGCTGGCGAAAGTCTCATCCACCTCTGCGTCGTTTTCGACACGGAAAGCGAGCTCTCCGCCGCCGCCCGCGACCGATGCCTTCGGCTCCACGGTATGCTGCGACCACAGGCCGAGCTTCATGCCGTTTTGAAGCACGAACAGCGAAAATGTCGGTGAGGATTCCACCGGCTCCGCACCCAGCAGGGCCTTGTAAAATTCCGTGCTGGCCGGCGGGTTATCGACGTAGAGGATGGTGAAATCGGGGTGGTTCATGGCTGTTCTCCTGTGTTGCGGATGAACAGTTTCTAGACCCCGCTACTGTCAGTTTTTGTCAGCATGGTGCCGCCGCCGCTGTTTTTCCCGTTCGCGCCATTCTTTCAGCAGGGCCTGGCGGCGGCGCGGATAACGGCTGTCGAGAGGACGGAAATCTTCGATGCGGTCGGCCCGGAAACTGCGGTAGTCCTGCCGCGTCTCGCACCAGCCCAGCACCACCCGCACCAGATCGAAAAAAGCGAGTGCGAAGGGCCAGATCACCCGCTCCGTCACCTCTCCCTTTTCATCGCGATAGGTGATGACGACCTTGCTTTCCTTGCGGATCGCATCGCGAATGGCCGCCAGATCGACATGGATGGCGGCGAGGCCCTGCCCCGGCCCGACAAGCAGGGTGGAATGATCGAGTTCCTCGCGCAGCGCATCGGGAAGCACGGCGCCGATCTTGACGAGGGCGGCGCGGGCGGCCTCGGCCAGCCCGGCATCGGCGCGGCCCGCCACCCAGCGCGAGCCGAGCACCAGCGCTTCGATCTCCTGCTTCGAAAACATCAGCGGCGGCAACAGAAAACCGGGACGCAGCACATAACCCACCCCCGCTTCGCCCTCGATGTCAGCACCCTGCGCCTGAAGCGTTGCTATATCGCGGTAAAGCGTGCGCAGGCTGACGCCGGTCTGCGCGGCAAGGGCCGTACCGCTGACCGGCATGCGGTGGGCGCGCAGTATCTGCAACAGATCAAGAAGCCGTTGTGAGCGTGACACGCGACATTTCCTTCCACCCGCATAGTCGGATCATACCGTTGACGATCCCGGCGATAGACGCGTAACGCCGCCAGCCGCCCGGTGCAACCATGCAAAAAAGGGTGGACAAGGCCGCGCCGCCATCATGTAGATATGGCCAGGGATTTTCACGCCCCCTCACCCGCCACAGGCATTTCGAGTTTCCGCCATGATCGTTCGTCCAAAACCGAACCTGCTGCAGCTTTTCCTCATCGTGCGCGGTTCCATCATCGTCCGCATTTTCCCGCAGGTGCTTGCGGTGTTCCTGCTGTCGACGCTGGTCGTCTGGGCGCACAAGGACCGGCCGGATCTGGTGCCGGCGTTGAACGGCGCGCCATTCTCGCTGCTCGGCATCGCGCTTTCGGTCTTCCTCGGTTTTCGCGCCAATGCCTGTTACGACCGCTGGTGGGAAGCCCGCAAACAATGGGGCGCGCTGATCACCGTCGCCCGCACGCTCTCGCGCCAGACCGTAATGCTGGAAAGCCGGCAGGATGCGGCCGATCCCGTAACCCGCCGGCGGATCACCGATCTTGTCATCGCCTTCTGCCACGCGCTGGTTTCGCACCTTCGCCCCGGGGATGCGACCGCCACCGCCGCCCGCCTCATTCCGGATGACATTTCAGAGGCCTATGCGCGCAGCCGCAACAAACCGGATAAGCTGCTGCGGGAAATATCCGCCGCCGTTATCTCCGCCCATGGCAAGGGGCAGATCAGCGATATCCAGCTACAGATGCTGGATGCCACCGTGCAGCAGATGGGGGCGGCGCAGGCTTCGTGCGAGCGCATCCGCCAGACACCGGTTCCCTTCGGTTATTCGCTGCTGCTTCACCGCACCGCGCATCTGTTCTGCCTGCTGCTGCCGTTCGGTTTCACCGATCTGCTCGGCTGGGCCACGCCGTTTACCGCCACGCTCATCGCCTATACGTTCTTCGGTCTCGATGCGCTGTCCGACGAGCTGGAAGACCCATTCGGCGCCGGCCTCAATGCGCTGCCGATCAATTCGCTCGCCACCACCATCGAGATCAATCTGCGCGAGGCGATGGGCGAGACCGATCTGCCGGCCGATCCGCGCCCGGTGGATTACGTGCTGATGTGATATCGCCGCCGCCGGGTTGAAACCGATTGCGCGGACACCAGTTAATGAAAGACGGCTTCCCCGCCCGGCATCTGCCGCCGACCATGTTTTCAGCAAACAGGAGAGACATCCCATGTATCACGTCAACGCCAATGGCGCGAATATTCCCGCCCTCGGTTTCGGCACCTTCCGCATTCCGGAGGACGATGTCAGGCGCATTCTGCCGGAGGCGCTGAAACTCGGTTTCCGCCACGTCGATACCGCGCAGATATACAAGAACGAGGGGGCCGTGGGCGAGGTCATCGCTCAGTCAGGCATTTCCCGGCACGATATATTTCTCACCACCAAGGTCTGGGTGGATCGCTTTCGCCACGACGATTTTCTCGCTTCCGTCGATGAAAGCCTTGCAAAACTGAAGACTGACTATGTTGATCTGCTGCTGCTGCACTGGCCAAAAAGCGATGTGCCGCTTGCCGAGCGCATGGGCGCGCTGAATGCGGTGCGCAAGGCCGGAAAGGCGCGCAATATCGGCATTTCCAACTTCAACGTGGCGCTGACCGAAGAGGCGGTGAAACTGTCTGACACGCCGCTTGCCACCAACCAGATTGAATATCACCCCTATCTCGACCAGACGAAGGTGATTTCGGCCGCGCGCAAACACGGGATGTCGGTGACGGCCTATTATCTGATGGCCGATGGCAAGGTGCCGAACGATCCCGTGCTGAAGGACATCGGCGCAAAACACGGCAAGACCGCCGCACAGGTGACCCTGCGCTGGGCCGTACAGCAGCCGGACATCGTGGCGCTTTCCAAGACGGCGACCGAAAGCCGCCTCAAGGAGAATTTCGACATTTTCGATTTCGCGCTGACGGAAGAGGAAATGCAGGCGATCCACGCGCTGGCCAAACCGAACGGCCGCATCGTCAGCCCCGGCCACCTCGCACCCGATTGGGACGACTAAACCGGCGGGCAGTCCGGTTCGGGTTTCACCGCTCAGTCAGGGCCAGCTTCGCCCCCAGCGCCACAAAGGCGGCGGCGAAGCTGCGCCTCAGCCAGGCGAGAACCGCCGGGCGTGACATCACTTGCCGCCGGACCGAGGCGGCAAAACAGCCGTAAAGCGCAAAGACCAGAAACGTCAGGGCCATGAAGACCAGCCCGAGGTCGATCATGCGCCATGTCGGCAAAGCCTCATCCGGTGCGATGAACTGCGGCAGGAAGGCGAAAAAGAAGATCGACAGTTTCGGGTTCAGCAGATTGATGAGGATCGCCTCGCCGATGACGCGGGCGGCCCTCTGGGGTTCCCCGGCATCATCGATCTTCAGCGCGCCGTCTTCCCGCAGCGTGTTCCACGCCATGTAGATGAGGTAGGCGACCCCCAGATATTTGACGACGCCGAAGGCCAGCGCACTGGTGTGCAGAATGGCGGCAAGACCGGTGATGGCCGCGAGCAGATGCGGCACGATGCCGAGGGTGCAGCCAAAGGCCGCAATCACGCTCGCCCTCGCCCCCTGCGAGAGCCCGGCGGCCAGCGTGTAGACCACGCCGGTTCCCGGAGAAGCGGCGACGATGAAGGATGTGATGAGGAATTCGGGTGTCATGGTGCGGGTGTGTCCTGTGGGTGGAGGACAGGAGCATGATGGTGCGTGGGATGGGAGTCTTGGATGAAATTGCAGAACTGATGCTCGAAGGCTCGCGCGGTAACAGCGGGCTGTGGGGCTATGCCGGCCCAATCTCCCACATTCCTGCGCTTGTCACAGGAATGAGGGCGGAGAAAGCATCTACGAAAACGCCGCCCGATAAACCGCCGGCGTCACGCCGAATTGCCGCACAAAAAACCGGTTCAAATGGCTCTGGTCGGTAAAACCGGCGGCAAAGGCCGCCTCGGCAGGCGGCGTACCGCTGGCCAGCGCATGCCGGGCCAGATGCACGCGCCGCTGGAGAAGATAGCTGTGCGGCGTCAGGCCTGTCGCCTTGGCGAAAGCCCGCAGGAAACGGAACTGGCTCATGCCGGCCTCGCTCGCCAGATCGGCGAGGCGGAACGGCCGGACGGGATCGTCATCGATGCTGCTTTTCGCCCGTCTTATGCTGTTGAGTGCGGTAGTTTCGCGCGGTTTGGCAGCCACCTCCATGGCATCCGCCAAAAGCATCAGCAGGGCCTCGTCGACATGCAGGGTTTCGCCCGGCCGCCGCCTTGCGGTCATCGCAGAAAAGACAGCGCAGAACCGAGCTGCTAGCGGCCTTGCATCGACGGGATAGGCAAATTCGAAAGAACCTCGATCCTTCTCGCCGATATCGGCAATGGCGTCGCGGACGATATCGATGTCGAGATAAAGCATTCGCCAGGCGCGGCCGCCCTCTCCGAGCGGAATGCCGTCATGCACCTCGCCCGGATTGACGGTGATGACATGGCCGGCGCCGGCCTCCACCATACCGCGGCCGGAGAGCGATTTCTGCGCGCCGCGTTCGATGAGGCCGATGCCGAACTGATCATGCATGTGGCGCGGAAAAGAACGATCGCTATCCGCCACCACGGCGGCGACACCGGGCAGAACGGTTTTCGGCATCAGGAACTGGGCTTGGCCCATGAAAGCACGCGCTCCGCGGATAAGAGCGCGAGGCTATCACAGGACGTCCGGTCGCAACAGACTTTGCGGTTTACGGATGCATATGGTTGATCATGGCGAAGACCTGATCGAAATTGCCGTTCTGCGCGGCGAAACGCAGCGGTTTGCAGCGCTCCACCACCACTTCCTTGTCGTCCGGGCGATTTTCAAGAATATCCATCACCTCGGAAATGAAGGCGTCGAGCGGCATCGCCCTTTCGTCGCTCGCCTGCCCCTCACCCATCAGCGTCGTCTGCACATAGGGCGGCACGATTTCGATGACTTCCACCGGCGTCTCCCTCAACTGCTCGCGCAGCGCAACCGAATAGGCATGGATGGCTGATTTGGTGGCGCTGTAGGTGGGGGTCAGCACCATGGGCACGAAGGCGAGGCCGGAGGAGACAGTCAGCACCGTGGCGGCGGGTTGCTTGAGGAAATGCGGCAAAAGCGCCGCCGTGAGGCGGATGGGCGCGAGAAGATTGGTGGCGATGGTTTCTTCGGCCGTATCAAGATAATCCGGTGCGGCGACGATGTCTTCCGGCCGCATGATACCGGCATTGTTGATGACGGCGTTGAGGGTGGGGTGGGCCTTCACCAGCGCCTCGGCAAATGCGCGAATACCTGCGGCGTCCGTCGCATCCATCACCATCGAGGCCATGCCCGGGTTGGCGGCCGTCACCTCGTCGAGCACGGCCTGGCGGCGGCCGGAAATGATGACCCTGTTGCCTGCCTGATGAAACGCTTCCGCCAGCGCCCGGCCGATGCCCGAACCACCGCCGGTGATGAGAATGGTGTTATCAGTGATTTTCATTGGAACATCCTTTGCTTGTTGGCTGAAAGGAAGTTAGCTATGATACTCTCCAATCGAAAGTAGGCACCTAAAAGATTTATACTTACCCGATGGAGAGTGTAAGATGAAACGGCACGCGGCCGACCCGGCCATCGAGAACCGGCGCAAGGTTCCGCCGCCCACGGATACCGATCCGGTGATAGAGGCGCTGGTTCAGGACATCATTGCCAAAGTGGCCGACAAATGGACGATGCTCATTCTGGAAGTGCTGGAAGAGCACGGCACGCTGCGCTTCACGCAAATCGGCAGGCTGGTGGGCAACATCAGCCAGAAGATGCTGACGAAAACGCTGCGGCAGATGGAAAGCGACGGGCTGGTGCGCCGCACCGTGCACCCCGTCATTCCGCCGCATGTGGATTATGCTCTGACGAACCTCGGCCGCACGCTTGGCAGCGCCTTTTGCGGCGTTTGGATATGGGCGGAAACGCACCATGCCGAAATAGAAGAGGCGCGCCGCCTGTTCAATGAACAGCCGCCGCGCCCCGCGATGGAGTAGCTTCGCCTCAGGCGAACTGGCTGAGACCCGGAACCGAGGCGATCACCTGGTCGACAACCTCATCGCCCGCATGCTGGCGAGCAACGGAGATGGTTTCCTTGGCGAGCGTGGAAATCTCGCTCATGCCGAGGCCCTGGCTCATCAGCTGCTGGCCGAGACCCATGATGCCGCCGCCGCCGATGGCGCTCATCAGGCCGCCGAGCAGACCGCCGCCGCCGGCACCCTCGCCATTATACTGCGCCACCAGATCGCTGGCGCCGGGAATGGCTTCGATCATCCGCGCGATCGGGCCGTCTGCGGCCTCGCGCTGGAGAAAACCGAGAATCATGCCAATGGCCTTTTCAGCCAGTTCAGGGTCGATCCCCGCCTTTACGGCGATCTGATCCACGACTTCGTTCATTCTTGCCTCCTGTTGAAAAACGACGCCAACATCGAATAACTGACGTTAACGTCAACGTAAAACAATCTCATGCTGCATTCAAGCGGCCACGAACAGGTGCGGCAACTTTCATCAAGCGGTTTTTCCTCATCGGCATCAAGCAGTTGTTGCGCCTTGAAACTGTCCTTATAAGATCATCACAACCAAACTATGAAAAGGCCGCTTTCGCGAGGAACGGTCATCGCATGCCAGCTACGCTTTTAATTCGGACATGACTTTTGCAAAATCCGGCGCGATTTTAAGGGTCATGCATCAGCCGCAGGAGAAAATGGTCGATGTTGCAGGACGGACAGCTCTATATCGGGACCAGCCGCAATCCGGACGACAGCCTGAACAAGGGCGAATATCTGGAACTGAAATTCGGCAACCGCCACGGCCTGATCACCGGCGCGACGGGAACGGGCAAGACCGTGACGTTGCAGGTTCTTGCTGAAGGTTTCTCCAAGGCCGGCGTGCCGGTTTTCTGCGCCGATATCAAGGGCGACCTTTCCGGCATCGCGGCGGAAGGCGAAGCCAAGGACTGGGTGCAGAAACGCGTCGAGCAGATCGGCTTCACCGATTTTTCCTACGGTAAATCCTCCGTCATCTTCTGGGATCTCTACGGCGAAAAAGGCCATCGCGTGCGCGCCACCATCGCCGAAATGGGCCCCCTGCTGCTCGCCCGGCTGATGGATGCCTCGGAAGCGCAGGAAGGCGTGCTCAACATCGCCTTCAAGATCGCCGATCAGGGCGGGCTGCCGCTGCTCGATCTCAAAGACCTGCAATCGCTCCTGAATTATATGGGCGAAAACGCAACGGAGCTTTCCAACCAGTTCGGCCTGATTTCCAAGTCCTCGGTCGGATCGCTGCAGCGCGGGCTGCTGGTTCTCGAACAGCAGGGCGCGGCCAATTTCTTTGGCGAACCGGCGCTGAAGATCGCCGACATCATGCGCGTCGGCACGGACGGGCACGGCACCATTTCGGTTCTTGCCGCCGACCGGCTGATGATGAACCCGCGCCTTTACGCCACCTTCCTCCTCTGGATGCTCTCGGAACTCTTCGAAGAACTGCCTGAGGTGGGCGACCCGGAAAAGCCGCGTCTCGTGTTCTTCTTCGATGAGGCGCATCTGCTCTTCAACGATGCGCCACGGGTGCTGGTGGAACGCGTGGAACAGGTCGTGCGCCTTATCCGCTCCAAGGGCGTGGGCGTCTATTTCGTGACGCAGAACCCGCTCGACGTGCCGGAAACCGTTCTTGCCCAGCTCGGCAACCGCGTACAGCATGCGCTTCGCGCCTATACGCCGCGCGAGCAGAAAGCGGTGCGCACGGCGGCCGACACCTTCCGCCAGAACCCGGCCTTCAACACTGCCGACACCATCACCACGCTCGGCACCGGTGAGGCGCTGATCTCGACCCTGCATGACAAGGGCGCACCCTCCATCGTCGAGCGCACCCTCGTGCGCCCGCCTTCCGGCCGTGTCGGACCGCTGACGGATGCGGAGCGCAGGTCGCTGATCGATGTGAGCCCTGTCGCGGGCCAATACGACAAGGATATCGACCGGGAATCGGCCTTCGAAATCCTCGCCGCCCGCGCCCAGAAGGCGGCGGACGCGGAAGCCGCCAAACGTGCGGAAGAGGAAAATGCCGCAAACCAGTCCGAAACTGCTTCCGGCCGCTGGCGTCTGCCGGGCTTCGGCGACGAACCCACGCAGGCTTCCACCACCGGTTCCCGCAATGGCGGCGCCCGCCGCACGGGTTACCAGCGCGAAACGGTGATCGAGGCGGCGATGAAAAGTGCGGCCCGTTCGGTCGCCACATCCGTCGGCCGCGCCATCGTGCGCGGGATTTTGGGTAGTTTGAAGCGATAGAAACAGGCACGCCGCCCGCTCCCGATGGGGCGGGCGGCGCTTGATTGGCACAGCTACTACTTCTGGCGATAGAAGATCATGCCGCCGTGATAGAGGATGTCGTCGACGAATTCGCCGTCGGCCGTAAAACCGGTATCGTCCCAGTAGTCGATATGGTTTCCCTTCACCTCATATCGCCCCTGATAAGCGCTTTTGCGGTTGCCCCGCGCCTCGTCATAACGACCATTGGGCAAAAGCTCCTGACGAACATGGCCATCGCCGGTGACCCACATGCCGATGTAAGGGTGGTTCTGGATTTGAGCCGTTTCGGTCATGTTCATGTCCATGGCGTTATTCGCTTTGCGGGAGCCCGTATCGGCGGAAGCCGTTGCGAGCAGAAGCGCAACCGATGTCGAAACAATATTCATTGCCTTTGCCCTCCCGATGCAGCGTTGTCGCGGCGTTCCTCGAACAGCTCAGCCAGCGTCCGGGATGCGGCGATGGCTTTGGGAAAACCTGCGGGAACCGTGATCAGATAGATCATTTCCTTCAGTTCCTCGTCGGTTGCGCCGACATTGAGTGCATAACCGGCATGGACCTTCATCAGATCACGCTCGCCAAGGGCCGCCATGACCGCAACGGCGGCCAGCTGGCGGGTCCGGTTGTCCAATCCCGGCCGCGACCACACCTCCCCCAGCGCGTAACCTTCGGTCGCTTCGGCGAGGAAAGGAAACTCCTGGCGCAAACGTTCCAGATTGGCCTGGGGCCGGCCATTGTTGAGGTTGCGGATGACGTCGTCACCACGCCTCAGCCTGTCATCCAGTTGCTGCGGATTGGCGATGGCGGCGGCATTTCCCGCAAGCGTGGCAATCGCAAGCACGGTTGGAAAAATCGCTTTCATGTCGGCCTCCTCAGGCAGCGGTGGGTCGGATGACGATTTCATTGACGTCGACATCATCGGGCTGCTCGATGGCGTAACGCACCGCGCGGCCGATGGCGTCGGGTTTCAAGGCGATGGCCCGATAGGTCTGCATCAGCTCCGCAGCGGCCGGATCGGTGATGGTGTGGGCAAGTTCGCTTTCCACCACGCCGGGGTGAATGCAGGTAACCCGCAGGTCGCGGTTTTCCTGCCGCAGCCCGTCCGAAATCGCCCGCACCGCAAATTTCGTCGCGCAATAAACGGCGGCCGTGGGCGAAACGGCGAGCGCACCGATGGAGGCGATGTTGATGATATGGCCGGAAGAACGGGCCGCCATCTCGGGCAGAACGGCGGCGACGCCATAAAGCACGCCCTTGATGTTGACGTCGATCATGCGGTCCCATTCATCGACCTTGAGCGACGACATCAGCGATAGCGGCATGATGCCGGCATTGTTGACGATGACGTCGACCTGCCCGAAAGCCTTGCGCCCTGCCTCCGCAAAGGCCTCGACGCTCAGTCTGTCAGTAACGTCAAGCGGATGGATGGTGACCTCGGCGCCCTTCCCGCGCAATTCTTCGGCCAGCACCTGCAAGCGGTCCATGCGACGCGCACCGAGCACCAGCTTTGCTCCCGCAGCGGCCAGTTCCCTTGCAGTACCCTCACCGATCCCGCTCGATGCACCTGTGATGAGAACGACTTTGTTCAATGTCATGGCTTTCTCCTTGGTGTTACGGCCCGCTTTTTCTGGAAGCGACCGTTGCGGACAAGATAAAGCTTGGGCATTGTCGTGATAACCGCCTCAATAATTACCTCAATGGATAGATTTTCTAACCAATGAACATTGATCTCAACGCCCTTTCGACATTCTGCATGGTTGCCGAGGAGCGCAACTTCCGGGCCGTCGCGGACAGGCTCGGCATAACCCGGTCCGCCGTCAGCCAGACCATCCGCAAGCTTGAAGAGACAATGGGAATAGCGCTTGTGCAGCGAACGACACGCAGCGTCAGCCTGACGGAAGCGGGGCAGCAGCTTTATGCGGACGTCTCGCCATCCATCGGCAATCTCGTCCAGGCAGCCAATGCTGCATCTTCCCTGAGCGGCGCCGTGCGCGGGCAGCTGCGCCTTGCGGTTTCCTCGATAGCCGAGCGATTTTTATCCGGCCCATTGCTTGCAAGCTTTGCGGACATGCATCCCGAGGTGCAGCTTGATATCGTCGTGACGGATGAGGAATTCGACATCGTCGCCGAACATTACGATGCTGGCGTGCGCCTTGGAGAACTGATCGCGCAGGACATGATCGCCGTTCCGGTTTCCGCTCCACAGCGGCAGCTCGCCGTCTGCTCCCCTGGCTATCGGACCGCTTCGGTCTGCCAACGCAGCCCCGCGAGTTGATAGAGCACAGGTGTATCGGCTGGCGAGCCCGTCCGGGTGTCGCGCCATACAGGTGGGAATTTGCCGAAAACGACCGCGAATTCGCGGTAGCGGTGGAGCCTGATTTCACCACCAACGACATGCAGCTGATGATCAAGCTGGCCTGCGCCGGTGCGGGTATCACATTCGGCATGGAAGAAACGTTCCGCCCCTATCTGGAGAGCGGACAGCTCGTTTCGATGCTCGAGGACCATTCCCCGACCTTTGCGGGATTTTATCTCTATTACCCCAGCCGTCGTAACCTTGCGCCGAAGCTGCGAGCCTTTATCGATCACGTCCGCCTGTCGAGAGAGCGGTGATCTGCCGGAGCAAGCCCCGGCAGATCATCAGAAAACAGGACTATTTCTTCTGCGAAACCAGCGAGAAATAGGCGCCCTGCGGGTCGACGCAATTGACGATCCAGCTTCCGCCGGGAACCTCCATCGGGCCGTTGACGACCTTGCCGCCGCCGGTGCTGACGCGGGTGATGGCTTCATCGATACCATCCACATTGAAGTAATAACCCCAATGGCAGACGGGGACCTGCGGCATGCGTTTCATTATGCCGCCGACGGCTTTGCCCTTATGGGCGAAGATGCGGTACGGGCCCATGTCGCCCATGTCGAAATCATGATCCTTGGTCCAGCCGAACACGTCGCCGTAGAAGGCCATGGCCTCATCAACATTATCGGTGAAGAGTTCATGCCAGCCGACATGGCCCTGCTTTTCCTGCATATCCTCGGGGAAACCACCGGTTTCCATCGGCTGCGGCGTCATGATACAGAGCACCGCACCAAAGGGATCGGCAACCACGGCAAAGCGGCCGATTTCGGGAATATCCTGCGGGGGACGTCTGATCGCGCCGCCCTTTTCGGCGAATTGTTTCGCCGTGGCGTCCACATCGTCGACATCGACATAGGCGGTCCAGTTCGGGGGAATGCCCTGGCCCTTGTGCTCGTCGGTCAGTTCCATGACGCCGCCCATGCCTTTGCCATCGGCCTCCAGCACCAGATAGGGCATTTCCGGCGAGCCGAAATCCTTGGTCTGCCAGCCGACGACGTGACCATAAAAGCGGGCTGCCGCTTCCATGTCGGGCGTCATCAATTCGACCCAGATGAATTTTCCATGTGTATCGGACATTGTCGTCTCCTATGGAGGGTTTGGCGGGTGTGTTTCGGCCATTGCCCGCCGCAGGACGCGGCGGCGCTGGTGCTCAGGTGAAATTCCGGCGGGCTTCAGGCCTTGCGCCGGAACTCCGATGTCATGAAGGTCTTGAATGTGCCGTCCGGCTGCTTGACGCTGCCGGAAAAGCTGCGGTGATTATCATCATGCAGCACCAGCACGTCGTGATAGGTAGCGGTGCCACCGGAACCATCGAAGGCGGGACCTTCCGCTTCCAGCGTCAGGGTCTTGCCGTCCTCTTCCAGCCAGCCCTTGTAGACCCAGAGATTGGTCATCATCGACCCTACCCAGGTGCCGACGAAATTGCCCTTGGCCGGATCAAAACCGACCGTGATCACGGCCGTCATATCCGTGCCGTCAGGCATCTTGCCGGTGCCGTTGCCGATGATCCACAAACCGCCGATGGAGCGGACGGTCTCGGTGAATTGCTGCGACGGGTCGTCGGCATTGTAGTCCTCGTGACCGGAACTGGAGGTCATGACCCAGTCTCCGACGATCCTCTTCAGGAATTCATGTTCCTTCTGCGGCTTGGCGATTTCCATTTCCATTTTCGTTTCCTCCTCGTCCGTCAGTTTTCAGTGGCAGCAGGAAGCGGCCTTCGGTGCGTCCTCATACTGGTCGTGACGGCGCACCCAATCCATTACCTCCTCTTCATTACGGCCTTTTGGCACCAGATCGAGAAGCATCAGCGTGCCGAGCGTCTGCTCCGCGCCGCGGGCGTAAGTGGAGTAGGTGTGGTAGATCTTGCCGTCATCGCCCTTGGCGAAAACGCTGATGCCGTGCAGGTCCTTCAGGTCGCCATAGGGCGCCATGTCACGGTAATTATAGGTGATTTCGCCTTTGGTCATATCCTCGTCGCGGAACGAGGCCTGATAATCATAGTTGAAATCGCTGCCTTCGGCGGAAACCCACGGGAATTTCCAGCCCATGCGGTTTTTGTAGCTTTCGATCTTCTCAAGCGGCGCGCGCGACACCGCGACGAAACCCGCATCGCCATGCTTGAGGTGGATCAGCGCGCCATCGACATGATCGGCAAAGAAGGAGCAGCCGACACAGCCCTCCTCCCAGTCCGGTGCCAGCATGAAGTGGTAGACGATCAGCTGGCTGCAGTTGCCGAACAGTTCCTGTAGCGATTTGGGGCCGGAAGGCGCGTCGAAAATATACTCCTTCGTCACCTCCTCCCAGGGCAACGCGCGCCGGGCCTCGTTCAGCTTGTCACGGGCGCGGGTCAGTTCCTTTTCCTTCACCAGCAGATCGCGGCGAGCCGCAAGCCACTCCTCTTTCGAAACGACGGGATGAGACATGATCTTTCCTCCTTGGATCCGTCTTTCACCACGGCGCCGCTCCGCTTTAACGCAGGGCGCCGCCTATTTCTGTGTTGAAAGGCAATTAACAGTCTGCGGGACATCAAGTTCCGCTTGACTAATTAGGTTGATATCAACATATTTATCCCATGTCAAACGCCAGCGTGATTCCTTTTTCGACAACTCTTTTCGTGCGGGACGCCTGTCTCTGCCTGCATGCGCAGCGTGCGGCGCGGGCCTTGGCGCGGCTGTTCGACAATGCGCTGAAGCCGGTCGGCATCACCAATGGGCAATTTTCGCTGCTGATGTCGCTCAACCGGCCGGAGCCGCCGCCGATGGGACCGGTCGCCAATCTTCTGGCCATGGACCGCACGACGCTGACGGCGGCGCTGAAGCCTTTGGAACGGCGCGGGCTGGTCAGCATCGAGCAGGACCCGAAGGACAAGCGCGGCAAGCGGCTGCGGCTGACGGCTGATGGCATGGCCGTGCTCGCCGCCGCCTTCCCCATCTGGGAACAGACCCATGCCGAAATCGAGGCCCGCATCGGCAGCGGCGATCCTGACCGGCTGCGCCGCGACCTTATCGATCTCGGCTGACGGGGTGACGGCATAACGCCATTTTTGTGCGCAAGAATGTCATCCGGCCGTCGTGCCGGGGAGCGAAACTACAAGGACAACGCGATCAAGGAGGAAAGATCATGCGTGCAATCGTTTTTGTAAAAGCCACCAAGAGCAGCGAAGATGGCGTCATGCCCACGACCGAACTGATGGAGGCAATGGGAAAATTCAACGAGGAACTGGTCAATGCCGGCATCATGCAATCCGGCGACGGCCTGCACCCCTCCTCCAAGGGCAAGAGGGTCATTTTCGACGGCAACAGCCGCACTGTCGTCGACGGCCCCTTCCCGCACACCAACGAGCTGGTCGCCGGTTTCTGGATCTGGACGGTGAAGGACATGGACGAGGCCGTGGAATGGGTGAAACGTTGCCCGAACCCGATGCTGGAGCGCAGCGAGATCGAAATCCGCCCGATGTTCGAAATGGAGGATTTCGGCGATGTCGTAACGCCTGAAATCGCGGCCCATGTCGAAGAGCTGCGCGCGCGTGTCGCGAAGCAATAAAAGCCGCTCAAGGACGAGAGCCGTATTGAAACAGGAGGGTGCGGGCCTGCCGCATTCTCCCGCACGGCATCCCGCTTCAAAAGCCATTGCCTCGAACAACCACCGCTGTTAATGGTGGAGCGGTTCAACCCGTTTCAAGAAAGGAGGCTTCGCATGGATATTTCCTGCTTCTGGCGCAATCGTCAGCTCTGCCACCTTTTTGCCCTGCAGACGCGTTTGCAGGGCTGACCGGAACACCAAAACTCTGGTTTGCCCAAAAGGCCGCGCAGAATGCAGCTTGTCTGCCGTTGCGCATGTTTTCACGACGGATCATCCCGAACCGAAACCCCGTACTGCATTGCCGCAGACCACGGTTCGTCGCGGGTCCGTTTCGCCAGAGACAAATTATGACCATCATCACGCTTCGAAACCTCGGAATCATTCTGGGCAAGCCGCTTTTTTCCAATCTCAGCCTCACCATAAATGCGGGAGACCGCATCGGCATCGTCGCCGCCAATGGCTGCGGCAAGTCCACCCTGCTCAATTGCCTTGCCGGTGAGCTGGACGCCACCAGTGGCGACATCACCCGGCTGCGCGGGCTGACGCAGTCCATCGTCCACCAGCACCTGCCCTCCCGGCTTATGGAACAGACGATGCGGGATGCCGTGCTTTCCGCCCTGCCGGCGGACACGATCGACAGTGAAAGCTGGCGCGCCGACATTATTTTCGACGCGATGCTGGTGCCGGAGCCGTTCCGCGAGCGCCGCCTGAAACAGCTGAGCGGCGGCTGGCAGAGGCTGGCCATGCTGGCGCGGGCATGGATCACCGAGCCTGACGTCCTGCTGCTCGATGAGCCGACCAACCATCTCGACCTTGAAAAAATCAACGTGCTGGAAAACTGGCTCGCTGAGCTGCCGCGCGATACCGCAGTTATCATCGTCAGCCATGATCGCGCCTTTCTCGACAATGTCACGAAGACCACGCTGTTCCTGCGGCCGGAAAATTCGGCGCTGTTCCGGTTGCCCTACGGCCATGCGCGGCTAGCACTGGAAGAGGAGGATGCCGCCGATGAGCGGCGTTTCCAGCGCGACATGAAAACCGCGCAGCAATTGCGCCGGCAGGCCGCCAAGCTCAACAATATCGGCATCAATTCCGGCAGCGATCTTCTGACCGTCAAGACCAAGCAATTGCGCCAGCGCGCCGAAAAGCTGGAGGAGAAGGCGCGGCCCGCCCATGCCGAGCGTTCCGCCGGCAAGATCCAGCTCGCCAATCGCGGCACCCATGCCAAGGTTCTGGTGACGCTGGAAGATGTCCCCGTTTCGACGCCGGACGGAACATTGCTGTTTCGCACCGGCCGGCAATCTGTCCGCCAGGGTGACCGCATCGTCATTCTCGGCCGCAACGGCGTCGGCAAGACGCGGCTGATGTCGCTTCTGCAGGCGGCGGTATCGGGTGGTGGCCAGATACAGGAGGGCGTCAAGGCCACGCCCTCGCTGGTGGCCGGATATGTCGATCAGTCGCTTGCCGAAATCGACGACGACAGCACGCCGGCGGCGTTCATGACCCGCCGCTTCGATATTGGCGATCAGCGCATCCATGGCCTGCTCGCCGGCGCCGGGATCGACATGGAGATGCAGAAACGCCGCATCGCCACGCTTTCCGGCGGCCAGAAGGCGCGGCTCGCCATGCTGGCGCTGCGGCTGGCGGAGCCGAATTTCTACCTGCTGGACGAGCCCACCAACCATCTTGACATAGACGGGCAGGAAGCGCTGGAGGCGGAAATCATCAGCCGTGAGGCCAGCTGCGTGTTCGTCTCGCATGACAGGAGTTTCGTGCGGGCGGTCGGAACCCGTTTCTGGCTGATCGACAAGCGCAAACTTGTGGAAGTCGACGATCCCGAAGCGTTTTTCGCTTCGGCTTGATGGTCCTTGAGGGCCGAGGTAAAACAAGCAAACGCCCGTCAGCCCAAAAGGCTGGCGAGGCGTGGATCGCCAGCGAAATCCGAGACCGCAAACCCCGTTCTGCGCATCGGAAATTCGCACAGCGCCTGCACGCCCGTCTTCGACAGGCGGATGCGCCAGCTCATCCGTTCCACCGGCGCTTTTTCGGCAAAGGCCTTTGGCGACAGGACCGCAATATTGAGGCCGCCCTGGGGATCGCGCACCGAGCGGTAAAGGATCGCCTCGATCTTGGCCACACGTGCCTGCTCGGCCAGCGCCTGGCATGGCTCGTAATTTTGCAGATCGGTCCACTGCGCCTCGTCGCGGCTCAGTCCCGGTTTCGTCAAATCCAGCGCCGCATTGGTGGCGATACGGGCGGCAAAGGCGGAATAATCGGCGGGATTGGCGGGCAGCGGCGTGCCAGGGGATTCCGCATAAAACAGCAGTCGGTAGAAGGCCATTTCGGCAAGCGCGGTTTCCACCTTCGCGGCGGCGTAATAAACGCCCTCGGTAAAGCCCGCCCGGCGGAACCGCGAGCCGTGCGGATAGGCGGCGCCATAACGGAAGGGCGTCGCAAGAAGATAGTCGAAACCTACACATTCCGGCGGAAAGGGCCGTTTACTCGCCTCCAGAATATCTTCCAGCAGCGATTGCTCCTCCACCGTATCCACCAGCTTCATGGTGGATACCTGATGCTGCGCTTCCACCAGCCGCCAGTATTTTCCCGATACGGCGCGTTTTTCAGACAGGAGCGCGTCGGGCGTCCAGATAGGAGAGGACATCGATCAATCCGGTAATGGTGGTGAGCCTCTCGGCAGGCACGGCATCAAGCGCCGTATTGTGATTGCGCAGCCAGTTTTTGGCCACCGCCTCATCGCCGCCGGTAATCGCATCCAGCGAGCGAAAGACCCGGATCAGCAGCACCGCAAGCTCGAAGGACTTGGCGCCCGGCTCCAGCAGGAAATCCAGCCGCTTCATGCGCGACACCGTCGGCGCGGAAACACCGAGGATATCCGCCGTGCGGGCGGCATTCAGGCCCAGCCGCTCGGCAGCCGTCATAACGGCCTTGGTGACGACCCTGCCCTGCGAAGCAGGATCCATGGCGGTCTTGGCGTGAATATTCATGGCGCACATCCTTTCCTTGGAAAGAATATAGCATGTTTCTTTCCACAAACAAGAAGGCCGGGATAAACCCGGCCTCATTGCTCACATGGAATTGCTCACGCGGATTGGATCAGGCCACCGAGACCGGCACTTCCGTGGAGGTGCGCATGGCGTGGCTGTAAGGGCAGACGATGTGAGCGGCAGCAACCAGCTTTTCGGCGACTTCGCGCTCGACGCCCGGAATATTTGCCTTCAGCGACACTTCGATGCCGAAACCGCCGCCATCTTCGCGCGGGCCGATACCGACGGTTGCCGTCACAGTGGTGTCTTCAGGAATCTTTACCTTTTCCTTGCCGGCGACAAATTTCAGCGCGCCCAGGAAGCAGGCGGAATAACCGGCTGCGAAAAGCTGTTCCGGATTGGTGCCACGGGCGCCATCGCCGCCCAGTTCCTTCGGAACGGTCAGCGTAACGTCGAGAACGCCGTCTTCCGACTTGGCGTTGCCGGCGCGGCCACCGGTGGCGGATGCTTTGGTCGTGTAGAGAATGGGCATGACATTTACTCCTTCGGGTTGGTGTTGAGTTCTTATAGCGAACAATTTAATTTTGCGCAATATAATTTTGCACGTTGAATACGAAATCGTTTTTTGCGATAATTTTCACGAAATTTCGCCGCGCATCCATGCGGCAGGAACCGAAAGCGGGGGCTGATTGTTCCCTCCCCGGTTGATTTTGGAGCACGAAAATGGACGCAGAGGGCGACGAGAAGAAGATGGAAAGCCTGTTGAGGCTGGACCAGCAGATATGTTTTGCCCTTTATGGCGCGGCACACGCCTTCACACGCGCCTATAAACCGCTGCTCGACCCGATCGGGCTGACCTATCCGCAATATCTGGTCATGATGGCGCTGTGGGAAAAGGAGACGTCCACCGTCAAGGCGCTTGGCGAAATGCTGGGCCTTGATTCCGGCACGCTGTCGCCATTGCTGAAAAGGCTGGAACATGCGGGGCTGATCACCCGCAAACGCGGCACCGTGGACGAGCGGCAGGTGCTGGTGGCCCTGACGCCGAAGGGCGCGAACCTCAAAAAAGAGGGCGTGAAGATCATGGCGGCGATCGGCAGCGCCACCGGCTGCGGGCTGGAGGAACTGGTGCAGATTCGCGACCGGGTGAATGCGCTTAAGGACAGTCTCAGCCGTCCGTAACCCTCCGGCAAGTCGCAAGGGCTGATAATCTCTCTGCCGTCATGCTCGGGCCTGTCCCGAGCATCTGCAACGTATTGATTTAGTGCGACGTGATTGGATCCTCGGGACGAGCCCGAGGATGACGTCGAGTATGGGGACAGGTTTTCCTTAAATTAAAGGCGGCACCAAGGCCGCCTTTTTATTCGAAACGTTTTCGGCTTATTGCCAGACCACCACACGGGCCTTCTGAGGCACGCGGTCATAGAGGTCGATGACGTCCTGGTTCATCAGGCGCACGCAGCCGGAAGAGACTGCCTTGCCGATGGAATTCCATTCCGGCGAGCCGTGGAGACGGTAAAGCGTGTCCTTGCCGTTCTGGAAGATATAAAGGGCGCGCGCGCCAAGCGGGTTCTTCAGGCCCGGCGGCATGCCGCCATTCTTGGAGGAATATTTGACCAGTTCCGGCTGGCGGGCGACCATCTCATCCGGCGGGGTCCATTTCGGCCATTTCTGACGCCACTGGATGACGCCCTCGCCCGACCAGGCGAAACCATCGCGGCCGATGCCGACGCCGTAACGCATGGCGCTGCCGCCCTGCTCCACGACATAAAGGAAGCGCGAGCGTGTATCGACGACAACGGTGCCCGGGCGCTCGCCGGTCGGATCGACAACCCGCTGGCGGTAATAACGCCGGTCGATTTTCTGATAGGGTACGGCGGGAATGACGTAACCGCCATCCTCAACCGAGCCGTACATGACGGCCAGTTCCGCATCGCTGACGCCCGGCGAAAACATCTGCCGGAAATCGGTGCCGATGGCGCTCGCCTGCTGACGGATGGCGTCTCCCGTGCCCGATGAGGCGCAGCCTGCGAGAAGCGAAGCGGAGGAGAGGCCAAGAAGGGAAAGGAAGGTGCGTCTGGAAAGATCTGTGTCGGTGCTTGTCATAAGGCCGGTTTGTCCCACATTTCGAACGGCTATATCGCCGCTGTACGTCATTTGTTCCGTGTCATGCGTATTGCGAAAATAGTTAACCGACCGCTAAAAGCCAGTCACAAGGTGCTGGCGGAATGGGTCCCATATCTCTTTCTTTTAGAACGTGTTCAGATAACCACAATCTGCGCCCCTTGCGGCACGCGTTCGTAAAGATCGATCACATCCTGATTGAGCATGCGTACGCAGCCGGAGGACGTTGCCTTGCCGACGGACTGCCAGTCCGGTGTGCCATGCACGCGGTAAAGCGTGTCCTTGCCGTCCTTGAAAATATAAAGCGCGCGTGCGCCGAGCGGGTTGTTGAGGCCGGGCGTCATGCCGCCATTGGCGGCGGAGATGGAGGCGAGTTCCGGCTGGCGCTTGACCATTTCATCGGGCGGCGTCCAGCGCGGCCATTTCGCCTTCCACTGGATCTTGCCGCGGCCCGACCAGGCATAACCGTCACGCCCCAGCCCAACGCCGTAACGGATCGCCTTGCCGCCGGACTGCACGAGATAAAGGAAATGCTGCCTTGTATCGACGACGATGGTGCCCGGCGCTTCCGCCGTCTGGTAACTGACTTCCTGCCGGAGATAACGTGGATCGATGCGCCCATAGGGAATGGCGGGCAGCGAGCGGTCCTCGTCGCGGATAGGGCCATACATGACCCGATGCAGCGGGTTGGAGACGGGCAGGCCATAGGCCATCGTCTGGCCCTGCGGCTGCTGCGCGTTAAAACCCTGCACCTGCGGCGCACTGAGCCCCTGCCCGCGCACCGGCGGGCCGTATTCCTGATGGAAGCGGGTTCTGAACAGATCCGGCGGGCGCGTCGAAAGCTGGCCCGGCTGCGGCGGCAGTTCCGGCTGGCGATTGGAACTGACGGAGTTGAAATTGAACACCGGCGCCGTTTCCCTGACGAAGACGTCAGGGTCCATCCGGGTCGTATCCGTCACGAAAAGGCAGCCGCTCATGAGAGGCAGCAGCGCAAGCCCGACCAGAGAGGCCGCCCGGCGACCATTTTTCAAAAGGAGTGCTATCATCTGAACCGCTTCATGGAATCCAATCTACCGTCATGATGAACCGTGCGGCTGGCGCGAAGCTGGCGTCGGTTTTTCAAAAAAAATCGAAAACCCGCATTTTTCCTCTTGAAGCTCTAGTTGCTAGAGGTGCCAGATTGACTGTCGACTGGAATTCAGGAGCGAAACCATGAATATTTCGACACGCGGCAGTTTGAACAGGGAATCGGAGGAACTGACCTTTACGGTCGGCGGCATGGATTGCGGCAGCTGTGCGGCGAAGATCGAAACCGCGCTCTCACGCCTGCCCGGCGTTGCCGACGTCAAGGTGTCGGTTGCCCGTGAAAGGCTGAACCTCTCGGTGGCCGAACAGAAAACCTCGGTCGACAAGATCGAGGACACGCTGCGCAAGCTTGGCTTCAAACCCGCTTTGCTGCCGCGCGAAAAGGCTCCCCAGGCAAAGGTCGAGGCCGATCATCACGACCATTCCTCCTGCGGCGGTCACCACCATGACGGGGCCGAAACGGCCGCTGACAAGAACAATGCGCTGACCTTTTCGGTCGGCGGCATGGATTGCGGCAGCTGCGCCGCGAAGATCGAAACCGCGCTTTCCCGCCTGCCCGGCGTTGGCGACGTCAAGGTCTCGGTTGCCCGCGAACGGCTGAACCTCTCGCTGGCCGAGAACAAAACCCCGGTCGAAAAAATCGAAGACACGCTGCGCAAGCTAGGATTTAAACCGGCCCTGCTGCCGCAGGAAAAGTCCGCGCGCGAAAAAGTGGCGGATCACGACCATGACCATGGGTCGTGCGGCGGGCATCACCACGACCACGACCATTCGGATCATGACCATTCAGATCATGACCATTCCGGGCACGATCACGCGTCCTGCAGCGGGCATGATCATGACCACTCCAAACATGACCATTCTGGTCACGATCATTCCGGCCACGACCATGCGGGCCATTCGCATGGTTCCGCTCCGGTGTCTGCAGCGCAGGCCGCGGAAGTGGGGCATGCCCATGGCGCGGATGAAAAAGGCGTCTGGTGGCGCACCGCAAAGGCGCGCAACACCTTCACCGGCACCATTCTGGTCGCCATTGCCTATGCGGCGGAACTGACCTTCCCCACATGGGGCGGTTATGCCTTCATCATCGCCACGCTGGTCACGCTCTTCCCGATCGCGAAGAATGCCTTCAATGCCGCCCGTTTCGGTGCGGTCTTCACCATCGAGATGCTGATGACGATTGCCGCCATTGGCGCGATCATCATCGGCGAGGCGGAAGAGGCGGCCATTGTCGTGCTGCTCTTCTCCGTCGGTGAATTGCTGGAAGGCTTTGCCGCCGCCCGTGCGCGCTCTGGCATCAAGGCGCTCGGTTCGCTCTTGCCGAAGACGGCGCTGGTGGAGGAAAACGGTGCGCTTCGGCAGGTTGCCGCCGATCAGGTGCGCATCGGCCAGGTGGTCGTGGCGCGTCCCGGCGACCGTATCGCCGCCGATGGCGTTGTCATGGAAGGCCAGTCCAGCGTCGACGAATCGCCGATGACCGGAGAGAGCATTCCCGTCGCCAAGGAAAAGGGCGCACGCGTTTTTGCCGGTTCCATCAACCATGACGGCTCGCTGCGCATCCGTGTCGACCGCGCGCCGGAAGACAATACCATTGCCCGCATCATCACGCTTGTCGAAGAAGCGCAGGATGCGCGTGCCCCGACCGAGCGCTTCATCCAGAGCTTCTCGCGTTATTATATGCCGTTGATCGTGGCGATCTCCGTGCTCACCATCATCGTGCCGCCGCTCGCCGGCCTCGGTGACTGGGATACGTGGATTTATCGCGGTCTCGCCCTGCTGCTGATCGGTTGCCCCTGCGCGCTGGTCATTTCGGTTCCCGCGGCCATAGCCTCCAGCCTTTCGGCTGCGGCACGCCACGGCATGCTGGTGAAGGGCGGCGCGGTCATCGAAATGCTGGCGCGCACCGAAACCGTCGCTTTCGACAAGACCGGCACGCTGACGCTTGGCGAACCCGTCGTGACTGACGTTGTGGCGCTTGACGGCAACGAGGCCGGCCTGATCGCGGCGGCCGCGACCATCGAGCATGAATCGAGCCATCCGCTCGCCCGCGCCATCGTCAATCATGCCGAAAAGCTCGGCGTAAAGCCCCTGCCAGGCTCCAACATCAAGGCGATTTCCGGTCGCGGCATGCAGGGCAATGTCGGCGGAAAAGACCTGTTCATCGGCGCGCCGCGCTTTGCAACCGAAGTCGGCACCGTCTCCAAGGAACTGGCCGACCGCATCTCCACGCTGGAGAGCGAAGGCAAGACGGTGGCCGTCGTGATAGTCGGCGGGGCGGCAAGCGGCCTCTTCGCCATGCGTGACGAGCCGCGCAAGGATGCCGCCGAAGGTGTGAAAGCGCTGAAGGAGATGGGCATTTCCTCGCTGATGCTGTCGGGTGACAATGCCCGCACGGCAAAGGCCATCGGCAACAAGCTGGGCCTTGAGGCGCGCGGCGAACTCCTGCCGCAGAACAAGGTCGAGGAAATCCGCAAGCTTGCCGAAAAGAAGACCGTGGTGATGGTGGGTGACGGCATCAATGATGCGCCGGCCCTTGCGGCGGCCAGCGTCGGCGTCGCCATCGGCTCGGGCACTGACGTGGCGATGGAAGCGGCGGATGCGGCGCTGATGCGCAACAATGTCGGCGATGCCGCCCGCCTCATCGGCCTGTCACGCGCCACCATGAGCAATATCCGCCAGAACGTGACGATCGCGCTCGGCCTGAAGGCAGTGTTTCTGGTGACGACCGTCACCGGCCTTTCCGGCCTGTGGCTCGCCGTTTTCGCCGATACGGGCGCTACGGTTCTGGTCACCGCAAACGCCATGCGGCTGCTTGGATATTTCAACCGCAACAAAGCCTGATTGCAGCCCCTCCCAAACCGGCCGAGCCTCGTTAATCCGGGCTCGGCCGGTCTCATTTTCAGCGTATTGACAAACTAATTGCGTCCAATAAATACCGCGTGCCGCCGTTTTCCACGCGCGTGACAAACGATTCCACGCGCAGGAGCGCTGAACTTGGTTAAAACTGGCTATAACCGCATTGCGTACCGCGCGATCAAGATCGGCGGCAACATCGTCAAGGTTGTTTTCTCCATCGATCTCTTCATCCGCCCCGGCAGAAGAAAGACGCTTCCGGAGTATCAGCCTGCCAGACGCAGCCCGAAATCGGAAAAAGCCATTCCGCGCATCATCTGGCAGACGAATTACTCCAACCGGGTAACGACGCCGATCTATGCGAATTTCCTGTTCAACCGCTGGCTGACGCCGGAATTCGAATATCGCTACCATGATGACGAGGCGTGCCAGGCCTATATCGACCGGCATTTTCCCGGACGTTATGCCGATGCCTTCCGTCGATTGCAGGTCGGCGCCGCCAAGGCGGATTTCTGGCGTATTCTGGTTCTTCTGCAGGAAGGCGGCATCTATCTGGATATCGATTCCAACTTTGCGGCCCGCCCGGAAGATGTGATCGGCGCGGATGAAGACGCCGTTTTCATCGCCATGAAAAATGGCGAAATCACAAATTACTTCATGGCATCGAAACCCGGTCACCCGGCGCTGAGGCTGATGGCCGATCGTATTGCCCAGAATATCGAAGAGGGAACGCTCGTCAGCGTCTATGACATGACGGGTCCGACGGTGGTGCATGCCGTCGTCAAGGAACTCGGGCTGCCGGTTCGCAATTACCGCGAAATGTGCACGCAGGGGCAATTCACCAACAAACGCGCGCAATATGCCGACAAAAAAGACGGCGCATGGTGGGCCGAGCAGGCCAAGACGTCCATCGTCAAGAACTAGGACGCCATGCGCCGGCAAGCAGCCGCGCAATATCGCGTTTAGACGAAACCATTGAAAAAGCGGATGCTTTCTTCCACCGCGCCCGGAACCACGCCATTATGGCTGCCGGGCAGCAGTTTTTTATCGACCTTGAAGCCGGATGTCAGGGCGCGGTCCACAAAAAGCTGGTGATCGGCATCGAAGGGCCGCTCCTCCGTGCCGCGTAAAAGCAGCGCCGGGCATTTGAGGCTGGGGCCGAAACAGACGGAAGAGCGCATGATGAATTCGCGCTCGTCGGTTTCGTCGAAACAGATCTCGTCGCTATAGCGGTTGAAATAACGCCAGGAATTGACCCCTGCCGATATGGGCGCGGCGGCGCGGAATTTGCGGCTCATGGCGGCCAGAAGCGTCAGCGTGCCGCCATTGGAATGGCCGGCGATGAAGAACCGCTTCCTGTCGATGCCGGGAAGGTTTTCCAGATAGGTCGCCGCCGCCAGCGCATCCGCCGTTTCGTCGTAAAAGCCGGAATAATTGCCATTCTGGCCGTTTTCGCCGCGAAAGGATGGAAGCATCACGACGAAGCCCGCCTCCCAATAGGGCTTCATCAGCGCCCAGTGGCCGTCACCGGTGGCGTTGCCGCCGTGGAGAAAAAGTACGGCGGGTTTCAGCGTTTTTGACGGCTGATAGTGGGAGAGCCAGGCGACAAGTTCGATCGAGCCATCCGGCCCGCCGGAATAGGTGACACGCTCCGCCCCTGGCGGCGTGCCAAGCGCCGAGGATTTTTCCGGCGCGGCCATCTTGCGCAGCAGATGGGTATGGAAACGTCGGCGGGCCTCCGCATAATCCTGCCTTTCCAGCGGCAAAACTTCGGGTGTGGGAATGCCCGCTTTCACGGCGGGCGGCAGGATAACTGCCGCTGACAGTCCCACGGCGCCTGCCAGCACTCTGCGCCGCGTCATGCCCGGCGAGATCAAGCCGCTCTCTTCCTGTCCGAAGGGTGAGGAAAGAAAGCGTTTGTCTGCCATATGTTCACCTGACGAGGATGGTTGTATCAGCAGTTCAACACTGCGGCGGGAGGCTGTCCAATCACGGATTCGCGAATGACAACAATGTATTCGCAGCCATCATGGCAATTTCTGGACAAAACACTTTCCTTGCTCCTGCACTAGTCACGGTAATGAGGGAAGCGGCGCAGCCCCCTACCCCTCCGCACCATCGATCATCGCCACCAGCGTCGAAAGCCTGTCTGCTTCCGCCGGCAGCTTGTCGGCGCGCAGCCGGGCAATGCGGGGGAAGCGCATGGCGACGCCGGATTTGTGGCGGGTGGAGCGGTTGATACCTTCGAAGGCCACTTCAAGCACAAAACCGAAATCCGGCGTGGCGCGCACCGCCCGCACCGGACCGAAGCGCTCGACGGTGTTGTCGCGAACGAACTTGTCCAGCACCTCCAGCTCCGCATCGGTGAAGCCGAAATAGGCCTTGCCGACGGGTACGAGCTGTTCGCCACCCTCGCCTTCCGCCCAGACGCCGAAGGTGAAATCGGAATAATAGCTCGACCTTTTGCCGTGGCCGCGCTGGGCATACATCATGACAGCGTCGATGTTGTAAGGATCTCTTTTCCACTTGAACCACGGCCCCTTGGCGCGGCCGGCCTGATAGGCGCTGTCACGGCGCTTGATCATCACGCCCTCGATGACAGGATCAGGCGGCGCGGCACGCAGCGTGTCGAGCTCCGTCCAGCTGGAAAAGCCGATCAGCGGCGACAGGTCGAAACGGTCATGCGGGGCATGCTCGATGATATCGGACAGCCTGCCGCGGCGCTCCAGATAGGTCTGCGCGCGGATATCGCTCTCGCCATCGAACAGCAGGTCATAGGCGCGGATGAAGGCGGGATAGTCGTCCAGCATCTTTGCCGTCACCGTCTTGCGGTTCAGCCGCTGCTGCAGGTCGGAAAAGGTGCGGGTGAGATTGTTGGACCGCACTGTCCCGCCAATCAGCAACTCGCCATCCATCACACCTTCGAAATCGATCGCCTCCAGAACGTCTGGAAAGGCGCCGGAAATATCGTCGCCGGAACGGGAATAGAGTTTTCGTGTCCCACCGGCGCGGGACAGCTGCACGCGAATGCCGTCCCATTTCCATTCGGCGGCATAGTCGGTCGGGTCCAGCCCATCGAGATCGCCATCGGCCACCGGCGTCGCCAGCATCACCGAGTGGAAGATGGCTGGTGTCGCCAGCACCGGCCGGTCCGACCTGCCCTCAAGCCATGCGAAAAGCGGCGTATAGGGCGGCGTCAGCCCGTGCCAGAGGGTCTCGATCTCGGTGATGTCTTTCCCGGCAAAATCCGCCAGCGCCTGACGCGCCAGCCGCGCCGAAACGCCGATGCGCAGGCTGCCGGTTGCAAGTTTGAGGAAAGCGAAACGCGAGGACGTATCGAGCCGGTCGAGCAGATCGCGCACCGCGCCGCGCACCTCCGTGCGGCCGAGTGAATTCATCAGTGTGACGACTTCGCCGAGACGCGGGTCCTGAGCCTCGGCGTCATCCGCGCCGCCGATATTGCCCCAGACCAGCGATATGGTCTCGGCCAGATCGCCCACATAATCATAGGAATAGCGGAACAGCACTTCATCCATCCGCTCCAGCACCAGCTCGCGCAGCAGGGCCGGCTTGACGCTTTTGAGGTCCAGCGTGCCGGCAATCGCTGCCAGCCCGTAACCCCGGTCGGGATCGGGCGTATCGCGGAAATAATCGGTCAGCAGCTTCAGCTTGCCGTTGCGCGAGGGGGTGAGAACGAGGCGATCGAGAAGGGTGGCGAAGGCTTTCATCTCAATCCCCCTCATCCTCGTAACCGACAAGATGCAGCGGCTTGGCGGCAATGCCCTGCAATTCGCACCAGCGCACCAGCGCCTCTTCACGGCCATGGGTGACCCAGACGGCTTGCGGAGAAATTTCCTTGATCGTCTCCAGAAGTTCCGGCCAGTCGCAATGGTCTGATATGACCAGCGGCAGCTCCACACCGCCCTGCTTTGCCCTCTGCCGCACCATCATCCAGCCGGACGCAAAGGCAATCAGCGGCTCGTTGAAACGGCGCGCCCAGCGCTCCTGAAACGCCGAGGGCGGACCTACGACAATCGCGCCCTTGAAGGCGGAAGGATCGCTTTTTTCGAGCGTCGCGGGGCGCAGATCGCCGAGATCGATACCCTCAGAGACATAATAGTCGCAAAGCCGCGCCAGCGCGCCGTGAATATAGATGGGATCGGCATAGCCATTATCCCGCAAAAGCCGGATGACGCGCTGCGCCTTGCCCAGCGAATAGGCCCCGACCAGATGGGTGCGTTCTGGAAATTGTTTGATGGAGGTGAGCAGCTTGCCGATTTCCACACGCGGCAGGGGATGGTGGAACACCGGCAGGCCGAAGGTGGCCTCTGTGATGAAGACGTCGCAGGGTACCGTCTCGAAGGGTGCGCAGGTGGGGTCGACGCCGCGCTTGTAATCGCCCGAGGCAACGATGCGCATGCCGTTCATTTCCACGGAGATCTGGGCGGAGCCGAGAACATGGCCCGCCGGATGGAAACCCACCGTCACGCCATTGACATCCACCCTCTCACCGAAAGCGACCGCCTGCTCGCTGCCGCAGAAATCCTCGCCGTAGCGGATGCGCATGATATCGAGCGTCTGGCGCGTGGCCAGCACCGCGCCATGGCCGGCGCGGGCGTGATCGGAATGGCCATGAGTGATGAGCGCCCGCGCCACCGGGCGGACGGGATCGATATAAAAATCGCCCGCCGGGCAATAGAGGCCCTTGGGCGTGGAATTCAACAGCTGTTCCGGCTTCATATTCATTGAGATAGGGCCGCCCGCGCGAATGTAAAGTGCTGCGAGAATAACGCGGAACGGGCATTAAATTTCCAGTGGCGGTGTTTTTGTTTAGCCCCGTCATTTCGGCTTTGAGCCGCGGCCGTATGGAGTTTTGGTACGAAGTTCGCAGGCGCAATGCCAGCGCATAACCGGCTTACACGGTAGCCATGGGATTTACACTTGCAGAAATGTATCCAATCGGATACATGCTGTCATGAACAGTTTCCAGAAATCGGCAGAGTTCGACGAATGGCTGAAGGTGTTGAAAGATCGTGCCGGAAAAGTGCGGATTCTTCATCGTCTCACGGCAGCCGAGCATGGCAACTTCGGCGATTGCGCGCCGGTGGGTGAAGGCGTTTCAGAAATGCGCATCCACTTCGGTCCCGGTTATCGGGTCTATTTCACTCGCGTTGGCAAGAGGGTTTATTTCCTTCTGGTCGGCGGCGATAAGTCTTCGCAAAGGCGGGACATAAAGCGCGCAATCGAGATAGCACACACAATAGGAAGGGATGGCCGTGACGGAATTTAGCAAATTCGATGTGTCAGACTACCTGGATAGCGACGAAGCCATGATTGAATTTCTGGCAATCGCAATGGAAGACGAGAACCCCGACGTCTTCATTGCCGCCCTTGGCGCGGTCGCCAAGGCTCGCGGAATGTCGCACGTTGCGGACGCTTCGGGTCTCGGCCGCGAAAGCCTTTATAAGGCGCTTAGGCCCGGTTCGAAGCTTCGCTATGAAACCGTGCAGAAGGTCCTGCATGCGCTGGGCTTTCGGCTGGCCGTTGAAAAGTCATTAAACGCCGCGTGAGGCGGCGTTCACGACCTGTCGGTTAACCTCGCTATGCTACTCCGCCGCCTCTTCCGCCGGCTTTGCCTGCATCGCTGCCGGCAGCCGCACCGGCTTCAGCATCAGCGCCGCCGCAAGGCCGATGGCGGCGGTTGCGGCTGCGGCGAAGAATAGCGGCGTGAAGGCATCCGAATAAAGCGAGGCGACGGCGGCCTGTGAGGCGGCGGGAAGTTCGGAGAGGATTTTCGGCGTCAACTCCTCGATCTTGCCGACACCGGGAATATCGACGGCCACGCCCCTGAGGCTCGATGATACGATGGCGCCATAGACCGAGATGGCGATCGCCGCGCCGCCCATGCGGGTCAGCGTCACCGCGCCGCTCGCAGCCCCGATATCGGCCTTGGGCGCGGAATTCTGCACGCCGATGATCGGCGCCTGCTGGCCAAGCCCAACAGCGAAACCCTGCACCAGCATCAAGGCGGCGATCAGGGGAAGCGGCGTTCCGGCGTGCATCTGCGTGAAGAGCAGCATGGCGATGAGGTTGATGGTGAGACCCGCCACCGAGAAGGGCTTGTAGACGCCGGTGATCGAAATCAGCCGCCCGGCTGAAAGCGAACCCATGACGATGCCGCCGGTGACGGCGATGAAAAACAGGCCGGCATGGGAAGGCGAAAGCCCGGTCGTGGTCTGCAGGAACAGGGCGTAATAATTGACCATGCCGATGCCGATGCCGCCGCTGGTCAGCGAAACGATCATCAAGAGCGGAAAGGTGCTGTCCTTGAAGAGCCTGAGCGGCACGACGGGTTCCGGCGCGCGGCGTTCAACCTGCACCCAGAGGAAAGCGGCGATGACGGCGAAAGCGATGATGCCGAGGCTGGGGCCTGCGATCAGCGAGCCGAACAATTCGCTGCTGTCTGCCCAGAAGACCACGCTGGCAATGGTGGCCGCCAGGAGGACCGCGCCGAGATAATCGATCTTCGGCTGGCGGGCCGGACGGCGATAGGGCAGCATCAGCGCCAGACCTGCAATGACGATAATGCCGAGCGGCAGGTTGATGAGGAAGATCGACCGCCAGCCGAACAGGTCGCTCATCGTGCCGCCGAGGATCGGGCCGACACTGCCTGACGCCATGATGGTGAGGCTGGAATAGCTCTGGTAACGGGCGCGCTCGCGCGGTTCGAACAGATCCGCATTGACGGAAAAGATCGACACCATGATGCCGCCGCCGCCAAGCCCCTGCAGCACGCGGGCCGCAATCAGCGAATCCATCGACCAGGCCAGCCCGCAGGCAAGCGAGCCGAGCGTGAAAATGACGACCGCAGCGATCATCACATATTTGCGGCCGAAGAGATCGCCGAGCTTGCCGTAGACAGGCATGACCGCGCTGGTCGCCAGAAGATAGGCAGAGCCGATCCAGCCGAAACGCTCCAGCGCGCCGAATTCACCGACGATGGTGGGCAGTGCTGTCGATACGATCTGGTTGTCGAGGGTCGCCATGAACATGGCCAGCATCAGGAATAGAAAGACGATGAGCCTGCGCCGATGATCCGACACAAGCGGCGCCACGGGGGCGGTGGACATATCCATGAAAAATCTCGTTGGCTTTCGGCGGTTTTACTGCGGCAATTTGTGTGCTATCAGCACATATATGTCAATGGCAAGTTTTTGACATCTATGCTAATGCCGCTAAATGTGATCGGGAAACTGCATCGAAAGGGACGATGAAGCGTGGCGACTGAGGAAAACTGGAGCGAGGATCTGCCTGAGGACATCAAGCGGATCGGCAATACAATGACGCGCATGCGCATCATGATCGGCCGCCGCATCATCGGCCGCATGGCGCTTGCCAAGCTCGCTCCGGGTCTGGAACTTTCGCATATCGACGTGCTCGACATTCTGCGCCGGGCGGAAGGCGACGTTACCGTGGGCGCGATTGCCGAGGGCATGCGCATCGATCCCTCGCGTGGCAGCAGGGTCGTGGCGGATATGGTGGGGCGCGGCCTGCTGAAACGCGGCGTTTCCCAGGAAGACGGCCGCCGCAGCATTGTCGAGATCACCCCGCTCGGCACCAGCCTTTTGCAGGAAATGCGCCGGACCAAGATGAGCGTCATCGAGGACGTCATGGACGGATGGCCGGCGGAGGATGTGGAGACTTTCGCCCGCCTGTTCGAACGGTTTATCGACCGCTTCGAATGCCGGCTCTCGCCGGATACGGACCTCCTGACGGATCAGAAAAAATCATAGTTGACCCTGCGATCCGCAGCTTCACTTTAAAATGGCTAGACCGTAACGTGCCGCCATCTGACAGGTTAAAGGGGTAATTTCGATGTTGACGATTTACGGTGTCTACCGTTCCCGCGCCACGCGCACATTGTGGCTGGCAGGGGAACTCGGCATAGAATTCAAGCATGTGCCTGTGATACAGGCCCGCCGTCTTGCCGATCCGCTGGCTGCGGATGCGCCGCTCAACACGCTTTCGCCGGATTTCCTGGCGGTCAACCCGATGGGCACCATTCCCTGCATCGAGGATGACGGAATGGTGCTTTACGAATCCATGGCCATCAATCTATACCTCGCCCGCAAATATGGCGGACCGCTTGCGCCCGTCGATTTGAAGGAAGATGCGGCGATGCTGCAATGGTCCTTCTTTGCCGCGACCGAAATCGAGACCAATTCGCTGAAGATTTCCTCCGCCATCGCCGAAGGCCTTTCGGAAAGCGATAGCGGCAAGGCGGTGATCGATGTCGCCGCCCGCCTGCTGAAGCGCCCCTTCCGGGTACTGGAGCAGCACCTTTCCAGCCACGAATACCTGGTGGGCGGCCGTTTCACGGTGGCCGATCTCAACGCGGCGGAAATCGTTCGTTACGCGCAGGGCCACAGGCCGCTGTTCGATGCCCATCCGGCGCTGAAAGCCTGGCTGGACCGCTGCCAGACCCGCACGGCGTTCAAGACGATGTGGGATACCCGCGCGGCCGAGGCGGCCTGAGCGGCAGGGCACTCCGCCAACGCGTCTCTCTGCCCTCACTCCTGTGCTTGTCACGGGGATGACGGAGCAACACCAGACCGAGTTGGGGCCTCTCAGCCCCTCTCACCCGCCAGCGCCCGCTGCACCGCCGGGCGGTCGTTCATGCGGCGGAAGTGGTCATGCACCCTAGGGAAGCGGGCAATATCCACGCCATCGCTTTCCAGCCAGCCGGACATCACAAAAAGATAGGGATCGGCAACGGAATAGGCCGTGCCAAGAACCCATGGGCCGTGCAGCATGCCGTGCTCGATCAGTTCGAAGCACTCGCCCATGGTCTGCGGCACCTTCGCCTTCATATCGGCCAGCGAACTATCCTCATTCGCCCAGCGGCTGCCGCGCCGTCCATGCGCATGGGCGACATGCACGGTCGAGGAAATGAAGGCGTTGAAGGACTGCATCAGCGCGAATTCAAAGGGATCATCGAGCGGCGCGAGCTTCTTTTCAGGCGCCATCTGGGCGATGAAGGCGAGAATGGCGGGCGTCTCCGTCAGCACGCCGCTTGCGGTGGCCAGCGCCGGCACGCGGCCCTTGGGATTGATCTTTAAAAATGCCTCGGAGCGTTGCTCGCCCTCCGCGAAATTGACGCGGTGGGCCTTGTAAGGCAGGCCGGATTCCTCAAGCACGATATGGCTTGCGCGGGAACAGGAACCGGGGGAGAAGAACAATGTGAACATGGATATGCAACCTCCAAAGCAATGAAGCGCCCGTTTCTTCCTCATGCGGACGCCGACCCGCGGCGGCCATGGGATGGCCGTCACATAAAGGGCCTGTCATCATCGTGCCGGCAACCGGCCGCGTCAAAGGTTATTTAGAGCCCGACGACTCTGACATCGCCGACATGGATGCCGTTCCAGTTGCGCATCTGCCGGTTCGCCATGCCGCTCAGCGCCTGCTGCTCGGCGCTGCCTTCATCGAAATAGCGGGCGAGCAATGCCGATACCATGGCTTCGGCGGCGCGTGTCGTACCGTCTTCGCATTTCACCGCCATGGCGATACCCTTTTCCGGCAGGGCGGCAACGAAAACGCCTTCGGCGCCGGTCTTGGCAAAGATTTTGCCGGGCGCAATCTGCATCAGTTTCGTGCAGGCTCGGCCCGTGCCCGCCACATAAAAGGGTTCCGCCATGCAGGCCTCAATGAGACGACGCGACGCTGTCGCACGCCCCGCTTCCAGCCCCCTGCCCGTCGCCATTTTCGCGAAACCATGCACCAGCCCCTTGAGCGGCACGGCATAGGTGGGGATGGAGCAGCCATCCACGCCGCAATTGTCATGGCCAAGAGCAGCACCCGTCAGGCTTGCCATCGTGGCGCGGATTTCCCGCTGCAGCGGGTGGTCGTAACCGACATAGCCCTTGGGATCGGTGCCGGTGTGGCAGCAGGCGCAGATGAAACCGGAATGTTTGCCGGAGCAATTATTATGCAGCGCCGTCGGCTTTTCCAGCGTACGAGCCTGATGGATGATGGTTTTCTGGTCCGAAGACCAGTGCGCGCCGCATTCCAGCGTATCCACGTCCCTGCCCGCCTTTTCCAGCATCGAAGCGGCGAGTTCCACATGCGCGTCCTCGCCGGAATGGGACGAACAGGCAAGCGCGAGTTCGCGATTACCGAAACCATAGGCATCCGCAGCACCGCTTTCCACCAGCGGCAGCGCCTGCATGGCCTTGCAGGCGGAACGCGGGAAGATGCCGCGCTCGATATCACCAGCCGAAAACAGCACGCCGCCATCGCCATCCACCACCACGACAAGACCCTGATGGCGGCTTTCGACGAGATTGCCCCTGGTGACTTCGACGGTAACGGAATTGTTCATTCTCTCAGCCTCAAAAAATTCTGATTTTATGTCGTTGATACCGCAATTGATTTTTCGATGCACGGGGCTATCAGTGAAATTTGCAAAACGTCTGCTGCTGGCGATTGCCATTATCTATCTGCTGCCGGCGCTGGCTTCGGCAGGGCTGTGGGCCATGAAGGACCATCCGCGCGGCTGGAACGCCGCAAGATGGTCGTCCTCCGGCATGCTGCCGGGGGTATCCAGCGACGGAGAAGCCGCCGTCTACGTCTTTTCCGCCATGACCGGCGGTTTCAAGGGCTCCGTCGCCAGCCATGCCTGGGTCGTGCTGAAAAAGCCCGGTGCTGCGAGCTATGACCGTTACGACAAGGTGGGCTGGGGCACGCCGATCCGCCACAATGGTTATGCGGCGGATGCCTACTGGTATTCCAACACGCCGCGCCAGGTGGTGGCCATTCACGGCGCGGAGGCGGAAAAGCTGATCCCGAAGATCGAAAAGGCGATTGCCGATTACCCCTATGGCCGGCCGGGCGGCTATCGCATCTATCCCGGCCCCAACTCCAACACCTTCGTCGCCCATGTATTGCGCAGCGTGCCGGAACTGGGCGTCGTGCTGCCGCCGGATGCGGTCGGCCGCGATTATCTGCCGGACGGCGCGTTTTACCACATAGCCGACGACTGGAAGGACGCGAGCGTTTCGCTGGGCGGATTGTTCGGCATTTCGGCAGGCGCCCGCAGCGGTTTTGAGGTCAATTTTCTCGGTCTTGTCGCCGGCATCGATTTTGGCCGCCCCGGCGTGAAGATACCGGGGCTCGGTTATTTCGGCGTGGCGGGCATCCGCGCCTAAACGGTTACGTTTCGCTGGCCTGAGCGGCGCGTCTGGCGCGGATGCTCTGGGCGATGAAGACCCGCGACAGGCCATGATAAAGCGGCTCGCGGGAGAAAAGCCGCGATGTCAGATATCCCAGCATCGATGCAGCCATGATGGGCATGACGCCTTCATGATTACCGGTCATTTCAAGGATGATGACAAAGGCCGTCATCGGCGCCTGCACCACGCCGGCAAAATAACCCGCCATGCCGACAATCGCGCCGAGGCCGATGCTGGTGCCGAGCAAGGTGGCCATGGTGCTGCCGAAACCCGCGCCCACCGACAGCGAGGGCGCGAAGATGCCGCCCGGGATGCCTGACATCATTGCCAGAAAGGTCGCCGCCAGTTTTTCGATGAAGAAGAATGCCGGTGCGGCCTCACCCTCGATTGTGGCGCGCGCCTGTTCATAGCCGGTTCCGAATGTCGCGCCTCCAGACGCTATTCCGATTGCCGCAGAGGCAAGGCCGCAGGCTGCCGCCACTACCAGCATCCGCTTCAACGGCATGGTCTGGGCAAAACGCCTGATACGGGCGGACAGTCGCAGGGCCGCGGCGCTGAACAGCGCACCAAATGCGCCGCCGCCGACACCGCAGATCAACACCAGCAGCCAGTCCATCGTCGTTTTCGCCATGACGGAGCTGGCGCCGAAATAGGTATAGCTACCGACCAGCGCCAGCGAGGCGAGGCCCGACAGGATGACGGCAGTCAGCACAAGGCCGTTGGCGCGGGATTCATAGGTCTTGCTCATTTCCTCGATGGCAAAGACGATGCCGGCCAGCGGCGTGTTGAACGCCGCCGCGATGCCCGCCGCCGATCCCGCGAGGATGAGACCCTTTGCCTGCGCCATGCCGCCCCAGCGCGCCGCCTGTAGCATGATCGAAGCCCCGACCTGCACCGTCGGCCCCTCTCGGCCGATGGAGGCGCCGGAGAGTAGGCCGGCAACCGTCAGTACCACCTTACCGAAAGCGAGTTTCAGCGACAGAAGCCGCGAACGGTCCGCATCATCCCGCAGGTGCCGGGCGGCGATGGCCTGGGGAATGCCGCTACCGCCGGCATTGGGAAAAACCGTGATCGCAAGCCATGCGCACAGGGTGAAGCCAAGCGGCGTGATGATGAGCGGCAGCAGAAACGCCCATTCACCCGATGATGTCGCCGCGAAGAAAAGGTGCTGGGCCCGATCCGCAAGCCATGCAAAGCCGACGCTGATAAGGCCGACCGCAATCGCGCCAATCCAGAAAACCGCCCTCGGCCTCCACACCCGCCATGAACCCCACACGACACGGGAACGGCGGAGCATCTTCAGCTTTTTGTAGTCGACGGGCATGGCGGTCCAGATCTGTGATTTCGGTATTGTTTCTCGGGAGGGATGCCCGTTTATCTGCCTCCCCGGACGTGATTGCAAGGTTTTGCATTTGACAGGTCGCCCCCATCGGCACATTCTTTGCGTCGCAATTGCAACGCACGGAGACGTAGACATGAAAACGGCAACGATCCCTTCGCTGCGGGTGACGGCGGATTTTCGCGAGGCTGCTGAAAGCGTGCTGAAGGAAGGCGAGACGCTTTCTTCCTTCGTTGAAGAGTCCGTGCGCAGGCAGGTGCAAATCCGTAAATCGCAGGCGGAATTCATTGCGCGCGGGCTGGCGTCACTCGAAGAAGCGGAGCGCACCGGCATTTATTATAGCACCGACGATGTTCTTTCGATGATGCAAAAGAAACTTGATGCTGCGAAATCCGCGAAGCGGAAATGACGTATGAGCTTCGCTATACCGAAGAAGCCTTGGCCGATTTTGATCGCATCTATGATTTTCTGATCGCCTACGACATCGATGTGGCTGATAAAGCAATCCGCGCCATAGGAGCAGGACTAGAGATTCTCGGCGATTTTCCCTTCAGTTGCCGCAAGGCATCTGCCGAAAACAGCCTCATACGCGAGCTCCTCCTGCCCTTCGGTTCCTCCGGCTATATCGTGCTGTTCCGCATTGATGGCCCGAAAACCGTCACCATTGCCGCCGTCCGCCACCAGCGCGAGGACGACTACCATTGACCCTCACCGGTCGCTGACGGCCGCGCGCGGGTTTACCCACGGTTCCTGATTGGAGCGTGGCAGCGGGGTTTTGCCGAGAATGTGATCCGCCGCCTTTTCGCCGGTCATTATCGACGGGCCGTTGAGGTTGCCATAGGTCACATGCGGGAAGATCGAGCTGTCCGCCACTCTCAAGCCCTCCACCCCGATCACGCGGCACTCGGGATCGACGACGGCCATTGGGTCGTCCCTGTCGCCCATGCGGCAGGTGCCGCAGGGGTGGTAAGCGCTTTCCAGATGCTCGCGCAAAAAGGCGTCGATCTCTTCATCCGTCTCCACATTTTCGCCGGGCTGGATTTCCGGCCCGCGAAAATCGTCGAAGGCTTTCTGGCTGAAGATGTCGCGCGTCAGGCGCACGCAATGGCGGAATTTCTCCCAGTCTTCCGGGTGGCTCATATAGTTGAAGCGGATAACCGGGTCGTCATGCGGATCGGCCGAGCGAAGCGTGACATTGCCGCGTGATTTCGACAGGTTGTAGCCCACATGCACCTGAAAGCCATGGCTTTTTGCCGCGGCCTTGCCGTCATAGGAAATGGCCACGGGCAGGAAATGATACTGGATATCAGGCTGTTTCAGGCCGGGCGCGGAACGCAGGAAGGCGCAGGCCTCGAACTGGTTGGAGGCGCCAAGCCCGCCTTTCGACAGCAGCCACTGCGCGCCCGCCACCCCCTGCCAGAACCATGGTAGCCAGGAATAAAGCGAGACCGGCTTGGTGGAGACCTGCTGGAAATAAAACTCCATATGGTCCTGGAGATTTGCGCCAACGCCCGGACGATCCGCCTTCACCTCAATGCCCATGTCTTTCAGATGCGCAGCAGGGCCGATACCCGAAAGCATCAGCAGTTTCGGCGAGTTGAACGAGGAGGCAGACAGGATGACCTCGCGATTGGCCGTGATGGTTTCCACTGCGCCCTTGCGTTCGATCTCGACACCCACGGCCCGGCCGTTCTCGATGACGATCTTGCGGGCGAAACCCTTGACCAGCGTGACATTGCCGCGCTTCAGCGCCGGCTTCAGATAGGCATTGGCGGCGGACCAGCGGCGGCCATCATGGATGGTCTGCTCCATCAGGCCGAAACCTTCCTGCTTGGAGCCGTTATAATCGTCCGTCAGTTCAAAGCCAGCCTGCGCACCCGCCTGAATGAAGGCGTGGAACAGCGGATTGTTGACCGGGCCGCGCTGCACATGCAGCGGCCCATCCGTGCCGCGCCAGCCTTCCTCGCCGCCATGGCTGTGCTCCATGCGCTTGAAATAAGGCAGCACATCCGCATAGGCCCAGCCATGCGCGCCAAGCTCCTCCCAGCGATTGAAATCCTCCGCATGGCCGCGCACGTAAACGAGGCCGTTGATGGAGGACGAGCCGCCGATGACTTTTCCGCGTGGCGCGGTGATGCGGCGATTGTCGAGGTTGGGTTCCGGTTCGGAGAGATAACCCCAATTGTAGCGCTTCATGCTCATCGGCCAGGCGAGCGCCGCCGGCATCTGGATGAACGGACCGAAGTCCGAACCGCCCGCCTCGATGACGATCACCGAATAACGGCCGTCTTCCGACAGGCGATAGGCGATGGCGGAACCTGCGGAACCGGAACCGACGATGATGTAATCTGCCTGCATGATTGTGCTCTCCAATGAGCGTTGGTTCCGATTGACTGTGGCGGGTGAGGTTTACCCCCCTCTGCCCTGCCGGGCATCTCCCCCTCAAGGGGGGAGATCGGCAAGCGGCGCTACCACCGCTTCATTCGCAAACGTTGAGATCGGCGCGACCTCGCCGCATCTCGATCTCCCCCCTTGAGGGGGAGATGTCCGGCAGGACAGAGGGGGGTGAAGCCCCACGCACCGCCCATCAATAAGGCGCTTCCACCTTCCCCGTGCTCACATAAACCGTCTTCAGCTCGCTATAATGCTCCAGCGCCGCCGCCGAATTCTCCCGCCCGAAGCCGGATTGTTTCGAGCCGCCGAAGGGCATTTCCACCGGGCAGAGATTGTAGGTGTTGATCCACAGCGTGCCCGCCTCCAGTTGGTCGACCACACGATGGGCGCGGGCGAGATCGGCGGTGAAGACGCCGCCGGCCAGCCCGAACTCGGTGGCGTTGGCGCGGGCGATAACCTCGTCCTCACCGTCGAAATCCAGCACGCACATAACCGGCCCGAAGATTTCCTCGCGGGCGATGGTCATGTCGTCAGTCACATCGGCAAAGACGGTCGGCTGCACATAAGCGCCCTCGCCCGAGACATTGTTGGGAATGCCGCCGCCGGTGACGAGCGTCGCCCCCTCCGCCTTGCCCTTCTCGATATAGGAAAGAACCTTCTCCTGCTGGGCCTTGGAGACCAGCGGGCCGAGATGGGTGGCGTAATCGAGGGGATCGCCGAGGATCATCGCCTCGGTGCGGCTTTTCAGGTTGTCAAGGAAACGCTCCTTCGCCTTTTTCTGTACGAAAACGCGGGTGCCATTGGAGCAGACCTGACCCGAGGAATAAAAATTGCCGAGCATCGCCCCGCCGACAGCACTTTCGATATCGGCATCGTCGAAGACGATCAGCGGCGACTTGCCGCCGAGTTCCATCGTGACGTGTTTCAGATGACCGGCGGCGGCGGCGGCAACCTTGCGGCCGGTCGGAACCGAGCCGGTGAGCGAGACCTTGGCGACATCCGGGTGGTTGACCAGCAACGGCCCGGTATCGCGATCGCCCTGAATGACGTTGAACAGGCCCTTCGGCAGGCCGGCCTCGATGAGGATTTCGGCGATCTTCAACGCGCCGAGCGGCGTGTTTTCCGAGGGCTTGAAGACCATGGCGTTGCCGGCGACCAGCGCGGGCGCAGCCTTCCAGCAGGCGATCTGCTGCGGATAATTCCAGGCGCCGATGCCGACGCAGACGCCGAGGGGCACACGCTTGGTATAGGCGAAATCGCCGCCGAGCGGGATGTAATCACCGTTCAATGCGGACGGCGCGATACCGCCGAAAAATTCGAAAGCATCGGCACCGGAGGTTGGATCGGCGACGATGGTTTCCTGAATGGGCTTGCCCGTATCCAGTGTCTCCAGCGTGGAAAGCGCATCGTTGCGCTCGCGCATGATATCGGCGGCGCGTTTGAGGATGCGGCCGCGCGCCATCGGGCTCATCGCCGCCCATTCCTTTTGCGCGCGTTTGGCCGAGGCGATGGCGCGCTCGACGATGGCAGGTGTTGCCGCATGCAGCCTTGCGATCACTTCGCCGGTGGCCGGGAAGATGCTCTCGAACGGTGCGCCGTTATTATCCTCGACATAGTCCCCGTCGATGAAATGCGAGGCTTTCGGCTGCGCCTTGAGCGGCGTGGCGATGGTCATGTCGAAGTCTCCTTGAGAACGCGGATAGACGGCTTCGGGCGCTGTCCATCGGGAAAAGATTTAAGCTGCATGTCGAAATAATCCTCGACCAGCGCCGGCGCGGAGGCGAGGCCAAGCGGGGCGGAACGCAGGCTGTGCCTGATATAAAGCCCGTCGATCAGAGCCGCCGCCCCTTCCGCAATGCGCGCGGCATCGTCCGGCGGGCAAAGCCGGTTGAGGCTCGCCATGAGGTTTGAGCGCAGGCGGCGGGAATAAAGCACGAGCAGACGGCGGGTTTCTTCCGAACGCTGCGCCTCGACATAAAAGGCGAGCCATGCCGCCACCGTTTCGGGCGTGAACTGGTCGCTCTGGAAGGAGACATGCACGATGGCGCTCAGCCTTTCACGCGGGCCGGAAGCGCGGGTCAGCGCCGCCACGGCATCGCGCCTCAAGTCACGCAGCAGGCTGCGGATGGTTTCCAGAAGAAGCTGCTGCTTGCTGCCGAAATAATGATGCGCGAGCGCTGCCGACACGCCCGCTTCCCGGGCGATGTCAGACATTGTCACATTCAGCGAACCATGGTGGCCTATGGTGCGGAGCGCCGCATCCACAAGCGCCTTGCGGCGCAAAGGCTCCATTCCGATCTTGGGCATAGGGGTCTCCTTGACGGATGGCAAATTATTCTTGATTGATCAATCAATCAATAAAAAACGCGCCATTTTATGTCGCTGATTTGCGATGGATCATATTTTCCGCCGCCGGGGTGTGGTAGTTTCCAGCTCATCGGCCAGCGTGGCAAACCCCATGCTGCTGCCCGGCTCACGGGGGAAAAACTAAACCGTGATATACTGCGAATTGGGAATGGAACGCGTTTCGTGCTAATATCGCTGATGATACAAATTTCGCTGGAAGCGGCGCCAGACGAAAGACGATAAAAACGCCCGCCTAGACCACGACGGCGCCCGATCCGCAAACCGGACATCGAACGACCGATCGCAGCGTTTAAAGAAGGGAGTGATATCATGCCAATGGTAACAGTATCGATTTCCCCGGAACAGGCAGCAAGAATGCGCGAGGCCGTGAATTGCGGCGCTTACGCATCCGGCAGCGAGGTCGTCAGGGCGGCGCTGAGACTATGGGCTGCCTCCGCCGAACATGGCGTCGACACCAAGTCCGCAGAGCCTGTCGAGGCTGACCGGGAGCGCATGAACGTTGCGGATCTCTACGCCGCTCACACCGGACACATCCGCCGCGCATGAGGCCCGGCGCAACAACCCCAAAATGCTCATGGGGTTGTAATAAAACGTTCATGAAAGCTTCACAGTCGTGAAAGCTTTTGTTGACCTGTAATCTGCGATTGTTCGCCGCAAAAGAGACAGGCTCCCCTTACGTTAGCCACATGGGGACCGGCAACAGCGGAGAATAAAATGCAGGCCGTCACGCTGGAGAATGATGTCATCAGGCGTTTTGCCTCCGGGCACATGTTTCCCATGGCCAAGCTGGTGCTCGAAACGGCGTTCCAGCCGATTGTCGAGGCGACGACGGGCACGATTTTCGGTTATGAATCGCTGATGCGCGGCCATGATCGGCTCGGTTTTTCCAATCCGCTGGCGCTTCTTGATCAAGCTGCCGCGGATGGCGAGCTGAAGGCCTTCGAGCAGATGCTGGCAAGCCGCGCTCTCGCAAAATTCTCCACCCTGCCCGATTTTTCCTCCGCCACCCTGTTCCTCAATCTCGATGTGCGGCTGATCCCGCATGGCGACGCCATTTTGGACAAGCTCGTCGGCCATCTGGCGCGGGCGGGCATACCGGCCTCCTCCATCTGCTTTGAGCTTTCCGAACGTTTCGACAATACCAGCGTGCCGGAGTTCACCGCGCTGATCGCCCGCATGCGCAAGGAAGGCTTCAAGCTGGCAATCGACGATTTCGGCGCCGGTCACGGCGAGATGAAGCTGCTCTGCGACTTCCCGCTGGATTACCTGAAGATCGACAGGCATTTCATCACCGGCGTCGACCAATTGCCGCGCAAGCAGCACCTCGTGCGCAACATCGTCAACATCGCCCATGTTCTCGGCGTCAGGGTCATTGCCGAAGGCATCGAAACCGAAGCCGAATTTCTGACCTGCCGCGAATTCGGCGTCGATCTGGTACAGGGCTGGCTGATCGCCAGGCCAACGGTCTTTACCAGCGAATTGCCTGAAAGTTTTCCCCACATCAACCGCATCGGCGTGGCGCGACGCAGCAGCCAGACGCTGGATGAAATTCTCATCCGCCGGGAAATAGAGCGCCTTCCCACCGTCTTCGAGCATGACAGCGTCGACAGCGTCTTCGAACTGTTCCGCAGAAATCCGCAGCAGGCGTTCTTCCCGGTTCTTAACGCCAATGGCGAACCGCGCGGCGTCATCAACGAATATCACCTCAAGGAATATATCTATCGGCCCTTCGGCCGCGACCTGCTCAAGAACAAGATCTATGAGCGCACCATTTCCCATTTCGTCGATCCCGCGCCGATCGTCGGCCTCGATGCGGATGCCGACCAGCTGATGAACATGTTCGCCAGCATGGGTGGCAGCGCCTGCATCATCCTCACTGAAAACATGCGTTACGCCGGCATTGTTTCCGCCGCCTCGCTCATCAAGGTCATCAACGAAAAACAGCTGAAGATGGCGCAGGACCAGAACCCGCTGACGGCGCTGCCCGGCAACCGCGCGATTGGCGGCTTCATTGCCGACCGCTGCAGCGATGGCGACGAGGCGCGTTTCTTCTGCTATTGCGACTTCGATAATTTCAAACCCTTCAATGACAAATACGGCTTCAACGCCGGCGACCACGCCATCACCCTGTTTTCGGCTCTGATGCGCCGCTACTTTTTTGCCGGCGATTGTTTCCTCGGCCATATCGGCGGCGACGACTTCTTCATCGGTGTGCGTGACTGGTCGATGGAAGAACTGACCGAAATCCTCGAGCGGCTGCTCAGCGATTTTCACGATGACGTCGCCGAACTCTATTCTGACGAAGACCGCGCCGCCGGCTGCATGAAGGGCCAGGACCGCCACGGCAACGAGCGGGACTTCGCGCTGCTGCGCTGCTCCATCGGTGTCCTCACCCTGCCGAAGGGGCTGATCATTGCCAATCCCGAGCGTATCGGCAGCGAGATCGCGGGGGTGAAGGCCGCTGCGAAGGAAAATGAAAGCGGCTTCGTCGTTCGGGTGTTCGGCGAGACAAATTGACATCAGCGGCAAAGGGCCACCTTCCCTCGACGGCGCATCTGACCTACATCTTCAGGCGACGCCGACAAGTGAGGAGTTGCCCCTGGCCATGCCCGACACGAAGACCCTGCCCGAAAATATGCGCTTCATCGACCTTCCCTCCCATGGCGGTCCGGAGGTGATGCAGCTTTCACAAGCGCCTTTGCCCAAGCCCGCAAAAGGCGAAATTCTGGTGAAGGTCGAGGCGGCGGGCGTCAACCGCCCCGATGTCGCGCAGCGACAGGGCACCTATCCGCCGCCAAGGGATGCAAGCCCCATCCTCGGCCTTGAAATCGCCGGCGACGTGGTTGCGCTGGGCGAAGGCGTCGATGAGTTCAAATTGGGTGATAAAGTCTGCGCGCTTGCCAATGGCGGCGCTTATGCCGAATATTGCACCGTGCCCGCCGGGCAGGCCCTGCCCTTCCCCAAAGGTTACGACGCGATCAAAGCGGCCGCCCTACCGGAAACCTTCTTCACAGTCTGGGCCAATCTCTTCCAGATGGCAGGCCTTACCGAAGGGGAAAGCGTGCTCATCCACGGCGGCACCAGCGGTATCGGCACGACGGCGATCCAGCTCGCCAAAGCCTTTGGCGCAGAAGTCTATGCCACGGCGGGCTCGGCGGAAAAATGCGAAGCCTGCGTTAAGCTCGGCGCCAAGCGCGCGATCAATTACCGCGAGGAGGATTTCGCCGAAATCGTTAAATCCGAAACCGGCGGCAAGGGCGTCGATGTCGTTCTCGACATGATCGGCGCGGCCTATTTCGAAAAGAACCTTGCGGCACTCGCCAAGGATGGTTGCCTGTCGATCATCGCCTTTCTCGGTGGTGCTACGGCCGAAAAGGTCAACCTTACCCCCATCATGGTCAAACGCCTCACCGTCACCGGCTCCACCATGCGCCCCCGCACGGCGGACGAAAAACGCGCCATCCGCGACGACCTCATCGCAGAGGTCTGGCCGCTCATCGAAAGCGGCCAGGTCGCGCCTGTCATCAACCGGGTCTTCACGCTGGACGAGGTTGTGGAAGCGCACAGGCTGATGGAAAGCAGCAATCACATCGGCAAGATCGTGATGCGGGTGTCGTGATGCCCCTAATACGGGTTAAAAGTAATCCCTCTTGCATTACTGACGAATCGTACTACCTTCTAGTTATGTTCAACGTATCGGAAGGAGGTGATCCAATGTCTAGTGAGATTTCGGTCTCTGGTGCAGGCAATGGAAAGGGTGTGTTTTCGACGGGGCAACCCTCGGCGTAAAACCTCTAGCCTTCGGAACGTTGAGAAACAGTCCCGGGTCTGTAAACAGGACCAAACTCATGGAAGGGTCGCTTCGGCGGCCCTTTTCCGTTTTTGCTTATTACTTCGACTATTGGGGAAATCCGTGCCTCGAATGCCGGGGCGGCTCTCCCGCGATGAGAAGAACTCCTTTCAGCCCAAGGACTTGGGTTGGCTGGATACCGGCTCGAGGCCGGTATGACGGAGAACTGAGGCGCGTCGCATGAATCAGATCACAGTTCACCACAGTTGAAAATCATCGACGGTGCTGGGTGTCGTTACCCCCTCTGTCCTGCCGGACATCTCCCCCTCAAGGGGGGAGATCGTTCCGTGGTGAGGTCTCGCACCTCTCGACGGTCGAGGATGAAGTGGCGAGAAAGCCTCTTGCCGATCTCCCCCCTTGAGGGGGAGATGTCCGGCAGGACAGAGGGGGTAACGACGCGCAGCACCGTCGATGATTTCAACTGTGGTGTACTGTGGAATCAGATTAAACGTGACGCGCGTTAAAGAGCGACAAATCATCGACCGTCAACTGCGGTTACCTCTCCCCTATTTCTTCCCGAACACCTTCCACCGCGTCGGACGGAAGCGTAGTTCCGCGCCCACGGCCACGGCGGCGTTGAGCGGCACCTCGATTTCGAGGTGATAGGGTTCGTGGCCGTTATTGGCGATGTCGATTTCGGCGATGCGGGTGCCGGCGAGGCGGCGACAGGTGGTGACCTTGCCGTAAAGCGCGTCCTTCTCCGCCGTCAACACCACATCTTCCGGGCGGAAAAAAAGCTCACCCTCGCCCGTGCCGCTCTCATCGATGCCGATGCTCTCTCCCTGAAACAGCACATGGCCGTCGCGGATCGTTATCGGCAGGCTGGAGGATTCGCCGATGAAGGAGAAAACGAAGGGGGAGTTGGGCGTGTCATAGACATCGTCCGCCGTGCCCACCTGTTCGATCTTGCCCTGGCTCATGACGACGACGCGGTCGGCCAGTTCCAGCGCCTCTTCCTGATCGTGGGTGACGAAGACGGTGGTGTGGCCGGTGCGGTCGTGGAATTCGCGCAGCCAGCGGCGCAGTTCCTTGCGGACCTTGGCGTCGAGCGCGCCGAAAGGCTCATCAAGAAGCAGGACCTTCGGCTCGATGGCGACGGCGCGGGCAAGCGCCACGCGCTGGCGCTGACCGCCGGAAAGCTGGGTGGGATAGCGCTTTTCGAGACCGGAGAGATGCACCATGTCGAGAAGCTCGGATACGCGCCTGCGGATTTCGGCCTTTGGCGGGCGCTTGGCGGAGGGACGCACCTTCAGGCCGAAGGCGATGTTCTCCGCCACTGTCATGTGGCGGAACAGCGCGTAATGCTGAAAGACGAAACCGACATTACGTTCCTGCACCGTGCGGTGCGAGGCGTCCTCATCGCCAAAGAAAATGTGGCCTTCGGTCGGCTGCTCCAGGCCGGCGATAAGGCGCAGCAGCGTCGTCTTGCCGGAGCCGGACGGCCCGAGCAACGCGATCAGCTCGCCGGAACGAATGTCGAGCGACACGTCGTTCAGCGCCGGAAAGCGGTCGAACTGCTTGGTGATGCCGGAAACTTTCACTTCCATGAAGATGCCTTTCAATGCTTGCCGGCTGCGTTGCCCGCGCCAAAGCGTATTTCGAGAATGGTTTTGAGAACGAGCGTCACGAGCGCCAGACCGGCCAGCAGCGTCGCCACGGCAAAGGCTGCGCCGATATTGTACTCATTATAGAGTATCTCGACATGCAGCGGCATGGTGTTGGTCTCGCCGCGAATATGGCCCGAGACCACCGAGACGGCACCGAACTCGCCCATGGCGCGGGCGTTGCAGAGCAGCACGCCGTAAAGCAGGCCCCATTTGATATTCGGCAGCGTGACATACCAGAAGGTCTGCCAGCCGGAAGCGCCGAGCGAAATCGCCGCTTCCTCATCGCCATTGCCCTGATCCTGCATCAGCGGGATCAGTTCGCGCGCGACGAAGGGAAAGGTGACGAAGATGGTCGCGAGCACGATGCCCGGCACGGCGAAGAGGATTTCGATGCCGTAGCTCTTCAGCCATGGCCCCAGAACGCTGTGGGATGAGAACAGGATGACATAGACCAGACCTGAGATGACCGGCGAGATCGAAAACGGCAGGTCGATGAGCGTGATCAGGAACGCCTTGCCCTTGAATTCGAATTTCGCAATCGCCCAGGCGGCCATCACCCCGAAGATCAGGTTGAGCGGCACCGAAATGGCGGCGACGAGCAGCGTCAGGCGGATGGCGGAGAGCGCATCCGGCTCAACTATCGCCTCCCAGAAGCTTTCCGCACCCTTGCGGAAGGCTTCGAAGAAGACCGAGACCAACGGCAGAACCAGAAAAGCAGCGAGGAATACGAAGGCTATCGCGATCAATGCCAGCCGGGCGGGAAAGCTCTCGCTGGCGGGGTCGCGGAACGGCCGGGGGGACGTGCGGGGAGCGGTCTCAGACATAACCGTACCTCTTGCGGCTCCAGGCCTGAATGAGATTGATGAGGAACAACATGGCGAACGAGATGATCAGCATGATGGTGGCGATGCCGGTCGCGGCCGCATAATTGAACTCCTCCAGCCGGATGACAATGAGGAGCGGCGCGATTTCCGAGACGTAGGGAATATTGCCGGCGATGAAGATGACCGAGCCATATTCCCCGACACCGCGCGCGAAGGCGAGCGCAAAACCCGTAAGGATGGCGGGTGTCAGGCTCGGCAGCAGAACGCGGGTGATGGTCTGGAAACGGTTGGCGCCAAGCGTCGCCGCCACCTCCTCCACCTGACGGTCGATCTCTTCCATGACCGGCTGCACGGTGCGGACCACGAAAGGCAGACCGATGAAGATCAGCGCAATGACGATGCCGGTCGGCGTAAAGGCGATTCTGATGCCGAAGGGTTCGAACAGCGAGCCGACCCAGCCGCGATTGGCATAAAGCGTGGTGAGCGCGATACCGGCAACCGCCGTCGGCAGGGCAAAGGGCAGATCGACGATGGCATCGACAAATCGGCGGCCGGGAAAACGGTAACGGGTCAGAACCCAGGCGACGATGACGCCGAAAACCGCGTTGACCAGCGCCGCCAGAAACGCCGTACCGAAGCTGACGCGCAGCGCATTCAGCGTGCGGCTACCGGTGGCAATCGCAATGAAATCTGAAAAACCCAGTTTCGCCGTGGACCAGATGAGGCCGCCGAGCGGAATAAGAATGATGAGAAACAGATAGGTCACTGTGTAACCAAGCGTCAGGCCGAAGCCCGGTATGACGCTAGACTGCCGCCATTTCCACCTGTTTCCGGATGTATTATTGCTCATCAAGGCTCCGGATAATCTTTGTTTTGGCGCATTTCCGGAGAGAAAACCGGGGTCCACTTTTCCTGGAAATGCTCTCTGGGAGCCGGTGTTCCCCGGCGTTTATTATAAAGGATCGACCGGCGCGGTGTCCGGTCGATCAGGCTCTCATTGTCTTGTCCCTGCGGATGGGTGATCGCGTTTTCACCCCATCATCCGCTTACTTTGCGGGCTTGTAAATCTGGTCGAAGATGCCGCCGTCACCGAAATGTTCCGGCTGCGCCTTGGCCCAACCGCCAAACTGCGGATCGTCAATGGTGACGAGCTTGATGTCGGGCAGCTGCTTCAGCAGATCCTTGGAGACCACGGCGGGGTTGGACGGACGGTAGAAGTGTTTCGCCGCAATATTCTGGCCCTCGTCGGAATAGAGATATTGCAGATAGGCTTCCGCCGCCTTGCGCGTTCCCTTGGCGTCGACATTGGCGTCAACCACGGCGACCGGCGGTTCGGCAAGGATCGAGATCGGCGGCACGACGATATCGAAGGCGTCAGCGCCGAATTCCTGGCCGGCGAGATAGGCTTCGTTTTCCCAGGCCAGCAGCACGTCACCGATCTGGCGCTGGGCGAAGGTCACCGTGGAGCCGCGGGCGCCGGTGTCGAGAACGGGAGCGCGCTTGTAGAGCTCGCCGACATAGGCCTTGATCTTGTCCTTGTCGCCCTTGAATTCTTCATTGGCCCAGGCCCAGGCGGCAAGATAGTTCCAGCGCGCGCCGCCCGAGGTCTTCGGGTTCGGCGTGACGATCTGCACGTCGCCCTTTACCAGATCGCCCCAGTTATGAATGCCTTTCGGGTTTCCCTTGCGCACCAGGAACACGATGGTCGAGGTATAAGGCGAGGAATTGTGCGGCAGGCGGGTACGCCAGTCCTTGTTGATCTTGCCGGAGTTCTGGACGATGGCGTCGATATCGCTCTGCAGCGCCAGCGTCACCACGTCGGCCTCAAGGCCGTCGATAACCGAGCGCGCCTGCTTGCCGGAACCGCCATGCGACTGCTGGATCGTGACGTCCTCACCAGTGTCGGCCTTCCACTTCTTGGCAAAGGCTTCGTTGAAGTCCTTGTAGAGCTCGCGGGTCGGGTCGTAGGACACGTTGAGCAGCTTGGTCTGCGCGGCGGCCGAGCCAGCGCCGCCAAGTGCCAGTGAAAGGCTAAGCGCAACAACGCTCAAACCGGACAGAAGCTTGGACATCGGTATTCCCTCCTGATTGCGATGGCTTAACTCTACCGGTTGAGTAGAGTTGGTCAATGAGGCCGAATACGATCGAAAAAGTGTTTCCCGAGAGCGTTTCCCCGGGCAACAAATACAGCGCAGCATAAGCGAAAGGCGCAACAAGCGTCGTGTAAAACTTTTCTGAATGCAAAAGCATTTCACATTTTTGGCGATTTTTTACCGCGATGGCGAAAAATATTATGGGGTTTTAGACGATTTTTTCGTCTGAGCGGCATGAGGGGATGGGGGAGACGTATCAGCACAGGGCTGTCCGTTCAGCGGACTTAAGCTCACGGGTAGACACGGCGCACCCTTTCCCTCCACCCTCATTCCTGTGCTTGTCACAGGAATGAGGGTGGAGGGAGGCGCCCACACAGGAGAAGCAGTTCCACTGAGCAGTCTTTGAGTTTGCGGTCCGATGCGTCAGGCCGTCAAAAGCTCCGGCACTTCGACACCGGCAACGGCATCGGCAATGGTCGTATTGAAAAGGATATTGCGCGTCGCATCGGCCACTCGGGCAAAGACGTGGCGGATTTCGCACTGCTTCTCGCCGTCACAATCCTCGCAGCGGCGATAGGCGGTCTGCGACAGGCACGGCAAGGGGGCGAGCGGTCCGTCGATGAGGCGCAGCACCTCGCCGAAGGTGATATCCGAGGCCGGGCGCGCCAGGAGATACCCGCCCTGCTTGCCGCGCCTGCTCTCGACGATGCGTTCCTTCTTCATTTCGAGAAGTATCTGTTCCAGAAACTTTTTCGGAATGGCCTGTTCGCGGGCAATATCGGAAATCTGCACAGGACAGCCGCCGTCGGCCTTGGCCAGCGAAAGGAGCGCCCTCAGCGCATATTTTGCCTTCTGCGAAATCATCGTAAAACCAGTAGACCACAAGCCCGGGAACCCGGCAATTCCGGCTTAGCGCAGAAGTTGTCACAATTCAAATCCAAGCTGCAAAGAAGGTGAACGGGCATCTTTTGCTCATACCAAGCGCGCGTGAGGCATTTTTGCTCTCAAGTGCAGCGCACAAAGACTGTCATTTCTGTTCCAGAGGCCGGATTTCAACAATAATCGGCCATGGAAATCCCGGACGTGACAATGACGATCAATTCAGCAAATGCCTCTGCCGATGCCGCTTCCCTCGACGCCACGCTTGCCGGGCTCGATCTTGCGGGACGACTTTCCTTCATCGCCGGTCTCGGCGGCCGTGCGGTCTTCACCACCAGCCTCGGTATCGAGGATCAGGTCATCACCGCCGCCATCGGTACGCACCGCTTGCCGATCGATGTCGTGACGCTGGAAACCGACCGTCTGTTCAAGGAAACCGTCGATCTCATCGATGAAACCGAAGAACGTTTCGGCATTGAAATCCGTCGCTTCCGGCCCGAGCAGGACGATATCGACGCCTATGCCGCGAAATACGGCCTCAATGGCTTTTACGAAAGCATCGAGGCGCGCCACGCCTGCTGTCATGTCAGAAAGCTGATCCCGCTCGGCAAGGCGCTTGATGGCGCCGCCTTCTGGATCACCGGCCTTCGCCGCGGCCAGTCGGGCAACCGTGCGACCACGCCCTTCGCCGAGTTCGACGCCGAGCGTCATCTGATCAAGATCAATGCTCTGGCGGACTGGGACATCGACCAGATCAAGGCCTATGTCGCGTCCGAAAACATTCCCGTCAATCCGTTGCATGCGCGTGGATACCCCTCCATCGGCTGCGAGCCGTGTACACGCGCCATCAAGCCCGGCGAGCCTGAGCGCGCCGGACGATGGTGGTGGGAAAACGACGAGAAGCGCGAATGCGGTCTTCACGTCGCCGGTGCGGAACAGACATCCGCCGTTTCCGCCATCCCGCAACGATAATCATTCAGTACATTTTCCGGAGTTCACAATGTCCAACGCAGTCCACGAGACGGACAGCAAGAATACTGTCGCATCCAAGCCGCCGCTCGATCCCCATCTGAAGGCGCTTGAAAACGAAGCCATTCACATCTTCCGCGAAGTCGCCGCCGAATTCGACAATCCCGTGATGCTCTATTCCATCGGCAAGGATTCATCCGTGCTGCTGCACCTGGCGCGCAAGGCCTTCTTTCCCGGCCGCATTCCCTTCCCGCTGCTGCACGTCAATACGGGCTGGAAGTTCAAGGAAATGATCGAGTTCCGCGACAATATCGTCAAGGAATATGATCTCGACCTGATCTCCTATACCAACCCGCGCGGCAAGACGGAAAATGTGACGCCCTTCTCCCACGGATCGGCGCTTTACACTGACATCATGAAGACCGAAGCGCTGCGTCAGGCGCTCGATGCCGGCCAGTTCGATGCGGCCTTCGGCGGCGCACGCCGCGACGAGGAAGCGAGCCGCGCCAAGGAGCGCATCTACTCCTTCCGCACGCCCGACCACAAATGGGATCCGCGCAACCAGCGCCCCGAACTGTGGAACATCTATAACGGCATGGTCCGCAAGGGCGAAAGCGTGCGCGCCTTCCCGCTCTCCAACTGGACCGAGGTCGATATCTGGCGTTACATCGAAGCGGAAAACATTCCGCTGGTGCCGCTCTATTACGCCGCCGAGCGTCCTTACATCGAGCGCGACGGCATGATGATCCTTGCCGAAGACGAGCGCCTTGAACTGTTGCCCGGCGAAGAGATCAAACACGGCTCGATCCGCTTCCGCACGCTCGGCTGCTTCCCGCTCACCGGCGCGATCCGTTCAGAAGCCACAACGCTTCAGGAGGTCATCGCCGAGCTGGAAATCGCCACCGTTTCCGAACGGCAGGGCCGCGCGATTGACCGTGACCAGTCCGGCTCGATGGAGAAGAAGAAGCGCGAGGGCTATTTCTGATGAGCACCGCCGCCGCCAACACCCCCTCCTCTTCCGCCACCATCCTGCCCTTTGCCGAGCATTCGAAGGCAGCGCGCGATACGCGCCCCTTGCGGCTCATCACCTGCGGCAGCGTGGATGATGGCAAGTCGACCCTGATCGGCCGTCTTCTCTGGGACACCAAGGCCGTCAAGGAAGATCAGGCCGCCACCCTGCACCGCGACAGCGGCAAGCAGAACGATCTCGGCCTGCCCGATTTCGCGCTGCTGCTAGACGGCCTGCAGGCGGAGCGCGAACAGGGCATCACCATCGATGTCGCCTATCGTTATTTCGCCACCGACCGGCGCGCCTTCATCGTTGCCGATACGCCCGGCCACGAGCAATATACCCGTAACATGGCGACCGGCGCTTCCACAGCCGATCTCGCCGTGCTGCTCGTTGATGCCCGCACCGGCATTCTGGAACAGACGCGCCGCCACGCCACCATTGCGGCGCTGATGGGCATCCGGCAGTTCGTGCTGGCCGTCAACAAGATCGACCTGACGCATTACGACAAGGCCGGTTTCGAGCTGATCGCCCACGAATTCCGCGAGTTCGCCTCCAACCTCGGCATCAAGCAGATCACCGCCATTCCGATGTCGGCGCTGAAGGGTGAAAACGTCGTTCTGTCAGGCAAGGCCGCCATGCCCTGGTATGAAGGCCCGACGCTGGTGGAAACGCTGGAGTTGGCCACCGTACGCTCCGCGCAGTCCGGCGGCTTCCGCCTGCCCGTGCAGCGCGTGTCGCGGCCGGGTGAAAGCTTCCGTGGTTATCAGGGCACGGTTGCCGGCGGTTCGGTGAAGCCGGGCGACAGCGTCGTCATCCTGCCGTCAGGCATGGTCGCCAATGTCAAGCAGATCGTCACTTTCGATCTGGTGCGCAATGCGGCCGTCGCGGGTGACGCAGTCACGCTGGTTCTCGACCGTCAGGTGGACGTATCGCGCGGCGACATGATCGTCTCCATCGAGGCGCAGCCGCAGACGGGCCTTGCCTTCGACGCGCAGATCGTCGCGTTGCAGCCGGGCGGCATCGAAGCGGGCAAGCGTTACTGGCTGAAAAGCGGCAGCCGCCGCCAGCGCGTCAGCGTCCAGCCCGTCAGCCAGCTCAACCTCAAGGAAGGCGAATGGCAGGCGCATGAGACCTCGCTGCCGATGAACGCCATCGGCAAGGTGCGGCTTTCCTTCGACGAGACGGCGATCTTCGATGCCTACGAACAGAACCGCTCAACCGGCTCGTTCATCCTGATCGACCCCGACACCAACAACACGGTGGCGGGCGGCATGATTGCCGGCAAGCGGAGCGTCGGCGCGACGGAAGAACAGGGTGACCGCGTGATTCTCTCGCTGCCCGCCGATCTCGCGGAAAAGCTGCTGGCGAGCGAACTCCTGGCAAGACACCGCGACGAAATAGACATCCGCCGCACGGACGCTGCCACAGCCTCGCGGCTGATCGGCGACCTCAGCTGACAGGCACAGGCATAGACAAACAAAAGGCGACCGTCAAAACGGTCGCCTTTTTCGTTTGAGAGGTTCTTCCGTGTAAAAGACTTGGGATCAGCTTAAAACACGAACATATAAAGCAGAATAATCACCACGACCGGAACGCCCATAGCCCACAGTGCAATACCCTTCAGCATGTTATCCTCCATTGTTGTATGGTTAGATAACGGCTGAGGCGGCTTTCCGATCCATGTTGCTCTCCTGATTTTTACGGGTTGTTTCTCGTCCGCACAGAAACCCGTTTGTTCATTCGCCGTTCATGCGCAAAAGGCGAATTTGCGTGCGGTCGCTCCGCCAAGCGGCCCAACAGAGGCTCGTTGTTTGAAAAAACAGCGGGCCTCTTTTTTGATCGCGATAAGTTGATCATGCCGATGGCCCCGGATTTCAGGGCTTGTGACCGTCATGGATAACTTCTTGGATTGTGGACGAGAATTGACGCTTCTAAGACGGTCCGTGTCGCGCGTCCCCTGAAACAAGGCCGCGACATTGAGGCCTGGCGCTTGGCGGAGCGACGGGCCTCTTTTGTTCGGGCGGCCGGCTCAAGCGACGGTGCAGCTTCACATCCACGAGCAGGAAACGCTCTCCGCCCCCTAAAGCAGGCACCAATTGAAGAACGGGAGTTTGAAGGCGCCTATCCGCATCTGTGCCCTGATTTTCAGGCAAGATCCACGAATGCATTCCAACCGGTTCTGATTTAACAGGGACGGTTTCGGTGCGAGGCTTTGATCTGGAGATTTTCAGGAAGTATCGGGATGAGTTGCAAGCCGCTGTATCTATTGGGCTTCAAGCTGGTCGGAGTGAGAGGATTCGAACCTCCGACCCCGTCGTCCCGAACGACGTGCGCTACCAGACTGCGCTACACTCCGTGACCAGCGGCGCTTCTATAGACCAGCCTCCGGCATTCGACAAGCGGCTTATTGCATTTTTTGTGACAAGTTTTCCCCATCCGTTGAAACAGCCCTGCCAAGCGCCTGCGGCACCGCCTGGACGCCCTCAAAACGTTACAAAAAAGCAATTGTGGCAGGAAATTTTCGTCAAGCCGCCCACCTCCCCTGCCCGCCGTCTCCAAATCTGCTAGGGGAACGGAATGACCGGCGGGAAGCCGGACACGGCACAAAGGACATTTCATCATGCTATCTCGCAGCGTAACGCTCGCAGCGTTTGCCATTGCGCTCTCGGCCTGCACCACTTCCACGGGCGGCTCCACTCCTTCTTTCACCCAGAAGAGCCCCGTTGAGACCCGCTGGGTCGGCCAGTCCGCAGGTATTTTCTTCGCAAAATTCGGCCCGCCGCTGAGCGATACGGAAACCGGCAGCTCCACCGTCTATAACTGGCGTGGCGGCTACAAGAAGGCCACCATTCCGGCCAGGTTTGAAGAAGGCAAGGATGGGAAGAAGGGTCGCCAGATCTCGCCGGCCCGCACCGCCTCGCTCTCCTGCACCGTGCAGCTCGTCGTTTCCAGCGACTACAAGATCACCGCCGTGCGCACCGTCTCCGACCGCCCCGGCGTCAACGGCCCGAGCTATTGCGCGGAATTCCTCGCCGCAAACTGATCTTCGGCCACAAACCGAACGCGCCAAGGCCCGCCCGAACCGGCGGGCCTTTTCACTTTTTCGGGATTTTTGTCATTTTTCTGAAAAAAAATCGGCCCGCAGCGGCATTGCGCCAGCCATGATGGCCGGCAAGGTGCAGCCGGGCGGGCTTTTTGCGATATCGGGCGCAGAGAACCCTTTCAACCGTTTGAAAGCATCGCCTAATCTTCACCGCCCTAAAAATGACGATCCGCAAATATGCAAAATTCGCTGACGCGACCATATGCCCCGGCCAAATCCCTGCAAAAACGCTTGAACTGGAGTGAATGGGGCCGGGTTGTGCCGATTTACGCTTTGTTGTAACGGGGCGATCGGGAGGAATGTTTTTAACACAAAACAAGAATCAGGTATGGCCGTGACTCCCATCGATCAAGACAAATCCCAGCTCACTGATCTCTCCCATGCATTTCCGCTGAACCGCCGACAGGTTCTGGGCGGCGCGCTCGCCGGAATTGCCGCAGCGGCGCTGCCCTCTTCTCCGCTTCTCGCCAATACGGCCGCCAAGAAGGTCGATGTGCTTTTGATCGGCGGCGGCATCATGAGCGCGACACTCGGTGTGTGGCTGCGCGAACTGGAGCCCACCTGGTCGATGCAGATGCTGGAGCGGCTGGACGGCGTGGCGCTTGAAAGCTCGAACGGCTGGAACAATGCCGGCACCGGCCACTCGGCGCTTGCCGAGCTCAACTACACACCGGAAGACGACAACGGCAACATCAAGATCACCCAGGCCGTCAACATCAACGAATCCTTCCAGATTTCCCGGCAGTTCTGGGCCTGGCAGGTGCGCAACGGCGTCTTGAAGAACCCGCGCTCCTTCATCAACCACACGCCGCATATGAGCTTCGTCTGGGGTGACGAGAACGTCGCCTATCTGGAAAAGCGTTATCAGGCGCTCAAGGCCAGCCCGCTTTTCGCCGGTATGGAATTCTCCACCGATCCCGAGCAGATCAAGAAGTGGGTGCCGCTGATGATGGAAGGCCGCGATCCTTCCCAGAAGATCGGCGCGACCTGGTCGCCGCTCGGCACCGACATGGAATTCGGCGAAATCACCCGCCAGTTCGTATCGCATCTGCAGAGCGACCAGAATTTCGACCTTCAGGTCAATAGCGAGGTTTCCGATATTCAGCGTAATGCCGATGGCAGCTGGCGCGTGACCTACACCAATACCAAGACCGATGCCGAACAGGTGGTGGACGCGAAATTCGTATTCATCGGCGCTGGCGGCGGCGCGCTGCATCTGTTGCAGATGTCCGGCATTCCGGAAGCGGACGACTATGCCGGTTTCCCGGTGGGCGGCTCGTTCCTGATCAATGAAAACCCTGATGTGACGATGCAGCATCTGGCCAAGGCCTATGGCAAGGCCTCGGTCGGCTCGCCGCCCATGTCGGTTCCGCATCTCGATACCCGTGTGCTGGGCGGCAAGCGCGTCATCCTGTTCGGACCTTTCGCCACCTTCTCCACCAAGTTCCTGAAGGAAGGCTCTTATTTCGACCTCGTCTCCTCGGTCACCACAAGCAATGCCTGGCCGATGGTGCGCGTCGGCATCGACGAATATCCGCTGGTGGAGTATCTCGCCGGCCAGCTGATGATGTCGGATGACGACCGCTTTGCCGCGCTGAAGGAATATTTCCCGAACGCCAAGCAGGGCGAATGGCGTCTGTGGCAGGCCGGCCAGCGCGTGCAGATCATCAAGCGCGACGACGAAAAGGGCGGCGTGCTGCGGCTCGGCACCGAAGTCGTCGCTGCAGGGGATGGCAGCATCGCCGGCCTGCTCGGCGCTTCGCCCGGCGCTTCCACCGCAGCACCGATCATGCTCAGCGTTCTCGAAAAGGTCTTCAAGGACAAGGTGGCAACGCCGGAATGGCAGACGAAGCTTCGCCAGATCGTGCCGAGCTACGGCACCAAGCTTAATGACGACCCGGAAAAGGTGCGTGAGGAATGGGCTTACACCGCCGAACACCTGCAGCTGCCGACGCCGCCGCAGATCGACCTTGAGGCGCTGAAGGGCGCCGGTGCGGCGCCTGCGGGCGCGCCGGTGAAGAAGGTGCCGGATATCGCGCTTTAAGGCTTAGGTGCGATCTAGGATTGGACGCCGCGTGTCTTTGGATGCGCGGCGTTTTTGTTGGAGACTACTACTTCGCCCGCGCCCTCATCCTCGGCCTTGTGTCAAGGACTGACACATTCAATAAAATCAATCATTCGCAGATACTCAGGACAGCCCAGAGCATGACGAAGGAGAGGTTTTCCGACCTCCCGGCATCCAGTGCACACCGATCCATTGCCATTAAAGGCGTCGAAAAAATATCTCGTGTCAAAAACCATTTGGTAGTAATAATTCCTACCAAATATCCATGGAGAAATGACATGGCCAATGTTGAAAAGATCAGCGTTTCGGTAACACCCCAGCACGCCGAAATATTGCGCGACGCCGTGGAAAGCGGTGCCTATGCCAGCAGTAGCGAAGTCATCAGGGAAGCGATGCGCGACTGGTCGGCAAAATGGGTTCAACGACGCGACGATATCGCCAAGCTGCGCGCGTTGTGGAGCGAGGGCAAAGCCAGTGGCGGTTCAACCGAAGTGGATTTTGACGAGATGCTCGATGAAGCGCGTGCAGAACTGGCTTCGTTGAAAAATCGTGACCATTAAGCTTGTCTGGACGCCCCGCGCACGCAGCGATGTGAAGAAAATATATGTCGATATCGGTAAGTCGCAGCCCTTGGCCGCGGAGCGGTATTTTGCCCGATTCCGCGCTAAAGCGGAGAGTCTGATTGACCATCCTCATCTGGGCGAACGCCACCCGGAAATTTTTCCATCTGCCCGCATGCTCATCGAGGCACCTTACGTCATTCTCTACGAAACCGTGCCGGATACCAATGGCGACGAAATACGTTCCGTCGAAATCGTTCGCGTGATCGATGGCCGCAGGGATCTGAGAACGTTGTTCTGACTTGGAATAGATGGCTGGGGCGCCAGGATTCGAACCTGGGAATGCCGGTACCAAAAACCGGTGCCTTACCGCTTGGCGACGCCCCAACAGGGCAGTGAAGCGAAACGCCGCTGCCCGAACCGGGCCTGATTATCAAAGCCTGCCCGGCCCGGCAATGACCCGGCGACCAATTTTTTCACAAAACCCAAGCTTTTTGGGTGCCGTGGCGAAGTTCGCATGTTAGGGCTTGGGCGGTGGCGCGGTTGAGGCCGTGGCTCAAGCTGGCATGGCATTTTTCAGGAGGTCTCGATGGCGGACCCGGCATTCGATCTCGATTTCAGGCCGGCCTATGGCGAGGCGGTTCCTGTCGCCCCGCTCATCCAGCGCATCACCGTTAACAATCCTTCCGCCTTCACCTTTCACGGCACCAACAGCTACATCGTCGGCGACCGCTCTGTTGCCGTCATCGATCCCGGCCCGGAGGATGAGGCACATTTTCAGGCGCTGTTGGCGGCGCTTGATGGCCGCGAGGTCACCCATATCTTCGTCAGCCACACCCATCGCGATCACTCGCCGCTCGCCCGGCGGCTGAAGGCGGCGACCGGCGCGCTGACGGTGGCGGAAGGTCCGCATCGCGCCGCCCGGCCGCTGCATGTGGGCGAGACCAATCCCTTTGCCGAAAGTTCCGATACGGCTTTTGTGCCCGATATCGCGCTTGGCGATGGGCAGAGCCTTTCCGGCGACGGCTGGACGCTGACCGCGCTGCATACGCCGGGGCACACGGCCAACCACGCCGCCTTCGCGCTTGATGGCAGTGGCATCGTCTTTTCCGCCGATCATGTGATGGCCTGGGCTACCACCATCGTCGCACCTCCTGACGGGGCGATGAGCGATTACATGGCCTCGCTGGAGAGGCTGCTCACCCGCGACGACCGGCTGTTCCTGCCCGGCCACGGCGGCCCGGTCACCGATCCCTCGGCCTTCATGCGCGGGCTACGCGCTCATCGACGTATGCGGGAAAAGGCGGTTCTGAAGCGCATCCGCGAAGGCGACCGGCTGATCGCCGATATGGTGAAGGTGATCTATGCCAGCACCGACAAGCGCCTGCACGGCGCGGCCGCCCTTTCCGTGCTGGCGCATATAGAGGACCTGATCGAAAAGGGCGAAGTGCGGACAGATGGTGCGCCTTCGCTGCTGGGCGAATATTTTCCGGCGTGATGAGGTTTTGACGCGCGAATTCTCACGATGCTTTCGTCGCTCGCCGCCCGTTCGACGGGGAACGAGCGGGTGCCACAACAAGACAAATAGCCTCAGTTGTCGTTCAGCCCCTGCATCTCCGCATCCAGCGCATCGAGATAGGCTTCCGCAATCGCCGCCCCCATGCCGAGATCGTGTGGGCCGTAGCGGGAAGCGACGCGGACATCGACGATGGTGGTTTCCGCCTCTTCTTTCAGGCGAATGAGGATATCGAAACGCAGGCCCCAGATGCGGGTACGGGTTTCACCCTGCATCAGCACAACACCGCTGCCATTGAAAAAGGTGGGCAATGGCGCGTCAGTCGGGCGGGCCATGGGCACCGGCACGATGGAGGGCAGGTCCTCCACCGGCCCCTCTTCCGCGGGCTGTGTCCTGTCCTGCTCGGGAATGCCGGCAGAGGGCGCGTCTTCCGCCCCGATCACCCCCTTTGTGTGGGTGATGCGGATAGTCTGGGCGGCGGCCATTTTCTTCGCGGCGGCATAGATGCGGTCGATCGCGCCTTCATAACGGCGGCCGGCGAGGCTGGCATAGGCCTCCATCTGCGCATCCCGGTCGGCCTTGGTGATGACAGCGGGCCGCACCATCCATTGCTGATTGGCCGCAGGCGTCACCAGCCATTCCGGCACATCGCTCAGGTCGGTGGAGATGTCGTAAATCTTCGGCTGCTGCCAATAAAGAAAGGCGCCGTAACCGACCACGCCGAGCGGCAGAGCCGAAAGAAGCAGCGCCGCCAGCGCCGAAAGGCCGCCGCGCGCACCCCTGGTCCACAACCGCTCTAGACCAATCAGCGCCAGAAGCACGGCCGCCAGAGCGATGCCCGCGGCAATGATGAGCAGACCGACGAGATCAGGTGTCGTCAGCGGCCCGAAACGGTGAATGCCGGCGGCGATGAGAAACAGCACAAGCGCCGCAAGACCCAGATACCGGGAAAGATAGGCTGCAACCGAAAAAGGCCGGACGAAACGCACAGTCATGAAAGCGGATATCCGTTAGATCGCATTGGCTAAAAAGCGTTGCACCCGAATTCTGGCAGGGAATCACCTGCATATGATGTCATAGACCGGATTTACGGCGAGGAAAACAAAGGACGGGTTTGATCCGCAAGCCAAAATGCGAAAACCTCCCGTCAGGAGCCGGGAACGGAAGCGCGATGGGGCGGAACATTTTTCTGAGAATTCGCCATCTGCGAGAATAATTCCCCGGCAACGCAACAAATACGCACGTTCATCCCTTAATTGCTGAGGAAATCGGCGTATCCTCGGCGACCTCCCTCGAGAATGCGTGTAAAAAGTGCAACATTCTCGTTTTCTTGCACAATAAAGAGACATGTCATGTCACAGGCAACGACGTCCGCCGGCCCCTCCGGGCCTAAACCCTTTTATCGCAATTTCGGCTTTCAGGTTCTGATCGCCATGGTCATCGGTCTGCTGCTCGGGCTCGTTGCGCGCAACATCGGTCCCGATGCCGCCGGCAGCCCGAACTGGCTTTCGGTGACGCTGCAGACTATCGGCAGTATTTTCGTGCAGCTTTTGCGCGCTCTGGTTCCGCCGCTGATCTTCACGGCCATCGTCGCCTCCATCGCCAATCTCAAGAACCTCTCCAATGCGGCAAAGCTCGTCTGGCAGACGCTTTTGTGGTTTGCCATCACCGCGCTGATCGCCGTGGTCATCGGCATCGTGCTCGGCCTCGTCATCCAGCCGGGCGTCAACACGGCGATTGCCAATACGGCAGCGGCGGCACCCTCCTCCACCGGCTCCTGGCTCGACTTCCTGAAAGGCCTCGTCCCGGCCAACGTGTTCGGCCTCGAAGCCTCGACCAAAATCAACAACGGCGCAGGCAGCACCTCGCTGAACTTCAACGTGCTGCAGCTTCTCGTGGTGTCGATCGCCTTTGGCGTCGCGGCGCTGAAAGCGGGCAAGGCGGCGGAGCCGTTCCTCGCCTTCAACCAGTCGCTGCTCGCGATCGTGCGCAAAATCCTGTGGTGGGTCATCCGCCTCACCCCCATCGGCACCATCGGCCTGCTTGGCCGCGCGGTTGACCAATATGGCTGGACGACGCTGTCGCAGCTCGGCTGGTATGCGGCGGCAGTCTATATCGGTCTAGCGCTGGTGCTGTTCGTGGTCTATCCGGCCCTGCTTCTCGCCCACGGCCTGAAGCCGTCACGCTTCTTTGCGGGCGCATGGCCGGCCATCCAGCTCGCCTTCGTGTCGCGTTCCTCCATCGGCACCCTGCCCGTCACCGAAACCGTGACGGAAAAGAGCCTCGGCGTGCCGCGCGAATATGCCGCCTTCTCCGTGCCGCTCGGCGCCACCACCAAGATGGACGGCTGCGCCGCCATCTATCCGGCGATTTCGGCGATCTTCATCGCGCAGTTCTTCCAGGTGCCGCTCGGCATTCAGGACTATGTGCTGATCGTTTTCGTCTCGGTGCTCGGTTCCGCCGCAACGGCCGGCCTGACAGGTGCTGTGGTCATGCTGACGCTGACGCTGTCCACCCTCGGCCTGCCGCTCGAAGGCGTGGGCCTGCTGCTCGCCATCGACCCGATCCTCGACATGGGCCGCACGGCGGTCAACGTTGCCGGTCAGGCGCTGGTGCCCACCATCGTCGCCAAGCGCGAGGGCATCCTCAATGAGGCCGCCTACAACAACACCAAGGACATCGACGCGCTCGATGACCGGGAAGTCGTGGCGGCCTGACCGCGATCATCGTGGGGCGTTTCCGGTAAAACGGAGACGCCCCAACGAGGACCATGTCCGTTGCTCCATGAGAGTTTGGGATTGACGGAGATGGTTTCATCGATAGCGATAGCGACACAGATAACAACGCATCTTTCGGCGGAACCTGTGCATGGCGAAACGTCACTGGATCTATGTCGGCCTGCTCGCCTTCATATCCCTCGGGCTTCTCATCGACGCGGCCGTCTGGCCTGCCGGACCTCCAAGTTCCTTTACCGCAAATGATCTGGTGCAGATGGTCGGCATCATCACGCTGTTTGCCTGGTGGCAGATAGAGGACGCCGAAAAGCGGGACCTTCGGCGCAGTTCCGCCGCCAAACTCGCGACCATTCTGCTCGCGCCCATCGGGCTTGCGATTTACCTCTATCAAACCCGCCGGTGGACGCAGGCCACGCTCGGCCTCTTCTCATTTATCGGCGGCATCGTCCTCATCGCCATCCTTACGGTTCTGCTTGGCGACTGGCTCATTCAACAGGGTTTGTTCCCACCGTCTTTTCTTCGCTTTTCCTGAACAGGTTTTGCAACGTCGCTCTGCCCGTCGGAGCCGACCCGGCTATCGCCGCTTGCTGGGCCTCCCCCATCGCGGATTGATGCAACTTTCCGCCCCAACGCGGCTTTTCCCCACATCAAAACAGGCGTATCAATCGCGGCAATAAAAGTGCCGTACGGCTGTCATGTTAAGGGAGAAACAAGATGCGTGTTTCCATCGTCCTCGGTTCGCTTGCCACGATACTGGCGCTCACCGCGTGCCAGACGCTGACGCCGGAAGAGCGCCGGGCGCGGGATGAGGCGACATGCCGGGGTTATGGTTTCCGCCCCGGCACCGACCCGATGGCGGGCTGCCTTCTCGATCTGGAAATGGATCGTCGCGCCGACAACCGCGCCTGGCAGGCGCAGATGAACCGCGACATGTTCTACCGCCCGGTGGTGGTGGAGCGGCGCATCATCGTCCAACAGAACCCCTGACAGGAATGAAGGCGACATTGCTTGGCGTTTGCCCCTGCTTCGACCTTGCGGCCAGCGTCGCCTGCGCCGCCGCAAGGCGAGCGATGGGCACGCGGAAAGGCGAGCAGGAGACGTAGTCAAGATCCGCATCCTCGCAGAAATGGATCGAGGCCGGATCACCGCCATGTTCGCCGCAAATGCCGAGCTTCAGCTCCGGCCGCGTCTGGCGGCCGCGTTCGGCGGCGATGCGGATCAGTTCTCCCACGCCATCGAAATCCAGTGAAATGAACGGGTCGCGTTCGATGATGCCCTTGCGCTGATAGGTATTGATGAAGCGCGCCGCGTCATCGCGGGAAATGCCGAAGGTGGTCTGCGTCAGATCGTTCGTGCCGAAAGAGAAGAATTCCGCGGCTTCCGCAATGACATGGGCGCGCAATGCAGCGCGCGGCAGTTCGATCATGGTGCCGGTCAGATATTCGATCTCCATGCCGGTTTCCTCCGCCACCGCGGCGGCAACACCATCGATGACCGCGGTCACGTAATCCAGCTCCGAGCGCAAGCCGACCAGCGGCACCATGATCTCAGGCACGACGGGCGCGCCGGTGATGCGCGCCGCCGCAACGGCGGCTTCAAAAATGGCGCGGGCCTGCATTTCCGCGATCTCGGGATAGGAAATCGCCAGGCGGCAGCCGCGATGGCCGAGCATGGGGTTAAATTCGTGCAGCGCATCCAGCCGCTGGCGGAACACCGTCTGCGGCATGCCCATGGCGGCGGCCACCTCGACGATCTCGCCATCTGTCTTCGGCAGGAATTCGTGCAGCGGCGGATCGAGCAGGCGGATCGTTACCGGCAGGCCGTGCATGATCTGGAACAGTTCGGTGAAATCCGAACGCTGCATCGGCAGAAGCTCATCGAGCGCCGCCCGCCTGCCCTTTTCGCTTTCGGCAAGGATCATTTCACGCATCACATGGATGCGGTCGCCCTCGAAGAACATATGTTCGGTTCGGCAAAGGCCGATACCCTCAGCGCCGAACGCACGGGCGGCGCGGGCGTCGGCGGGTGTGTCGGCATTGGTGCGCACGGTCATGCGGCGCAGGCCGTCGGCCCATTCCATCAGCTTGCCGAAATCACCTGAGAGTTCCGGCTGCGTCATCGGCACCTCGCCCTTCAGAACGCGGCCAGAGGAACCGTCGATGGTGATGACATCACCGCGTTTGAGCATGCAGCCGACGCCGATCAGCACCTTGTTGCGCATGTCGACGCGCATGGAGCCGGCGCCGGTGACGCAGGGGATGCCCATGCCGCGCGCCACCACAGCGGCGTGGCTGGTCATGCCGCCGCGTGTTGTCAGAATGCCTTCGGCGGCATGCATGCCGTGAATATCTTCCGGGCTGGTTTCGATGCGCACCAGAATGACGCGGCGACCTTCCGCCTCCGCTGCAACCGCCTCTTCAGCGGTAAAGACGATCTCACCCGTCGCCGCTCCCGGCGAGGCCGGCAAGCCGGAGCCGATGATGGGACGGGATGTGCCGGGATCGATGGTGGGATGCAGCAGCTGGTCGAGCGATGACGGCTCGATGCGGCAGACGGCTTCCTCCTGCGAGATCGACCCCTCCTCCACCATATCGACGGCGATCTTCATGGCGGCACGGGTGGTGCGCTTGCCGGACCGGGTCTGGAGCATCCACAGCTTGCCGCGCTCGATGGTGAATTCCAGATCCTGCATGTCGCGATAATGGTTTTCCAGCCGCTTGCAGATCGCCAGGAATTCACTGAACGCCTCCGGCATCAGCTTTTCCATCGAAGGCTTGTCGGAGCCGGAGGCCAGACGTGCGGCCTCGGTGATGGATTGCGGCGTGCGGATGCCAGCGACCACATCTTCACCCTGGGCATTGACGAGGAACTCGCCGTAAAGCTCCGCCTCGCCGGTGGAAGGGTTGCGGGTGAAGGCGACGCCGGTTGCCGAGGACGAGCCGAGATTGCCGAAGACCATGGCCTGCACGTTGACGGCCGTGCCCCAATCACCCGGAATATTGTGCAGGTGCCGGTAGGTCACGGCGCGGTGGTTGGTCCAGCTGGCAAAAACGGCACCGATCGCGCCCCAGAGCTGGACATGACAGTCCTGCGGGAAGGCCTCGCCCAGTTCATCCTCGATCAGCTTTTTGTAGAGCGAAACGACGTGCTGCCATTCGACCGCCGACATGTCGGTATCGTATTCATGGCCGAGGCGGCCTTTTTCGTCTTCGAGAATTTCCTCGAACAGCTCATGGTCGAGGCCCATGACGACATCGCCATACATCTGGATGAAACGACGATAGCTGTCCCATGCGAAACGGGCGTCGCCCGCATCATGGCCGAGCGCTTCGACCGTGCGGTCGTTGAGACCAAGGTTCAGAACGGTATCCATCATCCCCGGCATGGAAGCGCGCGCGCCGGAACGGACGGAGATGAGCAGCGGCGACTGGCTGCCGCCGAAGGTCTTGCCGGTCACGGTTTCCATGCCGTGCAGGCCGGCCATGACCTGCAGCTTCAGGTCCTCGGGAAGATCGTGGCCATTCTTGTGATAAAGGGCGCAGGCATCGGTTATGATGGTGAGGCCCGGGGGGACGGGAAGGCCGAGACTTGCCATTTCGGCAAGGTTCGCGCCCTTGCCGCCCAATATCGCAACGTCACCTGCCCTGCCTTCGGCAGCACCGTTGCCGAAGGTATAAACCCATTTTTTCATTCCACGCTCTCCACCCAGAAGCGTTGTCATTTTTCTATCATCTACAGCATTGCCGGCATGTTGGGAACGCCGCAACGCGCAGTTTACATCGCAGTGCAGCATAATTGCGGCAAATTGCGCGCCAGAATTGCCGCAAAGGCCGAATAACGCCATGATTGACGCATTCGTGTAGTGCGCTGAAACGGAGTGTTGCCTAAGCCATTCAAATCGCCGACAAAGAGATTATTCATGCAATTTACCCGCCGCCATACGCTTAAATTTGCCGGAATTTCCTGCGCCGCCAGCGCGCTTGCCGGGGCGCTCAGAGCGGAAGGCGCAGTACCCGTCGCAGGTGCCGCCTCTGCCCTTCCCTTTGCGCTGACGACGCCGATGCATATCGGCCAGGCCGCAATTCGGGTGCGCGAACTCGACGCGATGATCGATTATTACCGTTCGGTTCTCGGCATGAACGAGGTGGAACGCACGGCGAGAGGCGTGACGCTCGGCATCGGCACTGTTTCGCTGCTCGATCTCGTCCACAAGCCGGCCGCGGATTTCGAAAGCCCCACCTCCGCCGGCCTGTTCCACATCGCCTATCTGATGCCCTCCCGCAAGGATCTAGCGCGCTGGCTGGTGCATGCGGCGCTGAAGCAGGTGCCGCTGTCAGGTTTTGCCGATCACAATGTCAGCGAGGCGATCTATCTCAACGATCCCGAAGGCAACGGCATCGAGGTTTATAGCGACCGGCCGAAGGACACCTGGGTCTGGAGCGGCAGCGTGGTGAAAATGGGCACCGAACAGCTCGATATCGATGACCTCGTGAAGCTGACCGACACCAAAAGAAGCGATTATGAGACAGCCCCAGCGGGGATGCGCATCGGACACGTTCACCTGCGGGTTGGCGAAATCGCCACCGCCCGCGCCTTTTATGAACAGGCCATCGGCCTGCGACCGACGCAGGATGCGCGCTCGGACGCCTCTTTTCTCTCTTCCGGCGGTTATCACCATCATCTGGCGGTGAATATATGGAACAGCCGCGGCGCGAAGGAACGCAACGCCATGGAAACCGGCCTCGACTGGTTTTCTCTCACCATTCGCAATCCCGCCGATCTCGAGGCGCAAAAAACGCGGCTGCGGGCGGCCGGTTACGTGCTGGTGGAGATGGAGAACAATGTCGTGGAAGCGATCGACCCCTGGGGCACGCGGCTGCGGCTGGTGCCGGGGTGAGTGATGGTAGGCCTCCATGCATCATGCGTGGAGAAATTCGCAAACTGCGCCATTGGCAGTTGCAGCAGGCCAAGTGTTTACAGGGATTCGCTGCGTCTCCTCCTTCCGTCATTCCGGCCCTGAGCCGGAATCCAGCCGACATGCGTCTGCGCAACGGTAAGAGTCTTTTCAGCCCAAGGACTTGGGCTGGTTGGATACCGGCTCAAGGCCGGTATGACGGAGGAGGTTTGCACCCCGGAAACGATTACCAGCCATACAGCCATCTCACTCTGTGAACCCGGAAAAGAAAGCCTTGCGAGGCCACGGCAGCGGCCTCGCAAGGCATTCCATCCGGTACAGGAAACCGGATGGTGGGGTCTGGAGAGAACCTTTGGCTCTTGCGAAAAACATAGCAAAATGCCGCGTGATGTCGCTCACCCGAATGGGTGATACGGCAAGATAAATTCACATTGAGCAAAACTGGAAATTGAATCCCGGAAAACCGCCTCAGACGGCTTCGCGCAGCTGTTCGGCGGTCTGCAAATCCACCGACACCAGTTGCGAGACGCCCTGTTCGGCCATGGTGACGCCGAACAGGCGGTTCATGCGCGCCATGGTGATGGGATTGTGGGTGATGATGACGAAGCGGGTTTCCGTGGAAGCCACCATCTCGTCCATCAGGTTGCAGTAACGCTCGACATTGTGGTCGTCGAGCGGCGCATCCACTTCGTCCAGCACGCAGATCGGCGCGGGATTGGTGAGGAAAACCGCGAAGATCAGCGCCATCGCCGTCAGCGCCTGTTCGCCGCCTGACAATAGCGTCATGGTCTGCGGTTTCTTGCCGGGCGGACGGGCGAGGATTTCCAGCCCTGCCTCCAGCGGATCATCGGATTCGATCAGCTGCAATTCCGCCGTGCCGCCGCCGAAAAGATGGGTGAACAGCCGCTGGAACTGCGAATTGACCACATCGAAGGCGGCAATCAGCCGTTCGCGGCCTTCGCGGTTGAGGTTCTGGATGCCGGCGCGCAGCTTGCGAACGGCATCGATGATGTCGTCCCGTTCCTTGATGAGCGCCGCGAGCTTGGCCGAGAGCTCGGCCTGCTCTTCCTCGGCGCGCAGGTTGACGGCGCCAAGCCGCTCCCGCTCGATCTTCAGCCGGTCGAGATCGCGTTCGACATCACGAATGTCAGGCTTCGGCTGGTCAGGACCAAGGCCCGTCAGGCGAAACGCCATATGCGGCTCGGTATTCAGCGTTTCGCGGATACGGTGTTCGGTTTCCTGCCGCTTCTCGCGGGCGGAGACCAGCCGCTCCTCGGCACGGCCACGCTTTTCGCGGGCTTCGGCCAGTTCGGAAAGCGCCGTTGCAGCCACCCGGTCGGCGGCGCGCTGCAGGTTTTCCGCCTCGGCCAGCCGGTCGGCGGCTTCGCGGCGGGCGTCTTCGGTCTTCTGCAGTTCGTTGAGGAGGTTGCGGCGTTTCTCGTCGAATTCCTCGGGCGCTATGTCCAGCTCGGCGATTTCCTCGCGCGCCTCTTCCTCGCGCTCGCGCAGCGTGGCGATATGGTCGGCGGCGCTTGCCGCACGCGACTGCCAGGTGGAACGCTCCTGCCCTATCGCCTGAATTCTGCGCTGACGGCTTTCCGCCTCGCGGCTCACGCCTTCGTGGCGGGCACGGGCTTCCGCCAGAAGGCCACGGTCGGTCGCGACTTCCAGCTGGCTTTCGCGCAGGCGGAGATCGAGCACGGAAAGATCAGGCGCGTCCTCCATTTCGATGCGGGCGTTTTCTTCCTGAACGGCGATCTCGTCGATCTGCGCGCCGATCTGGTTCAGCGCTTCCGAGACGATATCCCGGCGGCGCAGAAGATCGCCGGAAGCCCTTTCGGCTGATGTCAGCGCCTCGCGCGCCTCGGCAAGCTGGCGGGTCGCAAGCCGGCTTCTGTCACGCACTTCCGAAAGCCGCAACTCGCTGCTTCTTATGTCCTCGGTTCTGGCGGCAAGCTGGTCTTCGGCCTCTTCCAGAATGGAGCGGGCCTCATCCAGTTCAGCTTCGATTTCCGCGAGACGGTTCTTCTGCGACAGGCGAAGTGCTGCAGCACCCGGCGCATCGGCGCTGGCGATATGGCCGTCCCAGCGGAACAGCGCGCCTTCGCGCGTCACCAGCCGCTGGCCGACCTTGAGTGATGGCAGTAGTCTCTGGGCTTCCGCCGTGCCGGAGACGACGCCGATCTGTGCAAGCGCGCGCCGGAGAGCCGCTGGCGCCTGGGCGTAATCGAGCAGCGGCGTCACGCCCTGCGGCAAGGCGGGATCACCCGCCCCGTCACCATTGCCGGCCCAATAGGCGGGGGCGGCGGCATCAAGCGGGCTTTCGAGATCGTCGCCGAGGGCGGCACCCAACGCCGCTTCAAAGCCACGCTCCACCGTCATTTCTTCCGCCACCGGCGTGAAGCTGCCATTGGCGGCGGCGCTGGAGGCAAGAATTTTGGTGATGGTGCGTGCTTCCGTATCGAGCGCGTTCAGCCGGTTTTTCGCCGTTTCCAGAGGCCCGCGCGCCAGCGCTTCGGCGGAACGCGCCTCGGCGACAGCGGCCTCGGCTTCGTCAGCGACGATCAGGGCATCCTCGACCGCAATCTCTGCCGCCTCGACAGCTTCCCGCCGTTCCGAAGGATCGGGAAGGCCGGAGAGTTTTTCATCGATGGCCTCGATCTCGGCGGAGGCCTCCTGCGACTGCCGTTCCAGCCTCAGCTTACGATCGGAAAGATCGCGGATCGTCCGCTCCAATTGCTGACGCTCGGCGGACGCTTCGGCCCGCTCGGCGGTGATTGCGGTAAAGACGGCTTCGCTTTCGGCCAGTTTGATAGCGGCGGTTTCGAAAGCTTCGCGCATCTCCTCGGCATGGCGGCCGGAATCGGAAAGGATTTCGAGGAGTTCGGCCTCTTCCTCATCGAGCCGTGCAAGGATTTGCGCATTGTCCGAAACAAGACGTTCCTCGCGGACGATATCCTCACCAAGCTGCGAGAGACGGCGCGCCAGCTCGTCGCGGCGGCGCAGCAGGCGGTTTGCCTCATCATCCAGCTGGGTGCGAGCAATCTGCAGGCGTTGCAGGGCGGCGGCCACCCGCGCTTCATCTTCGCGCAGTTCCGGCAGCTTCAGGCTGGCGATGCCTTGCTGCTTGGCCGCTTCCATCTGGCCTTGAGCCTTTTCGGCGACGATGTTGGTGGCCTGATTGAGCGCGCTTTCTGCCTCGCCCTCGGCTTCCTTCGCCTCTACCCAGCGAATATGCAACAGGGTCGCTTCGCGGGCGCGGATATCGGCTGACAGCATCTTGAAGCGGTTGGCCTGCCGCGCCTGCCGTTTCAGGCTTTCGATCTGGCTTTCCAGCTGGGCGGTCACATCCTCCAGCCGCTCCAGATTGGTCTCGGCGGCGCGCAGGCGGAGCTCGGCCTCGTGGCGGCGCGAATGCAGGCCGGAGATGCCGGCCGCCTCTTCCAGAAGCTGGCGGCGGGCCTGCGGTTTGGCGTTGATGAGTTCGCCGATACGCCCCTGCCCCACCATGGAGGGCGAACGCGCGCCGGTGGAGGCATCAGCAAACAAAAGCTGCACGTCCTTGGCGCGCGCCTCCTTGCCATTGATGCGGTAGACCGAGCCGTTTTCACGCTCGATGCGGCGTGTCACCTGAATTTCATCGGCATCGTTGAAGGCGGCAGGCGCGGTACGGTCGGAATTGTCGAGATAGAGGCCGACTTCGGCGGTGTTTCTGGCCGGGCGGTTGCCGGAACCGGAGAAAATGACATCATCCATGCCGGATGCGCGCATGTTCTTGTAGGAGTTTTCGCCCATCACCCAGCGCAGCGCTTCGACCAGATTGGACTTGCCGCAGCCGTTCGGGCCGACAACGCCGGTCAGGCCCGGCTCGATGATGAATTCGGAGGGTTCGACGAAGGACTTGAAACCGACGACCCGGAGCTTGTTAAACTTCATGCCGCCATGCTCCAGACAGAAAAACGGCAATAAAAAACGGGCGAACGGAAATATCCGCCGCCCGTTCCTTTAAGGCTTCGGCGATCAGAGCAGCTTGTCGATGACAGCCGACATGGATTCAACCGACATGTCTCCTGCGTATTTCTTGCCGTTGATGATGAAAGTCGGCGTGGAGTTGACGCCGAATTCCGTCGCACCGCGTTGCATCGTTGCGTTCACATCATCCAGAAGTTTCTGGTTCGTCAAGCAGGCCTCGAAAGACTCCTGTGAGAAACCGGCCATTTTCGACATTTGCAGCAGGGCGGCGCGTGCATCCTGCGCGACAGCCCAGCTCTGCTGCTGCTTGAACAGCATGGAAACGAAGGGGAAATACTGTCCTTCCGGTGCGCAGCGCGCCAGCATGAAGGCGGCAGCGGCGCGCGGATCGAACGGGAATTCGCGCAGCACGAAATAAACCTTGCCGGTATCGATGTACTTCTTCTTGATTTCTTCGAAGGTCTTGTTGTGGAAATTGGCGCAATGCGGGCAGGTCATCGACATATATTCGACGATCTTGACGGGTGCGTTGGCATCGCCGAGCGCCGCTTCCGGCAGCGGGCCGGGCTTCATCACCGCAGCCATATCCACGTCACCGGTGGATTCAGGCAGTTCCTGCGCCTCGGCAACGCCGGGCGTGAAGGCAAACGGCAGGGCCGTGGCAATGGCAGCAAGAGCAACGCCGCCAAGCAGGCTGCGACGGGAAATGGTCAGTTCGGGAAAATGCATGAAAGCACCTGTTGGTAATAGACTCTATTGTCCGTTGATTCCGATATAGCGACGGCCTGTTCATCACAAGCGGGGTTTTGGACTCTTCTTGTCAAAGAATTGTGACCAGTCAAGGACAACCGGACCGATCAAATCGTCCGGCCCCCAGGCTTCTTCTGCAAGACCGCCGTGCCGAGCCTCTCCACTGCCTTGCGAAGCGCCTCGCTCTCGATGCCCTCCATCATATCGTCGAGACGTTTTGCCGCATCGCCACGCAGGGGCTGCGGTTTGCGCCGACGGTTAATGGTCTGGGAGACCGGTTTCTGCACTATCCTGATCTGGCGCACCGCTGGAAAGCCGAAAAAGCCGTTGATACGGGCAATGAGCTCGCCCTGCGCATGGGTGAGAAACAGGGCGCGCGCACCTTCGCAGGCGATGGTCAGCACGCCCGGCTGGTAACCGCCGCGATCCGGCCCCTCGTCGCGGCGCGGCCAGGTGATTTTCTCCGGCCGCGTGCAATCGGCAAAGTCATCGCCGGCGATCTCATCCCACGAGCCGAGCAGCGCCGTGTTGATGCCCGCCCGTTTCGACAGGACCGGATCCATGATGCCATTGGCGACTTCGGCGATCTGTACGACGCCCTTGCGGAACGAATTTGCAGGTTTTTTCATGCTTTCCTCGGCAGAGGCGAAAAACCGGCCTCAAACGATCGCGCCATCGTCATCTCCTTCACCGCGCAGGAGCGCACGGAATCGCCGCCAGTCCCTGCGGGCGCCCAAGCTTATCATTCGCGCCACCAAACATCCAAAGAGGAAATAGGCCACCGCCAAAATCTTCAGATGCGCCATCCCGGGCTTATCCGACATAAGGGCGATCACCAACATGCATGCCAAGACGACAAACATGTATATCCACAGGACGTGACAAAAAAGCGCCCAGAAACCAGATTCAAACATGCGAAAGCGCCGCGAGGGCTTCGAGCGCATTTTCTCCAGTTCGCCAATTTCGCGGATCACGCGCGCCACCACAAAAGCCACGCCGTTTTCCAGCCCGAAATACATACGGCCAAGATGGTTCAGCAGCCGCCCGATAATGTAGAGGGAAAGCAGAACTCCGATAACGGACAGGAGTGGCTGGGGTATCATATCGAGAGGCGCGTTCGGCATCGGTTTTCCTTTCTTCGAAATTGGACGACGGGTGTCGACGGTATTCATCGCCGGACGCGATTTTCCACTTCGCCGCAGTCGCGCCCTGTTGCAGATTGCCGCGTCGCGACTATGTTCAGCGGCAATGAACACATATGCTCGCCAAGACCTATCACATCCAACGGCAGAACGACTTCTCGCATGGTATGACCGCCACCATCGCGAGTTGCCGTGGCGCACGTCTCCCGCCAGGGCGGCACAGGGAAAACGCGCCGATCCCTATCATGTCTGGCTCTCCGAGGTCATGCTGCAGCAGACGACCGTGCAGGCGGTGAAGCCCTATTTCCTGAAGTTCCTCGCCGCATGGCCGAGCGTCGGCGATCTGGCGGCAGCACCGGTGGAAGATGTGATGGCCGCATGGGCGGGGCTTGGTTATTACGCCCGCGCCCGCAACCTGAAGAAATGCGCGGAAGCCGTGGCGAATGAACATGGCGGCGTCTTTCCGGATACGGAAGAAGGCCTGAAGAAGCTTCCCGGCATCGGCGATTATACCTCCGCGGCTGTCGCTGCCATCGCGTTTAACCGGCAGGCGGCTGTCATGGACGGCAATGTCGAGCGCGTCATCTCCCGCCTTTTCGCCATCGATGCTCCCCTGCCCGGCTCCAAACCGGCGATGAAAGCGAAGGTGGCCGAGCTTACGCCCCCTGATCGGCCCGGCGATTTTGCCCAGGCGATGATGGACCTTGGCGCGACGATCTGCACGCCGAAACGGCCAGCCTGCGCGCTCTGTCCCTTCAACGGCCACTGTCTTGCGCTTGCCCATGACGAGCCGGAGCGGTTTCCGGTCAAGGCCGCCAAGAAGGCAAAGCCGGTGCGGCTAGGGGCCGCCTTCGTGGCGGTGAATGCGAGCGGCGAAATCCTGCTCCGGCGGCGCATCGAAAGCGGGCTTCTCGGCGGCATGACCGAGGTGCCGACCACCGCATGGACCGCGCGCATGGATGGCGGCACGGAGGCGAGCCATGCGCCCTTTGCCGCCGGCTGGCAGGCGGCGGGCGTCATCGTGCATGTCTTCACCCATTTCGAACTGTGGCTCACCGTCTATCGCGCGCAGGCGCCGGACGGCCTTCAAAGCCGCCCGGATGACGGATGGTGGGAGCCGGTTACAAATCTTGACGCGCAGGCGCTGCCAACGGTGATGAAAAAAGTCATCGCCCAAGCTATTCCATCCGCATTCGATGAACGCAGGAAATTTCGATGACCAAGATTGAGCATATCGTATTCGACATCGGCAAGGTGCTGATCCATTACGATCCGCATATTCCCTATAGCCGTCTCATTCCCGATGCCGACGAGCGCCAATGGTTCTTCGAGAATGTCTGCACCCATGACTGGAACCTCGAACAGGATCGCGGACGCCGCTGGGAGGATGCCGAAGCGCTGCTGGTGGAACGCTTCCCCGAGCGGGAAGAACACATTCGCGCCTTCCGCAAGTTCTGGCATGAGATGGTCTCGCATTCCTACGATGACAGCGTCGCGATCATGGTTGCCCTGATCGACAGCGGCCACGACGTGACGATGCTGACCAACTTCGCCTCCGACACCTTCCGCGAGGCGCAGAAAATGTTCCCCTTCCTCACTTTGCCGCGCGGCGTGACGGTCTCCGGTGACGTGAAGCTGTTGAAGCCTGATGTGGCGATCTACGACCTGCACGCCAAGGAATTCGGCCTCAACCCCGCCGCAAGCATCTTCATCGACGATACGCTCGCCAATGTCGAAGGCGCGAAGGCGGCGGGCTGGCAGGCGGTGCACTTCACCGGCGCGGAAAAGCTGAGGCAGGATTTGCGGGCCTATGGGGTGGAAGTCCAATAAATTCCCAGATCGGGAAAAGAAATTGGCGCAGGCGGAAATGGCGGTCTCCGGCCTGCGCCAGTCCTGCCGCAAGCGGCATCGGACGCAATGTTTTTTGTGATTTATCCTGACTGGATTTTCACAACCACTGCTCTGATTTGAGACAGTATTGCTCGTCTCTTGCGCGAAACTTGTCTGACTAAAATAAGATACTCGAAAATACCAACGCCCGACACCGAAGTGCCGGGCGTTGGTCGTTCTCCATCCGGGACTGAAGGTACTAAACCGGACAGAGACGTATTCTGACAAGGGCGGGCGGTGGATCGTTGCCTTCGGTCTTTGGGACCCTTGACTATTCGGCCTTTGCCAGTTCACTGCGGATGATTGTCCGGAGATCGTCGATCGGCTTCAGCGCGTCGCCGTCCTCGAAGTGCCAGAACGTCCATCCGTTGCACGCGTCGAGACCCTGCACCTTCGCGCCGAGGCGGTGAATGGAGCCGGCGGTCCCACCGGATGCAATCGTACCATCCGCACGAATAATGGCGCTATAACGGCGCTTGGCATCGGTCAGCACCTGGCCGGGACGGACGAGACCGCTTTCCACCAGCGTGTTGAAGGCAACGCGCGGCTCGGCCTTCTTGCCGGTCATGACCGTCAGTTCCGCCTTGCCGAGCGGCTCGACGGCGGCGATGCGGGCCGATGCCGCGTCGATGTAATCCTGTTCGCGCTCGATGCCGACGAAGTGACGGCCGAGGCGTTTTGCAACGGCACCCGTGGTGCCGGAACCGAAGAACGGGTCGAGCACGATATCACCCGGCTTGGTGGAGGCCATGATGATGCGCGCCAGCAGGGCTTCCGGCTTCTGGGTCGGATGCACCTTCTTGCCGTCGTCGCCCTTCAGGCGCTCATGGCCGCTGCAGATCGGGAACAGCCAGTCGGAACGCATCTGCACGTCGTCATTGGAGGCCTTCAGCGCATCGTAGTTGAAGGTGTAGTTCTTGGCTTTCGGATCGCGGCTGGCCCAGATCATGGTCTCGTGGGCGTTCTGGAAACGGCGGCCCTTGAAATTCGGCATGGGGTTGGTCTTGCGCCAGACGATATCGTTGAGGATCCAGAAATCGAGGTTCTGAAGCATGGAGCCGACGCGGAAGATATTGTGGTAGGAGCCGATGACCCAGATGGTGCCATTCGGTTTCAGCACGCGGCGGCAGGCGAGCAGCCAGGCGCGGGTGAAGGCGTCATAGGCCTCGAAGGAGGCGAACTGGTCCCATTCGTCATCGACCGCATCGACCAGCGACTGGTCGGGCCGGTGCAGCGTGCCGCCAAGCTGGAGATTATAGGGCGGATCGGCGAAAATCGCGTCCACCGACTGGCTCGGGAGGGCATCCAAGGCAGCGACACAATCACCTTTGATGATGCTGTCTTTCCAGGCGTCACTCTCGCCCGCACGATCAAAACCGGCACGCCGAAAATCGGCCAGCGGAAAAACTGCTGCCATTGGTACTCGCTCCATACGCTTACTCTCTACTGATGCTTATGGTTACCGAAGATGGTTATCAAAGCCTGAACAAGTCACGGAAAATGCGAAATAAATGGCTGTCGCGGCACGCAGGCGCGATTTGCGGCGGCCGGCGGGGGAACCCGAAGTCGGGCAAAAACGTTGTGCACAATGGGTTCTCCTGTCTCCGCATGTCGGCGCGGCGGGAAGAGCCATTATGGCAGGGGGTAATCCGCAATGGGGTCCGTGATGAAAATGGCTTCTTTTTCCATGAATGTCGCTTGCGCCGCGCTTTTCGCAACGGCGCTGCCGACGCCCTCTCAGGCGCAGCAACCGGCCCCGCAATATAACGTCATCACCGATGCGGTTTTGTTCGATGGCGGCCCCTCGCTCGGTAACAGCGACAAGGTGCGTTGGGATTTCTACAAGGCAGACCGCTCCGGCGGCCGCACCGACGACAATGCCGGCGGTTCGTACGACGCGACCTTCGAGGCGAAGCTGCCGGCGGGCAAATATGTCGGCGTGGCGGCGCTGGGCAATGTGACCCGCGAAGTGTCCTTCGAGGTGAAGGATGGAGGTGTTGCGAGGCCGAGGGTGAATTTCGATGCGGCGGAATTGACGGTCGTGCCGAAACGCAGCCCGGGCGGCGATGTGGAAACGCAGGCGAAAACCGAAATCACCAGGGATGATTTCAAGGATAGCGTCTACGGCCAGAACACTGTCTTCGTGCCCGCGGGCGAAGTCCTCCTCACCGGCCGCATCGGCCCGGCGCGGGCTGAGGAGAAACTGGCCATCAAGGCAGGCGAAAAGATCAGCCACGAACTGGTCATTCCGAGCGGCGTGGTGATCGCGAAGGCCGTCTATGCGCAAGGCGGCAGGGCGGTGGAAACGGACGATATCCGTTTCGAAGCGATGTCAGCCAAGGAGACGCTGGATGGCACGCGTGAGACGATCAACGGCATTTACGGCACCGGCAAAATGATGGAAATGCCCGCCGGTGATTTCGTCATGCGCGCCCGTCTCGGCAAGGTGACGGTGGAACAGCCATTCACCGTGACGGCCGGAAAACGAACCGAAATTACAATCGATCTCGATGCGGGTGTTCTCGCAATCAAGGCCCCCGGTGCCGAACGGATCGATATCGTCGAAACGACCAGGGATCTTCAGGGCACGCAGAAGGAAATTTCCGGCCGTTACGGCACGCAGCATCAGGAAACCCTGCATCCCGGCGATTATTCGGTGAAGGTGAGCTACGACAAAAAATCCGGCCGCGAACCGAAGGAGATCAAGGCGACGGTCAAGGCCGCCGAGAGAACCGAGACGAGTGTGCCGGAGTAATCGGCACGGCGCGGCCCCTCTCCTCATTCCGCCTCCCTCCCTCATCCCTGTGCTTGTCACACGGATCCAGCCGACGTGCGTCTGCGCGACGGGAAGAGTTCTTTCAGCCCAAAGACTTGGGCTGGCTGGATTCCTGTGACAAGCACAGGAATGAGGATGGAGGAAACGTCATCAGTGTTTCCGGCCAGGCGACCCATATTTGGGCCTGAGCATCGGATGCTTCGAAAAACGCGCCGCATCCTTAGCCACGGTTGGTAACGGCTCGCCGATTTTCACACCCGCAAACCCTGACGCCGCGATACGGTCGCACAGCCTTATCCACTGGCAGCCGCGACAGGCCTGCCTGATCTCGCCGGCAGCGAAAGCCACACGTATCTTTACAAGAAAGTCCGGTGTCGCCTGCAGCCGCTTGCCGGCGGTCAGCGTCTCGCCCAAAAGCGCCGAGACCGAAAGGCGGGCCATCTCGTCCCGCTGCACCACGCCTTCGTTAAAACAGTGGGCATGGCTTTCACAGAGCAGGCCCTCACAGATATCGTCCGGGCCATCCACCAGTTCGATATCTTCCTCGCCGGCATTCAGGCGGACGGCGACGCGGTCGTAATTCTCGACGAAGCCTGACGTATAGCCCTTGCCCACATAAGTGAGCATGCAGAGAAGGTGGTGGGGCCGGAGACGGACGGTCAAGGGCCCACCCTATCCGACGATGGCGAAGGCGTCGCGCACCGAGCCGGACGAGGTGCGGATGGCCTTGCGGCCAATCCATTGCACATGTCCGTCCAGAATACGCACCGCCTCCTCGGCGCGGCCGCCGCGCAGCGCATCGATGATGGCCCGGTGGTCGGTATCGGTGCGGCGTTCCCAGCCGGCCCGCCAGGCGGAAAACAGGAAGCGCGCGCTTGCCGCGTGCAGGCCGTCGATCGCCTCCATCAGGCGCGGCATGTTGCAGGGCGCGGTGATGAGACGGTGGAAGCGGCGATTGGCCTCCTCCCAATGCTGCACATCAACGGCGCTATCGCCTTCGAGCGTTGCGGCTTCCGCCTGATCGAGAATGGCAGGCGTCATGTTTGGGATGGCGTGGCGCAACGCCAGAACCTCAAGGGCGGCGCGCATTTCCGCCACCTCGCGCACATCGTCAAGGCCGAAATCCGCCACCCGGACACCCCGGCGCGGAATGCTGGCCGCCAGCCCCTGCGCTTCCAGCCGGCGGAACGCCTCGCGCACCGGCACATGCGACGCGCCGAATTCGGCGGCGATGTGATCCTGCCTCAGGCGTTCGCCCGGCGACAGCTCCCCGCGAACGATACGGTCGGCAAGCGTGCGGCTGATGCGTGCTGCAATGGTGTCTTCGGGCGCGTTTTTCACTGTCTTGGGCATAACATCCCATAACGCATATGGCGCGGCCGTGTGTAGCGGTTTTTGCGCCATCGCATGGCGCAACGCCGAATATTCGAAACCGCTCAATTGCCGCATCCCTGCCAGCCATGAGCCTGACGGGACCGACCCTTGCGGGTGAACCGGTTGAGCTTGGCTCAGACATGGTCTAAAAGCCCGGCATCATTTTCTTCCAAACAAATCCGATACAGGGAGCGCCCATGAGCGGCTTCGACCTCATTATTTTCGACTGCGACGGCGTTCTGGTCGATTCCGAAATCATCGCGGCGCAGGTAGAATCCCGCCTCTTGACCGAGGCCGGTTATCCGATCTCCGTCGAGGAAATGGGCGAGCGTTTCGCCGGCATGACCTGGAAGAACATTCTTTTGCAGGTGGAAAGTGAAGCCAGCATTCCGCTCTCCGCCTCGCTGCTCGACAAGTCCGAAAAGCTGCTCGACATGCGCCTGGAACGCGATGTGAAGATCATCGAGGGCGTGAAATTCGCGCTGTCGCGTCTGACCACGCCACGCTGCATCTGCTCGAACTCCTCGAGCCACCGCCTCGACATGATGCTGACGAAGGTGGGCCTCAAGCCCTATTTCGCGCCGCATATCTATTCCGCCAAGGACCTCGGGGCCGACCGCGTGAAGCCGAAACCGGATATCTTCCTGCATGGCGCGGCCCAGTTCGGCGTTTCCCCTGACCGCGTGGTCGTGGTCGAGGATTCCGTGCACGGCATCCATGGCGCAAGAGCGGCCGGCATGCGGGTCGTGGGCTTCACCGGCGCATCCCACACCTATCCGAGCCACGCCGACCGGCTGACCGATGCGGGCGCCGAAACGGTGATCTCACGCATGCAGGACCTGCCGGCCGTGATTGCGGCGATGGCGGAGTGGGAAGGCGCTTTTTAATCTCTGGCCTTTTCACAAACGCCACTTCGTCATGCTCGGGCCTGTACCGAGCATCTGCAGCGGTTTGATTTGACGATGCGTGTTTGGATCCTCGGGTCAAGCCCGAGGATGACGTCGCGTTTGAGGAGTGGTTGTCCGCGATGTGACCGGAGACGGCAGAGCAGCCTCCGGTTTTTACATTTCGCCCGTCAGATCACCGGCGCTTGGTCTTGGCCTTCGCGCCCTGCTCGGCAAAGCCGATATAAACGCTGACAGACCGCGGCGCGCCGCCCGGTCCGTTGGGGATGGCGACATGGTCGTTGTTGAAGATGAACTGGGTGCCGGCCCCGCCTGCGGGCAGATCGATGGCGAAGTTGGTCGTTTCGCCGAAAATCTCGCCGTCGCCGTCCTTCACCGTCACGCGGATCGGCACGGTGACGCGACCGGGCTTGGCCATCGGGCCGGGAACCAGGCGGCCCTGGGCCAGCACGTTCACCGTCAGCGTCGACTCATTGGCCGTGCAGGAGCGCGTCGTGTCTGACAGCGAGACCTGATAGGCGAGTTTCTGCGGATCATCCTTTGCGCCGCCGGCATAGACGCGATGCACGGCGTTGGCGTCTAGAACCGTGACCGTCGGGCAGTTGGCCTGCACCACCGGGGTGACCGCATTGGCCTGCGCCGCCGGCGGGTTGACGGCAAGCGAGTCCGACGGGTTGGAGGAATTGCATCCTGCAACAACGGCGAGAAGCGACATCGCGGCGGACAAACGCAAGAAATTCCCTGACACTCTTCTAAATCCCTCTCCATTGTCCCGGAACAGAACCGGAGACGCTGTTTATTGACCTTTCACGCAGGTTGGCGATGGTCTATAGCAGCGACGCCGGAAAAAATCGATTGGCATGTTCGGTTTTGCTTGAATTTTCAAAAAAGCCCTTCATTAGCTGCCCAATCGCCTCATTCCGGTAAGGTGCTGCGGAAAAGACGCCGATCAATCGGTAGTGGATAAGGGACTATCTCGTGGAATATGTATCGACCAGGGGTGCGGCCCCTTCGCTTGGTTTTTGCGACGCGCTTCTGGCGGGCCTTGGCCGTGACGGCGGGCTTTATGTTCCGCGCAAATGGCCTTCCATGTCGAAGAAGGAAATCCGCAACCTGCGCGGCAAGTCCTATCAGGATGTCGCCTTCGAGGTTCTCTACCGCTTCACCGGCGGCGAAATTCCGGCCGACAAGTTCAAGGCGATGATCGATGACGCCTATGCGACCTTCCGCCATCCCGCCGTCGTGCCGCTGACGCAGACCGGCCCTAACACTTTCGTGCTGGAGCTTTTCCACGGCACCACGCTCGCCTTCAAGGATGTGGCGATGCAGCTTCTCGCCCGCCTGATGGACTATACGCTTTCCGAGCGCGGCGAGCGCGCCACCATTGTCGGCGCCACATCGGGCGACACGGGCGGTGCGGCGATCGACGCCTTTGCCGGGCGTGAGCGCACCGACATCTTCATTCTTTTCCCGAACGGCAAGGTCTCGCCGGTGCAGCAGCGCCAGATGACGACGTCGACCGCTTCCAACGTGCATGCGCTGGCGATCAACGGCAATTTCGACGATTGCCAGACGCTGGTGAAGGAGATGTTCAACGACGTGAAGTTCCGCGACGGCGTGAAGCTTTCCGGCGTCAATTCCATCAACTGGGCGCGCATCATGGCGCAGGTGGTTTATTATTTCACCGCGTCGCTTTCGCTCGGCGGTCCCGACCGAAAGGTTTCCTTCACCGTTCCGACAGGCAATTTCGGTGATATTTTCGCGGGTTACGTCGCCAAGAAGATGGGCCTGCCGATCGACAAGCTCGTCATCGCCACCAATGACAACGACATTCTGGCGCGCACGCTGAAGACCGGCCGTTACGAGATGCGCGGCGTCAAGCCCACCACCTCGCCCTCGATGGACATCCAGATTTCCTCGAATTTCGAACGGCTGCTATTTGAAGCCTATGGCCGTGATTCCTCTGCGGTAAAGGCATCAATGGACGGCCTCAAGCAGTCCGGCGCATTTGAAATTCCGCCGCATGCGCTGAAATTCATCAAGAAGGATTTCCGCGCCGGCCGCGCCACCGAAAAGCAGGTGGCGGCAACGATCCGCGACACGCTTGAGAAAACCGGCTACCTCATCGATCCGCATACCGCGACCGGTGTTTTCGTGGCGGAAAAGCACGAAAAAGCGGGAAGCCCTATGGTTGTCCTGTCGACCGCCCATCCGGCTAAATTCCCGGCCGCTGTAAAATCCGCTTGCGCAATCGAGCCTGCGCTTCCAGTATGGTTAGCTGACATTATGAACCGGGAGGAGCGTTTCGACATTCTGGATGCAGAGCTGAAAGCCGTGGAAACCTTCATCGGCAGCCATGCACGCGCCGGCAAATAGAGACGCGGAAAGACGTTGAGTATGAGAGTTAATGTGACCCGGCTTTCGTCCGGGTTGACCGTTGTCACGGAAAAAATGCCGCATCTCGAAAGCGTCGCTCTTGGGGTGTGGATCAAATCCGGATCCCGCAACGAGACGACTGCCGAACACGGCATCGCTCATCTTCTCGAACATATGGCTTTCAAGGGTACGGCGCGCCGCACCGCCCGCCAGATCGCCGAAGAGATTGAAAATGTCGGCGGCGAAGTCAACGCCGCGACATCAACGGAAACCACCTCCTACTACGCCCGCGTCCTGAAAGACCACGTCCCCCTCGCCGTCGATATCCTTGCCGACATCCTGACGGAATCGCTGTTTGACGAAGAAGAGCTGGAGCGGGAGAAAAACGTCATCCTGCAGGAGATCGGTGCAGCGACCGACACGCCCGACGACGTGATCTTCGACAATTTCTCCGGCGTCGCCTATCGCGACCAGACCATCGGCCGCCCGATCCTCGGCACGCCGGAAACCGTTCAATCCTTCACGACAGGCCAGATCAGGCATTATCTCGCCCGCAACTACACGACGGACCGCATTTTCGTCGTGGCGGCAGGTGCTGTCGACCACGAAAGCTTCGTGAAGCAGGTGGAAGAGCGTTTCGCCTCGCTGCCGCAGCTGCCGGCGGCAACACCGGTCATGGAAAAGGCAATCTATACCGGCGGTGAAATCCGCGAGACCCGCGACCTCATGGACGCGCAGGTGCTTCTCGGCTTCGAAGGCAAGGCCTATCACGCCCGCGACTTCTATTGCTCGCAGATCCTCGCCAACATCCTTGGCGGCGGCATGTCTTCCCGCCTGTTCCAGGAAGTGCGCGAATATCGCGGCCTGTGCTATTCGGTCTACGCCTTTCATTGGGGTTTTTCCGATACCGGCATCTTCGGCGTCCATGCGGCCACCGGCGGCAACGACCTGCCGGAACTGGTGCCCGTCATTGTCGAGGAGCTGCGCAAGTCCTCTCAGGTCATCCACCAGGAGGAAATCGACCGTGCTCGCGCGCAGATCCGCGCCCAATTGCTGATGGGCCAGGAAAGCCCGGCCGCCCGCGCCGGACAGATCGCCCGGCAGATGATGCTTTACGGCCGGCCCATCCCCAATGAGGAGATGATGGAACGGCTGGGCGACATCACCCGCGCGCGCCTGACCGATCTTGCAGGACGGCTGTTTTTCGATACAGTTCCGACATTGTCTGCAATTGGCCCGCTCGAACATCTGCCGCCTCTTTCCGACATCACTGCCGCGCTTTCCGCGCAGCAGCCCGCAAGGATAAAGGCGAACGGATAAACCGATATGAGGGCGGGATCTAAAGGCGAAGTCCGCTCACCTTTTTCGCCATCCCGCTTGCGGATGGCGATGTCTGCCGCACAGGGATCGTGAATGCTGCGTTTTCTTTCCCGACATAGCGACACGCCCGAACTGCGCAGCGCCAATCACCTTCTCAGACTGCCGCGCTACAGCGATTTCAAGCAATGGCATGTGCTGCGTTCGGAAAGCCGTCAGTTTCTCCAGCCCTGGGAGCCGACCTGGCGCCCGGACGAACTGACGGAGGGCGCCTTCCGCATGCGCGTGGTGCGCAACGGCCAGGAGTTTTCCTCCGGCACCGCAGTCTCCTTCCTGCTGTTTGAAAAAGAGACGCTGCTGGTGGGCGGTATCACCATCGGATACATCCGCCGGGGTGCGGCGCAAAGCTGTATGATCGGATACTGGATCGGCGAGCGCCACGCCGCGCAAGGCCATATGTCTGCCGCATTAAAATTGGTAATACCATACATCTTTAACGGACTTCAGTTGCACCGTATCGAGGCAGCCTGTATTCCGGAAAACTTCAAAAGCATCCGGCTTCTCGAAAACGCCGGGTTCCAGCGGGAAGGTCTCTTGCGGGAATATCTGAAAATCAATGGCCAATGGCGGGATCATATGATGTTTTCCCTTCTTGCCGACAAGCAAAGCTCCGGCGGAACGAAGTACGATACATGACCTACAATCACTCTGCGCCGTGCCTTGCGAAACGTCTGGCGGCAATCGCGCTGGCTGCGCCGTTTTTCCTGCTGTTCCTGCTTTTTGCTTCCCATTCCTTTGCTTTTGAGCCGGTGAAGATTTCCCGTGACGACACGGCGCTCGATCTGACGGCCACCACGGATATCTACGCCAATCAGGGCGAAGCCTTTCAGGTTTCGACCGCGCCGGGCCCCGACGGCATCCGCCGCCGTATCGAGGTGCGCGCCAGTTCCACCGATCACCAGGGCGACTGGGCGGTGTTTGCGCTCGCCAACGTCTCCGAAGAGCAGCTGGAGCGCGTGATCGTCGCGCCGCATTTCCGCCTCGTCAATTCCAAGCTGTTCTGGCCCGATCTCGGCTCGCAGCGCATCATGGCGATTACCCCGAGTGAAGGCTTTGCGCTTGACCGGCAGCCGAGCCCGGATGCCGACGTCTTCCGCATCACGCTCAACCCCGGCTCCGTCATCACCTTCGTCGCCGAGCTTTCCACGCCGCAGCTGCCACAACTTTATCTGTGGGAGCCGGAGGCCTACAAGGACACGATCAACGCGTTTACGCTTTATCGCGGCATCGTGCTCGGCATTGCCGGCCTGCTCGCCGTGCTCTTGACCATTCTCTTCGTGGTCAAGGGAACCTCCGTCCTGCCGGCCTCGGCCGCACTTGCCTGGGCGGTGCTTGCCTATATCTGCGTCGATTTCGGCTTCCTTGAAAAGCTCATAACCGTCACATCAAGCGATCAGCGAATATGGAGGGCGGGCGCGGAAGTGGCGCTCGCCTCCAGCTTTGTGGTCTTCCTCTTCACCTATCTCAATCTCAATCGCTGGCACGCGCATCTGGGTTACGCGACTTTTGCCTGGGTGGTGGGTCTGGCGCTGCTGTTTGGCGTCGCGATCTATGATCCATCGGTCGCGTCGGGCATCGCGCGCGTGTCCTTCGCGCTCACCGCAACGGCCGGCATCGCGCTCATCATCTATCTCGGCTTTAACCGTTACGACCGTGCGATCCTGCTCGTTCCGTCCTGGGCGCTCATCCTCGTCTGGCTGTTCGGCAGCTGGCTGACGGTGACGGGACAATTGGACAACGACATCGTGCAGCCCGCACTCGGCGGCGGGCTGGTGCTGATCGTGCTTCTGATCGGCTTTACCGTCATCCAGCACGCCTTTGCCGGCAGCGCCTATCAACAGGGTCTTTTCTCCGACCTCGAGCGTCAATCGCTGGCGCTCACGGGCAGCGGCGATACCGTGTGGGACTGGGACGTGACCCGTGACCGCATCGTCACCACGCCCGATATTTCCAACCGGCTGGGGCTGGAACCCGGCGCCATGCACGGCGCTGCACGCAACTGGCTGCCGCGCCTGCATCCTGACGATCGCGACCGGTTCAAGGCGACGCTCGACGTGCTGCTCGACCATCGCAAGGGCCGCCTCAACCACGAATTCCGCATTCGCGCCGAAGACGGGCATTTCCACTGGCTGCAAATCCGCGCCCGTCCGGTTCTCGGCTCCAACGGCGAAATCATCCGCTGCGTCGGCACCATCACCGATATTACCGAGCAGAAGAATTCGGTGGAGCGGCTGTTGCAGGATGCGATGAACGACAATCTGACCGGGCTTCCGAACCGGCAGGTCTTCCTCGACCGCCTGCAATCGATCCTCAACCTGTCGCCCGACAGCGAGGGCGTGCGCCCGACCGTGATGGCGATCGATATCGACCGCTACAAGCTCGTCAACGATACGCTCGGCATTGCCGCCGGCGACAATATCCTTATCGCGCTGACACGGCGTCTTCGCCGCCTTTTGAAACCGCAGGATACGCTGGCGCGCCTCGGCGGTGATGAGTTCGGCCTGATCCTCACCTCCGAGCGCGATCCGCAGCGTGTGGCCGATTTTGCCGATGCGGTGAACAAGGCGATCATGGTGCCGATCAATTTCGCCAATCGCGAAATCATCCTCACCGCCTCGATCGGCCTCGTTTCATGGATCGACCAGCAGGAAAGTGCGGCCGGACTGCTCAGCGATGCGGAACTCGCAATGTATCGCGCCAAGCGCGCCGGCGGCAACCGCGTCGAGCCGTTCCGCCCCGCCTTCCGCACCTCAGGCACCGACCGCCTGCAGATGGAAAGCGATCTTCGCCGCGCCATCGAGCGCAAGGAGCTGTCGCTGGCCTACCAGCCGATCGTCAAGCTTGACGATGGCGAGCTGGCCGGTTTCGAAGCGCTGATGCGATGGGAACACCCCAAGCGCGGCAATATCCCTCCGAGCGAATTCATTCCGATTGCAGAGGCCTCCGGCCTGATCGAGCCTCTCGGCATGTTCGCGCTGGAACGGGCTGCCACCGATCTGATGGACTGGCAGCACGCCATAGAGAAGATGCCGATCTTCATCTCCGTCAATATTTCCAGCGCGCAATTGCTGAACAACGAATTGTACAACGACGTGCGCGGCATGCTGACCCGCACGCGCTGCAATCCGCAGCAGCTGAAGCTGGAGCTGACGGAATCGGTCGTCATGGAAAATCCGGAACAGGCGCGGCTGGTGCTTTCCAAGCTAAAGGAAACGGGCTTAAGCCTCGCCATGGATGATTTCGGCACCGGCTATTCGTCGCTTGCCTATCTCACCCGCTTCCCCTTCGACACCATCAAGCTCGACAAGGCGCTGGTGGCCAATACCAGCGACAAGCGCAACGTTCTGCTGCGCTCCGTCATCGCCATGGCGCGCGCGCTCGACATGCAGGTGGTGGCGGAAGGTATCGAAACACCCGAGGATGCGGCCGAACTGGCCCGCATGAACTGCCATTTCGGCCAGAGCTTCCTGTTCGGCACACCGGTTTCCGGCGATGCGGCGCTGAAGCTTCTGCGGGAGCGGTTCCAGCCGACGAAGCGGGCATCGTAAGGGGTATTGCGTACATGGAAGCGAGGGGGCGCAGTCTCCTCCTCAAATTCCACGTCATCCTCGGGCTTGTCCCGAGGATCTAATCACGCATGCTAAAACCACCGACGGCAGATCCTCGGGACAAGCCAGAGGATGACGACGGAGAGGGCTAATGCTCCCCGGAACGTCTCGGATTTTCAACCTGCACGCCGACTATTTACTGAACCATCATCACCGGCTGCGCATCCGCCGCCACCTTCCCATGCAGGAGGTCGTGAATGAACTCCATCTTCGCCACCACCGGCGGCGTCAGCACGAAGGGATAAAGGTCCGCCTCCCCCATGCTGCGCTGGATGGAATTGATGGCGACGCTGAGCGGGATCCAGGCTTTCACCAGCTGCGCGGCGCTGCGGGCCTTATAGGGATCGAACGTCACTTCCGCCGCCATTTCCTCGTGCCCGTCAGGATCGATCGCCACACCGAAGGCGCGTGCGGTTTCGAGCGTATCGACGATATGCAGATAATGGGCGAAACATTCGGCGAAATCCTCCCAGGGGTGGACCGAGGCATAGGAACTGATGAAATTCTCCTGCCAGTCGCGGCGCGGCCCGCCATCATAATTGCGTTGCAGGGCGGCGCCATAATCCTCGCGCTCGTCACCAAAGACGGCGCGGCAGGCCTCCAGCCGGTTTTCGTCCCGCACCAGCTTGTTCCAGATGAAGTGCCCGACCTCGTGGCGGAAGTGGCCAAGCATGGTGCGGTATGGCTCGTTCATGTTGGCGCGCACCTGTTCGCGCGTCGCGTCATCGGCCTCGGCCGCGCGGATGGCGATCAGGCCTTCGTCGTGGCCGGTCATGGCGGGAATGACGGAACCATCGAGCGCCACCTCATCCACCAGAAAGTCGAAGACGAGGCCGCCTGCGGGGTCAGCATCACGATTGGGATGCGGCAGGCCAAGCCGCAGGATCGAATAAAACAGGTGCCGCTGCGCCTGGCTGATGCGGTGCCATTGTCCAATCCCCTGCTCTGTGGCCATATCAGGCACCAGGCGATTGTGGCTGCAGGCCGGGCAAAAGGCATTGGCGCTTTCCGCCGGCACAGACCAGTTGCAGATATCATTCACCTCATTGGCGCAAAACCGCACCTGCTTTTCCGGCTGGGCGACGATCTGCCAGTTCGGTTCACCCGCAGGCGCCAGCGCTTCCATGGAAAGCCGCTCCGGCACGAAAGCCAGACGATGGCCGCAGGAGACACAGAAGCGATTGTCGAAATGGACAGGCTGGCCGCAGGATGCGCAGGAGAAAAGCTTCATGTATGAAACCCTTGCGATGGGACGGGTGAAAGAAAAGCAGAGATAAGATGTGAAGGCGCAGGCGTAGCGGCCCGGTCGTCATGGCCCTCACATGACAAGAGCGCATGTGCGATAACACATGCGCTCCATGCGCCGCATCGTGGGAGAGGCGCAATGTTTCATGCAGAATTACATGCGGTCGACGGCGCCCTTGACGGCGTCCTTCGCCTTGCCGACGGAGCTCTGAACCTTGCCCTTGGTTTCCTGGGCGGCACCCTTGGCGCGCAATTCATTATTGCCCGTCGCTTCGCCGACGCTCTTCTTCACCTTGCCAGCAACTTCATTGGCTTTACCGGCGATCTTGTCAGATGTGCTACCCATATTACTGCTCCCTAGTTTAGCCGTACTGTCTGTCCGGCTTTCCGGGTGGGTAACGTCAGGGGTCAGGATTTGGTTCCAGCCGAAAGGGGCAGGAATTCTGCTGGGGCTCAGGCGTGCCCGGCATCCGTGGAGAGCATGCGCGCATCGACGCCCATCAGGGCCAGCGCCCGCTCGTATTTATTGTCCAGTCCACGGTCGAAGATCAGCTCTTCCGCAGCGGGGCAATTCAGCCAGCCATTATTGGCGATCTCGTTTTCCAGCTGGCCCGGACCCCAGCCGGCATAACCGAGCATCATGGTCGCCCTTTGCGGGCCGCGGCCGTTGGAAATGGCGCGGACGATATCAAGCGTTGCGGTGAGCGAAATGTCATCGCTGACCGGAATGCTTGATTCGCTGAGGTAATCATCCGAATGCAGCACAAACCCCCGGCCGGATTCCACCGGGCCGCCGCACTGGATCGGAAATTCGCGGGTGCGGTTGGGCAGCATGATGGCATCGTTGCTATCCACCAGCTTCAGATGCAGCAGAATATCCGTAAACGTGATCTGCTGCGGCCGGTTGATGATGAAACCCATGGCCCCGGCGTCCGAATGGGCGCAGATATAGATCACCGAACGGGCAAAATTGCCGTCGTCCAGCCCCGGCATCGCGATGAGGAACTGGCCATCGAGAAAGCCACGTTCGCGTTTGTCCATCAGGGTTGAAAAGCTCACCGGCGCCTCCAGCAGACCGAATTCCGTCGCTCAACGGAAAACGGCGTTCGCACTTCGACAAAGGACAGGATGCGGCATCGCGCCCGATCAATCAACCGAAAATGATGAACCGCACGAATTCGTAACTGGTCCGTCGGGCGATGTTGGGTTAGACGGGAAGCATGAGCGTCAGGATATTCTTTCGATTTTCACATCTTCGTCTCGCGGCCGCATTTGCCGCCCTCCTTGGCGGCGTGCAAGCCGCCCAGGCCGAAATTACCGACTGGGCCAGAAGCGAGGGCGGCCTGATGCGCGTGGCAAGCCTTGCCATGGATGCGGACGGCGTGGTGCGCGGCGTGCTGCAGATCGAGCCGAAGGACGGCTGGATTACCTATTGGCGCGAACCGGGCGAAGCAGGCATACCGCCGCAGATCACACCCGACCCGGCAAGCGGCGTCACCCTCACCACCATGGCTTATCCGGTTCCGAAGCTGATCGAAAACGGCGACATCACCGATATAGGCTATGACCACGCCGTCAGCCTTCCCTTTCAGCTGAAAGCCGCCGACCCGGCAGCGAGCGGGAAGATAGACCTCACCGCCTTCATCGGCGTGTGCCAGAATATCTGCATTCCCTTCGAGGCGAAGTTCTCCATCGACCGCGGCAATGCGGGTGATGATGACAGCGAGGAACGCCGCCTTCTCGAAGAGGCGCGCGAAACGCTGCCCGAGGCGGCGTCCGACGACTTCAAGGTGATCGATTTCCACATCACGCCCGACAAGACCATGCTCGGCGTGCAGTTGCAGCTTCCGGAAAACGCGCCGAAGGAGACCGAAATATTCATCGCCGGTCCCTCCGGTTTTGCCTATTACGAGCCGCAGAACCTGGTGCGCGACAAGCGCAAGCTCTCCTTCTACATGAACATCAAGGGCCTGCCGAAAACCTATCAGGTGCCGGGCAACAGCTGGCCCATTCTGGTCAAGTCAGGCGACCGGGCCATGGAGACCGTGCTGAATTTCCCGAAGCCGTGAGCGGCGTTTTTGCGTCGGAATTTAACTCGAAAACCGCATGACAGATTTCATTTCCGTGCTCTATAGTCGCGCGAACCGAACGGCTACAGGAGCACGGACATGACCATCAAGATCGGCGAAAAACTGCCTTCCGCAACCTTCAAGGAAAAGACGGCCGACGGCCCGGTGGAAACCACCACGGACGCGCTCTTCGGTGGCAAGAAGGTGGTTCTCTTCGCCGTTCCCGGCGCTTTCACCCCCACCTGCTCGCTGAACCATCTGCCGGGCTATCTCGAAAACCGCGACGCCATTCTTTCCAAGGGCGTGGACGATATCGCCGTCGTCGCCGTCAATGACTGGCACGTCATGGGCGCATGGGCGCAATCATCAGGCGGTCAGGGCAAAATTCACTTCCTCGCCGACTGGGATGCGTCCTTCACCAAGGCGCTCGGCCTCGATGCCGACCTGTCCGGCGGCGGCCTTGGCGTGCGCTCCAAGCGTTATTCGATGCTGGTGGAAGACGGCGTGGTGAAGTCGCTCAACGTTGAAGAGAACCCCGGCCAGGCAACGGTCTCTGCCGCTGCGGCGATGATCGAGCAGCTTTGACATTAAGAAGAAGGCCTCTTGGCCCTAGATAAGACGTCATCCTCGGCCCTGTGCCGAGGATCTAATCACGTCCAATTCAATCGACACGTTGCAGATGCTCGGGATAAGCCCGAGCATGACGGAAGAGAGCGACGAGAAGCCGCTCTCTCAAACATTCATATCAAACACCAGAAGCCCGGCGAGACCGCCATCGGTGAGCGACACGAGACGCTCCCCCACTTCCATATGCTGCGGATGGGCGAGATAGTCGTCGCGAGCCTCCGGGCTTTCCAGCGTCACGATGAAACCATCGACAAAACCGCCATTCAGCCCTTCGGGCGAGACATTCTGACCATATTTCACATCGATGATGCCGGGGATGACATCCTTCAGGGCAGCGATCGCCTCGAATATTGCCTGTTTTTCAGAAGACGCCGTTGCGGCCTTGAAGCGTAAAAATACACAATGCAGGATCATCCGGATTTCTCTCCTCCGTTGGGCACCACCGGAGCACCCCTTGACGACAAGATAGGTCGGGTTTCGGTTTTCACAACCCCGTATAATGGGGCCCGAGATCAAGTCGGCTCCATTTTTCGCCGACCCAAAATAGAGCAGGCTTCCATTACCGCCGTTTGAAGGGCTCCATGCCCTTTCGCGCCAGTTCATCGGCGCGTTCGTTTTCAGGATGGCCCGCATGGCCCTTGACCCAGTGCAGGGTGACCTTGTGGCGTTGCTGCGCCGCTTCCAGCGCCTGCCATAGCTCGACATTCTTGACCGGCTTGTTATCGGCTGTCTTCCAGCCTTTCTTTTTCCAGCCGAAAATCCATTTGGTAATGCCGTCCTTGACATAGGCGCTGTCGGTATAAAGATCGACCTCGCAGGGGCTCTTCAGCGCATTGAGCGCCGAAATCGCCGCCATCAATTCCATGCGGTTATTGGTGGTCTCGGCCTCGCCGCCGCAGAGTTCCTTCTCCACCTCGCCGTAACGCAGCACGGCGCCCCAGCCGCCCGGACCGGGATTGCCGGAGCAGGCGCCATCGGTGAAAATATCGACATGTTTCATTCGCCCGCCAGCCCGTATTCGGCGACATTGGCAATGGAACGGTGGAACCGCAGTTTGCGCAGATATTCCAGCGGGTCCTTCTTCACCACCAGCGCGCCCTCGGGCGTCGTCAGCCAGTCGTAAAGCCGCGTCAGGAAGAAACGCAGCGCCGAACCGCGCGCCAGAAGCGGCAGCGCGTCCAGTTCCGCTTCACTCAGCGGACGCACCGACTGATAGCCTTCCAGCAGCGCCTTGCCCTTGGTGACGTTGTAAGCGCCATCCTTCTCGAAGCACCAGGCATTGAGGCAGATCGACACGTCATAAGCGAGCAGGTCATTGCAGGCGAAATAAAAGTCGATCAGGCCGGACAGTTCGTCGCCGAGGAAAAACACATTGTCCTGAAACAGATCGGCATGGATGACGCCGGCCGGCAGATCTTTCGGCCAATGGGCGGCGAGATAATCGATCTCGGGGCGAATCTCGTCTTTCAGGCCCTTCTCCACCTCGTCGGCGCGCGCTTCGGACTTGTCCCAAAGCACCTTCCAGCCTTCGACGGAGAGCGCATTCGGACGCTTGATCTCGAAGCCTTCACCGGCCAGATGCATGGCGGCGAGCGCCTTGCCGACTTCCCGGCAATGTTTCGCCTCCGGCTTTCTCAGCCACATGCCTTCAAGGAAGGAAATCAGCGCCGCCGGCCGGCCCGACAATTCTCCCAGCAATTCGCCATCCCTGCGCGGCAGCGGCAAGGGGCAGGACAGGCCCTTGGCGGCCAGATGCTGCATGAGGCCCAGGAAGAAGGGCAGATCGTTTTTCTCCACGCGCTTTTCATAAAGCGTCAGGATCAGCGGATCCTTGGTGGTATGCAGCAGGAAATTGGAGTTTTCGACGCCCTCGGCAATGCCCTTATAGGAGGTGAGACTGCCGACGTCGTACTGCGTGAGGAAATTCCTCAGATCATCTTCGCTGATATCAGTATAAACTGCCAATTTCAAATCTCTTGGTGAAGGATGGAATGGAAATCTCGATGAATGACGCCTGTGGGACGGAAAACGCCCACAGCCAGCATCGTCCGGCCTTAAATGCCGGCGGCGGTTTTCGGCGGCAGCGCATTGCTGGCATTGCCGTTGACGAAGGCCATGTCATCGGTCGTCAGCTCAATGCTGCGCAGCTCGCGATTGACGAGGAAATGCTCCGTTTCCTCAACCGTTACGGCAAGATCAAGCGTCGTGTCGAAACGCGCCTTGAAGGCCTCGATGATCTCGTCGACGATAACCTCAGGTGCGGAAGCACCGGCCGAAAGGCCGACGGTGCTGATATCGCCAATTTCATCCCAGTCGATTTCCGAGGCACGCTGCACCAGCACCGAGCGCTTGGCGCCGGCGCGCAGCGCCACTTCCACCAGCCGCTTGGAATTGGAGGAATTGGGTGCACCGACGACAATGAAGAGGTCGCAGCCGGGGGCCGCCTGCTTCACCGCATCCTGACGATTGGTGGTTGCGTAACAGATGCTGTCGGCGGCGGGCGCCTGAATGGCCGGGAAACGTTCCTGCAGCTTCGCGATGACACCGGCGGTGTCATCAACCGACAATGTGGTCTGGGTGACGAAGCCGAGATTTTCATGGTCCAGCGGTTCGTAACGGCCGGCATCCTCCACCGTCTCGATCAGCGAGACAGTACCTTCGGGAAGCTGGCCCATGGTGCCGATGACCTCAGGATGGCCGGCATGGCCGATCAGCACCACATGGCGGCCGAGCCGCTGGTGGCGCATGGCCTGCTTGTGGACCTTGGAGACGAGCGGGCAAGTGGCATCGAGATAAAACAGGTTACGCGCCTGCGCATCCTCAGGCACTGACTTCGGCACGCCGTGGGCCGAGAAGACCACGGGCTGCTCGCGATGCTCGGCAGGAATTTCATGCAACTCCTCGACGAAAACCGCACCCTTGGCCTCCAGCCCCTCCACCACATAACGGTTATGCACGATTTCGTGCCGGACATAGACGGGCGCGCCATAGGCTTTCAGCGCCAGCACGACGATCTGGATCGCCCGGTCCACGCCCGCGCAAAAGCCGCGCGGTCCGCACAGCCTTATCGTCAAAGGGGGTTTGGAAACGGCGATGTTCATTCCAGCTCCTTGGCCAGCTCCTTGGCCGGCACCGTGGTCTTGCCCGATCAACTGCCCTACCGGACGCGGCGCGCTTTATTCACCCTGCGCCTTGCCGTTCCGGAAATAGGCAAAACCGGCGACGATGACAAGGGCCGCCGCCAAGCCATACCACGTTATCGCATATTGCAGGTGATTGTTGGGCAAATCTATCAGTGTTACGCCGCCCTCAGGCCAGCCACCCGGATTAGGCGCGGCATCGGCATCCACGAAGAGATTGACCAACCGCTCGGACGGAATTTCGGCGCTGGAAGCCATGGCCGCCAGATCTTTCCAGTAGAAGATATTCCTGGCGATATCATTATCAGGCAGCAGCGACGATGGCTTTGCAACGAGCGGCGCGCGCGCCAGCCCTGTTATAGTCACCTCGCCCGTTACCTGCCCGTCGGGCCTTTTCGCAGGCTCTTTCATCTCGAAAGGCACGAAGCCGCGATTGACGAAGAGAATGCGGCCGTCCGCAAGCGTCAGCGGCGTATAGATATAATAACCGGTTCGGCCCTGATGGGTGGCGAAGAAATGCCGCTCATGGGCATGATCGAAGGTGCCGGAAAGGTTGACCTTGCGATATTCGATATCGCCGCCGCTTTTTGCTATCGCCTCGATATCGGCAAGCGTCACCGGATTTGCGCTGCGGCGCTCCTCGATATCGGCCATCAGCGCCTCTTTCCAATAGAGCCGCTTCACCTGCCAGGTTCCGAGCCCGAGAAGAATGGCAAGCGCCAGCAGCACCAGCGGTGCGGCAAACCAGACGCGCCTTTCCGCCGCCTTCATGTGGGAAACGTCATTCACGATCAAGCCTGCCTTCGCTTGCATTGTTCCTATATTGCAGCGCAATCATGATCCCTTTCAGCTTGCGCAGCAGCACCAGGGAGACAATTACCGTAAACGGCAACCACAGCATGACATGCACCCAGACGGGCGGCGCAAAACGCTGATCGACCCAGAGCGCCAGCCCGACGACCAGAAAACCCACGATCAGCATGACGAAAACGGCCGGGCCATCACCCGCATCGGCAAAACCGTAGTCCAGCCCGCAGGCGCTGCAGGCGGGCTTTATGGTCAGAAAACCATCGAACAGCCTGCCGTTGCCGCAACGCGGGCAGCAGCCTTTAAGCCCGACCTTGATGGGATCGACCGGCGCAAAATTGCCGTTTCCGGATTCGGACATATGACCTCCCGCTTCCGCCTGCAAACCGCCCTGCTGGAGAGGGGTTCAGGCACGAGGGCAGCAACCGCCGCCCGTGAAGTGTCGACGGAGGCTCCCTCCTCCGTCATCCCCGGGCGTGACCCGAGGATTTGCACACCACCGATCTGGATTCTCGGGTCGAGCCCAAGAATGGCGCCGGGCGTGCGGGAAGCTCGCCTGGACATCAGGGCGGCGATTGCCGCCCCGCCATTATCGGTGCAATCAGCCGTGCACCGGCGCACCCCAGCCGCCCCAGATATAGATGGCGAAGAACAGGAACAGCCAGACGACGTCAACGAAATGCCAGTACCAGGCAGCGGCTTCGAAACCGAAATGCTGCTTGGGTGTGAAACCGCCGGCAATGGCGCGGAACAGGCAGACAAGCAGGAAGACCGTGCCGACGAAGACGTGGAAACCGTGGAAACCGGTGGCCATGAAGAAGGTCGCGCCATAGATCGAATTCTTGAAGTCGAACGGCGCGTGCATGTATTCGTAAACCTGCACGGTGGAGAACAGGATGCCGAGTGCGACTGTCAGCACCAGACCAGTGATCAGGCCCTTGCGGTCATTGTGCAGCAGGGAATGGTGGGCCCAGGTGACGCAGGTGCCCGACAGAAGCAGGATGACGGTGTTGTAAAGCGGCAGATGCCAGGGATCGATGACCTCGATACCCTTTGGCGGCCATTGCCCGCCGGTATATTCGAGGCGGGACGCCTGAATGGCTTCGTGCGGGAAGAGGCTGGCGTCGAAATAGGCCCAGAACCAGGCCACGAAGAACATCACCTCGGAGGCGATGAACATGATCATGCCGTAGCGCAGGTGAAGCGAAACGACGCGGGTATGGCTGCCCTCATTGGCTTCCTTGATCGTATCCGCCCACCACGCATACATGGTGTAGAGCACGATGACGAGACCGATATAGAACAGCCAGGGATTGGCGAGTTCCGCGCCGAACAGCTTGAAGGAGCCGCCCGACAGGTAACGCATGTAGCAGACGCCGCCAAATGTCAGGATGAAGGCGCCGATCGAGGCCAGAAGCGGCCAGGGGCTTGGATCGATGATGTGGTAATCGTGGTTCTTCTGATGCGTATCTGCCATTGCGACAATCCCCTGGTATCTCTTCCCTGATCCGGCCTTAAGCAAAAGGCCAGATCTCCTCTCACAATTTGCTTTCGCCAGATTCAGTTTTTACCGGCAAGGACGCAACCGGTTTTTCGGTTTTGGCCGGATAAAACGTATAGGACAGCGTTAACGTATGAATGCTCTTGGTCTCACGCGCCGTGGCGATGTCAGGATCGACGAAAAATACCACTGGCATTTCCAGCGTTTCACCCGGCTGCAGCGTCGTTTCGGTGAAGCAGAAACACTCCACCTTGTTGAAATAGGCCCCGGCCTCCATCGGCGTGACGTTGAAGACCGCCGTGCCCGTGGTCGCCACGGGTGAACGGTTCGTCGCCTTGAAAGTCACCTGCACCGTTTCGCCGATCTTCGGCGTGACCTTCCTGTCGACCGGCTGGAAATCCCAGTTGAGGCCGTTCGACGTATTCGCGTCGAAGGTGACGTTGATGGTCTTGTCGAGAATGACGTCGGAATATTGCTCGACGCGCTGGGTCGTGCCGTTATAGCCGGTGACGCGGCAGAACAGGGTGTAGAGCGGCACGGCGGCATAGGCCATGCCGATCATGGCGCAGAAAAACACCAGACAGAGCACGAGAATGGAGCGATTGCTCACCTTCTGCCTGCCGGTCGCTGCCGCCTGCGTTTCCATATTTGCCATCTCCTCCTCCTCTCCCCTCAATCAGCCCGTCAGTGCGAGCCGATCTTGATGATGGTGATGACGTAGAACAGCACCACAAGGCCGGCGAGCAAAACACCGAGCGCAATATTGCGCCCGCGTCTCGATTTTTTCTGAGCTGCGCTCAGTTCCACCGTTTCCATCACAGGACTCCCGACATGACGGCCTTGAGGGCCGGCGCGAAATGATCGGCCAGAAGGCCGGAGAAGATGGCGAAAAGATAAAGCACCGAATAGGCGAACATCTTCTTGGCCGGCAGCATTTTCTCGTCGCCCTCAGGCATGCGCCGGACATCGAGCGAACAGTATACGAAGATTGCGCTCAGCACCGCTGCGAAAATACCGTAACCGGCGCTCGCCAGACCGGTGAAATAAGGCGCAACGGCCGCCGCAGCCGTCAGTACCGCGTAAACGATCATCTGGTTCTTGGTGGAGCGTTCGCCAGCCACATTCGGCATCATCGGAATGCCGACAGCGCCGTAATCCCGCATCTTGAAGAGCGCCAGCGCCCAGAAATGCGCCGGGGTCCACAGGAAGATGATGAGGAACAGGATGATGCTGTCAAGCGAAACGCCGCCGGTGACGCAGGCCCAGCCGAGCATGGGCGGGAAAGCGCCGGCGGCGCCGCCGATGACGATGTTCTGCGGCGTCGAGCGCTTCAGCCACATCGTATAGACGACGGCGTAAAAGAAGATGGTGAAGGCGAGCAGGCCGGCCGAGAACCAGTTGACCGCAAGACCGAGAATGACGACGGAGAAGGCCGACAGCGTCAACCCGAATGCCAAGGCCTCGCGCGGCGCGATACGGCCCGACGGGATCGGCCGCTTGGCGGTGCGGCTCATCACGGCGTCGATATCGGCATCGTACCACATGTTGAGCGCGCCGGACGCGCCGGCGCCGACGGCGATGCAGAGAATGGCGATGATACCGAGCACCGGGTTGATTTCGCCCGGCGCCAGCACGAGGCCGGCAAAGGCCGTGAAGACGACGAGCGACATGACGCGCGGCTTCAGCAATTCGAAATAATCGCGCGCGCCGGCTTCCGAAAGTTCGGAGCCCTTCACGCCCAGCATGTCGCGATTGTCGATAATGCTCATTTCCTGTCCTGTTTTCCTTCAGGCGCCGCCTGTCGCGACACCCCCTGCACCGGCCCGAAAAACGAATGTGATTTCCGGCATGCGCGATGCGTCAATTCATTGGTCCGAACGTTCCGGAATGGGCGGCATCCGGAAGAACCGATACCATTCATTTGCCCGGCCTGTGACCGCGCCCATCCCGCCATTCGTCTGCGCTGCTCATACATAAAGGCCAGACTTGGCATTTATCATGTCCGGGGCATGTATCATGTCGGACGATATGCTTCGCTTGGACAAAATGTCACGCGGCAACGGGCATTTCCGCCTCAAGGAAACGGCGCTGGCCAAGGCCGCACCGTTCCTTGTTCTGAGCGTCCGGAATTCGCGAGCCCTGCCCGCGCCTTCCGGCCGCGCATCAGCGAATGCGCGGCAGCTGTTCCCACTGGTGGTAAGGCGGCGGCGAAGACAGCTGCCATTCGAGCGTGGTCGCACCCTCACCCCAGGGATTGTTGCCGGCGATCCGCTTCTTGGCGAAGGCTTCCCAGACGCCGAAGAGGAAGATACCCACGGCGACGGCCGAGATATAGGAACCGTAGGAAGACACCATGTTCCAGCCGGCATAGGCATCGGGATAATCGATGTAGCGGCGCGGCATGCCGGCGAGACCAAGGAAGTGCTGCGGGAAGAAGATCAGGTTCACGCCGACGAACATGACCCAGAAATGCAGCTTGCCGATGAACTCGCTGTACATGTAGCCGGTGATCTTCGGGAACCAGTAATACCAGCCGGCGAAAATCGCGAAGACCGCACCGAGCGACAGCACGTAGTGGAAGTGGGCGACGACGTAATAGGTGTCGTGCAGCGAACGGTCGAGACCGGCATTGGCGAGCTGCACGCCGGTGACGCCACCGACGGTGAACAGGAAGATGAAGCCGATCGCCCAGACCATCGGGGTCGAGAAGGTCAGCGAACCGCCCCACATGGTCGCGATCCACGAGAAGATCTTGATACCCGTCGGCACCGCGATGACCATGGTGGCGAAGACGAAATAACGCTGCGCTTCGAGCGACAGGCCGACCGTATACATGTGGTGGGCCCAGACGATGAAGCCGACGGCGCCGATGGCGACCATGGCGTAAGCCATGCCGAGGTAACCGAAGACTGGCTTCTTGGAGAAGGTGGACACGATGTGGCTGATGATGCCGAAGCCGGGCAGGATCAGGATGTACACTTCCGGGTGACCGAAGAACCAGAACAGGTGCTGGTAGAGGATCGGATCACCGCCGCCTTCCGGCGAGAAGAATGCCGTGCCGAAGTTGCGATCGGTCAGAAGCATGGTGATGCCGCCCGCCAGAACCGGCAGGGAAAGCAGCAGCAGGAATGCGGTGACCAGAACCGACCAGGCAAACAGCGGCATCTTGTGCAGCGTCATGCCCGGAGCGCGCATGTTCAGGATGGTGGTGATGAAGTTGATCGCGCCGAGGATCGAGGATGCGCCGGCAACGTGCAGCGAGAAGATCGCAAGATCCACCGCCGGTCCGGGCATGCCGCTGGTCGATAGCGGCGGATACATGGTCCAGCCGCCGCCGACGCCGTAAGCACCCGCCGGACCTTCGACGAAGAGCGACAGGAGCAGCAGGATGAAGGCCGGGACGATCAGCCAGAAGGAAATATTGTTGAGGCGCGGGAAAGCCATGTCAGGAGCGCCGATCATGATCGGGATCATCCAGTTGGCGAAACCGCCGATCATCGCCGGCATGACCATGAAGAAGATCATGATGAGCGCGTGCGCTGTCGTGAACACGTTGAACATGTGCTTGCCGCCGTCGATGGCAGCGTCGCCCTCGAAGCCGTAAACCATGGAGGCCAGACCGTGGAAGATCTGGATGCCCGGCTCCTGCAGTTCCATGCGCATGACGACCGACAGACCGCCGCCGATGATGCCCGCCATGATGGCGAAGATCAGGTAGAGCGTGCCGATGTCCTTATGGTTGGTGGACAGGAACCAGCGGGCGAAAAAGCCCGGCGTATGGGAATGATGCGCATCATGCGAATGATCGTCATGTGCGGATTGACCATGCGAGTGATGATCGTCGTGTGCGGAAGGTCCAGCCATTGTCGTCACTCCAGGTCTCAGTTGGCTTCGTTGGCGGCAACGTCAACGGTGCGCGGAGCGCCGTCGACGGAGGCCATCAGCGCCCGGTTCGCGCCGTTCAGGTCTGAAGCGGCGGCGGCGTGCCAGGCGTTGTACTGCTGTTCGGAAACCACCCGAATGGCGATCGGCATGAAGGCGTGGTCCTTGCCGCAAAGCTCGGAACATTGGCCATAATAGAGGCCTTCCTTCTCCGGCTTGAACCATGTTTCGTTGAGGCGGCCCGGAACGGCGTCGATCTTGACGCCGAAAGCGGGCATGGCGAAGGCGTGGATGACATCCGTCGGAGCCGCCGTCACCAGAAGGCGAACGGTCTTGCCGACAGGAACGACCATTTCATTGTCTACCGCAAGAAGACGCGGATAGCGGGCCTTGTCCTCCTTGCCCGCAGCAGCGCGATCCTGCTCTTTCAGCAGATAGCTGTCGAAGGAGAGCGGCTCGGCGCCCTCTGCGGCGGCATATTCATAGCTCCACAGCCATTGCGTGGCGGTCGCCTTCAGCGTCAGGTCCGGGTTTTCCGGCTGGGTCAGCTGCGCGTTCAGAAGATTGAACGAGGGGAAAGCGAGGAACAGGAGAATGAGAACCGGCGCCAGCGTCCAGACAACCTCGATCGCCGTATTATGGCTGGTCTTGGAAGCCACCGGATTTTTCGCGGCGCGGAATTTCAAGGCAACGATGATGAGCAGCGCAAGAACGAAAAGCGTAACCGGAACAATGAACCAGAGCGTATATTGTTCGAACCAGCGTATTTCGTGCATGATCGGCGTGGCGGCCTCCTGCATGCCCATTTGCCAATGCACCGGCTGATCGGCGTGGGCGCCGACAGCCGTGAGCAGACAGGTCATCCCCGCCAGTGCTGCGTAAATCCTATTCCTCACGGTACCCTCTCCCTCACGCGTCTGATCTAGATCAATCACAGACGCAGAATCCATGCTAATGGTACTAACTTCAAACCACAGTTTGTCCTCTGCCGCAATATGCGTCGGGACACGGATGCGCCCCAATTTTGCCATTGATCAATCCATGGGCGACTTTCCCGCACCCTGTGTCTGAGCTGCCCCGCCGAACGCGATTTCGAACAGCCCAAATGCGACAAAGCCCCGTCTCCCAGCCGGTTGACCGCCGGATAACGAATGACGTGCCGGGCAAATCAGACGCCCATACAGGCGGTCAGGTCCTATTTCCGCCCAACTCCGCTGGAATTGAAGCCCTGAGGCTTTTTTTTCCGGATTATGGCGTCAAAATAGCCGCACTGATTCGAATCCCAGAGGTATCCATGCGTCTTTCCCCGCTCGCGCGCACTTTTCTTGCCGCCGCCGGTCTTGCCATCATCGCCCCCGCTGCCGCAGCGCTGGCGCAACAGCAGCCGCCCGGCACGCCGAAGTCGACGCATGGCGCATGGTCTGTCATCTGCGACAAGCCGGCGGGTGCATCCGAAGAACAATGCGCCCTCATGCAAAACGTGATTGCCGATGACCGCCCGGAAGTCGGCCTTTCGGTGGTGGTGCTGAAGACCGCCGACCGCAAGTCGCGCATCCTGCGCATCCTCGCGCCGCTCGGCGTGCTTTTGAAGGATGGCATGGAGCTTTATATCGACAATAATAATATCGGCCGCGCCTATTTCACCCGCTGCTTCTCCGAAGGCTGCTATGTGGAAGTGGATATTGATGATGAGCTGCTGAAGGTTCTGCGCGCCGGCAAGAATGCGGTTTTTGCGCTGCGCGAAGCCGTTGATCAGGATCGCGTGGGTATTCCGATCGAGCTTTCCGGCTTTGCCGAGGGCTACGACGCGCTTCCCTGACGCCTGCCATTACGCGACAGCCTTGCGTCCGCCGGCTCCAGTGCCTAAATCGGTCATGAACGATAATGACTGGAGCCTCCCATGACCGACGATCTTGTAAAACTCTTCGATTGCGACGAAACGCAATTGCGCAAGCTCGTCGGCGAGGCGCTCGCCGGCGCTGACGATGGCGAACTCTTCATCGAACATGCCCAGGCCGAATCGCTGACCTTCGACAATGGCCGGCTGAAGGGCGGCTCCTTCAATACCGATCAGGGTTTCGGCCTGCGCGCCGTTGCCGGCGAAACGGTGGGTTATGCCCATGCGGGCGAGCTTTCTCAAAGCGCACTGAAGCGCGCGTCGGATGCGGTGGATGCGGTGACAAGAGGTTATTCCGGCTCCTACGCCGCAGCACCGCAGCGCACCAACAAAAAGCTCTATGGCGACGAGAACCCGATCGGCAGCCCGAGTTTCGAGGAGAAGGTGAAACTTCTCACCGATATCGACGCCTATCTGCGCGACAAGGACCCGAATGTCCGGCAGGTGACGGCGACCATTTCCGCGAGCTGGCAGGTGGTGGACATCCTGCGCGCCGATGGTCATCGCGTCAGCGATATCAGGCCGATGACGCGCATCAACATCTCCGTCGTTGCGGGTGAAGGCGACCGGCAGGAAAGCGGCTCCTACGGCATTGGCGGCCGCGTCGGCTTTGGCGATTTCATCACCACGGAAAACTGGCAGCGCGGCGCGGATGAGGCGCTGCGTCAGGCGCTCGTCAATCTCACCGCCATCGATGCGCCGGCCGGCACAATGGATGTGGTGCTTGGCTCCGGCTGGCCGGGCGTGATGCTGCACGAGGCGGTGGGCCATGGCCTCGAAGGCGACTTCAACCGCAAGAAGACCTCGGCCTTTGCCGGCCTGATGGGCGAAATGGTCGCCGCGCCCGGCGTGACCGTGGTGGATGACGGCACCATCGACAGCCGCCGCGGCTCGCTGACGATCGACGACGAGGGCACGCCATCGGGATATAATGTGCTGATCGAGAACGGCAGGCTGGTCGGCTACATGCAGGACCGGCAGAACGCCCGGCTGATGGGTGCGACGCCCACCGGCAACGGCCGCCGGCAGGGTTATGCCTATGTGCCGATGCCGCGCATGACCAATACCTACATGCTATCAGGCGACAAGACGCCGGAAGAGATCATCGCCTCGGTCAAAAAGGGTATCTATGCCGTTTCCTTCGGCGGCGGACAGGTGGACATCACCTCGGGCAAGTTCGTGTTCGGCTGCACCGAGGCCTATCTCATCGAGAACGGCAGGATCGGCGCGCCGGTCAAGGGTGCAATGCTGATCGGCAACGGACCGGACGCGATGAAGCGTGTCTCGATGATCGGCAATGATTCCAAACTCGACACCGGCATCGGCAATTGCGGCAAGGCCGGACAATGGGTGCCTGTCGGCGTCGGTCAGCCGCATCTGCGCATGGATCAGATCACCGTCGGCGGTACGAAAGCGTAAATCTCACGCCCGGGAACTTGGGTCGGCTGGGTTCCTGTGACGGGCACAGGAATGACCGGAGGAAAATTGCGGGACACCGGAGGCTGAGCCTGCCGCGACAATCTCAGCCCGCAGCCTCACACATGGCTGCCATGATGAGGTTTCCTCTGGCGTGCAGCCGGGAAGACGGTAAGATCAGCCCCTGCCGCAGGCCATCTCCCATCCCGGGCCTGCGCGGCAAAGGAGACCATGACCATCATACGAAATGCCCTCGTTCCTGAACTTTCCGTCAGCGACTGGCAGAAAAGCCGCGCCTTTTATTGCGACCTGATCGGTTTTCATGTGGTCTATGAGCGCCCCGAAGAGGGCTTTACCTATCTGGCGCTGGGGGATGCCCAGCTGATGATCGACCAGATCGGCGCAACCCGGACATTCGTGACTGATAATGCCGCGCTTGAATTTCCGCTCGGCCGCGGCATGAACCTGCAGCTCGCCGTTCCCTCCCTGCAACCCATTCTTTTCCGGCTGGAGCGATCCTCAATCGACCTCGTCATGCCGCTGGAGGAAAAATGGTACAGGCGCGGCACGGTCGAAGTGGGCAACCGGCAATTCATCGTCGCCGATCCCGATGGTTACCTGATCCGCCCTTTCGAGAGCCTCGGCGAACGCCCTTTCCGGTTCGGTTAAGCCATGTTGCCCTTTCTTCCGCACGCCGTGGTGTTCGACATGGACGGATTGCTGATCGAGAGCGAGACGCTTTATCGCGATTCATTTCTGGCGGCCTCGGATGAAGGCGGCCATGGCATGAAGGTCGAAACCTACCAGAAGGTGTGCGGCAGCCCGTGGGATGTCATTACCGGCACCATCTTTGCCGATTATGGCGCGGATTTTCCGATCGACAGCTTCCGCGACGCCTGGCTCCGGCACCTCGGTGTGATGATGGCTGATGGCGTGGCGCTGAAACCGGGCGTCATCGACATTCTCGATCTTCTCGACCGGCTCGATATCCGCCGCGCCATCGCCACCTCGTCGCGGCACGATTCGGTGACGCGCCATCTCGGCCCCCACGATCTTCTCAGACGTTTCGACACCATCGTCGCACGCGGCGACTATACCGAACCCAAACCCGCGCCCATGCCCTATCTGACCGCAGCCCGGCGTCTTTCGCTCGATCCGGGCCGCTGCCTTGCGCTGGAGGATTCCTATTCAGGCGTACGCTCGGCCACATCGGCGGGCATGTTGACGATCATGGTGCCCGATGTCGCGCCGCCGACCGAGGAAATGCGGGAGAAGTGCATAGCCGTTGCAAGCGACCTTCACGCCGTGGCAAGCCTTCTGCAAAAGGCAAAGGCCTGATTGAGATGAAAATCGGGCGGGCTGAAAGCGCGGGCGGCCGTCACATGTCCTTAGCCATTTGGCGTCATGATGAAGCACATGCCGGCTTGAATGCCGCTATAGGTCGAGCGCCTTTGTCGGCGTATTCATAACCGGGGTGATCATGCCGCCTGTTGCCGTGTCGCTCGCGACGCTGATACTGCTGGTTCTGTGCGTATTCCAGATCGCGCTTGCAGCCGGCGCGCCCTTCGGTCGCCTTGCCTGGGGCGGCGCGCACCGGCTATTGCCGGTCCGGCAAAGAATTGCCAGCGCGGCGGCTCCACTCATTTATGCCTTTTTCGCGTCCTTTCCGCTGCAAAAGACGGGCTATGTGGACGTCTGGCCATCCGGCTGGATCGAACCCGGCATCTGGATCATCGCCTGTTATCTGGCAGTGAGCGTTGGATTGAACGCCATGTCGAAAAGCCGCCCGGAGCGGCTGGTGATGACGCCTGTGGCTGCGGCTCTTGCGATCCTGTTCTTTATCGTCGCTTTCTCCTAGCTGTATCAAAGCGGTGAGATACCCGAAGGATCAAGCCGCCGTTCGGCCGGTCGTCAGGCTCCCGGCTTGAAACGCCACTTACGCTCGATCGATCCCTCGATATCGAGACCGTTATAATAGGCCAGCAACAGCACATGGCCGAGGAGATCGGCGGTTTCGTCGGCCAGATCCCGCTTCATCTCCTCTTTGTTCCTGCCCTTAACGCGCGCCCGTCCTGTCAGCCGATTCCAGGCCTGCGTCATCTCGCCAACCTCTTCCTGAAGCTTCAGCATGTACCAGTCCGGATCGCGGAATATTCCGTTTTCAGCGGCATATTTTTGCGAAGCCTCGTCAAACCGACGCATCATGTCAGAAAACATTTGTTCATCCTTTGTTCACGCACTACAACTCTAACCATGATTCTCTGACCGCGTCGACCCGTCAGTGCGTCATGCAGCCATGAACGGAAATTTCCGGGACATGCGCATGCAAGCGAGATAGAGAAAAGATATTCGAACAAACGTGCCATCACCCATGTCCCACCTCGACTTCCTGTCGTCACTCGTCACCGCGCATAGTCCGGCGCTGCTCGCCATGTTTGCGGGAGCCGCGTTTCTTGCCGGCCTTGCCCGCGGTTTTTCCGGCTTTGGGGCGGCGCTCATCTTTATCCCGCTTGCCAGCGCCATCGTCGGGCCGCGTATCGCCTCGGCGGTGCTGTTGGTGGTGGACGGCGTCCTGACGCTCGGCATGATACCGCCCGCCTTTCGCATGGCGGACCGGCGCGAGGTCTTCATCATGGCGGCCGGCGCCTTTGTTGGCGTACCGGTTGGAACCCTGCTGCTTTCCAAGGGTGATCCATTGACCCTGCGCTGGCTCATCTCCGGCGTGGTCGTGGTGCTGCTCTTATTTCTGGTGTCCGGCTGGCGTTACAGCGGCCGGCCGAAAACGCCGCTCACCCTCTTCACCGGGCTTCTGGCCGGGCTGTTTTCGGGGGCTGCACAACTGGGCGGTCCGCCCGTCGTCGCCTATTGGCTGGGCGGAGCGCTGAAAGGCGCTTTCGTGCGCGCCAATGTCATTCTTTATTTCGCGGTTTCCACGGTGTTTTCCATCGCCAGCTATTTTGTCGGCGGCCTGTTCACCGTTGATGTCTTCGTGTTTTTCCTGCTGGCATTGCCTTTTTACGGCGCGGGTCTTTATGCCGGGGCGCGGCTGCACGGGCTTGCCGACGAAGCATCGTTCCGGCGCATCTGCTATGGGCTGATCGCCATTTCCGCCGTCATCGGCCTGCCGCTGTTTGATTCGCTGCTGAAATAGGCAGGCCGCGATGGCCTGCCCTCAGGGCGGTTACGGATACATGCGAACCTTGGACCATGCACCATCAGGCGTCTCGCGGCGGAATTCGATGCGGTCGTGCAGGCGGAACTTGCGGTCGTGCCAGAATTCGATGCTGAGCGGGCGAATGCGGAAACCAGACCAGTGGGACGGGCGCGGAATATCGCCGATGGCATATCTGGCGGTATATTCCGCCACAGCCTTTTCCAGCGCGAAACGGCCTTCCAGCGGCCGAGACTGCTTGGACGCCCAGGCGCCGATGCGGCTGCCGCGCGGGCGCGAGGCGTAGTAGACATCCGCCTCCTCATCACTCACGATCTCCACCTCGCCGCGCAGGCGCACCTGCCGGCGGAGACTTTTCCAGTGGAAACACATGGCCGCTTTTTTCTGACCAAGGATCTCACGGCCCTTCTGGCTTTCGAAATTCGTGTAGAAAACAAAGCCGCGATCATCGACGCCTTTCAGCAGCACCATGCGCACATTCGGCAGGCCATTTTCGTCCACGGTGGCAAGTGCCACCGCGTTCGGATCGTTGATTTCGGAAGCCGTTGCGTCCTTCAGCCATTCGGCAAAAAGCGTGAACGGTTCATTTTCTTCCGTGAAGTCACTGGATGTTAACCCCGTTTCCGACATATTGACTAAAATGCTCCCGAGCTGATTTGGACCCCAGAGATGATCTCTGGTGAAAGATGGTGACCGTCATAGCAAAGTCGAACAGTCGAACAAAGGGCCTCCTTTCGTCGGTAGCGGAAGTTTCCGCCGTCGTGTCAATGCTCGTGGTGCTGAGCGGCTGCGTCAGCCTCGATCTGTTCGGCGGCGACAAAGTCGACCGCTCACTTTCCACGGCCTCCGTCCCCAACCAGCCGAACAATGCGCCGCAGACGGACGATGCGACGATCCGCAATGCGGTAACCTCGGCCGATCTCGCCAAGCTCGCCGACCAGCCGCTGCCCTGGGCCAATGCGGCCACCGGCAGCGCCGGCGTCGTCACCGCCATTCACGAAGACAAATCGAGCGGCTTCGTCTGCCGCGATTTCAAAACGACGCGTCACTCCTTCGAGGGTGTTGCGAGCTATGCCGGACAGGCCTGCCTGTCGGAAACCGGCGAATGGCTGCTGACCCGCTTCGAGCAGAAATAATCTGTTTACCCTTCCACAGGGAATAGAGCCGGCCTGAGTGCGGCGCGCTTCCTCCGTAAAGGAGTGATTAGCAACTTATTGCAACAGTCGACGTTGATTAGACAGAGGGCGTGCAGGCGAATGATCGCGGGCAGCCCTTTTCGGAGGGGTTAGTTTCAGGATTGCGCCATGAAGGGCGGCAGCGCCTGAGCCAACGTAAACTGGTGTTTCGCATGCGCGATCCGTATTCGATCCTCGGCGTAAAACGTGACGCCCGCCACGAGGAAATCAAGGCCGCCTGGCGCACGAAGGCGAAAACCGTCCATCCGGACGCCAATCGCGACGATCCCGATGCCTCGGCGCGATTCGCCGAGATCGGCCAGGCGTATGATCTTCTCAAGGATCCCAAAAAGCGCGATCTCTACGATCAGGCCCGCAGGGCGGCCGAGAAGAAACAGCGCGGCGAAACCATCATGCAGCAGCGGGAAGCCGCGCGCGAGGCCGCCGAGCGCGCCAAGGCGGCTGAAAAGCTGATGGAGGAACTGGCCCGCGCCGATGCCCGCAACCGGGCGCAGACCGGCCAGAAAACCGACGCCAAGGCGGAAACCGCCGAAGACATCGTCGAGCGGATTTTTGGCGCCGAGGCGCAGAACGATCCCAAGGTGCAGCAGGCTGCGGAAGCGGCAAAGGCTGCCGCGAGCGCCGCAAAAGGCGATATGCCTGCGGCCGGCGAGACCACGCCCGGCGCTGGCGATGACCGGACCGCGCCCGCCTCACTTGCCGTCAATCTCTTCAATGCTCTCGTGCGCCGGTTCCGCACCCCGCAGCCGGCCCCCGAAAAGGCGCCTGATATTACCGCGGAAGCCACCGTCACGGTCGCCGATCTGCTGGAGCACAAGTGGATTACCGTGCCGCTTGCCGACGAACGCGACGTTCGCTTCCAGCTCGAAGCCGGCATGACGGACGGGCATGTGGTGCGGCTGAAGGGACAGGGGCTGAAGCTTCCCAACATGGCCCGCGGCGATCTTGCCGTGACATTGCTGACCGCACGTGAGGACGCGTTTTCCCTTCGTGGTTTCGATATTCACACAACGCTGCCGATATCGCTCAGCGACGCGGTTCTGGGGTGTGAAACGAAAGTCGCGACACCGCTCGGCGAGGAAAACATCACCATTCCGGCCTGGTCCGGTTCGGACCGTGTGCTGCGCCTCGCCGGCAAGGGCCTTGCCGACGGCAAGGGTGGACAGGGCGATCTCGTCATCGAATTGCGCATCGTCCTGCTCGAAAAGCCGGATGAGAAGGTGACCGACCTGATGCGGCACATGCGCGAAGGCCTTTATTTGTGAAAGTTTTGCGAATAGCCGGGACAACGCACCCTTTGTTACGTTCCCTAACAGTTGATGATCTTTGACAATCTTGAACAGGATTGCAGCCTATGCCATAGGCAGGACCGATCAAAAGTATTAGGGAGCACAAAATGGCTCAGGCATCCGGTCTTATGGCTGGCAAACGCGGCCTCATCATGGGTGTCGCCAATAATCGTTCCATCGCTTGGGGCATTGCCAAGGCTTGCGCAGACGCAGGCGCGGAAATCGCACTCACCTGGCAGGGCGACGCATTGAAGAAGCGCGTCGAGCCGCTGGCGCAGGAACTTGGCGCCTTCATGGCCGGACACTGTGACGTGACCGATCTCGAGACGATCGATGCGGTTTTTGCCGGGCTGGAAAAGCACTGGGGCAAGATCGACTTCGTCGTGCACGCCATCGCCTTTTCCGACAAGGACGAGCTGACCGGCCGTTACCTCGATACCAGCCGCGACAACTTCAACCGCACCATGGACATTTCCGTGTTCTCGCTGGCGGCCGTCGCCAAGCGCGCGGAACCGATCATGAATGATGGCGGCTCGATCATCACGCTGACCTATTACGGCGCCGAGAAGGTCATGCCGAATTACAACGTGATGGGCGTGGCCAAGGCTGCCCTTGAGGCCAGCGTGCGTTATCTCGCTGTCGACCTCGGCAACCGCGGCATCCGCGTCAACGCCGTTTCCGCCGGCCCGATCAAGACGCTTGCGGCTTCCGGCATCGGCGATTTCCGCTATATTCTGAAGTGGAACGAATATAATGCGCCGCTGAAGCGCACCGTTTCCATCGAGGAAGTCGGCAAGTCGGCGCTCTACCTGCTGTCCGACCTTTCCACCGGCGTGACCGGCGAAATCCACCATGTCGATTCCGGTTACCACACCATCGGCATGAAGGCCGTGGATGCGCCTGACATCTCGGTGGTGAAGGACTAAGCCTGCGAAGTTTGAAACGGGGTATCGCCTTGCTCGTCTATGTGATCCGGCACGGACAAACGGACTGGAATGCGATACGCCGGCTTCAGGGCCAGAAAGACATTCCGCTCAACGATTTCGGCCGCCAGCAGGCGGTCGGCAACGGCAAACTCCTCGCGCATCTGCTGGGAGAACAGGCCACGGACTTCGATTATGTGGCAAGCCCGCTCGGGCGCACGCGCGAGACCATGGAACTGATGCGCGCGGCGATGGGCCTCGATCCGCTCGCCTATCGCACCGACGACCGCCTGATCGAAGTTTCCTTCGGCGACTGGGAAGGGCAAACCCTGCCGGAGCTGAAAAAAGAGTTCCCGGACCGGGTGAAGGCGCGCAAGGCCAACAAGTGGGATTTCATTCCCCCCGGCCAGGATGCCGAAAGCTATGAAATCCTCTCCTGGCGCATCGGCGCATGGCTTTCCTCCGTTGAGGTTCCGACGGTATGCGTCTGCCATGGCGGCGTGATCCGCTCCATCTTCCGGTTGGTGTCAGGCATGGACAAGGACGAGGCCTCACGGACGCAAATCCCGCAGGACCGGATTTTGAAAGTCGAGATGGACAGGAATAGTGCGGAGTGGATTTGGTGAGGGATCACAGAGCGTAATCCTCTGCGTCATTGCCCTCGAGACGCTGGTATATTTGGCTCAGTGGCCGCCTCTCGTTTCTTCTCCCCGCCGGGGAGAAGGTGGCCCGAAGGGTCGGATGAGGGGGCAACGTTGCCGTAACTCACGACCCTTGCCCCCTCATCCCGCTGCCGCGGACTTCTCCCCGGCGGGGAGAAGAAACGGATGCAAACGCTCGTTTCTCAACGGGCGTTTTAGCGTAATGGCAGAGGGAAGAATCGCCCCGTCACAGGCAAAGCCGCGATCGCAGTCTTACTCAACGACCTGAAGATCGTCGACCACTCGTTTCCCATCCACTTCCGTGTAGAAAACCACGACCTTCACGCCCGCTTTCAGACCTTCGAAATTGAACTCTTCCGGCACGCGATAGGTCTTGCCGTCGTTGAGCGTAATGCTCAGCCCATTGGCATCGATCTTGCTGATCGTGCCTTCCACGTCGACGCTCTGCGCGAAGCTGTTGATGGGCATCAGGAGGTTGGCGGCGGCCAGAAGGGCGGCAATCATCATACGCATCGATCTAGCTTTCGTGGATTTGCGTGAAAACCTTACATGCATGAAGAATTGCCTTTCGAATGTGGCGGAAATTGCCCGCAACCATGACATTTTCGGCCCAATTGATGAACGGATTTGGGATCGCGTTCAAGCCGTTAGTGATTTTTACACTGCATTTCCCGGCAATATTGGAAAACTCGGGATTAGCGTGGAAAACGACGGCGCTTTTACATTTTCGTCATCCCGGAAAAACCTCGTCTTCCCGCGAATCAATCAGGCGATACGATCCATTTGCTGATGAAACACGCCGTTCTGGCCCCGGCCGCGCCGCCGTGGACGGTGCGTCACCTCCTTATCGGGCTTGCCGTGAAAGAAAGGCTTTTGCCTTGCCCGGATTTTCCACTAAGACAAATCCGCTTGTTTCAAACGGCGCTGTCCACAGGCGCCCTGTTTTCCGGTTTTGAGAACTATGTCGCATAACAGTTTCGGTCATCTTTTCCGTGTTACCACCTGGGGAGAAAGCCATGGGCCGGCACTTGGCTGCGTGGTGGATGGCTGCCCGCCCGGCATCCGCTTCACCCTTGCCGAGGTGCAGCACTGGATGGACAAGCGCAAACCCGGCCAGAGCCGCTTCGTGACCCAGCGGCGCGAAGATGACATCGTCAAGGTTCTCTCCGGCGTGATGCTGGATGAGGACGGCGAGACGATGATAACAACAGGCACGCCGATTTCGATGCTGATCGAGAATACCGACCAGCGTTCCAAGGATTACGGCGAGATCGCCAAGCGTTTCCGTCCCGGCCATGCCGACTTCACCTATGACCTGAAATACGGCATTCGCGATTATCGCGGCGGTGGACGCTCCTCCGCCCGCGAAACGGCGGCGCGTGTCGCCGCCGGCGCAATCGCCCGCAAGGTGGTGCCGAGCCTCAATGTGCGCGGCGCGCTGGTGCAGATCGGCAAGCACAGGATCAACCGCGACAACTGGGATTGGGATCAGGTCGATCAGAACCCGTTCTTCTGCCCGGATGCAGCCATGGTGCCGGTGTGGGAAGACTATCTCGACGGCATCCGCAAGGCCGGCTCCTCCATCGGCGCCGTTATCGAAGTGGTGGCGGAGGGCGTTCCGGCCGGTATTGGCGCCCCCATTTATGCCAAACTCGACCAGGATATCGCCTCAAACCTGATGTCGATCAACGCCGTCAAGGGTGTGGAGATCGGCGAAGGTTTCGCCTCCGCCGAGCTTTCCGGCGAGGAAAATGCCGATGAGATGCGCATGGGCAATGACGGCAAGCCGATCTTCCTCTCCAACCATGCCGGCGGCATTCTGGGTGGCATCGCGACCGGTGAACCTGTCATCGCGCGCTTTGCCATCAAGCCCACCTCCTCCATTCTGACGGAGCGCCTGTCCATCGATACCGACGGCAATAATGTCGATGTGCGCACCAAGGGGCGCCATGACCCCTGCGTCGGCATCCGCGCCGTGCCGATCGGCGAAGCGATGATCGCCTGCACCGTTGCCGACCATTATCTGCGAGACCGCGGCCAGACCGGCCGGCTGAAATAAGGGGGACCGCCATGGCCTATGACCAAAAACGCGTTGTCGACGCCATTCGCGCTTTCGAAGCAGGCGAAATCGTCGTCGTGACCGATGATGACGACCGAGAGAATGAAGGCGATCTGATCATTTCGGCGGTGCATTGCACGGCGGAAAAGATGGCTTTCATCGTGCGCCACACCTCCGGCATCGTCTGCGCGCCCATGCCGCGCGAAGAAGCCAAGCGGCTGAACCTCAACGCCATGGTGGCGGAAAATGATAGCGCGCACACGACGGCCTTCACCGTCAGCGTCGATTTCAAGCACGGCACCACGACGGGCATTTCCGCCGATGACCGGACGCTAACCGTGCGCAATCTCGCCAATCCCAATGTCGGGGCTGCCGATTTTACCCGGCCGGGCCACATCTTCCCGCTGATTGCCCGTGAAGGTGGCGTCCTGATGCGCTCCGGCCATACCGAAGCGGCGGTCGATCTCTGCAAGCTTGCGGGCCTGCCGCCCATCGGTGTCATCTGCGAACTCGTCAATGATGACGGCACCGTGACGCGCGGACCGCAGGTCACCGCCTTTGCGGAAAAACACAAGCTGAAGCAGGTGTCCGTCGCCGATCTGATCGCCTATCGCCAGCGCAAGGAAACGCTGGTGGAGATGGAATCTTCCTTCACCATCGAAACGCCTTTCGGGCCGGCCAAGGCGCAGACCTACTCCCTGCCCTGGGACCGGATGCAGCATATGGCGGTGATTTTCGGCGATATCAGGGACGGTGTCGATATTCCCGTTCGTCTGCACCCGGAAAATGTCGCCGACGACGTGTTCGGCGACCGCCAGCCGGTGCGGCACTATATGCAGAAGATCGCCGAGGAAGGCAGAGGTGTCATCGTCTATCTGCGCGAAGGCTCCGTCGGTGTCGGCCAGGTGGCCGGACGACGCAAGTCACGCGATCCGGACGAGGCGCATGCACAGGCCCGCTCCCGCGAAAATGAGTGGCTGGAAATCGGCCTCGGCGCGCAGATCCTGAAGGACCTCGGCATCAGTTCGATCAAGCTGCTGACGACGCGCGAACGCCATTACGTCGGCCTCGAAGGTTTCGGCATCAAGATTTCGGCGACGGATATCTGCTGATTTGGGGGCTTTTGCCTAGCTTCACAGGGCTATCGTGAGGCGAGCGGGTTCCGCTCGTTTCTTCTCCCCGTCGGGGAGAAGTCCGCGGCAGCGGGATGAGGGGGCAAGTTCTCCGCATATCTTTGCCGTTGCCCCCTCATCCGACCCTTCGGGCCACCTTCTCCCCGGCGGGGAGAAGAAATATGCCGCAACGCCGCGCGACAATCCGGCATCACGGATCAGCAACGTCGTGTCTGCGTGCCCCGTCTAGAAATCACCCGAGGGAAAGACCTCAGTTTTCCTCCCGCCAACCCTCCAGGTAATTCACACTCTCAACCCCGGTAAACTTCGCCAGCCTCACCAGTTCCGCGTCGAGCTTCTCCAGCCGTCCAGCCGAGGCGCGCACGCCCGGCTCCAGCCACAGGCGGCGCACATCCAGCGTGCCGCGCTTGCGATCCGCCTTCATGTCGATGCGGCCGATCAGCCGGTCTCCTTCCAGAAGCGGGAAAACGTAATAGCCATATTGCCGCTTCGGCTCGGGCACGAAGACCTCGATGCGGTAATAAAAGCCGAACAGCCGCTCCGTGCGGTTGCGGTCGCGCAAAAGCGGATCGAAGGGGCTCAGCACACGGACGCGGGACGACGGTTCCGGCAGGTCGGAGACATCGGCGCTGAAATCCGCAAAGGCATAGGACGGGCGGGCAGCGCCGCCATCGCTTGCGAGAAGCGAGACCTCGCACAGTTCGTCGCGATGGTTCTTGACCCAGTCCCTCGCCTCCTGCGGGGTAACGAGATCGAAAAAGGCAGCAATTTCGCCATGGGTGGCAAAGCCCAGCCGGGTGAGCGCCTGCCGGCAGGCCCAGTCGACGAATTGCGCGTGCTCCACTTCGCTTTCGTGGTGCTCGCCGGGAATGACCCGCTCCGCCAGATCATAGACCTTCTGGAAATTGACGCGGCCGGATATGGCGAGCTTGCCGGTATGCCACAGATATTCGAGCGCTGTCTTGGAAGGATGCCAGTTCCACCAGCCGCCGGACTGATGCCCCTCCTCCTTCAACTCCCGCGCCAGAACCGGACCCGTGGCGGCAATGCGCTCCAGCGTCTCGGCAAAAGCCGCATCGAAACCCTCGCCATGCCATTTGCGCCAGCGTTCCTGAATGATCGGCTCGCGGCGGCGGAAGCGGTGTTTCCAATAGGGGTAAAATTCCGTCGGCACGATGGAGGCGTCATGCGTCCAGTGCTCGAACAGCGCCCGGTCCTTTTCCAAGAGCGTGGTCAGGTGCTCGCGTCTGTAGGTCTGGTTGCGGGAAAAGATGATCTGGTGGTGGGCGCGCTCCACCGTGCCGATGCTGTCCACCTGCACAAAACCGATATCGGTGATGAGCTGCAGCAGCCCGTCCTTGGAAAGCGCCTTGCCGGGCGGCGAGGAAAGCCCCTGCCGCGCCAGAAAAATCCGCCTTGCCGCTTCGTTCGAAACCTTGATCGTCATGGTGCAGAAGGTATGACGGCTTTTTCAGGATTGCAATGTTCTTTTTTTGTTCCTTGTTTCACTTCTGTTGATGACGGGGTATAGAACCGGAAAACGAGCGCGAGGATGTAAGCTTGGAAATCCGTTTCGATGCCGCCGGTGTCGCTTTCGAGGGCCGGCAGGCCCTGCAGCCGCTGTCTGTGACATTGACGGAACGGCGCATCGGCGTGATCGGCCTCAATGGTTCCGGCAAGACCACCTTTGCCCGGCTGATCAACGGGCTGAACAAGCCGAGTGCAGGCAAGGTTTCGGTAAACGGTCTCGACACCGTGAGCGACGCCAAAGCGGTCTTGCAGACGGTCGGCTTCATCTTCCAGAATCCGCAGAACCAGATCATCCTGCCGATCGTGCGCGACGATGTCGCCTTCGGTCTCAAGCGGCTCGGCATCGGTAGGGCGGAGACCGAAAACCGGGTGAAGGCCGTGCTTTCCCGGCTCGGCATTCCCCATCTGGAAGAGCGGCGCGCGCATGAGCTTTCCGGCGGAGAACTGCAGCTTGCAGCGCTTGCCGCCCTTCTGGTCACCGATCCGCAAATCCTCATTCTCGATGAACCGACCAACCAGCTTGATCTGAAAAACCGCACTATCGTTGAAAAAACCATGGCGGCGCTGTCGCAGGCGCTTGTTGTCATCACCCACGATCTGCCGCTGCTTGCCGGCTTCGACCGCGTGCTGGTCTTCCACGAGGGTGCGCTGGTTGCCGATGCCGACCCCGAAGAGGCGGTGGCGCGCTATCTGGAGGTGGCATCGCGATGAAATCGCTGCATGTCGAAGGCACTGGCTGGCTCTATCGCGTCCCTCCACGCCTCAAGCTCTTGACGCTGATGGTCTTCAGCATCGCGCTGTTCCCTACCCGAGACCTGATTTTGCTGGGATGCGCCGTGGTTCTGGCCGCCGCCATTTTGCGCCAGACGCGGCTGCCCTTGCGGGAGATCGGCCTGCGGCTGCGCCCGGTGATGCTGACCATTCTGCTCGTTGCCGCCTTCAGCTATCTGCTGCTTCCGGCCCATGATGCCAGCGTCAATCTTTTGCGGCTGACAGCACTGGCGCTTCTCGCCACCGCCGTCACCATGACCGTCAGCATTTCGCAATTCATGGACGAAATTGCGCTTGCCGCCGCACCGCTGGAAAGGCTGGGGCTGGTCAAGGCCGCCGATATCGGGCTTGCCGTCGGGCTCGTCGTGCGGTTCGTGCCTGAAATCGTCAACCGTTACCATGCGGTGCGCGATGCGCACCGGGCGCGCGGCCTGCCGGTGCGGATGGCCACCATCATCGTGCCGCTGGTGATTATGACGTTGAAGGATGCCGATGCCATTGCCGACGCCATTGACGCGCGCGGTTTCAGAGGCCAAAGCTGACGGCCAGATAACCATCCGGAGTTTCCGAGCCATGACGACCCGCGACCTTGTGCTGATTTCGCTGTTTTCCGCCATCATCATCGCACTCGGGCTTCTGCCGCCGATCACGCTCGGTTTCATTCCAGTGCCGATCACCGCACAGTCGCTTGGCGTCATGCTGGCCGGTGTCGTGCTGGGCGCAAAGCGCGGCACGCTGGCGGTTCTCCTGACCATCCTGATTGCCGCCATCGGCCTGCCGGTGCTCTCGGGCGGACGCGGCGGCCTTTCCATCTTCACCACGCCGACCACGGGCTTCCTGATCGGCTGGATCGCAGCGGTTTTCGTCACCGGCACTCTCTCGGAAAAACTCGTCAACCGTGGCCAGTCGGCTCTGGCGCAGGGCATCGGTTTCTTCATCGCCAGCCTGATCGGCGGCGTGGTCGTGCTTTATGCTTTCGGCATCACCTATCTGGCGCTGGTCGTCGGGCTTGGTTTCGAAAAGGCTTTCATGGGTTCACTCGCCTTCATTCCCGGCGATGCGCTGAAGGCCGTGCTTGCCGCTCTTGCCGGCCGCGCCGTGATGGCGGGTTATCCGCTTCTGCCGCAGCGCGCCTGAGCTAGCTTTCTCCGGGAGGAAAAGAATGGCGACCCGTCTTTACGAACATCCGATCTTCCTTGAACACATCACGCCGGAAGGCCACCCCGAGCGGCCGGATCGGCTGCGGTCGCTGAACATCGCGCTCGAACATCCGAATTTCGAGCGCCTTGAACGGAAGCAAGCGCCGCAGGCCAATGAGGACGCCGTGCTTCTGGCGCATCCGGAGGAGCATCTGCTTGCCGTCATGCGCCAGATTCCCGAAGAGGATGGCGAGATCAACCGCATAGAGGCCGACACCTATGTCTCGCCGAAAAGCCTGCAGGCGGCGCTGACCGGCATCGGTGCTGCGATGGCGGCGGTGGACGACGTCTTTACGGGTGTCGCCGACAATGTCTTCGTCGCCGCCCGCCCGCCCGGGCACCATGCTGAAACCGCCAAGGCCATGGGCTTTTGTCTCTTCAACAATGCGGCAATTGCCGCCCGCCATGCGCAGAAGGTGCATGGGGCGGAGCGCGTCGCCATCATCGACTGGGATGTGCATCACGGCAACGGCACACAGGATATTTTCTGGAACGACACCTCCGTGCTGTTCTGTTCCACCCACCAGATGCCGCTCTATCCGTGGAGCGGCGATAAAAATGAAACCGGCGTGAAGAACAATGTGGTCAACGCTCCGCTTTCGCCCAATACCGGCAGCGAGTATTTTCGCGAGGCCTTCAAATCGCGCGTCCTGCCGGCGATTGCGGATTTTTCGCCTGATCTCATCATCATCTCCGCCGGTTTCGATGCGCACCACCGCGATCCCCTGGCGCAGATCAATCTGGTGGGAGAGGATTTCGACTGGGCGACGGGGCGGCTTCTGGAAATGGCGGACAAATACGCCTCGAACCGGGTCGTCAGCCTGCTTGAAGGCGGTTATGATCTGGAAGGGCTGGCGGAATCGGCGGCCATGCATATTTTGAGAATGATGAAGGGTTGAACATGACGGAAAATGCCAACACAGCCGATGTCAGCGGTTATTCCTTCGAAAAAGCCGTCGCCGAGCTGGAAAGCATTGTCGCACGCCTGGAACGCGGGGATGTGGCGCTGGACGAATCCATCGCCATTTACGAGCGCGGCGAAGCCCTGAAGAAACATTGCGAGACGCTGCTGAACGCCGCCGAAAAGCGAATCGAGAAGATTCGCCTCGATCGTGCGGGCAAGCCGCAGGGTGTGGAGCCGCTGGACGGGGAGTGACTGCGTTCAGCGGGAGCGTTCGGACGTGATTCGATAGGGTAGCCACGTCCCGATTCAAACACTCGACGTCATCCTCGGGCTTGTCCCGAGGATCTGCAATGCATTGATTTTATTGACGTGTTTAGATCCTCGGGACAAGCCCGAGGATGACGGAGGAGAGGTTTGAAAATTTTCTCCGGCCGTAAGGTGTTCTCACAATGTCGTGTTAACAAGGATCGTTGACGCTGCGTTCGATATCGCGATGCTCCCCTCCCCCTCGGTTATGCTAAACTCCCGCCAGACAAAACGAGGAGCGTGCGATGTCCTTTTTTCCCGGTAACGATCCCGTCGCGGGTGATGCCTTTGCCTGCGACGCCATCGAAAATCTCATCATTCCGCGCACCAGCGATATTGGCGGCTTTGCGGTTCGTCGGGCGCTGCCGACGCGGCAGCGGCGTCTTGTCGGCCCCTTCATCTTTTTCGACCGCATGGGCCCGGCGATCCTGAAGGCGGGTGAAGCGCTGGATGTGAAGCCGCATCCGCATATCGGGCTTTCCACCGTTACCTATCTGTTCGACGGCGAAATCAAACATCGCGACAGCCTTGGCACCGAGCTTGTCATCCGCCCCGGCGACATCAACCTGATGACGGCCGGGCGTGGCATAGTGCATTCGGAACGCACGCCGGAAAACCTGCGTGGCCATCCGCTTTCCATGTCCGGCCTGCAGACCTGGCTTGCTCTGCCAGACAACATGGAAGAAATCGCCCCGGCCTTTGCCCATACGGCGAAGGAGGACATGCCGCTTATCAATATCAGGGGCGCGTCCGGCCGGGTGGTAATCGGCGAATTTGAAGGCCTTACCTCTCCCGTTTCGGCCTTTACCGATACGCTTTACGTTGATCTGACGCTGGAGCCGGGCGTGAAATTTCCCTTCTCCGCCGATCATGAGGAGCGGGCGATCTATATTCTCTCCGGTTCGCTCGATGTGGCCGGCGATATCTTCGCCGCCGACCAGCTGCTCGTCTTCCGGCCCGGCGACGACATCACGCTTCAGGCCGGCAGCAATGGCTGTCACATCATGATCTTCGGCGGGGCGGCGCTCAATCAGCGTCGCTACATCTGGTGGAACTTCGTTTCGTCATCAAAAGAACGCATAGAGCAGGCCAAACAGGAGTGGAGAACCGGACGCTTCGACATCGTTCCCGGCGACGAAGAAGAGTTTGTCCCTTTGCCGGAAGGTTGAAATTCTATAGAAGTGTACGACATGCAGCACGAGCCGTCGGCTTTCGACGTGAAAGACGCTCCGGCACGCCCTGCTGACGACAAGAAAAGGCCGAACGATTGACCGGAATGCCACAGACTCCACTGCTCGACCGGGTGAATTTCCCCTCCGATCTCAAGGAGATCGACGATCGCGACCTGCCGGAACTGGCACGGGAATTGCGCGACGAGATGATTGACGCGGTGTCGAAAACCGGTGGCCATCTGGGCGCGGGCCTCGGCGTGGTGGAATTGACGATTGCCATCCACAAGGTGTTCAACACGCCGGAAGACCGACTGATCTTCGATGTCGGCCATCAATGTTATCCGCATAAGATCCTGACAGGCCGGCGCGAGCGCATCCGCACGCTGCGCCAGGAAGGCGGCCTTTCCGGTTTCACGCGTCGGGCCGAAAGCGAATATGACGATTTCGGCGCCGGCCATTCCTCCACCTCCATTTCCGCCGGTCTCGGCATGGCGGTGGCGGCGGGGCTGGATGAAAGCGACCGCAAGGTCATCGCCGTCATCGGCGACGGCTCCATGTCAGCCGGCATGGCGTTTGAGGCGCTCAACAATGCCGGCGCGCTCGATGCGCGGCTGATCGTCATCCTCAACGACAACGACATGTCGATTGCGCCGCCGACGGGCGCGATGAGCGCCTATCTCGCGCGTCTTGCCTCCGGCCGCACCTATATGGGCTTTCGCGATTTCGGCAAGAAACTCACCGCCTATCTCGGCAAGACCATCGACCGCGCCATTACCCGCGCCGTGACCCATGCGCGTGGTTATGTGACCGGCGGTACGCTGTTCGAGGAGCTCGGTTTCTATCACATCGGCCCGATCGACGGCCATTCCTTCGACCACCTGCTGCCTGTTCTGCGCAATGTGCGCGACAACCAGAAAGGCCCCGTCCTCATCCATGTGGTGACGCAGAAGGGCAAGGGTTATGCGCCGGCGGAAGCGGCTGCGGACAAATATCACGGCGTCAACAAGTTCGACGTCATCACCGGCGCGCAGGCGAAAGCCAAGCCGAATGCGCCGAGCTATACCAGCGTCTTTGCCGAAGCGCTGATCCAGGAAGCGACCCTCGACGACAAGATCATCGGCGTCACCGCCGCCATGCCGAATGGTACCGGCCTCGACAAGATGGCCGGGCTTTTCCCGTCCCGCACCTTCGATGTCGGAATTGCCGAACAGCACGCTGTCACCTTCGCGGCGGGGCTTGCGGCTGACGGCTACAAGCCGTTCTGCGCGCTTTATTCCACCTTCCTGCAACGCGGTTACGACCAGCTGGTGCATGACGTGGCCATCCAGAGCCTGCCGGTGCGCTTCCCCATCGACCGCGCCGGTTTTGTCGGTGCTGACGGGCCGACCCATGCCGGCTCCTTCGACACCACCTTCCTCGCCACCCTGCCAGGCATGGTGGTGATGGCGGCGGCCGACGAGGCCGAACTGAAACATATGGTACGCACGGCGGCAGCCTATGACGAAGGCCCGATTTCCTTCCGTTATCCGCGCGGTGAAGGTGTGGGCGTCGAGATGCCGGCGCGTGGCGAGATTCTTGAGATCGGCAAGGGCCGTATCGTCAAGGAAGGCACCAAGGTCGCGCTCCTCTCCTTCGGCACGCGCCTTGCGGAATGCCTGGCGGCTGCCGAAGATCTGGATGCAGCCGGCCTTTCGACCACGGTTGCCGATGCGCGCTTCGCCAAGCCGCTTGATCTCGATCTCATCCGCCAGCTGGCCAGCCACCACGAGGTTCTGGTGACGATAGAGGAAGGCTCCGTCGGCGGTTTCGGCGCACATGTGCTGCATTTCATGGCGAGCGCCGGATTGCTCGACCATGGCCCCAAGGTCCGGACGCTGACCCTGCCCGACCAGTGGGTGGAGCAGGCCAAGCCCGAGACCATGTATGCCAATGCCGGCCTCGACCGGGCCGGCATCGTTTCCACCGTGTTCAATGCGCTCGGCCAGCGTCAGGCCGGCGTCGGTTTCGCCGGCTGACAGCATTGCCGGGACAGGAGGCGGGGCTACCCCCGCCTCTGCCTCATGATGCAGCGCCATCGAGAAAACCGACGACATTTTCGATCCGCCCCTCGGCATTCAGGCTGACGACATCGGTTCCGCCAGCGACATCGTCTCCGTCAGGCGAAATGAGACGCCATGAGAAACGGGTGAAATTGCCGTGGCCATCCGGGGTGCCTGTGAGCACGAAACGATATCCCGGAAATTTCTGCCGCGCCGCCTCGATCATTGCGGCAATCCCCTGCTGCCCTTCGCCCTGCATCAGCGGATCGACATAGCGCGTATTTTCTGCCCACGCCTGACCGACGAGATGCCTGCGGCGTTCATTGTCCTCCTCGTTCCAAACCGCGAGATAGGTTTCGGCGATTGCGAGATGCTGCGTCATGATTGCGCTCCTTGTGGTTGACGGCCCAAACATGCCGGGTGCCGGGAAGCGAAACAATTACCTCAGAGGTAATCGCATTGCCGATACCTTCTGCTAGGCTGCGGGGCATGACACATCATCAAGAACAAGTCGGACAAGTGCTGAAGGAATGGCGTGCCCGCCGCAGGTTGAGCCAGCTCGATCTGGCGATAGAGGCGGACATATCGGCGCGCCACCTGAGTTTCGTGGAAAGCGGGCGATCATCCCCCAGCCGCGACATGCTCGCGAAACTGGCGGAGCAGCTTTCGATGCCCGCCCGCGCCGCCAACCGGCTGATGCTGGCGGCGGGTTATGCTCCTATCCATTCCGAGCGACCGATGGAGGCGCCCGATATGGCGGCGGCCCGGCAGGCCGTCGAAACCGTGGTGCACGGACATATGCCCTTCCCCGCCCTTGCCGTTGACCGGCACTGGAACGTCGTTCTCGCCAATGGGGCGATCACGTCGCTTCTGGCCGATGTTTCCGAAGAGCTGCTTCGCCCGCCGCTCAACGCCTTGAGGCTGAGCCTGCATCCGCAGGGCTTGAGTTCGCGCATCGTCAATCTCGCCGAATGGCGTCATCACCTGCTGGAACGCCTGCGCCGTCAGGTCGAGGAAACGGGAGACGAGGTGCTTTCCCGGCTGCATGCGGAGCTTGCGGCCTATCCCGCGCCGAAGGCCTCGCGCCATGCAGGAGCCGATCCTCTGGCCATACCGCTCCAGCTCCGTGATCCCTCTTCGGGCACAATACTGAGCTTCATTTCAACCACCACGGTTTTCGGAACGGCGACTGATGTCACGCTGTCCGAACTCGTGCTGGAATGTTTTTACCCCGCCGACGCGGCAACCCGCGAAGCACTGATGCAAGGCGCCAAGGAGTAGAGCATGCACACCACCTATCTCATCGGCTTCCAGGTCCGTCCCGGCCAGCGTGACCGCTTTCTCGAATTGCTGAATGCGCTGCTCGACGCCATGCGGCACGAAAAGACCTTCGTGAACGCAACCCTGCACCGGGATGGCGAGAACGAGAACCGCTTCCTGCTGCATGAGACCTGGAGCGACCATCAGGACGTCATCGACGTTCAGATCCACCGCCCCTATCGGCAGGCATGGCACGACGCCCTGCCCGATCTTCTGGATGCCCCGCGCGATATTTCCGTCTGGCACCCCATGCGCGCGGATCATGCTCACAAATCCTAGACGAGTGAATGTCCTGCATTTGCCAGCAGCTCGCGCGCTTTCTCCAGATCCTTCGATTTCACCAGCAGGTGATCGCCATCGAAAGTCGAAACCACGAATATCCCTATGTCGTTGGTCGATAGCGGTTCGATCACCGAGAGAACGATGCCCGTCTCATCAAAGGCGAACGGACCCTGAAGTTTGAGACAGTTCCATCCGGTATCGGCCTGAACATCATCAGGGATTCGCTCCTGGCGGCAGACGACGGAAAGCTCGTCATCGGTCCGGCTGATGCTGAGAAAACCTGCGCCATCGGCCCAGGCTGGAATGGATGCATCGGCATGGAGCCGGGCCACGCCATAGGCGCCATCCAGAAGTCTTAACTTAACGCGAGGCGTCATCTGAAAACTGCCTTCCCGAAAGCCAGACACGGCTTTCTTTGGGTTAAAGGGGATGATTAAACGCTTCCCCCTGATGCAATGCCATCAGTTTCAAAGCCTGATGGCCGTTTCTTCTTTCGCCGTCTTGATAACGACCATGGTGAAAAAGCGCGCCACATTGTGCTGGTCGCGGAACAACCGGTCGCACAGGGCATCGAACTCTTCCATATCCCGCAGGCGCAGCATCAGCACGACATCGGATGCGCCGGTGACGGCATAGGCCTGCGATACGGCCTCTTCGGCGCTGGCAATATCCAGAAAGCGGCGCATATGCTGCTCGCCGTGCAATTTCAGCTCCACCGTCACCAGAGCCTTGATCACCCGCCCCGCCTTTGCGGGATTAAGGATCGCCACGATGCGATCGATCACGCCCGACTTGCGCAGCCGCTGCAGGCGGCGCAGGCAACTGGACGGGGACAGCCCGACCTCATCGGCCATATCCACATTGGTGCGCGAGGCGTCGCCCTGCAAGAGGTTCAGAAGTTTCCTGTCGATCCTGTCCATGCCGGCAGCATATCGCCGGCTAACATATTTGCAATAAAATTGCATGAAACTGCAATCTTTGACCACAAATGCGAACGGGCCGGGATTAGTGATGGGAACAATCTTCAGGGAGCCTTCACATGTCACTTTTCCTGCCCGTCTGGCAAAAAACGCGGGAAACGCTTGCAATCTACTGGGTGCTTGTGCGGATCACGGTTCCAATCGCCATTCTGACCGAGCTATTGTCGAGGATGGGCGCGATCGAGGCGGTGGCGCCTGCCTTTGCGCCGGTCATGAACCTCATCGGCCTGCCGCCGGAACTCGGTCTTGCCTGGCTGACCGCGATGCTGGTCGGCATATGGGGTGCCGTGCCGCTCATCTTCACGCTTGTGCCCGCATCGTCGCTGACCGTTGCCGATATCACCGTTTTTTCGGCGCTCATCCTGTTCGCCCATGGCCTGCCCATCGAACAGAAGATCATTGAAAAGGCGGGCCCCGGCATGATCGTCACCACGGGGCTGCGCGTCGGCGGCGGATTGCTCTATGCCTTTCTCCTGCACCAGCTTCTGGAAACGACGGGATGGTTGTCAGGCCCGGTAAGCCCTGCCTGGATTGCGATGAGCGCCACGCCTGAATGGACCGCCTATTTCCTCGGTCTCGGTGAAACCATGGTCTGGATGCTTGTCATCCTGCTTGCCCTTTCCTTTTGCCTTGAGATTCTCAGGCTGACAGGCCTGCTGGCGCTGATGATGAAAGCGCTTTCGCCCCTGCTGCGTCTTGCGGGCATTCGCGGCGAGGCCGAACATCTCACCGCCATCGGATTGTTCCTCGGCATTTCCTACGGCGCGGGTTTCCTGATCCGCGAGGCGCAATCGGGGACAATATCACCGCGTCAGGTGTTTCTGTCCTGCGTGTTCATGGGTTTTGCCCATAGCGTGATTGAAGACACGCTCGTGGTGATGTCGCTAGGCGCGGATGTCTACAGCGTTCTGGCCGGACGCCTCGTTTTTGCTGTTGCCGCAACCGCCGTCATTGCCGCCCTGCTTCACCGCCTGTCGGATGAGCTGTTCTTTGCACGGATGTTCCGGCTACAGAGCACATAGAGCATTTCCAGGAAAAGTGGACCCCGGTTTTCCGTCAGGAAATGCGCCAAAACAAAGAGTTAGAGTGTTTTCGCGATTCGAAGAAAAGCGAAAAAACTCTAAGCGACGCTACCCGTCTGAAAACGCCGACGCAAAAAGGGGGCCTTTCGGCCCCCCAATTCATAGGTACAGTGTAAAAGCTCGGCTCAGAACTCCGTCCAGTCCTGATCCTTCGCGGCCGGCGCTTCGGCAGCGCCACCGAAGGCGCGGGCGAGGCTCTGGCCAAGCGCACGGGCCGGCGAAGCGACGGGCCTTGCGGTTGCGGAGGCCGATTTTACCGGAGCCTTGCGGACCGGTGCGGCCGGTGCTGACTGGAAGGCAGGCTTTGCCGAAGACTGGCGCGGCGCGGAATAGCCGCCGGCGCTCGCAACGGCAGCACGAGCGCCACCCATCCTGAACTGGCCGAGCAGGCTGTTCAGCGCTTCCGCTTCGCGGGCCAGAGAATGGCTGGCGGCGGTCTGCTGTTCCACCATGGCGGCATTCTGCTGCGTGCCCTGATCCATGGTGTTTACGGCCGTGTTGATTTCCTGCAGGCCGGTTGCCTGTTCGCGGGAAGCAACGACGATGGCGCTGACATGGGCATTGATCTCTTCGACTTCCGCCACGATGAGGTCCAGCGCCTTGCCGGTTTCATCGACGAGATTGACGCCGTTTTCCACCTGCCGGCTGGAAGCGCCGATCAGCGTCTTGATTTCCTTGGCGGCATTGGCGGAACGCTGGGCGAGTTCGCGGACTTCCTGCGCAACCACCGCAAAACCCTTGCCGGCATCACCGGCGCGGGCGGCTTCCACGCCGGCATTCAGCGCCAAAAGGTTGGTCTGGAAGGCGATATCGTCGATGACACCGATGATGTTGCCGATTTCGCCCGAGGATTTCTCGATTTCGCGCATGGCGGCGACTGCCTTGCGGACCACGACGCCGGACTTTTCCGCACCGGCGCGGGCGCGCTGGACCAGATTGCCGGCATCTTCCGCGCCGCGGGCGCTGTCGCGCACGGTGGTGGTGACTTCTTCCAGTGCGGCAGCGGTTTCCTCGATGGAGGCAGCCTGCTGCTCGGTGCGGCGCGACAGATCGTCGGCAGCGGAGAGCATTTCCGAAGCGCCGGAATTGATGGCGGCAGCGTTCTCGCCAACGGTTTGGAGCGCCTGCTGCAGCTTGTCGACAGCGCTGTTGAAATTGAGGCGCACCGGATCGATGGCAGGCACAAAGGGCGTTTCAATACGATAAGAAAGATCGCCATCAGCAAGAGCGGCAAGGCCCTTGCCAAGTTCGGCGCTGGCGAAGGCGCTGGCGGCTTCGTCCTTGGCCTTTTCTTCCTCGTTGCGGCGGCGTTCAGCCTCTGTCGCGGAGCGCATGCGATCGGTCTCGCCGGCAAGGCGGGATTTTTCCAGCCCGGCTTCCTTGAAGACCAGAACGGCCTTCGCCATCTTGCCGACTTCGTCGCCACGATCCGTGGCCGGAACTTCCGTCGTCAGATCGCCATCGGCGAGCCGGCTCATCGCCGCCGTCATGCCGACGATGGGCGTGACGATGGAGCGCGACAGCGCCCAGATGAGGGCAACGGCCAGAAGACCGGCAACCGCGCCGCCACCCAGAAGCGCATATTTCAGGTTCAGTGCGGCTGCCTGCTGTTCTGCCGCGTAAGCGGCGGACAGGCCGTTCAACTGCTCCTTGATCTTGGCGGCGGAGGCGCGGAAGCCATCGAGCTGGCCCTTGGCCTGATTGCGGCCGATTTCGATGATTTCGGAAATCGGCGCTTCGGTCGTCTTGCGTGCGGCGATCTGCGGTTCCGCCAGTTCCTTGAAGAACACGGTGGCGGATTTCTGCATGTCGTCGATGGATGTCAGAATGTCCGGCCGGCCGACGGCCAGCGCGCGGGCCTCATCGAGCTTCTTCAGCATCAGGTCGCGCTGGGCGAATACATCGTTATAGGTGCTGTCGCTGCGGAACAGCAGGAAGCCACGCTGATTGACGGCCTGTTCCAGCATGGCTGCCGTCGCGCCATCCACGGCCTGGATGATATCCTTGGTACGGTTGTTTTCGATCGTGACACGCTCGCTCCCCAGCGTCTGCCAGAATACGACCGCGGAAGCGAGCAGGCACACGCTCATCAAGGCACAGAAGGTGGCTATGAGCTTCAGATTGATGGGGAGATTTTTCAGCGACATCGCAAACTCTCTCGGCGACCCGATGCCTCGAAGCAAGCGTCTGCGCTGCAACGGTCGCAATTTTGTGGATGGGAGGAGGCGCCGTCATGGCAGGTTCCGGTGGCCGCACGGGCCTTGCGCACAAAGTGCTATACAAGCCTTTATATTGGATTAATCGAACATTCTGACTTTGCGGTGCAATATCGCCATTATGGCCGGCAGCGGGCCTCACCGGCCCGTCTCGGCGATAAATCGCTTGCATCGGCGGAGTTTGGCGGTCATTGACACGGAACCATGTCCAAAACATCTGAAAATGAACGGCTTGACCAGCTTCTTGTGTCGCTCGGCCACTTTGCCAGCCGCTCGCGTGCGCGCGACGCGATTGCGCGCGGCACCGTGAGCGTCAACGGCAAGACCGCCACCAAACCGAGCCAGACCGTCGCCGGCAATGCCGAGATCGCCATCAGCGATCCCGCGCAGGCTTACGTCTCCCGCGCCGCCCTCAAGCTGACAGCCGCGCTCGATCATTTCCGGCTCGATCCGAAGGGCCATGACTGTCTTGATGTCGGCGCTTCGACTGGCGGTTTTACCGAGGTGCTGCTTCATCGTGGTGCTAAACACGTGACCGCCATCGATGTCGGGCACGGGCAGATGCATCCAAGGATCGAGAACGATCCGCGTGTGACCAATCTGGAAGGGCTGAATGCGCGCTACCTGACGGCAGAGGATATCGATCACCGGGCCATCGGTTTCATCGTCTCAGACGTGTCCTTCATTTCGCTGAAGCTCGCACTTGCCCCGGCACTTGAGCTTGCTGGATCAGGCGCTCTGGCTGTCCTGCTGGTGAAGCCGCAATTCGAGGCGGGGCGCGACGCCATCAGCAAGGCCGGGCTTCTGAAGGAGCCGGACACCGCGCCCGCCGTGGCGGCCGAACTGGAGCGCTGGCTGACGGAGGACATGGGCTGGAAAAGTCTCGGCCTCATTCCCTCGCCGATTTCCGGCGGCGACGGCAATATCGAATTTCTTCTCGGAGGCGAAAAGCCATGAGTACACAGACCGTCACCATCAAGAGCCTCGGCGCGCAGGGCGACGGCATCGCGCACTGTCCCGACGGCCCGGTCTATGTGCCCTTCGCGCTGCCCGGTGAAACGGTCGCCATCGCCAAGGTCAAGGATCACGGCACTGTCATGTCGATAACGGAAGCCTCGGCGCAGCGCCGTGAACCGGCCTGCCGCCACTTCGGTCCCGATGGCAAGAACGGCACCTGCGGCGGCTGTTCGCTGCAGCATCTTTCCGATCAGCCTTACCATGCCTACAAGCGCGAGCTGGTGGTTTCGGCGCTGAAGTCGAAGGGCCTGACGCCTGATGTGGACGATCTTGTCATCTGTCGCCCCGGCGAACGCCGCCGCGCGGTGTTTTCCGCCCGCAAGACGGAAAAGGGCCTGCTGCTCGGTTTCAGCCAGGCGAACAGCCATCACATCGTCGCCATCGAGGAATGTCCCGTTACCTCGCCCGGCATCGTCTCGCGACTGGATGCCATCCGCGCCATCGGTCTTTCCATGGTGGCGAATGCCGAGCCGTTCCGCATCACCGTTCTCGAAACACTCTCCGGTCTCGATATTTCGGTCGAGGGCATCAAGTTGGTCAATGACAAGCAGCGGCGCACGCTCACGGAAACAGTGCTGGCCATGCGCGGCATTGCCCGCGTCTCGCTTGCCGGCGAAATCCTGATCGAACCGCAGAAGCCGATCATCGAATTCGGCGGTGTTCCCGTTTCGCCGCCGGCCGGCGGTTTCACGCAGGCGACGAAGCAGGCGGAAGACGCCATGGCCGAGCTGGTGCTTGCCCATATCGGCAAATCCAAACGCATTGCCGATCTGTTCTGCGGTTCCGGCACCTTTGCGCTGCGGCTTGCGCGCGTCGGCAGAGTTCATGCGGTGGAAGCGGAAGACAAGCCGTTGAAGGCACTGGATTTCGCCGCCCGCAACACGCAGGGCCTGAAGCCGGTCAGCGTCGAGAAGCGCGATCTCTTCCGCCGGCCGCTGATGACAAGCGAACTGAAGAATTACGATGCAGTCGTGTTCGATCCGCCGCGCGCCGGTGCGGAATTCCAGTGCAAGGAACTGGCCCGCAGCACGGTGAAGAAGATCGTTGCCGTGAGCTGCAATCCGCTGACGCTGGCGCGCGATCTCGCCATCCTGACCGAGGGCGGCTATCGCATCACCCGCGTCACGCCGGTTGACCAATTCCTGTGGTCGCCGCATGTGGAAGCGGTGGCGACGCTGGAGAAATAAGCAATCCGGACGCAGAGCCGCTCAGCGAAGCTGACGCAGCGCTTCATATGCCTGCGACTGCACCCCCTCATTCCTGTGCTGTCACAGGAATAAGGGCGGAGGGATTACTATTACCAGGCGGTATCGACCGTGCCGTTGCCGACCACACCCGAGCAGCGGCAAGCCCCACCCACACGCCCCCGTTCCAGCGGGCAGACATAGGGCCGGCGGCGATTGGCGCTCTCCGGCGGGGTGATGACGCAGACGAAACGCGCACGGCGCTGGCGGTCGCGATTGCGGCCGGAATAATAATCCGAGCCATCGTCTTCGGTAATGACAGATTGCGCCAGAATGACAATGCCGGCGGAAACCGCCGGAGGGCGCGTTATCGCCGCCGCTTCGGTGACAGTGGCGGCGCAGAGGAAGACGGACAGGGCGAAAACGACGTGACGCATGCGGGTGGCTTTCGGGCGTAGAGCTTGTACGATCCGGTCTTGGTCGGACCGATTTGATCGACCATACATAATCCGCCTTCGCAAGCACAGTGGCTTCAAACTTCCGACGATGCCGCCGGCTTCTTCTCCCCGCCGGGGAGAAGGTGGCCCGAAGGGTCGGATGAGGGGGCTAAGTTGCCTAATATCTTTACCCTCGCCCCCTCATCCCGCTGCCGCGGACTTCTCCCCGGCGGGGAGAAGAAACAAGCGGCAGGCTTCCCGATTCCCGCGGCACTCAGCGACGCATGAATGCCTCGAAAGCAGCCCGCGCTTCAGCACTTTGCAGCTGCGCGATGAAATGGCGGCCTTCCTCTTCGATGCGGGCGAGAATATCGGCCGGGTTTCCGCGAACCAGATCGCGGGCGATCTTCAGCGCCTGCTGTGGTTTGGCGGCAAGCCGGGTGGCGAGCGCCAGCGTTTCGGTTTCGACATGTTCTGATGCGACGACTTTCCAGATCATCCCGGCCTGCAATGCCTGCTCGGCGGAAAAACCCTCGCCCATGGCAAGCAGCGCAAAGGCGCGCTGGTGGCCCATGAGTTTCGGCACAAGCAGGCTGGAAGCCGCTTCCGGCACCAGCGCCAGATCCACGAAGGGCGTCTTGAACAGGCTGCGGTTGGAAGCGACCGTCAGGTCACAATGCAGGTTCAGCGTCGTGCCGATGCCGATGGCGAGCCCGTCCACGCCGGATACCATTGGCTTGTCGAAGGCGACGAGCGCTTTCAGAAGTTCCAAGGCTGCGAGTTTGCCCTTGCCGCCGGACATGGCGAAGGCCAGGAAATCGGCCATGTCGTTACCGGCGGAAAAGCAGCCTTCCGTGCCGAAAAACGCAACGACGCGGATGTCCGGGTCCGAATTGGCGGCCTGCAACGCCTCGGCCATGCGCATATACATGGCATCGGTAATGGCGTTTTTCTTGTCCGGCCGGTTGAAGCGGATAGTCAGAACCTCCGGCGCATGGCCCACCCGCTCGACGAGAATGTGATCGTCCGACATATGAGCCTCCTCAAGCCAACACGGTGCGGGCGGCGGCAAGGCTTGCCGCGCCTGATATGACGCGATCCTTCAGCGCTGCCGTTTCCGCCAGCAGGTTTTCCGCCGCAAAGCGGCAAAGTGCGGCGCGATGTCCACCCCTGCCATCATCAACAGAGACCAATGCGCCCTTGGCGAGATAAGCGCCTGTCAGCGCCAGACCGAAAAGACGCTGATAGGGTGTCGCGCCCGCGAGTGCCGTTTCGGTTTCGCCTGCCTTGATGCGCTCCAGCAGCCAATCCGTCGCCGTTTCCAGATCGTTGAGGCTGGCTTCAAGATAACGGGCGGTCTCACCAAGATCATCGCGGTTCGACGCGGCTGTCCGGGCGGCGATCTCGCGCAGTTCGGCGATGAAACCGCGCACCTGCGCACCCTCGGAGAGCGGCAGCTTGCGCAGCACCAGATCGATGGCCTGGATGCCGTTGGTGCCCTCGTAGATCGGCGCGATGCGGGCATCGCGCAGATAACGCGCCGCGCCGGTTTCCTCGATGAAGCCCATGCCGCCATGCACCTGAATGCCCATGGAGGCGACATCGACGCCGGCATCGGTGGAGAAGGATTTGGCGATCGGGGTCAGAAGGGCAGCGCGCTCCTGCCAGTGAGCGCGCTGCCGGGCGTCTTCGCTCGCATGCGCCATATCGATGGCGTGCGCGCAGCTGAAGGAAATCGCCCGCGATCCTTGAGTCAGCGCCTTCATCGTCAGAAGCGTTCTGGCGATATCAGGGTGTTCGATGATCGGGCTCATGCCGGAGCCCTGCCAGCCGGGCGCCTTGCCCTGCGTGCGCTCCCGGGCGTATTCGATCGCCTTCTGGGTCGCCGCTTCGCAGATCGCAACACCCTGCATGCCGACGGCAAGGCGGGCATTGTTCATCATGGTGAACATGCAGGCGAGGCCCTTGTTCTCTTCGCCGACCAGCCAGCCGAGAGCACCCTTTTCATCTCCGAATTTGCCATCGCCGAAGATCATCGTGCAGGTGGGCGAACCATGAATGCCGAGCTTGTGCTCCAGCGAATGGCAGAAAAGGTCGTTGCGGCCACCCGGCGCACCGTTTTCATCAGGCAGGAATTTCGGAACGAGGAACAGCGAGATGCCGCGCGTGCCGGCCGGTGCATCCGGAAGGCGTGCGAGAACGAGGTGGATGATGTTGTCAGCCGCGTCGTGTTCGCCCCAGGTGATGAAAATCTTCTGGCCGAAGATGCGGTAGGCGCCGTCACCATTGCGCTCCGCCCGGGTCTTCAGAACCCCGAGATCCGAACCCGCATGCGGCTCGGTCAGGTTCATGGTGCCGGTCCATTCACCGGAAACGAGTTTCGGAAGATAGATACGCTTGAGATCGTTGCTGCCGTGGGCGACGAGAGCTTCGACGGCGCCCATGGTCAGCGTCGGCGCCAGCGCGAACGCCATGGAGCCGGAATTCCACATTTCGAGTGCTGCGACATTCAGCATATGCGGCAGGTTCTGGCCGCCGAACTCCTCCGGCGCTGTCAGGCTGTTCCAGCCCGCTTCCGCCCAGCGGCGGTAAAGATCGGCCCAACCGTCGGGCGTCGTCACCTTGCCGTCGGCGAGCTTCGCGCCCTGACGGTCGCCAATATCGGCAAGCGGTGCGACCTGTTCCGTGGCGAAACGGCCAGCTTCCTGCAGAATGGCATCCACGAGGTCTTCACCGAGATCGCCAAGCACACCCTTTGAAAGCGCGTCTTCAAGACCCGCTACATGTTTGAGTGTAAAGGCGATATCATCCACCGGCGCGCTGTACATGCTGCCTCCTCCCGAAGCTCTGGCATCTTGCTACTGGCTTCGGGCTAAATGATTTTTACGTAAACGTCAATTTGAAAATTCCCGTCATTTCGACGGGATTGTTATAAAACTGTCATATGAATTTGCTCAGCATGCGCTGAAAGTCGCCTCGATGACGCCGCTGCTCCCACACCGGAACGACGGGCGCCTCCCTCCTCCCATCCAGCCGGTCAGGACTGCCACGATGGATCTCATAACGCCAGTTATTCCGGGCCTTGTCTGGGCCTATCAATTCCACCCCGGCACGGCCCCGTGCCGCCGGCTTGCACCCGATGCCGGCTTTCACGAAATGGCCGAGTGCGAAGGCTTTTTCTGGCTGCATCTCAATCTCGCCGATCAGCGCGTGGCGGGTTTTCTCGAGACCATCGACGGTCTCGATCCGGCAGCGCGCGCAAGCCTCACCACCCATGAGACACATCCGTCCATCGTGGTCGATGAAAAGTCGCTCTATGGCACGCTCGTTGATTTCCAGCGGGAATTCGACAAGGAAACGCGCGATTTCGGCTGGCTGCATTTTGCGGTTAGCGACCGTTTCATCATCACCACCCGCCTGCAGCCACTGCATTCGGTGGACCGGCTGAAGGCGGCGGTCGACAAGAATTCCAACCGCTATCTCACGCCATCACATGTGTTCGAAGGCCTCGTCGCCGAATTCCAGCGCTCGCTCATCAATCTGGTGATGGAGACGACGGAGGAACTGAACACCATCGAGGATCTGGTCTATGACAGCGAGACACGCGACGAACGGCGGCGGCTTGCCCCGCTGCGCCGCACGGTGGTTCGCCTGCATCGGCATCTGCGCACCGTACTGACCCTGATGCGACGGGCCTCGGCTGCCGATGATGACGAAATGCCTGATGGTTTCGAGGATGTCGCTTCACGCCTGATGGGTCGCCTTGAGGCTGTCGATCATGACGTTTATGCCCTGCAGGAGCGTGCAAGGCTGCTGCACGAAGAAATCGATTCCAAACTCTCGTCCGAAACCAACCGGCACCTCTATATCCTGTCGCTGATGACGGCATTCCTGCTGCCACCATCGCTGGTCACCGGTTTCTTCGGCATGAATACGGACGAACTGCCGTTTACCGTCGGCACCGGCGGCACGCTGTCGGCCAGCATCTTCATCGTGATTTCGGTTGCACTCGCCTGGTTCGTACTGAAGCGCGCGCGAATCCTGTAACGCAAAAAGCCGCCCGGTCGAAACCGGACGGCTCTGTCAATTTCAGCCTGGCATTCTATCAGCTGTAAGGCGAATAGCAGGGCTGACGCGGGCCATGGTAGGGCTGGAACGTGTTGCTATAGGCATCGTAGGACCGATAGCGGCCATAGCACCAGTTCACATGCGCCTGGCTCATACCGCCGCGGCGGACCGGACGATATTCGCGATAGACCGGACGCGGACGATATTCGGGAACCGGACGGTAGACTTCACGCGGCTGCGACAGCGCGCCGCCGATGATCGCACCCGTCGCAAAGGCTGCGAGCGGGAACCAGTAACCGTCATGGTGGCGATAGCCCGGGCGGTAATCACGATAGCCGCGATGGCCGCCATACCAGCCTCGACGTCCGCCATCCCAGTCGCGACGATCGCGCCAGTACTGAACATTCACGATATTCTTGCTGGCGTCGTTGCCCGCCGTCTCGACACTCTTCGGCGCCATCGGTAATGGCATCGCTGCTTCTGCCGGAACAATCGCTCCTGCTACCACGATCGCAGAAAGACCGACAGCCAAGATATTCTTCATATAGTCTCTCATCTGACTTCCTCCATTCACGACGGTCGACAGGCCGTTGGACGTGAATAATAACACCTTTTTCTTCTTACTCAGCCAGTTTGTCGGTTCTGGCCGGAACATTACCGGTTGCAGGCTAGGCGTTTTCGCCTGAACCCAGCATTAACGATCCATTCACGCTTCAGTTACCCGGCCCGGCCGCCTGAAAGCAAAAGCCCGGATCAAAATCCGGGCTTTCGAAAACCACTATCAACGGCTGTAAGGCGACACACAGATGCGGCGCGGACCGCTATTGGGCTGGTAGCTGTTGTCATAAGCGCGATACGAGCGCCAGCGGTTCTGACACCACGCGACATGGCTGCCGCCATAGGCCGGACGCGGCTGCTGCACCGCGCCGCCGATGATCGCGCCTGCGGCAAAGGCTGCAAGCGGGAACCAGTAACCGTTGTGATAACGATATCCCGGACGGCGGTCGCGATAACCACGGTGACCATTGTAATATCCATCACGCGGCGGGCGCGGGCGATACATCCGGTCGCCGTACCTGCGGTCGCCTCTGCGGTCCCATTCACGGTACTGCACCGGCACAACATTATTGTCGGCCGTGATCGCCGGCTTCGGCATCGGCACTGGCGCCTGGAACGCCTGCGATGGCGTAAAGCTGGTGAGGAACACGACTATCGCCGTGGCGACACTCGTTGTCCGGAAATTCATCATGATCTTCCTCCGTTTGCTTAGACGCGTTGAACCGCGCCTTTTCACACAGTCGCTCTTGTCGGAGATATGGGACAGCCCCCTTTATGCCCGAAAAGAATTCGATGACGTGCAAACGAGTTTAGAGAAATTTGGTTCCAGACAACTATCCGGTGAAAGGCGGATAAAATGAAACGCCTGCTCGTATCAGGCTTCCACCTTCACGTCAGTCAGAGGCCGCGAGCAGCAGGCAAGAATATAGCCTTCCTCGATTTCCTCATCGAGAATGCCGCCATTGTGGTTCATCTCCACCTCACCCGAAAGCTTCAGCACCCGGCAGGTGCCGCAGATGCCGGATTCGCAGGCAGCACCGATACGGACGCCGGCGGCGCGCGCGGTCATCAGAACCGTCTGGCCGGGCTGGCAGGGCATTTCCTTGCCGGAAAGGGTGAAACCCACCATCGACAGCGCTTCGCCATCCGCACCGGTGAGGACGTTTTCACCGACGGTGACCGGCGCAGCCGGCGCGAAGCTTTCCTGATGGTAACGGCTCATATCGAAGCCGGATGCATCGAGCATGGAGCGGACGGCGGCCATGAACGGTTCCGGCCCGCAACAGAAGACGGTACGCTCCATGAAATCAGGCGCCAGAAGCGCGATCTTTGCCTTGTCGACCATGCCCTTCAGGCCAGACCACAGGTCGGTGCGACCACATTTCTCGACAATGAAGCCGAGCGACAGGTTCGGCATGAAACGGGCGAGATATTCCAGTTCGTGACGGAAGACGATATCGCCGGGTGTGCGCGAACAATTGACGAAGGCAATATCGCTCTGCGGCGCGCGGTCACTCATGTCGCGCACCATCGACATCATCGGCGTGACGCCGGAGCCCGCCGAAATGAAGAGATATTTGTCGCCGGGATGCTTGACGTAGGAAAAGTCGCCGAGCGGCCCGAGCGCCCGGATTTTCATGCCGGGCTTCAGATTGTCGAACATCCAGCGCGTGCCGATGCTGGCGGCCTGCGCTTTGACCGTGACCGACAGCGCATAGGGTCGAGACGGGCTGGAGGACAAGGTGTAGGTGCGGTAGAGCGGCTCCGCACCCACGGGCAATTCCAGCGTGACGAACTGGCCCGGCAGATACCGGAACCAGTTCTGGTCCTCGGAGCGGAACAGAAACGTCATGACGTCCGAGGTCTCTGGCGTCACTGAAATGCATTCCAGCAGCTGGAGCTTGTCGCTCCACGGCTTCATCTCGTCTATGTGCTTGTAGGTCACAACCATATTCATCTTCGCATCACGCTACAGCAGAAAGCCGGGCCTTATCGCCGGAGAGCCGGTCGACCATGAAATCGGAATACCAGTTGACGAACTGCATCACGCCGCCCTCATCCTCCATGGAATAGGGGCCGGGCTCATAGGCGGGCGAGCGAATGCCGAAGGCATTTTCCTCGACGATGCGGCGGTCCTGATCGTTGGTCTCGTTCCAGACGTGGGTGAGATCTTCAAGATCGTAATCCACGCCTTCAACCGCATCCTTGTGCACCAGCCATTTGGTGGTGACCATGGTTTCCGTGGCGCTGAGCGGCAGCACGCGGAAGGAAATGGTGTGGTCGCCGAGGAAATGGTTCCATGTCGTCGGATAATGGAAAAGGAGCAGCGCGCCGATATGGCTGATGCTGACATCGTCAGACAGCGGCCGGCGCACGGCGCGCTTGCCAGACATGGTGTAGCTTTCCGCTTCACCGATCAGCGGCATGCGGGCGACGCGGAACTGGCCCTTCGGGTCGATCTTGAAGCGACTCGGCAGGCCGGCGGCCTCGCAGCGCGCCCAGTGGCCGCCGATTTCGGGGTCGCTCGCGCCGCCATCCGTTCCCGTCACGCTCGGGTTTTCGGGATAGGTGCGGCAGAGTTCCGGGTGGTTGGCGGCGCAATGGTAGCACTCGCGGTTATTTTCCCAGACGAGCTTCCAGTTGCCCTTTTCGATGATCGTGCTCTCATGCGCGACCTTCGCTTCCCAGATGCGGTGCGGAGCCATGTAGCTCTCGACTTCCTTGCGCATGGGCTCGAAATCCGCCGGCTGATCGGCAAGGCAGATGAAGACGTAACCGGCGACGGTTTCGCAGGCGACGGGCTTCAGGCCGAAATCGCCCTTGTCGAACTCTTCACCCATGTGACGTGCAAAGAGCAGCTTGCCGTCGAGATCGTAGGTCCACTGGTGGTAAGGACAGACAAGGCGCGCCGACTGGCCCTTCTGCGTGGTGCAGACGCGGGAGCCGCGGTGGCGACAGGAATTGTGCAAGGCGCGGATCTGCCCATCGCGACCGCGAACGATGACGACGGAATAAGCCCCGACCTGAACGGTGAAATAGCTGCCTGACTTCTGCACTTCGCAATCATGGCCGACAAACAGCCAGTCGCGATACCAGATCGTTTCCATGTCCAGCCTGAAATAATCCGGGTCCGTGTAGAAGGGCTGTTCCAGGCTGAAGCCTTCGCGGCGGTTTTTCAGCTGGCGCAATACGGTATCACGCAATTCCATGGCCAAATCCTCGATCAAACCGCCCTGCCCGACACCATTTGCGGGGTTGCGGAAGCATGTGCTCATCTAAACACCGGCGGTCATTTGCGGCAGCACAAACAGCGACATCGGCTTCCGCATTGGCGACAAATTGCGACATGCGCAATTCGCCGTCGCAGCCCATTCCGCTGGGAAATCCGACAGCTATTCAATGTCGGAAATGACGTCGCAATATGACGCACGATGTCGCGCGCTTTACTCCCCACCCGTTAAAAAACGGGAGGCGCGACGCAACGGAGTATTAACGCGCCCTAAACTATATTGCCGGATCGACAGCAACGAGGGCGCTTCCGGTGGAGAAGGCGACACGCATACGCTATTTCGATGCGAGCAGGCATTCGGTCACACCGATAAGATCGAAGACCGCGCATTCGGATTTCCTGCGGACGGGGCGCATCAGCCGTTATGAAGAGCGCTGGCTGCCGAGGGAACGCGTCTATTACAGTCATGATGAAGTGGCTGCGCTGACCGGGCGAAAGCTGGAAGCCGCCGCTGATGCCACCCACAACCGTCTCAACGCCTTTCACCAGTCCATCCGTTTCCCGAAGATGGTTTTTCACCATCTGCTCAATGACCGCCCGCATCTCGGCTATTGCCACGTCACGGCGGCGAAAACGAGTTTCGATGCCGAGCGCCATGTGCTCTGGTCCTTCTATTTCGCGAATTTCTTCGCCGAACTGAGCGGGGCCGGGAACTTCTTCGAAAATATCGATGCGCGTTATTCGCGTATGTATTTCGCCGTCGCCATCAGCGCGCTTCCGGATCAGGAAATCGCCGTCGACACCTCCGTGCATCGCGGCGGCCTGCTGTTCCAGACCCACGATCCGCGCGTGGCGCTGAAAAACGTGCTCATGCTTGGCGCGCGGTCCGAGGAGATGCGCAGGATCATCAAGGCGATATAAAAGCGATAAGCGCCCGCGGCGCTTTATCTTTATTTGTTTTATGCATGCCGTTATCCCGAAACCGCAGACCACTTTCGGGCGACATGCATTAGCGCTTCCCACTCCACCCTGAAATACGCTATTGACCGCCCTGAAAGGCAGCATCATGGCGCGTCATATCAATATAGACAACGAGCGGGAAACCGCCCTGCAGGCATCCGTTGCCGAGCTTGCGGACGGCAGGCCCATCGCGCTGCCGACGGAAACCGTTTATGGCCTTGCCGCCGACGCCACCAATCCGGCGGCCATAACCCGTATTTACGAGACCAAGGGCCGGCCGCAGTTCAACCCGCTGATCTGCCACATGGCCGATATCTCCATGGCCGAGCGTTACGCGATTTTCGACCCGATATCGCGGAAACTCGCGGAGGCCTTCTGGCCCGGCCCGCTGACACTGGTGCTACCGCTGAAACCGGCAAGCGACATTCATTCGCTGGCGACGGCCGGGCTCGATACGGTCGGCATTCGTGTGCCCCAGGGTTTTGCCGGCGATCTCATCCGCCGCTTCGGCAGGCCGCTCGCCGCCCCCAGCGCCAATAGTTCCGGCAAGATCAGCCCGACAAGTGCCGCCCATGTGGAAGCGGATCTCGGCCAGAAGATCAATCTCATTCTCGACGGCGGCGCAGCCTCCGTCGGCGTCGAATCCACCATCGTCAAGGTGGAAGAGGATGGCCGGGTGCGGCTGCTTCGTCCCGGCGGCATCGTCACCGAGGACATAGAACGCGTTGCGGGCAAAAGCCTCGAACGGCCGAAAAAAGCCTCCGCCGCCATTGAAGCGCCGGGAATGCTGGCCTCGCATTATGCGCCGGGCGCCGCCGTGCGCCTTCACGCCACCTCGGTTCTGCCGGGCGAAGCGCTAATCCGCTTCGGCGGCATCGCCATATCAGGCGAAGAGGCCGCGCGCACCGTTCTTGACCTCAGCCCCTCCGGCGATCTTGCCGAGGCCGCCGCCAATCTGTTCGATTATCTGAAAGCCGCCGATGCAAGCGGTGCGGACACCATCGCCATCACCGCCATTCCCACCCATGGTCTCGGAGAGGCGATCAACGACCGCCTTTCCCGCGCCGCCGCGCCGCGAGGCTGACGGCAACCACCCTTTCGCCCATGTTTCAAAAGACAGCGAGACGCCGCCCATGACGACCAACGCCATCCCCTCCTCCGACATCCTTGACCGCTTTACCGCCATTGTCGGCGAAAAGAACGCGGTGCGCGACCCGGCGGAAATGGCGCCGCGTCTGGTGGAGAATCGCGGGCTTTATCGCGGCGCCTCACCGCTGCTGCTCAAGCCCGGTTCGGTGGAAGAGGTCTCGGCCATCCTGAAACTCGCCAGCGAGACCGGCGCTGCCATCGTGCCGCAGACCGGCAATACCGGCCTTGTGGGCGGCCAGACGCCGCGCGCTGATGGCGCCGACATCATCCTGTCTCTTGAGCGCATGAACCGCATCCGCGATATCGATCCGGTCGCCAATATCATCGTCGCCGATGCCGGCTGCATTCTCGACGACATCCACAAGGCCGCCGACACGGTGGAACGCATGTTCCCTTTGTCGCTCGGCTCTCAAGGGTCCTGCCGCATCGGCGGCAATCTCGCCACCAATGCCGGCGGCACGGCGGTTCTCGCCTATGGCAATATGCGCCAGCTGTGCCTCGGGCTCGAAGTGGTGCTGCCGACAGGTGAAATCTGGAACGGGCTGCGCCGGCTGAAGAAGGACAACACCGGTTACGATCTGCGTGATCTCTTCATCGGTTCCGAAGGCACGCTGGGGGTCATCACCGGCGCGGTGCTGAAGCTGTTCCCGAAGCCGCTCGGCCACCAGGTGGCCTTTGCCGGCCTTTCCTCCACCGACGATGCGCTGAAGCTGTTCGAAATGGCCTCAAACCTCTGCGGCACGGCGCTGACCGGCTTCGAACTCATGCCGCGAATCGGCGTCGAATTCACCGCCAGACATATTCCCGGCGTGCGCGATCCCCTGGAGCAGCCACACGACTGGTACACACTCATCGATATCTCCACCTCGGATTCGGCGGAGACGGCGGACACGATGATGCAATCGCTGCTGGAGCGCGGTTTTGAGGCCGGGCTGGTTCAGGATGCCGTGATCGCCGCATCGGAGGCGCAGCGGCAGGCGCTCTGGCATATGCGTGAGAGCATGTCGGATGCGCAGAAGCCCGAAGGCGGGTCGATCAAGCACGATGTTTCAGTTCCGGTTTCGAAAATACCGGAATTCATGGCCACGGCGGAAAAGGCGGTTCTCGCCGCCATCCCCGGCGCGCGCGTCTGCGCCTTCGGCCATCTGGGTGACGGCAACATCCATTACAATATTTCCCAGCCTGTCGGCGCCGACAAGGCCGAATTCCTCGGCCGCTGGCGGGACATGAACGAGATCGTGCATGGCATCGTGCTGTCGCTTGGCGGCTCCATTTCGGCCGAACACGGCATCGGGCAATTGAAGCGCGATGAACTGGCCGCCATCCGCCCCGGTATCGAAATGGAGCTGATGCGACGCATCAAACATGCTTTCGACCCCGCCGGCATCATGAATCCCGGCAAGGTTCTGGCCGGATAAGACGCGCCCTTTAAGCCGAAGCGCGCAGCGCCCAGGCGGGCACTATTTCCGCATTCAGCCGGCGCGGTTTCTGCGTGCCGACAAATTGCGTCAGGCTCATGCCCGATCTCGCAATCGACACGGCATGCTTCTTCGGCAGAAGATATCCGTGTTCCAATGGCGGAACGCGGCGCAGAACGCGGCTGAAGACATTTCGCCGGTGATATCGCGATGGCGAAAAGCGGGCTGGCTGTGCGCAGATCGCCACATATTCGAGAATCTCGTCGATCCAGCCCGCCTGCGGGCGGGCGCCGGGCTCGATCAGAAGCAGCCAGCCGCCGCGCGCGGACTTCACGACATCCTCGATGTCCCATTGCCCATAAAAACGGCAACCGGCGGCATCGGCGACGCGCGACGACCCATCGCGCGAACCGTGATCAAGAATCACAACATCACTTACAAGCCCTTCCACGGCCCCGGTGACAAGCGCAGACAGCGTATGCGCCAGTTCCGGTTCGTGATCCCGGCATTCCATTATGACTGTCAACATCTGCATAGCTCTAACGCATCGCACAATAAATTGCCACTGTGCTGATCGCGGTAAAATCCGTGGCTGCTTATGCCGAAAATCACGCGGCCGCAGGATGTGGTCAAGCATATCGAGGTCACTGCCCCCATCTGACGCGCGTGCTGAATCTGCAATTTTGTTCTTGTAATGTTCTCATTCCTGATGTAGGAATTTAATCATTCGGAAGGCGATTAAACGCCTGCCCGAACGGAAACGGTTTAGGGCGTTGAGCGTGCCTCGAAAGGCGTGCGGCGTCCTGGGAGCATCCAGATGAGAAACCATACGCTTTCTGGGCAGGCTGCCTTCCAGCCGAGCCATATGCCTGACATTGCCAATGCGCTGGCCGATGCATCTGGCCTGCGCATCGAGATCGACCGTCGTCGCGGCCGTGGCGCCGGGCTCAATCCGGATGGGCGGTTTGAGACCTTGCAGCACGAGGTTTTCGATGATGGCTGGCAGACGCTCGAAGACATGCCGGAGTTCCGCACCGAGGTGCAGGTGGAAAAACCGCGCAGCATCATCACCCGGAATGAATCCCCCGACATCCCGTTCGATCGCTCCATCAATCCCTATCGCGGCTGCGAACATGGCTGCATCTATTGTTTCGCAAGGCCGACACACAGCTATATGGGACTTTCGGCCGGTCTGGATTTCGAATCGAAGCTCTTCGCCAAACCGGATGCGGCAAAGCTGCTGGAAAGGGAACTGGCGAAACCGGGCTACAAGCCAAGGGTGATCGCCATTGGGACCAATACCGACCCTTATCAGCCGATCGAGCGCGAATGGCGCATCATGCGGCAGATACTGGAAGTGCTGGCCAAGGCCGACCATCCCGTCGCGATCGTCACCAAATCGGCGCTGATCAAGCGGGATATCGACATTCTGGCGCCCATGGCCAAAAAGGGTCTCGCCAAGGTCGGCATTTCCGTGACGACGCTGGACCGCAAGCTCGCACGCAACATGGAGCCGCGCGCCGCTACGCCTGAAAAGCGGCTGGAGGCCGTCAAGGCGCTGACCGAGGCCGGCATTCCCGTGGCCGTGATGATGGCGCCCGTCATTCCGGCGCTCAACGATCATGAGATCGAACGCATTCTCGAGGCCGGCAAGGCCGCCGGCGCAACCGAGGCTTCCTATGTGCTTTTGCGCCTGCCGCTGGAGGTGAGCCCGCTGTTTCGCGACTGGCTGCTGCGCAACTATCCGGACCGTTACCGCCATGTCATGTCGCTGGTGCGCTCCATGCGTGACGGCAAGGATTATGACGCGGAATTCGGAAAACGCATGAAGGGCGCAGGTCCCTATGCCTGGCAGATCGGCAGGCGTTTCGAGATGGCGACGAAACGGCTTGGCCTCATCCGCCGCGGCATCCACCTGCGTGACGATCTCTTCGTGCCGCCGGGCGGTGCAGGCGTGCAATTGTCGCTGCTTTGAGAAGCAAACGCTGAAAGTGACAGAGATGATGAATGCCCGAACTGAACTCGACGTCATCCTCGGGCTTGAGCCGAGGATCTAAACCGAGCGCGATAGTGGATCCTCGGCTCAAGCCCAAGGATGACGTCGAGCATGAAGGATAACTCGCCGACAGTCGGAGGCTCTGTGAGCCTATAATAAACGGAATTCAAAACGATAGGGAGCAACCTTCTCATCTTGTTGCTCTCGACGAAATGCCCGGCGGGTTTTCCCTGGCCCGCCGGACATCGCCCCCGGAGCCGCCGCCTCGCGTGCGATCGTTTTTCCTCCGCCGCCCCGCTGGAGGATCAAAGGTCATGATGACCTTCGGGGCACGGTGAGCCACGCCCCTTGACTCCGGCTCACCATGCCTGTCATCGCCCGCTTCCGGGGGCTTGCAGGAGATCGGGTGTGTGTGCCAGTTTCGCCGCATGAAACGCACGGCCACACCCGATTCTCCTGCCCTTTTTGATCTTGCCGAAACCGGCCCTGACTTCTCCTTCGAGCTGGAAGCGAAAAAGAAGGGCCTCTGGCCCGTCGCCGGCACGGATGAGGCAGGCCGGGGACCTTTGGCCGGCCCCGTGGTTGCGGCAGCCGTCATTCTTGATCCGGACAATATTCCCAAGGGGATGGACGATTCCAAGAAGCTGACCAAGCAGAAGCGGGAAAGCCTGTTCATACAGATCATGGAAACCTCGATCGTATCCGTCGCCTCTTCAGGTCCCGGCCTGATCGACAGCATGAATATCCTGCGCGCCAGCCTCGACGCCATGCGCCGCGCCGTTCTCGGCCTCGAAATTTCCCCCGCCCTCGTGCTGGCCGACGGCCGCGACCGGCCGCCGGGTATTACCTGCGAATCCAAGGCCGTCATCAAGGGCGATTCCCGCTCCCTCTCCATCGCCGCCGCCTCGATCATCGCCAAGGTAACCCGTGACCGGATGATGGAGCGCGCGGGTGTGGTGCATGCCTCCTATGGCTTCGAAGGCCATGCCGGTTACGGCACACCCGCCCACCTGCGCGCCATCGAAAGCCACGGCCCCTGCCCGCTGCACCGGATGAGCTTTCGGCCGCTGAAGCGGGACTGATTGCGGCGGAGTAATGGAGGTCAAGCCCTCACTTCCGTTATTGAGCCGCTGTCCGACGCTCGGGTTTTGGGCGTCGAGGAGGAACTAGCCGACCTCAACTACCACTTCAGACCCATTGTCTTCGTCTGGCTTACACCTCTGCTCGACGGAGACGTCTGGGTTGTCGAATTTCGGTTCGGATATGAAACCAGTGTTTCTGATGGTACTTTCTGCAGTCTAATAAATCTCTTTCCCGCTAACAAGTCTTCGATCCGCTGTCGTAGGTCATCGTCAGTTTCAAATTCCTTCAGCCGATTTAAGGCAACGAAGGCCTCTTGGGGCCAGTCCTTTTGATCCCAACCGGATAGAGCGCGAATTGACATGTTGCGGTTTCTTACTACCGGGCTTTGCAGACCCGCAGAAATAAAGGCCCAGCCCTTTCCAGGAAATTTTCCAAGATCCTGTAAAATGAAGTCTAAAGCGGCATGCGCTAAGTATCCGGGGCCGAGGCCCATTTCTGCGCTAGGGCCTGTCGCGATTTTATCGAGTGGAATGCACTTCAAGCCAAGCTCGAGGACTTGATCAATGCGATCTACATCGGAGTTGCGCATCAAATCCCACCAATATTCCTCGCCCGCTTCCGTGCGAGCATAGAAGTAAGGCCATGGATCGATGCCAAATTTCTGGCATACCCTGCTTGCATTCCAAAAAAGTTGCCTGTCCCCGACTTCCAGAGCGCTCGATATCGCTGGCTTCCAGTGCTCTTTGCCGAGTAGGTCGGAGAGACTTGCGGATATGCGATCTACCGCGTCAGCAGACCAGTCGTGCTGCAATTTCCCTTCACCGGACTGATGCTCATCGAGCCAATCTCGAAGCCGGGAAAGGAAAGAATAGTGCGAAATGGAATCAAATCTGCCTTTTCCATGCTCCAACAGTGCACCAACGACCGCGCAACCGTGTTCGTAATGAGATAATCCTTCAGCCGGTCCGCCATCGCCGAGTATCAGGGTATCGACGATTTCGCAGGCTGAATTGAGCAGTTCATCATCTATTCGATCCGCCTGGAGCGCAATGTGGAGGTCACCGGCCCTGGCGCAAATACAGGCCAGATATTCATACATCACTTCGTTTCTATAGCCTTCACGAATTAGCCAGTCCTTGATTTCCGGGTCCGTTGTGTTGGCAAGCCGCTCAACCGCGTGAATTCTTCCCCATCCTTCAACGGCCTTGGCCAACTTCCAAAGCATTCTTTCGCCGTAGCCATCGTTACCAGAGATTGCGACTGCAGCATAAAGCGTGAACTCGTCATGCCGACCAAGCGTCAGGAAAATCAACGCGTCATCGCTTCCCCGTAACAGGCCCAGCAATGCCATTGAGAACTTCACTGGCTCTCTGTGAGCGGCGCGTGTCGTGAACCAATGCGCGATCTCGTACAGCCGGCCAGCGTCCAAAGCCTTTTCAAGCCGAATTCTCTCGATAAGTGGATCGATGACGCCGAGGGCTGAGCCGTCCTTGATCAGTAAATACAAGGCTCTTATGTTGCTTTCTGACGCATTTTCAGTAGCTCGCTTCAAGGCCGCATATAGTTCTGAGACAATCTGCTCTTCCGGTTTGGAAGCACCATGATGGCTCATCACTCCGTCCATGGCACCCGGTGCGAATGAAATTTTATTCGGATTGCTGGCGGGCTCATCGGGAAGCCGATAACCCTCTTCCGACAAGCCTGTCGGCCTTGCCGGATCAATATGTGTAGCGATATGGGCATAGATAGACGCAGCGCTTCCCCAAGGAGGGTTCTGCTTGTTAGGAGGCCAAACCTTTTTCTTAAAGAAGCTAAACATGAGAACCTCTATGCAATTTCAGATTTTAATCTGCTTACTTAGATAATAACCGACCTATTCCAATTTTTGCCGCTTTTTCAAGCGGATTGCTAGACTCCGCCAGTTCGCTTCCCTCCTATCGGAGGTCTTTCAAGCAGAAGGACTGCGTTGGGAGCATGGAAATATTAGGTCAGTGACTGAATGAGGGCGCAAAGCGGAGGCGCAACTGGATATACGCGTATTGGGAATGCAAAAGGGGCCACCAATGATTGCCCAGGCGACGCATCGCGATGCCTATCTCTAAAGCCCAAAACAAAAAACCCCTCGCGGCGGGCCGGAGGGGTTTTGAACAGTCAGATGATGAACTTAGTTCAGCTTCGACTTCACGTCGCTGATGGTGGCCGTGAAAAGCTTGGCTTTTGCGGCGACCGTGGTTTTTTCGGCAATGAGCTTCTCGGAAGCGGCAATGGCGATGTCGACGGCGGCGGCGCGGACGGCGCCGATGGCGTCTTCTTCGGCCTGCTTGATCTTCTGTTCCGAAAGAGCCGTACGGCGGGCGACGAATTCTTCCGTCTTCTGCTTGGCTTCTTCGGTGAGCGCTGCGGCTTCACGCTCGGCGGCGGCAACGATGCCGGCGGCTTCGGCTTCGGCTTCCTTGCGCTTGCGCTGATATTCGGCCAGCAGGTGCTGGGCCTCTTCGCGCAGACGCTTGGCTTCGGCCAGCTCGTCCTGAATGTTCTGCGCGCGCTCGTCCAGAGACTTGGAGAGCATGCCCGGAACCTTGAGATAGGCGATCAGGACGAAGAAGAGAACAAGACCGACGAGCGCGAAAAATGATGCATCAAACGCCATATCAGGCTCCCTTCACAGTCGAAGCGGCTGCAATGGCGGCCTTGACGTCGGTATCCTTGACCTTGGCGCCGACCAGCTGGTCAACGATCGCGGTCGCGGTTTCCTCGGCAATGGCGCCGACATCGGCGAAAGCCTGTTCCTTGATACCGGCAATGCGCTTTTCGGCGGCGGCAAGCTTTTCAGCAAGTCCGGCCTCGATGGCGGCGCGGTCGGCATCGGCCTTCGTTTTAGCGGCGTCACGTGCCGCGGCGCCGATAGAGCTTGCCTTGGCGCGGGCTGCCGCGAGTTCTTTTTCATAGGTTTCGACGGCAGCGTCAGCTTCGCTTTTCAGGCGTGCCGCTTCATCGAGATCCTGTGCGATGCGTCCATGACGGTTTTCGAGAATGCCGCCGACGCGCGGAACGATGACCTTCTGCATGAGCAGGTAGAAAAGGCCGAACGTAATCGCCAGCCAGAGAACCTGCGATGCATAAGTAGACTGGTCGAACGGCGGGAATACGCCGGAAGCGCCGTGTTCAGCGCCGTGCGCCACACCGGTTTCCGTGTGCGTGGCTTCCGGTTGCGGCTGGCCGACAGCCGGAGTTTCCGTATGCGTTTCACCTACGGTCGGTGCTGACTGGGCATAAGCCTCGGTCACGAACATGCTCACCTCCAGGGGGACTGCAAATGCGAAGGATCACGGCACGCTATGTCGCGGGCCGTGATCCAGACCTGATGCTGATATTAAACAGCGAACAGGAGAAGGAGAGCAACGAGCAGCGAGAAGATGCCCAGAGCTTCCGTAACGGCGAAGCCGAATACCAGACGGCCGAACTGGCTGTCGGCAGCAGAGGGGTTGCGCAGTGCGCCGGACAGGTAATCACCGAAGATACGGCCGAGTGCGAGGGACGTACCAGCCATGCCGAGGCATGCGAGACCTGCGCCGATGTACTTTGCTGCTTCCGCTTCCATGTGAGACTCCTTGAGATATTGGTTGTTGCGGCTGTTTTTGACGCCCGTTGCCGGGGCCAGCGACTTTACTTCTCAGTGACCACCATGCACGGCGTCGTTCAGGTACATGCAAGTCAGTACCGCGAAGACGTAAGCCTGCAGGAAGGCAACGAGAAATTCGAGAGCGGTCATGGCGACCGTCATGATGAGCGGCAGAACTGCGCCACCGATGCCGAGCGCGCCAAGCGCACCCATGGAGGCAACGAAGCCTGCGAAAACCTTGAGCGTGATGTGGCCGGCCAGCATGTTCGCGAAAAGACGAACGGAAAGGCTGATCGGGCGCGACAGGAACGAAATCATTTCAATTGACGCGACAAGCGGCAAAAGCGCCTTCGGCACGCCCGAGGGGGCGAAAATGCCGAAGAAGTGCAGGCCGTGCTTGTAGAAACCGTAAACGATGACCGTGCCGATGACGAGGCAGGCAAGCGCGAAGGTGACGATGATCTGGCTGGTGACCGTGAAGAAATACGGGAACATGCCAAGAAGGTTCGCCGTCAGCACGAACATGAACAGCGAGAACACGAATGGGAAGAACACCATGCCCTTCTTGCCGGCGCCTTCGCGCAGCATGGAGGCGATGAACTCGTAGGACATTTCAGCAACGGACTGCATGCGGGTCGGGATCAGACCGCGGTTCGACGTTGCGAAATAAAGGAAACCGGAAGCGGCAGCCACGGTCGCGACCATGAAGAGCGACGCATTGGTGAAGGAAAAATCGACGCCGCCAATTTCGATCGGAATGATCGGCTGCACCAAGAACTGATGGGTCGGATCGTTTGCCACCGGCTGCCCTCTTTACCTGTCGCCGCCTGTCGCGGCATCTCAACTGCAAGAAAAAACAGCTTAAACGCCGTCTTTTCCACCCTCGTCCTGTCTGTCCGCCTTTTCCAGCAGCGGCGGCTTGGCCACCGCGCCGGTCGAGCGCAACACATTCAATACGCCTGCGCAGAAACCGAGAAGAAGAAGAACGATCATCCCCCACGGCGTCGTGCCGGCAAAATAGTCCAGAAGATAACCCAGCATAGCGCCGACCACGATGGCCGAAATGAACTCCGATGAGAGCTTCACCGCCATCGCAAAACCTTTCCGGTTTTCCGCGGCGTTGGTCTCCGCCCTCACTTCCGCCTCATCCTCCGCCTTCACCTTTGCCAGTTCTTCGGCAAGGCGCTTGCGACGCTCGTCCAGACTATCGTCACGGTTGCCAGTCATCTTAAAATCCCACCCATTTTCTCCGTTCCAGCCATGCCAGAACCCTTTGGAGTTGTAAACGGTGACGGATTAAGCCTGTTCCAGCCCGCTCTGAAGTCGCGCGCAACATAGTTTTAGGGGCTTCTCTAGTCAAGGCACTGCGAGCGGTTGTTTTGGCACAAATTAATCATGCAAAAACAATAGCTTGACATCAAATCGCGGTTTAGCGGCGATGTTTCCCCAGGGAATCGGCATTTTTGACACGCAAAATGCGACAAATTGGCGGTGGTATCAGCTCCAGCCGCCACCATAGGTACGGTAAAAGACGTGCAGGCCGATCCTGCCGACCTTCTTCATGGACTTGCCCCAGGCGGGGCGCACATAAACGGCGTGATAATGGGTGGCGGAGCCCACTTCGTTCAACCAGATTTTGCCGGCGGTGGTGGCCATGGCCACCTCACGCGCCATCTTCCAGTGGCGTTCGGAATTCACCCGGTCCTTGATATTGTCGCAGGCGAAAGAAAACTGGCAGCGGTTGCGCCAGTCCTTGTTCTGATAAACGACGCCGCAGATGGTTTTCGGATAAGCGGGGTTGCGCACGCGGTTGAGGATGACCTGCGCCACCGCCGCCTGTCCCTTCACCGATTCTCCGCGCGCCTCGAAATAGATGCCGGATGCCAGGCATTGCTGTTCGGCTGCGGAAAACACGGCGGCCGGCAGCGGGGTGGCTGCCCAGGCGTGATCGCCCTGGCCGATCTGCGGCACGAAACGACCGGCCTCGGGCTTTTTGAGGATGGCGTCGAAGGGCGACTCGCGAGCAAAATCCGGTTCGGCCGGCGCATAAGCCGTGGCAAGAATATCCGGCGTCCTGTTGGTGATGAGTTCGGCAAGCATCGGCGAGACGCTTTTGTCCGCCTTCTTTTCTTCCCGACGGAAATAGAAGGAGGCGAGTTCCACGTCCTTGCCGCGCTTCGGCTTGACGAAAGCCGTGCGGTCCTTGCGTTTCAGCGGCTCGATATCCAGCATGCTGGTGCGCTGCAGGACGGAACCGGCGGTGAAGGCCTTGGGCGGCTGCATGATTTCGGTTGCGACGATGCGGCCCTTCTTGGCGGCGCGGTTCACGCGCTCGCTGTCCGGCGTCGTTGCCTCGCCCTTCTTGTTGGTGACAAAGGCGACCTTGCTGCCATTGGGCAGGGTCATGCCGCCGCCATGCAATGCGGCCTCCCCGGCGGCATCATCGAAAGTCAGCGAGGCATTATGAAAGGAGCCTGCCGGAGATGCCGTCAGCACCATGCGCCATTGCTCCCCGCCTTTGTCCAGCCCGGCCAGAAGCGAGGCCAGATCCGCACGGGCGGCGAGGGATGGAAAAACGAGCCAGGCGGCAAGGCCGAAGACGACGGGCGATGTCCATTTTGACGCCCACCCCTGAAGGGAGACGGGGGACCGACGACGCATTACTCTTTTCGAACGCAAAACCAGCACTCCGAACACCGACAACCATATTTGCTACAGGTGTTCGAGAATCTCTTATTAACCTTGATGCTTGGTTAACGCCGCACACGGACGCGCTTTCACGTTAATGTGTGAACATATTCTAATGCGCGTCGCGTTGCTTCAGATTCCATAATACCGCGCACAGCTTCATGCACGGCATCCCCACCGCGTCATTCCGGCCTTGAGCCGGAATGACGCAAGGAAGGAGCGTCTCAGATTGCCGAGAGGCGTGCTCCCGTCATCAGACGACGACGTGCGAGCCCAGTTCCACCACACGGTTGGCCGGAAGGCGGAAATAATCGGACGGATCGGCGGCCGTTTCGGCAAGCGCTATGAACAGGCGGTTCTGCCAGCCCGGCATCCCCGATTTCGGATCCGGCACCAACTTGCGGCGGCCGAGATAAAACGAGGTGGACATGATATCGAACTTGTAACCCGTACGGCGCAGATAGCCGAGCGCCTGGGTGACGTTCTGGGTTTCCATGAAGCCGAAATGCAGTTCGACCACGGCGAAACGATCACTCAGTTTCGTCAGCGTGTAACGATCCTCGGGGTGAACGCGCGGCTGGTCCTCGGTGCGGATCGTCAGGATGACATTCTTGTCGTGCAGGACGTGGTTATGCTTGAGATTGTGCAGCAATGCCGCCGGCGCGGCTTCCGGATCGCCGGTCAGGAAAATCGCGGTGCCGGGCACACGCACCGGCGCATGGGCGCTTTCCTTTTCCACCGAAGCAACGAAAGCTTTCAGCGGCACATCGCCGCGGCGGGTCTTGGCGAAGAGGATTTTCGAGCCGCGCTGCCAGGTGGTCATGATGATGGTGAAGGCGATGGCCAGCAGCACCGGCACATAACCGCCATCGTGAATCTTCAGCAGGTTCGCGCCGAGGAAAATCAGTTCCAGCGTCAAGAGCGGGGCCAGCACCGCAACCGCGAGCCAGACCGACCATTGCCAGCGCTTGCGCACGAATTCGAAGAACATCAGGCTGGTGACGACCATCGCGCCGGTGACGGAAATACCGTAGGCGGTGGCCAGCGCATCCGAACTCTTGAAGGTGAGCACCAGCGCGACGACGCCGAACAGCAGGATGGTGTTGACGGCGGGCAGGTAGATCTGCCCGGTATTGGTTTCCGAGGTGAAGAGGATTTCCATGCGCGGCAGGTAGCCGAGATGGATCGCCTGGCGCACCAGCGAAAACGCGCCTGTTATGACCGCCTGGCTGGCGATGATGGTGGCGGCGGTCGCCAGAATGACGGCCGGCAGGATCGCCCATTGCGGGAACATCAGATAGAACGGATTGGACATCGCCGCCGGGTCTTTCAGCACCAGCGCGCCCTGCCCCAGATAATTCAGCGTCAATGCCGGGAAAACCAGACAGAACCACGCCCACTGGATGGGGCGGCGGCCGAAATGGCCGAGATCGGCGTAAAGCGCTTCCGCTCCTGTTATCGTCAGGAAGACCGCGCCGAGCACGACAATGCCGTAGAAGCCTTCATTCGCCAGAAACTCGACGGCATGCCACGGGTTGAAGGCAAAGAGAATGCTGAAATCATCGGCGATGTGAACGAGGCCTGCAAGACCCATGACGATGAACCAGACCGCGGTGATCGGCCCGAAGAACTTCGCCACCGTTCCCGTGCCGTGGGACTGGATGGCGAAAAGGCCAATGAGAATGCCGACGGAAATCGGAATGATGAACTCGTCCATCTCCGGCGTGACGAGTTTCAGGCCTTCCACTGCCGAAAGAACCGATAGTGCGGGGGTGATCATGGCATCGCCGAGGAACAGCGCCGCACCGATGAGACCGAGCACGATGAGAACGCTGCGGTGGGTGCCCGCCGTCTTCATCAGCAGCGCCAGCAGCGAAAGCGTGCCGCCTTCGCCGTCATTGTCGGCGCGCAGCAGCAGCGTGATGTATTTGAAGGTGACGATGATCGTCAAAGACCAGATCATCAGCGATGTCAGGCCGATGACTTCTTCCTGCGTCACCCCGTCATAGGCGATGGGCCGCAGGGCTTCGCGAAAGGCGTAAAGCGGGCTGGTGCCGATATCGCCATAGACGACGCCAATCGAACCAAGGATCGCGGCGTAAAGCCCCTTGTTCTTGTGCTCGTCATCGGCATCCGGTTTCTCGGCAACGTCCTTGTCAGCGATCTGGGACATGATGATCCTGGCTCCTCAGAGCCAGCCCTTCCAACGAAAAAAGAGAAACGGGATGATTGCGGACATCAGCATGATAACAAGCGCCAGGGGATAACCGAACGTCCAGTTCAACTCGGGCATGAGTTGAAAGTTCATTCCGTAAACCGAGGCTACCAGCGTGGGCGGCAAAAACACCACCGAGGCAATCGAAAATATCTTGATGATGCCGTTCTGCTCGATGTTGATGATGCCGAGCGAGGCGTCAAGCAGGAAGGTCAGATTGCCGGAAACGAAGGAGGCATGTTCGTTCAGCGATTGAATATCGCGCCCGATCGACTTTCCCTGTTCCCTCGCTCCCTTGTCCTCGCGAGCCTGATCGCTGGTGGAGAGGAAGGTCTGCAGACGCGCCAGCGATGCGAGGCTGACGCGGACCTTCGAGATCAGCCGGTGATAGGCGGCGATATTGGTCAGGCGGTCTTCGAGATAGCGCGGCGCCTTGCGTTTGGAACGAGCCTGGCTGCCGAGAATGTCGGCGGCGAGATTGTCGATGCCGGCGACCGAGTTTTCAAGAATTTCCGCCGTGCGGTCGACGATTGTTTCGAGCAGTTTCAAAAGCAGCGCCGTGCCGCTGCGCATTTCGTGCGGCGCGCGGGTAATGGCGGCAATGAAAAGGTGGAACGATTTCGGCTCGGCATAACGGATTGTCACCAGACGTTTGCCAACCAGAACGAAGGCGACATCGGTGAGGCGCGGATCATCCGAATCCGCCTTCCACACCAGAGATGCGGTCATGAAGACATTGGCGTCTTCCATATAGAGACGACTGGAAGGCTCGATATCCTTCAGGTCTTCGCGCGTCGGCAGTTCCACGCCCAGCAGCTTTTCCACATGCTGCTCTTCCGCCCTGTCCGGATTGACGAGATCGACCCAGACGATGTCGTCGGGAATCGGTCCGGAGCCGTCGACTGCCGACAGGCTGATCGCCTCGCAATTGGCGCGATAGGCTTTTATCAATCCGCTTCTCCGCTCCACATCGCAGGCTTGCCGCAATGCTGCTTAACATATCCTGTTTGCGGTCGGCAAACCTTTGGACGACACTTCAGGGAGCGCCGGACCAGGCGGGATTTCACAATCTCGCCAGCCCGATGGACCAAGAGCCAAACGGCGCAGGCGTATGCGCCCAAAGCGAGATGCAATCAAGCAATATTTTTTCGCGACAGCATTGCAGGCGAAGCATCTCTGGAGTTCAAATCCTGACATGCTGCCCGATACTTCCGGTTAATCTTCTGTTTTCAAATGATTATTCAAAGCGGGCAGATGCCTGCCCGCTTTGCGCCTGTAATTGACGCATTATTCGAAAACGATCCTCGGCGCCGCTTTTTGCTCGCTCGCACCAATGCGCGCCCAGACTTTTTGCGCGATATCGCGGTAGATCGCAGCCTGCGGGCCATCAGGCTCGGCGGCGACAACAGGCGTTCCGGCATCCGACATTTCGCGGATGGAGATCGTGAGCGGCACTTCGCCGAGGAAAGGCACGCCGATCCGTTCCGCTTCCGCCTTCGCGCCGCCATGGCCGAAAATATCGTAGCGCGCACCGGTATCGGGCGCGATGAAATAGCTCATATTCTCGATGACGCCGAGCAGCGGCACCTCCACCTTGCGGAACATGGTGATGCCCTTGCGCGCATCGATTAGCGCCAGATCCTGCGGCGTGGAGACGATGACCGCGCCGGCGAGCGGCACCTGCTGGGCGATGGTGAGCTGCGCATCGCCCGTGCCGGGCGGCATGTCCAGCACCAGCACATCCAGTTCGCCCCAGGCGACTTCGCGCAGCATCTGCATCAATGCCGACTGCACCATCGGCCCGCGCCAGATCATCGCCGCTTCCTCATCCACCAGAAAGCCCATGGACATGACCTTCAGGCCATAATTTTCCATGGGCAGGATGATGCGGTCTTCCTGCTGCTGCGGACGGCCGGAAATTTTCAGCAATCGCGGCAGCGAAGGGCCGTAAATATCGGCATCGAGCATGCCCACCTTGAGGCCGAGCGACTGGAGACCGAGCGCCAGATTGACCGCGGTCGTGGACTTGCCCACCCCGCCCTTGCCCGAGGCCACGGCGATGATGGCCCGCACGCCCGGTACGCCCACCTTTGACGAGCCGGGCTGTGTGGCCGGCCGGCCGGGTGCGGCAGCGGGGCGCGCCGGCGCCGGTTGCTGCTGGCCGGGCTTGCGATCGGCCGTCAGCGCGACGACGGCGCCGACGATGCCCTCAACGCTTTTGGCCGCCTGTTCCGCGGAAAGCCGCAGCGGCTCCATCTCCGCAGCCTTGTCGGCCGGTACGGTGATCGAGAAATAGGCCTTCGCATCGGCGATGAAGATTTCCGAGACCATGCCGAGTGCGATGATGCTCTTACCGCTGCCGGGATAGATCACCGCTTCCAGCGCCTTTTCCACCTGGCTCTTGCTGACCTCTGCCATATTCCTGCTCCGCTACATCGTCCGACCGGGGTATTGCGTGCCATCCATAGACAAGCCGGAGCGCTTCGCCAATGCCAAAGCGCGCCAGTCAGGCATTCGCGACGATTTAACGCTGCCGTTTCAGATTTCGTCGTCCATCGCCAGCGTTTCAGGATCGAAAACATGGCCGTCGAAAAAACAGTCGGGCCCGAGCACCAGACCCGTGCGCGACGCGCCGACATGAACAGGCTCGCGCAACGTGCCTTCGAGTTTCAGATTGGCACCCGGCACCGGCACGAAAAGCGGCTTCATGGCCTTGCGGAAAATGTCCGGCCGGTAGGCGTTGCGGGCGGCCTCCACCACGGCGGCATCGAGCCGGTAATCGGCGGAAACCTCGCCCCAGCGCAACATCTGGCTGAAGAACCACAGGGCCTGGCTCTGCCAAGGGAAATTGGCGGCCTTGGCGCTCGTCACGAAAAACTCCTGAAAGCGCTGCATGTCCCGCTGCGAGGTGGAAATATAGCCCGTCAGCGCCGGCAGCAGGAATTCGCCGTTCTCATCCAGATATTGAGGCGCGGCGAGGATGCCGGCCAGTTCTTCTATGTTGGCGGCGTTGGCGCACCATTCGCCGGCGCGATAAAGCGCCCGCAGCAGCCCTTCCAGAAGGGCGGCGTTTTCCTCTGCCCAGCGCGTCTTCACGGCCAGTATCTTTTCCGGCGCATTGTGCCAGATCAGCGCGCCCGTGGTGACGATACGGCCGGCGCCGCCCAGCACCACGGCGCTGCCCGCCGGTTCGGCGGTACAGAGCGCATCGACCTTGCCGCTTTCCAGCAGCGATGGCATCGCCTTCGGCAGGGCTTCGACGATTTCCATGTCCCGGCCGAGCAGCACGCCGCAGCTTCCGAGCAGATAACGCAGGGCGTAAAATGGCGTGGAGACAATATCCTCGACCGCAAAGACCGGCGGGGTTCCACCTGCCGCCCGGCGTGCGGCGCAGACACGGGCCATGGCCCGCCCAAAAGCCGCCGGATCCGGCAGCTTCAGTCCTTCGCGATAAAGTTCGTCGTAAAATCCGTGTGAAACGGTCGTTGCCGATCCGCCAAGGGAGAGTGTGAAAACGCCGACAATATCGGCCGGCAGGTCATCCAGGCCAACAGCGGAACCAACGGGAACCGGAGCAGGCAGATGCGCGACATGAACGCCATCCTCGCCAAGCGCCGCAAGCACGGCGCGCGCGGACTGTTTTCGGAAAAGTTCGAGTTCTATGCCCTCATCGGCAGCAAAGCCTTTTTCGGCAGCGGCTATCAGCACGGCGCAGTCGATAGTCGGAGAAAATCCCGCTTTTACCCTATGCCGTTCCGGCAAACGATTTCTCCTTTCCGGTGATTCGAAAGGAGGATCGCCCAGGAAGCGCTTTATCACAATGATAAAATTACGGTTTCGCTATTTTATCAGGCCAACCCGCAGCGCTTTGGCGACAGCCTGGGTGCGGTTGACCGTGTCGAGTTTTTTCGTCGCGCGGTTCAGGTAATGATTGATGGTATGTTCCGACAGCATCATGATTTCCGCAATTTCAGCGCTGGTCTTGCCGGCGGCGGTCCAGTTCAGACAGTCGATCTCCCGCTCGCTCAAAGTTTCGGGAACCCTGAGATCGAGGCGTCGTATTTCAGATAGCCGGGCAAAGACATGGCTGGAAATGTAGAAGAGCTCGGCAAGCCGGCTGGCGGGCAGAGCTGCCTTGTTGCCTGAAAACGAGACCGCGCCGCGTCGCATGGTGATGTCGTGAACGGGAAACCATACCGAATTGATCATCTCGAAACGTTCGAAAAGGTTGATCACGGTTTTCTTGGCGGTTTCTCCCTCGCCTCTGGCCAGAAAATCCATCGAGACGGAAAAGGGGACGGTCGATTTTTTTAACTGCGCCATCACCAGGCTGGTCTGCAGCATGCCCTCTTCATCGTAGCGCTGCAAAAGCTCGGCCGGCCAGCTGGTGATGACAGTATATTGCGACAGTTCGCTCGCCACTTCCGAGGACAGGTCGAGCACCATGAAAGCCCTGAATTCCCAGGCCTCCGTCAGCCGCTTCAGAAACCGGAATATATCGAATTGCGTGTTGAGATCGGCGATCTCGCGAACGCAATCAACACCAATCGACTGAACGGCGGCCGTCTCTGTTTTCTGCATCAAAGCTGTTCTTCGAGAATGAGAAAATGCCGCCGCAAAGGCCCGCCTTTGCCCGGAAATTGTTGCGGATGTTACTCACCAAAATGATTCATGCAAACAAAAGTTGAAAACTTAATTCAGAATAGTCGAAAATAATATCAAATGCATCTGTATGGACGTGTCCCCGCGCTTCCATCAGGGAAAATCCCCCTATCTGCGCCCCCGTGTTTTCCTCAACCATCCGCAACCGGGGATAATCTGCAGGCAAGATCATCGGAAATTCTATCGGCAGTCTCGCGCACCAGAGGGGCCCATTTGCGAAGCTGTTCCACATCCACACGATAGGCCGGACCGGTGACGGAGATCGCCGCGCGAAAATTGCGCCCGGGCGCCCGGACCGGTGCGGCAACGCAATGAATCCCGATCTCGTGCTCCTGAAGGTCGAAACCGTAGCCATTGTCGCGAATGGTCGCCACGTCAGCCATCAGCGCGTCCGTCGTCGTGATCGTGTTTTCCGTGAAGCGATGAAAATCGAGTTCCGCAGTCAGCGCCGCCAGTTCATCACCGGCGAGCAGCGACAGCGCCGCCTTGCCCACCCCCGTGCAATAGACCGGTGAGGTTTTGCCGACCTGCGAATGCATGCGCAATGTGTGCTGCCCCTCCATCTTGTCGAGATAGGTCACCTGCCTGCCGTTCAACACGGCGAGATGTACGGATTCCTGCGTCATTTCCTGCAACGCTGCCAGATGTGGGGCCGCGATGCTGCGCAGGTCGTTGCCGCTCCAGGCTTTCGCGGCCAGTTGCAGCAGCCTCAGCCCCACGGCATAGGTCTGATCGGCAGCGTGATCGACAAGGCCTTCGGCGACGAGATGGGCGAGCTGGCGGTGAACCGTGCCGCGCGGCTGGCCGCAGGCTTCGACCACATCGGTAAAGCGCATCGGCTTGTCGGCAAAGGCGATCAGTTCCAGCAGCGAGACAGCCTTGCCAAGCGTGCCCGTCTCAACTCCGGCTTTCCGTTGCGGCATCGGAACCGTTTCAGGCTTTTGCCCATTGGGTTTTTTATTGTCGGGCATGGCAACATCCACCGTCATCTGCCTTGACATAAGCGTGACGCCAAGAGAATAATTCCATTTAGTAAAATCTAGTTCCAAATAATGGAACAATCAAGCCTTTCAATGGACGAGATGACGCCAATGACGCAAGCCCAATTTCCGGACCTAAAGGATGCGGGCGTGCTTGTAACCGGCGGCGGTTCCGGCATAGGGGCATCGCTGGTGGAAGCCTTCGCGATGCAGGGAGCGAAGGTTTCGTTCATCGACATTGCCGAAGAGCCTAGCTTGGCGCTCGTAAAGCGGCTTGCGACAACGGCGCAGCATCCGGTCCACTTCTTCAAAACCGACCTTCGCGATATCGCGGCGATCGGAAAGACGGTGGAGGCGGCGTCCTTGGCCACCGGCGGCATCAGGGTGCTGGTCAACAACGCCGCCTGGGACGATCGTCATGATATAGAAACGGTGACCGAAGCCTATTGGGACGCCAATCAGGCGGTCAATCTCAAGCAGATGTTCTTCACCGTTCAGGCCGCACTTCCCCATCTCCGGCAGGCGAAGGACGCGTCCATCGTCAATTTTTCGTCCATCTCGTTTCTGCTCAACATGGGCGAGCTGCCGTCCTATGCGGCGGCCAAGGCCGGTATCATCGGGCTGACAAAAAGCCTCGCCGGCCGGCTGGGGCCGGAAAACATCCGCGTCAACACGCTGCTGCCCGGCATGATCGTGACGGAGCGGCAGAAGGAGCTATGGCTGACGGATGAGAGCATTAGCGCCACCACGGCGCGGCAATGCCTGAAACGCACGCTCGTCGCCGCCGATCTGGCGGGTCCGTGCCTGTTTCTCGCATCATCGGCATCAAGCGCCATCACGGCGCAATCCATAATCGTAGACGGAGGCCTTCTATAATGTCTGAACCCGCTTTCATCGCCGTCGACTGGGGTACGACCAGTTTCCGGCTCTGGCTCATGAGCCGATCGGGCGCGGTGCTGGCGGAGCGCCGAAGCGCGGAAGGCATGACCACCGCCATGCGGACCGGTTTTGCCGACGTATTGCAATCGCATCTGGACGCCATCGGCGCGCCGGAAGATTTGCCGGTTCTCGTCTGCGGCATGGCGGGCGCGCGGCAAGGCTGGGTCGAAGCGGGTTATATCGACGTGCCGGCATCGCTTTCGGCGGTTCTCGATGGCGCGGTTCGCGTGCCGGGCCAGGTGCGGGATGTGCGCATTCTGCCGGGGCTGGCGCAGCGGGATAAAAACGCGCCCGACGTGATGCGCGGCGAGGAAACGCAATTGCTCGGCGCTCTCGCTTCTTCGGACGCCGGTGAAAAACTCGTCTGCATGCCCGGCACCCATTCCAAATGGGTGACCGTCAAGGACGGCGGCGTGACGGGCTTTGCCACTTTCATGACCGGTGAACTCTTCGAAGTCGTCTCGAAGCAGACGATACTTTCCCATGCGGTGGCCGAGGCCGAAGCCTTCACCGGCGCACATGACGCTTTCACGGCGGCGGTGCGCGATATTTACGCCCATCCCGCGCTTGCGACCAATCGCCTTTTCACCCTGCGCTCCGGGCAATTGCTGCACGGGCTTACCGCCACCGACGCCAAGGCCAAGCTCTCCGGCATCATGATCGGGCTGGAAATCGCGGGTGCGCATTCGACGGCACGGCGGGAGACGCCCGTGGTGCTGATCGGCTCCGGTGCGCTCGGCGCGCTTTATGAGGGCGCCTTCGCAGCCCTCGAGATTCAATATACGGTCATCGACGCCGACGAGGCCGTGCGGCGCGGATTGCTCGCCGCTGCAAATGCCATCTGGCCATAGGATAAAGAGACATCATGCGTATTCCCTTCCCTTCAATCAAATATCCGCTGATCGCCATCCTGCGCGGTCTGAAGCCCGAGGAAACCGAAGGCGTCGTCGGCGCGCTGATCGAAACCGGCTTCCGCGCCATTGAGATCCCGCTCAATTCGCCCGATCCGTTCCGCTCAATCGAGATCGCCGCCAAGATGGCGCCCGCCGATTGCCTGATCGGCGCGGGCACAGTTCTCAGCGTGGAAGACGTCGCCTCGCTGGATGCGGCCGGCGGCAAGCTGATGGTGAGCCCCAATGCCGATGCCGATGTGATCGTCGCCGCCCGCGTCAAGGGCATGGTGACGATGCCGGGTGTTCTGACCCCCACCGAAGCGCTGGTGGCCGCGAAGGCCGGGGCGACCGGGCTTAAATTTTTCCCCGCCAGCATCATCGGCCCCGCGGGCATCAATGCCATCAGGACGATCCTGCCGAAGGATCTGGTCATTGCCGCCGTCGGCGGCGTCTCGGACAGGAATTTCGCCGAATATACCTCGGCCGGCATTACCGCTTTCGGTCTCGGAACCAGCCTTTACAAGCCGGGCATGACGGCGGCGGAGGTGCGCGAACGCGCCATTGTCACACTTTCAGCCTATGACGCAGCCATCGGAGGATAAGAGCTTGGCGACTGTTTTTCCCTTTGCCGGACGTGTTCTGGACGAGACGCCGATGCTGCTCGGCGAAGGCCCGACCTTCGACCCTGCGACCGGCACCGCCTGGTGGTTCAATATTCTCGAGCGGGAACTGCACGAGCTGCATCTCGCCTCCGGCCGCAAGACCGTGCACGCCCTGCCCTTCATGGGCAGCGCGCTCGCCAAGGTCAGCGACAGCAGGCAGCTGATCGCCTCCGATGACGGACTTTTCCTGCGTGATACGGCCACCGGCGTGCTGACCCTGCATGCGGAGCTGGAAAAGGACCTGCCCGGCAACCGCTCCAATGACGGGCGCATGCACCCGTCCGGCGCGCTGTGGATCGGCACCATGGGCCGCAAGGCGGAAATCGGCGCGGGCAGCATCTACCATGTTTCCAAAGGCATCGTGACGAAGCTGTTTGCCGAGATCAGCATTCCGAATTCGATCTGCTTCTCGCCCGATGGCGCGACGGGATACTACGTCGATACCAAGGTGAACAAACTGATGCGGGTGCCGCTTGACGCCGGGACCGGCCTGCCCTCCGGCAAGGCGGAAGTCTTCATCGATTCCACTGGGGTCAAAGGCGGCGTGGACGGATCCGTCTGCGATGCCGAAGGGCATATCTGGAACGCCCGCTGGGGCGAGGGTGCGGTGGATCGTTACGATACGGACGGCAACCACATCGCCCGATATGAAGTACCCGGCAAACAGACGACCTGCCCGGCCTTCATCGGCCCCGACGCATCGCGCCTTCTCGTCACCTCGGCGCGCGAACATCTTGATGAAGACGCCCTTGCCGCCAATCCGCAGCATGGGTTGACGTTCGAGCTTGGGGTTGAGGTCAAGGGCCGGTTCGAGCCGCTTTACAGGCTCTGAGACGCGGCACACACCGCACTCTCCTCATTCCTGCGCTTGTCACAGGAATGAGGGAAGGTGGAGATTGCGTCCGCCGCCTTGCAGCCGCGGCCAGACCGCTCTGTCTCAGGAAATATCCGACAATATCTCGCGGTAATTCTCGTGCAGATATCGCTGGGTCGCCGCGGCATCGGCGGGGCGGCCGTAGAAGTACCCCTGCCCCATGGCGCAGCCGAGCGCACGCAGCTTTTCCTCTTCCGCCCGTTCTTCTATTCCCTCGGCCACGACTTCAAGATCGAGCCCTTCGCACATGGCGACGATGGCCTTGATGATATGTTCGGAAGGGCGGTCGCTGCTGATGCGCGACACGAAGGCGCGGTCGATCTTCACCTTGTCGAAGGTGAAATCCCGCAGGCGGCCGAGGCTGGACTGGCCGGTTCCGAAATCGTCAAGCGAAATGCGAACGCCGGCGCTCTGCAACTCGCTGATGATGCGCTGCGCGGTATCGGCAGACGTCATGACGGCCGTTTCGGTGATTTCAAGCTCCAGCCGATGCGGATCGAGGCCGACACGCGAGAGGATGGACAGAATATTGTCCGCCGTGCTGGGGTCCATCAATTGCGCGGAAGAGAGATTGAAGGACAGAAAGAGTTCACGCGGCCAGAACAGGGCCGCTTCCGCCGCCTTTCTAAGCAGCGCTTCCGACAGCGCATCGATGAAACCGCGCTCTTCGGCGAGCGGCACAAAAACGGCGGGCGATACGAAACCGAGGTCCGGATCGTTCCAGCGAGCCAGCGCCTCGAAACCGATGACCTTCGCCTCTTCCAGCCTGACGATGGGCTGGAAATGCACATCGATGGCATCTGTAATGATGGCGTTTCTGAGCGCCTGTTCCAGCTGCGTGGCGCGCTTCATCTCCTGCGCGATCTCGCGCGAATAAACCGTGATCTGGCCGCGGCCACGTCTCTTGGACCGGTAGAGCGCCGTCTCGGCGCTTTTCAGCAAATCCTCGAATTCATCGCCGGCGAAGGGATAGATGGCGAAACCGAAGGAGGAAGAAAGCCGGACGTTGCGGTCGCCGAGATCATAAGGGGCGGAAAGCACGTCCTTGATCATGTTACCGATGCGCTCCGCTCCGGTGCGCTCGAACACCAGCGGCAGCACGAAGGCGAATTCGTCACCGTCATGACGCGTCACGACCGCGCCATCGGGAATGCAGGCCTTCAGCCGGTGCGCGACCTGGCAGAGGATTTCATCGCCCGCCTGCACGCCGAAAAGATCGTTGATGGGTTTGAAGCCGTCTATATTGGCAATGCCGACCGTGAAGGGAGCGGGATCGCTGGAGCGCTCGCTGGCAAGCATGCGAATCTTGTCCCGCAGACGGTAGCGGTTGCCGAGCCCCGTCAGCGGGTCGCTGTAGGCCATCGCCTGCAACTCGTTCTGGCTGACCTGCAACGATTGCGGCTCTGCCCGTTTCATTCCTGCATCTCGTGAATCCTGTGTCGACCGCGCTCACAATGCAGGGCAAGTATTAAAAAAGCCATAGCCTCCCGGCAATGGCAATTTCAGGCCTGCAGTCGCAAGGCGTCCTTGCCGAAAAGCCGCAGGAAAACCGCCTCGACCATGTCAGGGCTGACGGGTTTCAGCAGCATGTCGTCCATGCCGGAGGCTTGGCACTTGTCGAGATCGCCCTCGAATGCGTGGGTGATGACGCCGACGATGGGAATGTGTTTCTCGCCGCCCAGGCCGCGCATGCGTCGGGCGACCTCGAAGCCGTCGATATCGCCCAGCGTCGTGTCGAGCAGGACGGCGGAAGGCGGCTGTTCAGCGAAGAGGCGCAGCGCCTCCTCGCCCGAGGTGGCGAGCCGCCAGGAAAGCCCCAGGCCTTCGAGTATCTGCGAAAAGACGATCTGGTTGACCCTGTTGTCCTCGACGAGAAGTATCTCGCAGACGCCGCCGGTCTTGAGTATTTCAGGCAGATCCTCCGTCATGATCTCCCAGTCCTCGTCAGCGGCTTTCTCCTTCGGGGAGGATTTCAACCCGGCGGCAAGATAATGCAGCAGGGAAGCGTCTATCTCCTCTTCCTCGATGGTAACGACGGGCAGATCATGCGCGGCGGCAATATCGAGGCATGCAACGCTCATCTGGGCGTCGACAACGACCACATCGATGCTCACACCGGCGGAAGCAGCAACATCGATGAATGCACGCTGCTCGTCCTCGCTCTTCACCGCTGCATGGTCCATGCCGCCCGCGGTCAAAAGACGACCGGCGGCTTCCGCAAAACGCCCGTTTTCAGAGACGACCAGCACCGCCTTGCTCTTTAAAACCCCGCCGCGATTGTCCGTTTCCTCGTCCTTGCCATAGATGGAGGCCACGAAAGGAACATGTTCGAGCGAGGGAATGACGGGCATGCCATTGGCATCGATGGTGGCAAGAGCGGTCACGTCCTCCATCGTCGTCACCAGAAAATACCGGCCGGGCCTGCCCACACGCTGCTTACGGGTGATGGTCAGCACCTCTTCGCCACTAAGACGCCGCACCCTTTCGGGGATGACAGTCGGCGTGCCGCTATCCAGCACCATACGATCGGCGATATCGATCCGTCCGGCAACCTTGCGCGAGTGGAGATCGAAAACGGTCCGGCCAAGAATGCTCTCGGGACTTGTCTCAACAAGGGCGCAGGCGGATTTGTTGACAGCGGCATAGGCCATGTTCCGATCCTTGACGAAGACGGGAAATGGCAGATTGTCGAGAATATCCTCGATGAGCTGCACGCGCTCGAGATCGATGCGCCATTGCTCTTCACGTTTCTTCTGTTCGGAAATATCCGCAACCACGCTGATGCCGAGGCCGGACGGCAGGCGGTTCATGACGAAGCGCAGGAAGCGCTCTCCCTTCAGCCGTTCGGTTTTTTCCGATCTTTCCTTCCAGTGCAGTGCCAGCCGCTCGCCGATCCATTCCTCCCGGCCGAGCGGGCGGGCATTGGCGGAGAGGCTTTCCGCCTCGAGCAGATAACAATCGTAAAGCGCGCTCAGATAGTCGCGCAGCCGCGCGCCCGGGCCGATGACGGCCTCTTCCAGCGGAAAAAAGCTGAGGAGTTTCCGGCTTGCGAAAATAATGTGATCATTACGGTCGTAAACGACGATCGCCGCGCCAAGCGCGTCGCAAAGGGCATCAAGCATCACCGTATGAACGCCCGCGCCAGAGGACGCCAAATCACTCAACTGCAAACTCCCGCCTGTTTTTCAGGGGTCAGGCTTATGTTTCTAGTGGAATCGTCCAGGGCAAATGCCGGGATGAAACGAAAAATTCCGCAAAAGAGACATCAGGGTTTGCAACTTGAAGCAGTCTTGAGGGGAAGATGACGCTCACCCATAGTCGACGTCACACGCCACCCGGCGAAGGCGGCCCCCGTTCCTGCGGTCATTTCAAGCCGCCTCACCATAATCAAGGCCGATTAAAGGCGGATTAACGCTTAGCGCCATGTTGACGGAAATGATCAAATGCCCAAGGGACCGTAAAACATGTGCAAATTTCCGTAGCCCGAGTTTTTTGCTTTCGAAGCCGTAGCGAATCCGCGAAAATGACAATCATGGCCATCAAGCAGCTTTCAGAAACCCTTATCAACCAGATCGCCGCCGGTGAGGTCATCGAAAGACCCTCCAGCGCCACGAAGGAACTGGTGGAAAACGCCATCGACGCGGGCGCGACCCGGATCGAGATCGCCACGGCGGGCGGCGGCAAGGGACTGGTGCGGATTACCGATAACGGTTCCGGCATGTCACCTGCCGATCTGGAGCTTGCGGTCAGGCGTCACTGCACCTCGAAAATTTCCGATACGCTGGATGATATCCGCACGCTCGGGTTTCGTGGGGAGGCGTTGCCCTCCATCGGCTCTGTCGCCAAGCTGACGATTACCAGCCGGCAACAGGGCGCTGAACAGGGTTCGGTGATATCCGTCACCGGCGGCAAGGTGTCCGATGTCCGGCCCGCCGCCTCGAATGCCGGTACAATCGTCGAGGTGCGCGACCTGTTTTTCGCCACCCCAGCGCGGCTGAAATTCCTGAAGACGGAACGGGCCGAGGCGGCCGCGATCACCGAAGTCGTCAAGCGCATGGCGATCGCCTTCCCGCATATCCGTTTCGTGTTATCAGGCACGGACCGTTCGACGCTCGAAATTCCTTCGACCGGCGATGATCATCTGGCCCGCATGGCGCAGATTCTGGGCGCCGAGTTCAAGGACAACGCCATCGAGATCGATGCCGGGCGCGAGGACGTGACGCTCTCCGGTTTTGCCGGTGTTCCGACCTTCAATCGCGGCAACTCGGCGCATCAATATGTCTTCGTCAACGGCCGCCCGGTGCAGGACAAACTGCTTTTATCCGCCATTCGCGGCGCTTATGCCGAAACCGTGCCGCATGGGCGGTATCCGGTCGCGGTGCTGTCCATCACGCTCGACCCCGCCTTTGTGGATGTGAACGTGCATCCGGCGAAATCCGACGTGCGTTTTCGCGATCCCGGCCTCATTCGCGGGCTGATTGTCGGCGCGATCCGGCAGGCGCTGACGCGCGACGGCGACAGGGCCGCAACGACGGGTGCGAGCCAGATGATGAACGCCTTCCGCCCCGGCTACAGCCCCTCCGGCCTTCGACCCTCGCCTTCCATGGCAGCCGCCGCGCCATGGTCCGCCGCCACCTCGCCTTCGCGACCGCTTGCGGTTTCCGGGGACATGCAATTTGCCGAGGCGGTGCAGTCGCGCTTTTCCGATATCACCATGCCGACGGCGCGGACCGAGCCTCGGGAGATTTACGAGACCGCCGCGAGCCCCTCGCCGGAACCCGTGCTTTACCCGCTCGGAGCTGCGCGGGCGCAGCTGCACGAGAACTACATCATCGCGCAGACGGAAAACGGCCTTGTCATCGTCGACCAGCATGCCGCGCATGAGCGGCTGGTGTTCGAGGAAATGCGCAATGCCCTGCATTCCCGGCGTCCGCCGTCGCAGGTGCTGCTCATCCCTGAAATCATCGATTTGCCGGAAGAGGATTGCGACCGGTTGATGGATCACGCCGCCGGGTTCGATGCGCTGGGGCTCGTCATCGAACGTTTCGGACCGGGCGCGGTCGCCGTCCGGGAAACGCCCGCCATGCTGGGCGAAGTCAATGTGCAGGGGCTGGTGCGTCAGCTCGCCGACGAGATCGCCGAATGGGACGCCGCCTCCACGCTTGCCAACAAGCTGGAATATGTCGCGGCCACCATGGCCTGCCACGGCTCGGTGCGCTCCGGCCGGCGCATGCGGCCGGAAGAGATGAACGCGCTTCTGCGGCAGATGGAAAACACGCCGGGCTCGGGCCAGTGCAATCATGGCCGTCCGACCTATATCGAACTGAAACTTTCCGATATAGAACGGCTCTTCGGCCGCAGCTGACGCCTTCATCCAGCCGCAAGCAGGCGGGGCTGGCCTTGCGCCGCGCCGGCCTATATAAATTCAGGATACTGGAGCATCCGCATTGTTCAGGAAAACGCTACGCCGTTTCGGACTGGGTGCCCTGACAGGACAGAGCAGGAGACGAAAACGGATGAACAGATTTGAAGGAGGCGGCAACCGCCTCGCCGTCATCGAATATCTCGACGGTGACTTCCGCATCGTCCAGACCGGCTCGCATGTCATCTGCGCCACGACAGGCAAGACAATCCCGGTTGATGAGCTGCGCTACTGGAGCGTAGCGAGGCAGGAAGCCTATGTGGATGCGGCGGCTTCGCTGGAGGCCGAAAAGAAGGCTGGTAATTTGCCGGTGTAAGCGGGAACGGCGCGCAGAGTATTTCCAGTAAATACATAGCGGTTTTCGTCCGGGAAAAATTCCAAAAGACTGCAAACGCCTTCAACACCCGGCGTCATCCTCGGGCCTGTCCCGAGGATCCAATCACCTATCGTAAAATCGATAGGCCGCAGATGCTCGGGACAGGCCCGAGCATGACGGAGGAGAGGTTTTCGCACTTTGCCATCACCCTCTAAACCGACGTTCGTGCATTTTCCCGCAGCAAACGCGCGCGGCAGTTCCCTACCGCCGTATCGATAATGGTCGCGGCGGCATTGGGGTCGTCGAACACCATGTCGATTTCGATCAGCAGGCTGTTCCACAGCAATTCTTCCGCCCGGCCGTGGTGGCCGTTGAGCCGCACCGCATCCTTGGCCGTGGTCACCAGTTGCAGCTTCTCTTTACCGGCGTCCTGCAGAAGATCGGCGATCTCGTCATCGCTGAAGTGGTGGTGATCCGGGAAAGAGCGCTGCAGCACGATGTCGCCGCCGAGCGCCTCGACGGTTCGATAAAACTTGGCCGGGTCGGCGATGCCCGCATAGGCCAGCACGCGCCTTCCCCTGAAATCCTGCGGCTCCTGCGGCGTGATCGCCGCAACGAAGACGGGTTTGGCAGCCTTTGCCGCCTGCCTGACCAGCGCGTCGGCCGCATGGCCATTGCCGACCTTCAGGAGCCCGGTCATATGCCGCATCTGTTCGGCAAGCGGCGCTCTTACCGGACCGCCCGGCACGAGATGGCCATTGCCGATGCCGCGCATCGTATCGATGACAACAAGCGCATAATCCAGCGTCAGGCGCGCGCTCTGGAAACCATCATCCATGATGATGAGATCGACGCCTTCCTTCACCAGCCGGTGTGCGCCTTCCACCCGCTTGCGGGAGATGACCGTGACGGCCTCGCGCGCCAGGAGCAGCGGCTCATCGCCGACATCGGCGGAGCGGTGCTGTCCGGGATCGACAAGGGTGGTAACGTCAAGCGTGCCGCCATAACCGCGGCTGAGAAATCCGGGTTTCAGGCCTTTTGCAACGGCGGCTCTCGCAATTGCCATCGCCGTCGGCGTCTTGCCGGCCCCACCCACGGTGAAGTTGCCGATGCAGATAACCGGAACGGGAACGCTTGCCCTTTTTGCCGTTCGCATCCGCCGGCCGGCAACCTTGCCGTAAAGAAGCGAGAAAGGTGACAGGAGCCACGCCTGCCAGCCCGCTTTCTGCCACCAGAACGGCGGCGCTTCAGAAACCATCTATTCCCGCTCCCGGCCGCGTCGCCCACGGCATTCCGTTCGCCTGTCACATGTCAGGAGGTTGTTTGCCAGAAAAAACCGTAAATTGCAAAAATGGATTAGACGGTTCCACGGGGCGACACCGGACCCGGCGGAAACCCCACCGGGTTCAGAGAGCCCGTTCCGGCAAAAGCGCTTCGAGCGCGGTAATGTCATCGAAACAATAATCGGCATCCGCGCCAAGGCTCTCGCGCGAGCCTGTTCCGGTCAGAACGGCGATCCGCAGACCGGCACCGGCATTTTTCGCCATATGCAGATCGTGGTTATTGTCGCCGACAACAGCCACGCGTTCGGGTGGAAAGCCGATCGCCTCGCAGAAGCCCAGCACCATGCCGGGCTGCGGCTTGGTGCCGTAACCGCTGTCATATCCCGCGACGAAATCGACGTCGTTTTCGAAACCGAAGCGGATGGCGGTCTGGCGGATGGAGTTTTCATTGTCGCTGGAGGCGATGCCGAGCTTGTAGCCCCGCGCCTTCAGCCTTGCGAAAAATGCCTTGAGATCGGTCACCGGCACGGATTTATCCGCAGCCTCGGTAAACAACCGGTCGAGGCGCGCCGTCAGCTCCCCGACATCGCAGGGCGAGCCGGCGGCAACCAGACCGGCGGCGATTTCCGCCGTATTGCCGGCGGCCAGAAGGCTGTCCGGCACCACATGACCGGTAACGGGGTCCATGCCGCAGGCGGAGAGAAGCCGGTCAGCGAGAACGGGATCGCCATTGGCCGCGATGGCCGCAAGTTCGCGGTTCACCGGTCCCCAGCTGGCGTCATAGCCTAAAAGCGTTCCGTCCTTGTCGAAAAGGACTGCGGCGATCGATTGCGCCGCGTTGAGTTCGATATCCGCTACCATGAACCGATGGCGCTCCGCGGTTGCAGCTTGGCGGAAACGGTGAGCGGGTTGATATAGGGCTCCAGCGCCTTGACGGTGGAAGAAAGAGCGCCGCGCATATCCTGAATGACCCGGTTGCCGGCATCGATCATCTTGTAACGCTCATTGTCATTGACCAAGAGGTAATGCACCGCCTTGGCCAACATCTCGACATCGCGGATGATACGCCCGCCGCCGGCGCGGATCAGCTTCTGATAGGCTTCGCGGAAATTCTGCACATGCGCGCCTGACAGGACGGCGCAGCCGAGCATCGCCGGCTCCAGCGGGTTCTGCCCGCCTTCGGCCGTCAGTGACCGGCCGACGAAGGCAAGTTCGGTCAGCCGCAGGTAAAGCCCCATTTCACCGATGGAATCGCCAAGGAAAATATCGGTTTCCGGCGTGATCACGTCATTGCGGCTGCGACGCGCCACGGTAAGCCCCATGCCTTTCAGCATGGCTTCCACATCATCGCCGCGCTCGGGATGGCGCGGCACGATGATGGTCAGTTGGCCGTTGCGCGACTTGATCGCCGCATGAACGGTGGCGGCAGCCTTCTCCTCGCCGTCGAAGGTGGAGATGGCGGCCCATGTCTTGCGATTGCCGACCTGCTTGCGATAGTGCTCCAAAAGCGCCTCGTCACAGGGCGGCGGGTCGGTATCGCCCTTGAGATTGCCCGAAATCACCACCGGCCATGAGCCGAGATCGCGGAAACGTTCGGCATCGAGATCGGACTGCGCAACCACCAGCGCCAGCTTGGAAAACAGCGATTCCGCAATATCATGCCGGGCTTTCCAGCGGTCAAAGGAACGGTCGGAGAGACGCGCATTGACACGGATCTGCGGAATGTGCCGGCGCTCCAGCTCCATCATCGTCACCGGCCAGATTTCCGATTCCGCCGTTATGGCGGCATCCGGCGCCCAATAGGTGAGGAAGCGATTGACCGCGATCTTGATGTCGAGCGGCACATATTGGTGGATCACGTCATCGCCAAGCCGGGTGCGGGTCAACTCGGCCGACGTGACGGTGCCGGTGGTCAGAAGCACGAAGATATCGCGCTTGCGGATTTCACGGATCAGCGGGATGAGGGCAAGCGTTTCACCGACACTTGCGGCATGGAACCAGACGAGCGGCCCGCGCGGGCGCTCGGCGCTCGCATAACCGAAACGTTCGAGCCGGCGGCGCTTGTCTTCCTTGCCCTTCGCTGCCCGATAGGAAAGATAGGGCTTGGCGAACGGGTAAGCGGCGATACCGGCAATGCGGTAACCGGAAAGAGCGAAACGTGCGAGACGGCTGCTCATGACATTCTGCCCTTGATCATTCCGCGCAATGCCCTGCCCCTGTTCTGGTTGTTATCGCCGCCTACTTCTTCTCAAATTGCGTCATTTTTTGTCATCGGAAACGAAAGCGCGATCACATTTTCTCGCCCCGGCATTCCCGGCCTGCGCCGCTCGCGCAGGAATCACGGGAAAGCTCGCTTTCACCCAATAGTATTACAACGCAAGGGCAAAAGGACTCAAATTTTATCGTCCGGATTGAGAAGACGGTGCATATGCACGATAAAATAACGCATATGGGCGTTATCAACAGTCATTTGCGCCTTGGACTTCCATGCGGTCAGCGCGGAAGCATAGTCCGGATAGATGCCGACGATATCGAGCGCGTTCAAATCCCGGAACTGAACATCCTGAAGGTTTTCAAGTTCGCCGCCGAATACGAGGTGCAGCAGCTGTTTCGGTTTGCCAGATTCCGTCATGTCTTAGTCTCTTTCTTAAACGCTGAGAGAGGCCTTCATCTGCGGGATTTCCCGGCAAACGTCAACTGTCAGACAGATGTGAAAACGCTTTCAAAAGTGCAGGCAGCGCATAATCTGCTGCAGCGCACAATGCGGGGTGGTTAACCTGCCGGCGATTATACATCAGAGGTTTTCCATCAAGCCCGACCAGACGACCGCCCGCCTTCTCCAGAATGAGGTCAGCGGCGGCCAGATCCCACTCGTGCGAGTTGGCCTTGACCAGCGTTCCATCAATGCGGCCATCCGCCACCATCGCCAGCCTGTAGGCGAGAGAGGGCACGTGCGGAATGCGCTTGACGCTGCCCCGCACCCCTTCCGGCAGATGCGTGATCACGTCTTCGGGCGCCGCCAGATGGAAGATGCCGGCATTTTCGCGCGCGGCAAAAACGGGCGACCCGTTCTTCAGAGCTTCACCGCCTTCAAATGCGGTAAACTCCTCGGCAAGCGCCGGTGCGACGAGCGCCGCGACCACCGGTCGGCCCTCATGCACCACCGCAACGCTGACGCACCATGTATCCCGCCCGCCGATGAAGGCGCGGGTGCCGTCAATGGGATCAACGACGAAGACCGTGGAACGGGACAGCCTGTCGGTATCGTCATCCGTCTCTTCGGAAAGCCAGCCATAATCCGGCCGGGCGGAGCGCAGGATGGTTTCGAGGATTTCATTGGCGGCGTAGTCGGCCGCGCTGACCGGCGAAAGCCCGCCATTTTTCCACCAGACCTCGGGATCCTTGCGGAAGAAACCGAGGGCCGTCTCGCCCGCCTTGCGGGCGGCTTCAAGGACCAGCCTCAGATCGGAGGCCCAGCGGGCCTCAGCCATATCGTTCATTTTGCCGTCTTTTCCGCGCGCCTCAAACGGCGCGCCCGTTTTTCTCTTCGCACTTGCACATAAAGCGCCGGCGAAAACAACCCGCAGGCCGCCTCACTTGCCCGCGATCGTCATGCCTTCAATGGCAAGCGTCGGGGCCGCGACGCCGTATTTGCGGTCAATATCATTGGCCGGCGTGACCCGCATGAACATGTCCTTCAGGTTCGAGGCGATGGTGACCTCGGAAACCGCGAAGGTCTTTTCGCCATTCTCGATCCAGAAACCGCTGGCGCCGCAGCTATACTCACCCGTGATCATGTTGGCGCCGTGGCCGATCAGCTCGGTGACGTAAAAGCCGGTTCCGACCTGCCTCAGCAAGTCCTCCGGCGAGAGATCGCCCGGCTCCAGCGCGAGATTGGTAGAAGCCGGCGAAACCGCCGTGCCGCCGCGCACGCCGCGACCGTTGGTTTCAAGGCCAAGTTCGCGCGCCGCCGAGGTGGAGAGGAACCAGTGCTTCAGCACCCCGTCCTCGATCATCGTCATCTTCTCGCCGCGAACACCCTCGCCATCAAAGGGACGCGAGGACGGGCCGCGCACGATCTGCGGGTCGTCGGTGAGATAAAGACCCTTTTTTAGAACCTGCTGACCCATTTTATCGCGCAGAAAGCTGGTCTTGCGGGCGACCGAAGCACCGTTGATCGCGCCGGCGATCGCGCCGACGAAACCGCGGGCGATGCGTGGATCGAAAACCACCGTGATGTTGCTGCCGGTATCGACCTGACGCGGGCCGACACGCCGCACGACTTTTTCACCGGCGCGGCGACCGATTTCCTCGGCCGCATCGAGATCGGCATAATAGAGGCGGCTGTCGAAATCGTAGTCGCGCTCCATCTTGGTGCCTTCGCCGGCGATGACGCTGACGGAGCGGCTGAAGCGGCTGCCCATATAGCTGCCGGAAAAACCGTGTGACGTAGCGAGGACGAGGCCGCCCATGCCGCTTGATGCGCCGGCGCCGGAGGAATTGCTGACGCCCTTGACCGCAAGCGCTGCCTCTTCCGACGCAAGGGCTGCCTCACGCAGCTGATCGGCCGAGACTTCGGTCGCATCGAAAAGCTCGAGATCGTCGTAGGACGTCGCAAGCCGCTCCTTGTCCGCCAGGCAGGCAAAGGGATCTTCCGGCGAGACCTTGGCCATGGCGACGGCCCGTTCCGCCAGCGTCTTCAGGTCAAAGCCGGGATTGGCCGAAACGCTCGCCACCCGGCGGCCAACGAAGACGCGCAGGGAAAAATCGTCACTTTCGGAGGATTCGGTGCTTTCCACCTTGCCGAGCCGCACGCCGACCGACTGCGAGCGGGAGCGGACGACAACGGCATCCGCCTCATCCGCGCCGGCGGCACGGGCAAGATCGACAAGTTCGCTGGCGCGATCGAGAAGTTTGGAAGAATCTATTTCTGAGGACATGAGTTGGCCTTTCATTCCTGTTCCATTTATTGTGCCAGCAACCCCGCATCAAGGGCGAAACGCCGCTTTCTCCATTCGGACGGTATTGTCGCCACCCTATTCGAAAGTCCGCCCGCATGACCGAGCACGACGCTCTCTTTTCCGAACCATTGCTGCTTCTGGCCGGCGCGGTCATTGCGGCCTCCGTTTTCCGCAAGCTCGGGCTTGGCACCGTGCTCGGTTATCTGGTCGCCGGCATCATCATCGGCCCGTTCCTGCATCTGGTCACGGATGCGAAGGACATCTTCAACGTCTCGGAACTGGGCGTCGTTTTCCTGCTCTTCATCATCGGCCTTGAACTCAAGCCTTCACGCATCTGGCAGATGCGGCGCGATATTTTAGGCCTCGGGCTGGCGCAGGTGCTGGTGACCGGCAGCGTGCTGGCGGCCGTTGCATGGTGGGCGGGGCTGATCGACTGGCGGGGAAGCGTGGTTGCGGGTTTCGGTCTTGCGCTTTCCTCCACCGCCTTTGCGCTGCAAATCCTTGCCGATGACGGCGACATGAACACGCGGCACGGCAACCGGTCCTTCTCTATCCTGCTGTTTCAGGACCTTGCCATCGTGCCGCTTCTCGCCCTCGTCACCATTCTTTCCAACCGCCCGGATGTGCCGACGGATTCGATGGTGTCCGATCTCGTCGCCTCCGTCGTTGCTGTGGCGGGCATGGTGCTGGCCGGGCGTTACCTGCTCACGCCGATGTTCCAGATCATCGCCCGCACGGGTGCGCGTGAGGTGATGATCGCGGCCGCCCTTTTTGTCGTCATCGGTGCTGCCGCCATCATGGAGATGGTCGGGCTTTCCATGGGCATGGGTGCGCTGCTTGCGGGGCTGATGCTGTCGGAATCTTCCTATCGCCATGAGCTGGAGGCCGATATCGAGCCATTTCGCGGCCTGTTTCTGGCGCTGTTCTTCATGGCCGTCGGCATGTCGCTGCACATCCATATCGTTTATGAGCACATCGTCCTCATTCTGATCGCCGTGCCGGCGATGATGGCGGTGAAGGCTGCCCTGATCTATGGCCTCTGCCGCATCGCCGGCTCTTCGCGTTATGCATCAAGCCGGATTGCGCTGCTTCTGGCGCAGGGCGGCGAATTCGGTTTCGTGCTTTTCACCACGGCGGCGGCCTCCGGGCTGTTTCCGCAGGCGACCGCCTCGATCCTCGTTGCCGTTGTCACGCTTTCCATGGCGCTCACACCGCTTCTGGCCGTGATTTCGCGGCGGCTGACGGCGGAGGACGCGGAAGAGGACAAGCTGGAAGAGGATTTCGACGGCGCGGGCGCGGATGTGCTGATGATCGGCTTTTCCCGTTTCGGCCAGATCGCCTCGCAGATTCTTCTGGCCGGCGGGCGCGACGTGACCGTCATCGACAGCTCGGCCGACCGCGTGCGCCAGGCCGCCCGTTTCGGCTTTCGCATCTTCTTCGGTGACGGCACCCGCAAGGACGTGCTGATCGCCGCCGGCATCGAGCGGGCCGATCTCGTGGCGGTCTGCACCCATAAAAAGGAGGTCACCGACCGTATCATCGACATGATCCAGTCGGAATTTCCAAGCGTGCGCATCTATGCCCGCTCCTATGACCGCGTGCATTCCCTCGACCTCAGGAAAAAGGGCGTGGAATACGAAATCCGCGAAACGCTGGAATCCGGCCTGCTGTTCGGCAGGCGCATTCTGGAAGGGCTGGATATGGACGGCGAAAGGGCGCTGGCGATTGCCGACGACATTCGCGAACGCGACGAGCAGCGGCTGGAGCTTCAGGCCGTCGAAGGCCTCGCCGCCGGCCGGCAGATGCTGCACAACAAGCCGGTGCGCGAGGTGAAGCCGGAACCGCTGATGAAGCCGAAGACCAAGGCGGAAAAGTGGGAGGAGGAAGAGGGTTCGGAGGAGAGCGAGACGGAAGTTTCGCTATGATTCAAAGGCACTGGCCGGGAGAGCGCCGCTTGTTTCTTCTCCCCGCGGGGGAGGAGACGGCCCGAAGGGTCAGATGAGGGGGCAACCTCTCAGAATATCTCTACCCTTGCCCCCGCATCCTGCTGCCGCGACCTTCTCCCCGGCGGGGAGAAGAAACAAGCGGCACGCGCTCGCTCCATGGTGAATACGCAAGGAGTACCCCTCAAGCTTCCACACCCTGCCCGCGATGAAACAGTTCCACCTGCATGTCGACCTGCCGTTTCAGATCGTCCTTGATGCTGGCCGACGCGTTCAGCACTTCCTCCGACTTCAGGAAATCCAGCACGCCGAAACGGTGCACCGGCGGGCGCAGGAAAATATGCGGCGGGCGTAACCTCAGTTTCAGGGCGATTGCCGCCTGCATCATCAGCTGGCTGGCGCCGAACAGGCTGTCCAGCCGGTTGGGCATGGTGGTGCCGTCACCTTCGGGGCCGCCGACGACATCGACACCGATGACGATATCGGCCCGATCCAGCAGATGTTCATAGGGCACGGGGTTGAAGATGCCGCCATCGATCATGATGCGGCCATCGATACGAACGGGCATGAACAGTGCCGGAATGGCGGCAGACGCCGCCAGCGCCTGGATGATCTCCCCGCGTTCCACCACCACTTCGGTCTGCGCGTAATAGTCCGTGGTTATCACTTTGAGCGGAATGGCAAGCTCCGAGAAATCCTTTGGCAGAGCCTGCGGCATCAGCGCGTGCAGAATGAGTTCGAGGTTGAACTGCCCAAGGCGAAAACCATCCACCGCGTGGCGCATCGACGCCGGGCCGAGGCTCCAGAGCCGGTTGGCGACCGAACCCTTTCGTCCCATGAGTTCAAGCGTGTATTCGCGGATTTCGCGGCCGGTCATGCCGGCCGCCATGCCCGCGCCGATGATGGAGCCGATGGAAGAACCGGAAATCGCGACGGGCCGGATGCCGAGTTCGTCCAGCGCCTCGATGACATTGATGTGGCAGATGCCCCGCGCGCCGCCGCCGCCGAGCGCCAGTCCGAATGTCGGCTCGTGGCCACCCGTGCTGTCACCTTGGAGAACCTCTTCCCCCGCGCGGACGATCGTGACGCTTTCGTTTACACCCTGCTCCATGCGCACACCCAAATTCTTTCCGCGGCAAAGACTCTGCCTATTCGGCAAAGAAGACAAGACCATGGCGTGACGGGAGGTGTTCCTATCGGAGCGTTTTCGCTTTTCTTTAAATCGCGAAAACACTCCAACTCTTTGTTCTGTCGGATTTCCCGGCGGAAAACCGGGCTCCACTTTTCCTGGAAAGGTTCTAGGGCTCGTAGCGGTAGAAATGCATTTTCGTATCGCCGAAGATGCGGCTTTCGAGCGGCTTGAATACCGGATCGACCTTTACCGCCACATCGCCGCGCTCTTCCAGAATGGCGAGCGCGCCAGGTGTCAGCCAGCCGCCGCCATGGGCTGCCGAGAAAGCCTTCTCACCATGGCCATGGCCATAGGGCGGGTCGGCGAAGAGAAGATCGAAGGGCTCGATATTATTGACACCACCGAGCTTGGTGGCGTCACGCCGCAAAATGCGGGCGCGGCCATGCAGACCCAGCGCATCGATATTTTCCCAGAGCAGTCCCCTGCCCTCGACGCCGTTTTCGACGAAGAGCGCCACACGACAGCCGCGCGAAAGCGCCTCCAGGCCAACCGCACCCGTTCCGGCGAAAACGTCCAGAACGCGCGTGCCGTCCAGACTTTCCGGATAGGCGTGGCTTAAAATGTTGAAGAGGCTTTCCCGCGTCCTGTCGATGGTCGGACGAATGGAATTCGATTTCGGCGCGGCCAATGTCCGGCCGCGGAACTCACCGCCTACGATCCGCATTACGTGTCATTCCCCTGCCTCCAGAAGGTTTGCCACCCGGGCCTTTGCCGCCCGGCTTGCCGCCGCCGGGACCACCGGGGCCTTTGCTCTTGCCTGAGAAACCCGAACGTTCGCCGCGCTCGCCCGATTTTCCGAAGGACGGTTTGCCGAATCCGGGTTTGCCACCCGGCTTGCCGCCCCGGGGCTTGTCGCCCGCCGGGCGCTCGCCGCGTGGGCGCTCACCGTCTTCACGGGGTCTGTCGCGGAACGGACGGTCACCGAAAGGTTTTTCACCGCGGGCGGTGCGATCGCCGAAACTGTTTTCGCCGCGTGGGCGGTCGCTGCGCGGACGATCACCCTCTTCACGCGGCTTGTCACGGAACGGACGGTCGCCGAAAGGTTTGCCGCCGCGTGCCGGGCGGTCACCGAAGCTCTTTTCACCGCGTGGACGGTCGCTGCGCGGGCGATCACCCTCTTCACGCGGCTTGTCGCGGAATGGCCGGTCGCCGAACGGCTTTCCGCCGCGTCCACCACGATCGCCAAAGCTCTTTTCGCCGCGCGGACGGTCGCCGCGTCCGCGACCACCTTCTTCTTCGCGGGGAGAATCTGAGCGGATCCACTCGCCCTCGGCATCCGCATGCCGCACGACGTTGCGGCGCGCCTCGTCCTGGGCGGAAGGCTTCTTGAAGAGGTTTTCGGCTTCCGCGCGGGCGGAAGACTTGCGCTCCTTGCCGTCACGGGTGGGCCTTGCACCGGGCGCCATCCAGACATTGGCCGTGCGGCTGGTGCCGGCAGGCTGGCGTGGGCGGCGGTCGTCGCCATCGTCCTCACTGCGGCCCTTTGCGCCAAATTTCCCGGCGGGCTTGGAGCCGAACTTGCCGGCCGGCTTGTCGCCGCGCTTGGTATCCAGCCGTCCGAGCGCCTTTTCGCGGCGGTCTTCCGGCTTGCCGGCAGCCTTGTCGAAACGCGGCTTGCCTTCCGGCGCATCGCTCTTTGCCCATTCGGACTTCACCGCCCGCTTCGGCGTGTTGTCTTCCTCGTCTTCAACGGGCGCATTGTAGATCGGCGCGTCGAAATTGGCGCCGGCCTGTTCGATCAGACGCGGGCCGAGCTGGTCGCGCAGCATCCGGCCGCGCACTTCCAGCACCTTGCCTTCAGCGAGATCACCGAGCTGGAACGGACCATAGGAAACGCGGATCAGCCGGTTGACCTCGAGACCGAGCGCGCCGAGCACGTTCTTGATTTCGCGGTTCTTGCCTTCACGCAGGCCCATGCTGATCCAGACGTTGTGACCCTGGGTGCGGTCGAGCGTCGCGTCGATTGCGCCATAAAGCACGCCATCGACGGCAATGCCTTCCTTCAGCTTGTCGAGTGCCGCCTGATCGACCTCGCCATGGGCGCGCACGCGGTAACGGCGCAGCCAGCCGGTGGTCGGCAGTTCCAGCACGCGGGAAAGGCCGCCATCATTGGTAAGCAGCAGCAGGCCTTCGGTATTGATATCGAGGCGGCCGATGGACAGAACGCGCGGCAGTTCGCTCGGCAGATTGTCGAAAACGGTCGGGCGGCCTTCCGGGTCGGAATTGGTCGTCACCAGACCGGCGGGCTTGTGGTAGAGCCACAGGCGCGTGCGCTCTGCACCGCGAATCGGCATGCCGTCGACTTCGATCTTGTCCGACAGCGTGGCGTTGACGACAGGCGTATCCAGCTTGACGCCGTTCAGCGATACGCGGCCTTCCATGATCATGCGCTCGACATCGCGGCGCGAGGCCACGCCTGCGCGCGCCATGATCTTGGAAATGCGCTCGGGCTTGGAGCCGCCAACGGTTTCCGGCGCCGGGGCGGCCTTTACCTCGGTCGGTTTCTTTTCGCGCTCTGCGGCGGGCTTGCCGGGGCCTTTCGGCTTCTTGTCGCGGCTAATTGTCTTGCCGCCGTCACGCTTCGGCTTGTCTTTAAAAGTCATTTGCTGTTTGCCTGTTGTTTGGGCTGTCCTATCAGGTCCAAGCACAAGGGTTAAGAGGAAATTGAAACGCAATGGCCGAAAGGACGCATTTCATGGAACTGGCGCTGGCGGAAGCCCGTGCCGCCGGCGAGCGGCAGGAGGTTCCGATCGGCGCCGTACTGGTTCTGGACGGCCGCGTCATCGCCCGTTCCGGCAACCGCACCCGTGAATTGAACGATGTGACGGCGCACGCCGAAATCGCCGTGATCCGCATGGCCTGCGAAGCGCTGGAGCAGGAACGACTGCCCGGCGCTGATCTCTACGTGACACTGGAGCCCTGCACCATGTGTGCTGCGGCGATTTCATTCGCCCGTATCCGCCGGCTTTATTATGGCGCGGAAGACCCGAAGGGCGGCGCGGTGGATAATGGTGTGCGCTTCTTCACACAGCCTACATGCCACCATGCGCCTGATGTTTATTCAGGACTGGCGGAAAGCGAAAGCGCTGACATCCTGCGGCAATTCTTTCGCGAGAAACGTCTCGACGATTGAGCGACCGGCGGGAGGCTCATGCTTTCCCGCAGGCCATCAGCCATTGGTTTTTACTGGAAGGGGTTCCACCAGCTCTTGCCGGTGCCGGCGACAGCCGCTTCTTTCTTGCGGCGCTTTTCCTTCTTCTGCTCCGGCTCACCGAGATCGGTCAGCTGATCCTGCGGCACGCTGCGATATTCGGCCGGCGGATCGGTGAGGAACTTGCGCTGAGCATTAACGACCGAGCCGCCCTGTGCATCGGCCTTGGCCTTGCGGAAGGCTTCCCATTTCTGGCTTTCGGTCATCTGGCCAGCCGTGCCGTTACCGGCAAGCAGCGGCGAGCGGTAATGCGGGTTGTTCTTGTTGGCATCCGCCTCGTCGCGCAGGCGCTCGCGGGTTTCTTCCGGCGATTCCACCCATTGCGGGTTGTTTTCGCGGCTTGCCATGTTCTGCTGCGGCGTGGCCAGCTGTTCGGCACGGGTCTGGGCGGGAACGACGAGGCCCGGGCGGGGGCTGTATTTCAGATTGCGCTTGGTCTGATCACCGGTGATCGAAGTCGCGTTGCCGAGGTCGTCGACAAGCTGTTCAGCCGCCGTCTTGCCCGTACCGTAGGTCGGGCTCGTGCAGGCGCCGAGCAACACGCCTATCGCCGTGATGCCTGCAACCGTGCGAAACATGCCCAAACCCTGCGCATTACCCTGCATCGTCTTCATCGAAACCCTTCCAGCCGTCCGTCCCACTGCGCCAGACATCGTCTTTCGGCAGGCGGCAGCCCGCATTGCCGTGCAAATCCGGCCATTTTCAGGCAGGTGTACCGGATGAAGAGGCAAAGCGCAATTCATCCGGCCATTTTCATTATGCCAGTGCTGCAAGCTCGCGCAGCGCGGCCGCATCGCGGGCGGAAACCTCCGGATAGTCCGGATCGGAACCGACATCGGTGGTGATGCGCCAGGAGCGAGCGCATTTTACGCCCTCCGCCAGCTTCTGCTCGACCACGACCTTTGCCACTTCCGGCAGGCGGAAGCCATCGGCGGGGCCTTCGTCACCAACCACCGAGATGGCCGAGGTGATGCAGATTTCGGCGAAATCCTGCCCCTTCAGCGCCGCCAGAAGATCGGCATCGGCAATGTGCACCACGGGTGCGGCTTCGAGCGAGGAGCCGATGCGCTTTTCGCGGCGTTCGACTTCCAGAGCACCTGTCACGACCGTGCGAACCTTGCGGATCTTCTCCCACTTCGCTTCCAGCGCGTCGTTTTTCCATTCCGCCGGGATTTCCGGGAACTGGACGAGATGCACCGATTCCGCATCCGGATAACGCGACAGCCACGCTTCTTCGGTGGTGAAGGGCAGCATGGGCGCGAGCCACGAAACGAGACAATCGAACAGCTTGGCGATGACCGACAGGGAAGCACGGCGCTTCAGCGACGACGGCGCGTCGCAATAGAGCGTGTCCTTGCGGATATCGAAATAGAAGGCCGAAAGCTCGACATTGGCGAAATCCACCAGCGCGCGGGCGATCTTCTTGAACTCGAAGCCGTCATAACCTTCGCGCACGACCTTATCCAGATCGGACAGGCGATGCAGCACCAGCTTTTCCAGCTCCGGCAGATCGTCATAGGCGATCTCTTCGCCCTTATAATGGGCGAGCGTGCCGAGCATCCAGCGAATGGTGTTGCGCAGCTTGCGATAGGCATCGACATTGGTCTGGATGATGGCCTTGCCGAGACGCTGGTCTTCCCAATAATCCGTGGTCATGACCCACAGACGCAGGATATCGGCGCCGGCGTCCTTCATGACTTCCTGCGGGGAGACCACGTTGCCCTTGGACTTGGACATCTTTTCGCCCTTCTCATCCATGGTGAAACCATGGGTGACAACGGCGTTATAGGGCGCACGGCCGCGCGTCGCACAGCTTTCTAGCAGCGACGAATGGAACCAGCCGCGATGCTGGTCGGAACCTTCCAGATAGACATCCGCCGGCCACTTCATGTCCGGGCGGTCTTCCAGCGTGAAGGTGTGAGTGCAGCCGCTGTCGAACCAGACGTCGAGGATATCCATGACCTGCTGCCACTTGGCATGGTCGTGGTCATTGCCGAGGAAACGTTCCTTGGCGCCTTCGGCAAACCAGGCATCCGCACCTTCAGCCTCGAAAGCCTCGAGGATACGGGCGTTGACAGCCTCGTCGACCAGAACTTCGCCATGCTCGTCGGCGAAGACGGCGATCGGCACGCCCCAGCTGCGCTGGCGCGACAGGACCCAGTCGGGCCGGCCTTCGATCATCGCGCGCAGGCGGTTCTGGCCGGAGGCAGGGACGAAGCGGGTGTCGTCGATGGCGCTCAGCGAGCGCGAACGCAGCGTCGTGCCGTCGCCCAGTTCCTTGTCCATATAGACGAACCATTGCGGCGTGTTGCGGAAGATGACCGGCTTTTTGGAGCGCCAGCTATGCGGATAGCTGTGCTTCAGACGGCCTCGGGCAAACAGGTTGTTTTCCGCGATCAGCGCCTTGATGACACGCTCGTTCGCATCGCCCTTCTTGCCGTTGTCGTCCATGACGCGGGCAGCGCCACCTTCGGCGGACGGGCCGAAACCGGGGGCGTCCTCGGTGTAGAAGCCGTCGTCGCCGACCGGGAACGGGATGGCCGGCGACACGCCGCGCGCTTCCAGCTCACGCTGATGCGCGGTCCAGACGTCAAAGTCTTCGCGGCCATGGCTCGGCGCTGTATGCACGAAGCCCGTACCGGCATCGTCGGTAACGTGATCGCCTTCGAGCAGCGGAACCGCGAAATCGTAACCGAGCGATGCCAGCGGATGGGCGCAGGTGATGGCGGCCAGTTCTTCGCTTGTCACATCGCGAACGAGCTTAAAGGTCAACTTCGCCTTGGCTGCGGCCTCATCGGCGAGCTTCCTGGCGAAGATCAGCTTTTCACCCGGCTGCGGGCCGAAATCATTCTGCGCGCTTTCGACTTCGAAAAGGCCGTATTCGACCCGCGACGAAAACGCGATGGCGCGGTTGCCGGGGATGGTCCACGGCGTGGTCGTCCAGATGACGACGGAGACGCCGGCAAGCGCGGGCGCAGCGTCCTTCACCGGGAATTTCACCCAGATCATGTCACTCTCGACATCGGCATATTCGACTTCGGCTTCCGCCAGCGCCGTGCGCTCGACCACCGACCACATGATAGGCTTGGAGCCGCGATAGAGCTGGCCGGTGCGGGCGATCTTCAGGAGTTCGCCGGCGATGCGGGCTTCGGCGTGGAAGTTCATCGTGGTGTAGGGGTTTTCAAAGTCGCCCTCGATGCCGAGGCGCTTGAACTCTTCTGACTGAACCTTGATCCAGCCGGCCGCGAAGTCACGGCATTCCTTGCGGAATTCGTTGACCGGAACCTCGTCCTTGTTCTTGCCCCTGGCGCGATAGGCTTCCTCGATCTTCCATTCGATCGGCAGGCCGTGGCAATCCCAGCCCGGAACGTAATTGGCGTCGTAACCGCGCATCTGGAACGAGCGGGTGATGACGTCCTTCAGGATCTTGTTCAGCGCATGGCCGATGTGGATGTTGCCGTTGGCATAGGGCGGGCCGTCATGCAGCACGAATTTCTCGCGGCCGGCGGCGGAAGCGCGCAGCTTCTTGTAAAGGCCCATTTCCTGCCAGCGCTTCACCGTTTCCGGCTCTTTTTGCGGCAGGCCGGCGCGCATCGGAAAATCCGTCTGCGGCAGATAGAGGGTGGCGGAGTAGTCCAGTTTTTCTGCGGTGTCGCTCATAATTGTACCGTTGTTGCGCGCCGTGTCGGTCGCGCCGTCTCAATTTCAAAGAGGGGCAAATACGGAAAGCGCCATGACAAATGCCATGACAAGCGCCAAAATCCCGGACCTTCCGGCTCGTCAGAGCGGGCGGAAGGCCGGGCCAATAATTCGGCCAATCTGAACTGTAAACTTCAACCGGTATTGGGACATGGCCGGTTGTTTATGCGGTTTTCCGGCAAAAAGGAAGAGAAAAGCGACGGCGATATAGCCCGGAATATGGGCTGACAGGTCTCATCAGATCAAAACGCAATCTTCGCATCCAACGCGCTGAGCGGGCGCACGCCCGATAACATCGCTCTCGCCTCTTCTTCATCGCGCCTGATCTGGGCGACGAGCGGATCGAGACCATCGAATTTCAGTTCATCGCGCAGGTGCCCGAAGAAGGAAACCGAACAGACCTCACCGTAGAGATCGCCGGAAAAATCGAAGACGAATGTTTCGAGCAGCGCCGCGCCGTTTTCGGTGACGGTCGGGCGATAACCGAAGCTCGCCACGCTATCGTGGATAGAACCATCTGGGCGGCGGAAGCGCACGGCATAAATGCCGGCCTTCAGTTCCGTTTCCGGGGCGAGCGCCATGTTGGCTGTCGGGTAACCCAGCGTGCGCCCCAGCTTCTGGCCGCCGATGACCTCGCTTTCCACCGTGAAGCGGTATCCGAGCAGGCCGGCGGCGCCCGCCACATCACCCTCGCACAGAAGCGAGCGGATACGGCTGGAGGAGACGACATCCGCACCCTCGTCGCGAAACGCATCCACCAGCGTCACGTCAAAACCATGGCGTTTACCGGCCGCCATCAGGAATGCGGGGCCGCCTTCGCGGCCCTTGCCGAAATGGAAATCGAAGCCGGTGACGACGGCGCTGGCATGAAGCCAGTCGACCAGGATGGATTGGACGAATTCCTCCGCCGAGCGCTGCGAAAATTCCCGGTCGAAGGGATATTCGATGACCGAGCGGAAACCGATGGCCTCAAGGATGCGCGCCTTCAAAGGCGCGGGCGTGAGGCGAAAGACCGGCGTGTCGGGACGGAAGACGGAACGGGGATGCGGCTCGAAGGTCAGCACCAGCGCGGGAACGCCACGCGCTTCCGCCAGTTCCAGAGCACGATCCAGCACAGCCCGGTGGCCGCGATGCACGCCGTCGAAATTGCCGATGGCGATGACGCCGCCACGAAGAGCTTCCGGCAGCGGCTCCTTTTTTTCATTGCGGTGAAAGACGGTCATGGCAATCGATCCATTCCTGCGCCAGCTATTCCTCAGGCGAGATATCCTCAGGCGAGACGGGGCATCCACCAGCCGGGAGCAGCACCCTGCCCCTTGAGATAGGCGTTGAGAAGCGCCTCGTCCGTCTGGCCGTTCAGCGTATATTCGGCGGCGTGAATGCCGCCGCTGATATAAAGAAGGTTGAGACCGCTCGCAATCGCGCCCTTTACATCCGTCGGCATGCCGTCGCCGATGGCGAGCACGCGATCCTTGGCGAAGGCGCCGCGCACTTCTTTCGCAGCCGCAAGGCAGGCTTCGTAGATCGGCGCATGCGGTTTGCCGGCGATGCGGACTTCACCGCCGAGCTGTTCGTAATAGGCGGCCATGGCGCCGGCGCAGGGAATGATACGCTCGCCGCGTTCCACCACCAGATCGGGGTTGGCGCAGATCATCGGCGCATTGCGGGCAATGAAGCCCTTGAGCATTTCGGTATAGTCCTCGGGCGTTTCCGTCTCGTCATCGAAAAAGCCGGTGCAGACCACGGATTCCGTTTCCGCCTCGCCGACACATTCGACATCGAGACCTTCCAGCAGCGGCATGTCCCGCTCCGGGCCGAGCAGGAAGACTTTTTTCGGGCCTTCCGCGATCAGGCCACGGGTAACGTCGCCCGAGGTGATGATACGGTCATAGGCCTCATCGGGCACGCCGAGAACACGAAGCTGTGCGATGACCCCGGGGGCGGGACGCGGCGAATTGGTGATGAGCACCACCGTCTTGCCAGCCTTGCGCGCTTCCCGCAGCGCAACCGCCGCATCCGGAAAGGCGCTCACCCCATTGTGCAGCACGCCCCAGACATCCGAGAGAATAACGTCGAACCCATCAGTGATTTCGCCGAGAGTGAGAATGCGATGGGCCATGAGATGCTTTCCGGATGCGAGAAGGGGGTGAGCGTCACATCGCAAAGCGGGACGCCGATGGCAAGGAAAAAAGCGGTGCGTGACCGGTCTTCGGCCCCGCCTGACGCAGCATGAACACAAATGTCCCGTAGATGGATGCGACGCGCATCGCGCGAAAAGAATATCGTCGTGGCGCGCATCCGCGCATGGGAAATTTCTGTCATGGAACGCTGATAACCATAAGCCATGAAATTTTTCAGACAGGGCGTTCTTGACTCCAGCAGAAGCCCTCCTTATCTCGGTTCCGCTGGCACTCGATTAAGGAGAGTGCTAACACCCATCAGGCGAGTTCCAAAAGCTCGCGCAGTCATTTGATCGAGGGATTAGGCAATGACAAGCACCAATTTCCGCCCGCTTCATGATCGCGTCGTCGTTCGTCGCGTTGAATCCGAAGCAAAGACCAAGGGCGGCATCATCATTCCCGATACCGCCAAGGAAAAGCCGCAGGAAGGCGAAATCGTCGCCGTCGGTTCCGGCGCACGTGACGAGGCCGGCAAGGTCGTCGCTCTCGACGTCAAGGTTGGCGATCGCGTCCTGTTCGGCAAGTGGTCGGGCACTGAAGTCAAGCTCGACGGCGAAGACCTTCTGATCATGAAGGAAGCCGACATCATGGGTATCATCGGCTGATTTCGCCGGACCCATCGTTTCCGTAAATTTCAAGCCGGACCCGGTCCGGCCGTTCGAAACCAGGAGTTTTGAAAATGGCAGCCAAAGAAGTCAAATTCGGCCGCACAGCGCGCGAAAAGATGCTCAAGGGCGTCGACATTCTCGCTGATGCAGTGAAGGTCACCCTCGGCCCGAAGGGTCGTAACGTCGTTATCGACAAGTCCTTCGGCGCTCCGCGCATCACCAAGGACGGCGTTTCCGTCGCCAAGGAAATCGAACTGGAAGACAAGTTCGAGAACATGGGCGCACAGCTCGTTCGCGAAGTTGCCTCCAAGACCAACGACATCGCCGGTGACGGCACCACCACCGCAACGGTTCTGGCCCAGGCCATCGTTCGCGAAGGTGCAAAGGCAGTTGCTGCCGGCATGAACCCGATGGACCTGAAGCGCGGCATCGATCTGGCCGTTGCTGAAGTCGTCAAGGACCTTCAGGCCAAGGCCAAGAAGATCAACACTTCGGAAGAAGTTGCGCAGGTCGGCACGATCTCTGCAAACGGCGAACGTCAGATCGGTCTCGACATTGCTGAAGCAATGCAGCGCGTCGGCAACGAAGGCGTCATCACCGTTGAAGAAGCCAAGACCGCTGAAACCGAACTCGAAGTCGTCGAAGGCATGCAGTTCGACCGCGGCTACCTGTCGCCCTACTTCGTGACCAACCCGGAAAAGATGGTTGCGGACCTCGAAGACGCTTACATCCTTCTGCACGAAAAGAAGCTTTCGAACCTCCAGGCCATGCTGCCTGTTCTCGAAGCTGTCGTTCAGACCGGCAAGCCGCTCGTCATCATCGCTGAAGACGTCGAAGGCGAGGCCCTTGCAACGCTCGTCGTCAACAAGCTGCGTGGCGGCCTCAAGATCGCTGCCGTCAAGGCTCCTGGCTTCGGCGACCGCCGCAAGGCCATGCTGGAAGACATCGCCATCCTGACCGGTGGTACCGTCATTTCCGAAGATCTCGGCATCAAGCTCGAAAGCGTTACCCTCGACATGCTCGGCAAGTCGAAGAAGGTTTCGATCTCCAAGGAAAACACCACGATCGTTGATGGTGCTGGCCAGAAGTCCGACATCGAAGGCCGTGTTGCCCAGATCAAGGCGCAGATCGAAGAAACCACTTCCGACTACGACCGCGAAAAGCTGCAGGAACGTCTTGCCAAGCTCGCTGGCGGCGTTGCCGTTATCCGCGTTGGCGGTTCGACGGAAGTTGAAGTGAAGGAAAAGAAGGACCGCATCGACGACGCTCTCAACGCGACGCGCGCTGCTGTTCAGGAAGGTATCGTACCGGGCGGCGGCGTTGCCCTGCTGCGTTCCTCCACGAAGATCACCGCCAAGGGTGCAAACGACGACCAGGAAGCTGGCATCAACATCGTGCGTAAGGCTCTGCAGGCCCTGGTTCGCCAGATCGCAGAAAACGCTGGTGACGAAGCTTCCATCGTTGTCGGCAAGATCCTCGACAAGAACGAAGACAACTACGGCTACAACGCCCAGACCGGCGAATATGGCGACCTGATCCAGCTCGGCATCGTCGACCCGGTCAAGGTTGTTCGCACGGCTCTGCAGAACGCAGCTTCGGTTGCTTCGCTGCTGATCACCACCGAAGCCATGATCGCCGAACTTCCGAAGAAGGAATCGGCAATGCCGCAGATGCCCGGCGGCGGCATGGGCGGCATGGACTTCTAATCAGTCCTGTCACTGGAATAAGAAAGGGCGGTCTTCGGACCGCCCTTTTTCTTTGCCGTCCCTGCGCAATTGACGGAAGGCGGCACATCTTATCGGCCTCATCCTTGGGATAGGCCACTGCTGTCCGGTTTAAATTTCTCGAAGAAGTCATGTGTCATTGGTTCTATTATTTTCGGGTATGCCGTTGCCAAAGCCAATCACGCCGACATCGTCCTCGGGCCTGTCCCGAGGATCTGCGACCGATTGATTTTATTCGACGTGATTAGATCCTCGGCACAGGGCCGAGGATGACGTCGAGGGGAGGTTGACCCTCCACTACTGTCTTTAAAAAGGCTGCCGGCCGTCCGGAATTTAGATCGGACGGCAGTGGGACAGGCTCGACGATGACGTCGGCGCTCTCGCGAGAGATGCCTCATGAAATCAACAAGTTGCATAATTCTGAAGGCCGAAAGCGGAAAGGTTCGTGTATTGTCCCGTTTTGGAACAGGCGTGATTTTATCCGGCTATTTTTTGCAGCCCTATGCAATAATGGAGCACATTCAAGAGCGAATCACTACCCCATACGGGCCTGATTTTCACTCGGACCGGCTTATAAGTGCGCTATCTAGTTGTGCTTTTTCGCAAGTCTCGCGATTTTGAAGAAGAAATACATCATATTTTTGATTTTCTCACTGGCTGGTTGTTGTAGGTAGGGGAAAATAAACTATAAGTCAGCCCCCGTAAGGGTTTCGCGACTGGGCGGCGAGCATTGAAGGGGTTTCGATGCTTGGCAAACACGTTCGACTGCGGGTGGCGGTAAAGGTTCAACCTGGCAGCGGCGCTAGAAATGGCGGCGCTGGCACGTGTTCATGCGGGGGCGCGATTTGTTTGAAATATCAAGACGCAACGATGCACTGCCAACGGCGGTGACGACCGCGCCCGATCCCCGGACCATGTCGCATTTCTTCATTTCGGAGGAGTGGAGCAGCGATCTTTCGAGCGGCGTCATCCGGCTCGGCGAACACGCATCATTCATGCACGGCCTGCCGCCGGGTGAGTGCGGTTTGCTGAGCCTTGTCCGCTGTTACGACCGCGCTGACCACGCCCGCGTGCTGGAACTTTTCGAGCAGGTCTCAACCGCGCCCTCACGTTTCTGTTTTTCAACCGGCCTCTCCATTTTGCCGGCAATGCGGCAGCCGGTCATCTGCATGGGTGAATCTTCCGGCTTCGAAGACGGCCAGCAGGGACGCATATCGGGGCTTTTCCTGTTTCCGCGCCTTGAGGATATTCGCTTCGCCGCCTGAGGCCCTTCACAGCGACGCTATCCATCGTTCACAAAATGAAGACAATTTGTCTTCTGTTGTTCATCTTTATGGATGAGTGATTTTCCGACATTGATGTCTCCAGACATTGCCCTGCAGCTTAACCGGCAACACGCCGATCAATTACCGGAGATATCCATGTCCAGCAGCCAGAACGTTCTCGTTCTTATCGCCCGCATTCTGCTTTCCTTCATCTTCATCACTTCGGGCTTCAGCAAGCTCGTCGATCCGGCTGGCACGGCCGGCATGATCACCGGCGCCGGCCTGCCCGCCGCGACCGCGCTTGCCTATGTCGCAGGCCTGTTCGAACTCGTTGCCGGTCTTGCCATTCTCGCCGGTTTCCAGACCAGGATCGCCGCCTGGGCGCTTGCCGTCTTCTGCGTCTTCACCGGTCTGGTGTTCCACAGCGGCACCGTTGCTGTTCCCGGCTGGCCTGAGCCGGCTCTTGGCTGGATCAACACGCTGAACGGCATCATGATGGTGAAGAACATCACCCTTGCAGGCGCTTACATCCTGCTTGCCGCCTTCGGCGCTGGCGCCTACTCCGTCGACGCAAAGCGCGGCGCGGCTGTGGCCCACGCCTGAGCCAGACAGATCGACCAACAAAAAAGCCGCCGGAGCGATCCGGCGGCTTTTTTGTTCTTACGTCGTCAGACCGCCGCCCTTATGCGCGAGGCGATCTCCTCAACCCTCGCATCACCCTCGTGCTCCGGCTTGCGGGCGCGGACAAAGCAGGCTTCCGAGCGGACGATGATGCCGTCGGAGAGGATTTTCAGATGGTTGGCTTTCAGCGTCGAACCCGTTGAGGTGATATCGACGATGATATCCGCCTGCCCCGCCGCCGGCGCACCTTCGGTCGCGCCAAGGCTTTCGACGATACGGTAAAGCTGGATGCCGTGCTGGCGCGAAAAGAACTGCTGCGTCAGTCGCCAATATTTGGTGGCGATGGCGAGCCTGCGGCCATGACGGGCGCGGAATTCCGAAGCGACATCGCCGAGATCGGCCATGCTGTCCACATCCAGCCAGATTTCCGGCACGGCGACCACAACGTCGGCATGGCCGAAACCGAGGCGGGCGCAGAATTCCACCTGCGCATCGGCATTGGTCAGCCCCTCGCGCACCAGGTCCTCTCCCGTCACGCCGAAATCCACCGTGCCCGCGCCGATCTCACGGGCGATCTCGGAGGCCGACAGATATGCGATCTCGATATCGTCCCGCCCTTCGATGCGGCCGCGATAGGAACGGTCGTTGCCGACAGCCGCGACTTTCAGCCCGGCGCGTTCCAGAACGGCGGAGGCGTCTTCCTTCATCCGGCCCTTGGAGGGCAATGCGATGGTGATCATGGCTTGCTCCCACGCACCGTTTCGATGCGATCCAGCCAGAGCGAAAAGCCCACAGCCGGTATTTTTTCCTGTGCGCCGAGCAGGGTCAGCAGCCGGTCGAAACGGCCGCCGCCGGCAAGAACGCTGTCTCCGCCCGCTTCCACCACCTCGAAAACAAGGCCGGTATAATAATCAAGCGGACGACCGAAAGCCGCGCCATAGGTGACGGTTTCAAGATCGACACCGGCGTTGGCAAGGGCTGCGACACGTTTGTCGAAAGCGGAAAGCGCACCATCCAGTTTCAGCTTCGCCTTTGCGGCAAAATCGGCAAGGACCTGCGAGGCCTGCGGCAGGGGTGCCTTCAGGGCCAGGAACTGCTTGAGCAGCGCAAAGCTTTCGTCCGGCAGCCGCGTGGCCGCGAGCGCCAGCTTCTCCCGCAGACGGCGGGCGATTTCCTGCGGCGAGCGGCTGGCATTGGTGGAATAGCCAGTTTCCTGCATCACCGTATCGAGATAATCGACCAGCACCGCCTCGTCGCCCGTCGCCAAAAGGCCGGCGACCCGAGCGTCGAGGCCGGTCATCGGCTTGGGATGCACGAGGCTTTCCAGCAGCGCGTCGAGCTGCGCCATATCGCCGAAGGCCTGCACCAGCCGCTTCTGCCAGCCAAGCGGCAGGCCAAGGGCGGCAACCACCGCCTCGAACACCTGCTGATCGCCCAGCGTGACGGCAAGCGCCCGGCCCGGCAGCAGGCGCTGCAAAATACCGGTCGCATCGATGACGGCGCGGGCGTCGGCAGCGGCGATATCGGTATCGCCGAGATCCTCGATGCCGGCCTGATAAAACTCGTTGGCACCTTCGCGGCGCTGACGGAAGACTTCGCCCAGATAGGAATAACGCTTCGGCGTGCCGGTCGCCGTTTCGATATGGCGCAGGCAAACCGGGATGGTAAATTCGGGGCGAAGGCAAAGGCTCGTCCCCGTCTCGCTCTCCGTCATGAAGATACGGCGGCGCAAATCCTCACCCGCCATGTCCAGAAACGGTTCGGCGGGCTGGATGACGGGCGTGTTCACGCGGCTGGTGCGGCGCGCGGCGAATTCTTCCAATAGCTCTCCGGAAAATTCCGGCATGTCGATCAGGGGCATGGAACGGTACTTTTCGTCACGGTTCGAGCGGCTGCATCATCTCGATGCGGTTTCCGAAGGGATCATGGACATAAAACCGGTGATACCCTTCGAGCGGCTCATCCTCAACCACATGGCGGCCTGCTGTTTCAAGTGTTTTTCGCAAGGTTGCCATATCATCGACCAGAAAGGCCGGATGGGCTTTGCGCGCCGGGCGGAAATCCTGCTCGACGCCGAGATGCAGTTTTATCGAACCCCGGCTGAACCAGCACCCGCCGCGCGCGGCCAGATTGGCGGGCTTGATCTCCTCCGCAAAGCCGAGCAGGCCGCCATAAAAGGCACGCGCCTCATCTTCGCGGCCCGCCGGCATCGCCAGTTGAACATGGTCGAGCGCAAGGATCGCCATGGCTTCAGCGCCCTTCGGCGGCGCGGCGAACGTCCTCTGCCTGATGCTCCAGAATCTCGCGGACCTTCGCCACCAGCTCGGCCTCCGGCACGCTGACCTGCGCCACACGCGCCTCGCGCCAGCTGGCATTGTCCTCGATCTCACCGGAAAGGCGCTTGCCTTCGATCAGATCCTTGATCTGGACCACGCCTTCGGCGCGCTCGTCACCGCCCTGGATGATGGCGATGGGGGAGCCGAGACGGTCGGCATATTTCAGCTGGTTGCCGAATTTCTTCCAGTTGCCCTGATACATTTCAGCGCGGATGCCTTCGGCGCGCAGCGCCTGCGTGAAGCGCTGGTAACGGCCCATGCTCTCCACATCGCCATCCATGACGGTGATGAGAACGGGAGCGAGCGGCTTGACCTGACCGAGCTTGCCGAGGTTCTTCAACGCGGTCATCAGGCGCGAAACGCCGATGGAGAAACCCGTCGCCGGCACCGGCTGACCCATGAAGCGCGAAACGAGACCATCATAACGGCCGCCGCCGCCAACAGAGCCGAACACGACCTTTTCGCCCTTTTCATTGGTGACATCGAAGGACAGCTCGGCCTCATAGACCGGGCCGGTATAATATTCGAGGCCGCGAACGACGGAGGGGTCGATCTTGATGCGCGTCGCATCGTAACCGGCACCGGAGACCAGAGCGCCGATGATGTTCAGTTCATCAACGCCTTCCGCGCCTTTCGACGTGCCCGCAACCAGTTTTGCGAGATCATCGGCGCTTGCCGCATAGTCCTTGATACCGACGAAAAACAGGACCTTTTCAATCTGCTCCTCGCCAAGGCCCGCGCCCTTGGTGAAATCACCGGACTCGTCCTTGCGACCGGGACCGAGCAACAGCTTCACGCCTTCAGGGCCGAACTTGTCGAGCTTGTCTATGGCGCGCAGCACGTTCAGACGACGGCCGGCATTTTCCTCGCCGCCGAGGCCGATGGCTTCCATGACGCCATCAAGCACCTTGCGGTTGTTGACGCGAATGACGTAATCGCCGCGCTTGATGCCGAGCGCTTCCAGCGTATCGGCCATCATCATGCACATTTCGGCATCGGCCTGCACGCCGGCGGCGCCCACCGTATCGGCATCGAACTGCATGAACTGCCGGAAGCGGCCGGGGCCGGGCTTTTCATTGCGGAACACGTAGCCAGCGCGATAGGTGCGGTATGGCAGCTGGATTTCGTTGAAGTTTTCCGCGACATGACGGGCGAGCGGCGCGGTCAGATCGTAGCGCAGGCTCATCCACTGATCGTCGTCATCCTGCAGCGAAAACACGCCTTCGTTCGGACGGTCGCTATCGGGCAGGAATTTGCCGAGCGCATCGGTATATTCGAACAGCGGGGTTTCCACCGGATCGAAGCCGTAGAGCTCATAGACCTTACGGATCTTCTCGATCATCTCATTCACGGCATGAATATCGGCAGCCGTTCGATCCACGAAGCCGCGCGGCAGGCGGGCTTTCAGTTTCTGAGGCTTTTTTGCTTTTTCGCTCATGATGCCGATCCGATATTTTCCTGAAATCAAGCCGGTGTATTAGAGGATGAAGCCCGGTGCGGCAAGCCGCAAAGGCTCCGGTTTTGCTGGCCGTTGCAGCCAAGCGGTGCTATATGGGATACATGTATCCCAATCCGGATCGAGAAGGACGCGACCCATGAGCAAACAAACGGCCATACGCCTGCCTGATGAGACCTATGAGCGGCTGAAAGCGCTGTCCGAGCGCACCGGCCGCACATCCGCCTATTACATCCGCGAGGCGATCGAGAAACATATCGAGGATATGGAAGATCTCTATCTTGCGGAGGAAGCGACGCGGCAGCGCATCGCCAATAAAGAACGCACCTATACTCTGGAAGAAGTGATGCGTGATCTTGATCTGGAAAATTGAGTTTCAGCGCGCTGCCGTCAAGCAACTGGGCGCTTTGACGAAAAGCGATGCCAATCGCATCGTTTCTTTTCTGACGGACCGCATTGCCAGAGATGGCAACCCTCGAAGGACCGGCGCCGCCCTGCAAGGCTCCGAACTCGGAAATTTCTGGCGCTACCGGGTGGGCGATTACCGCATCATCTGCGATATACAGGATCACAAGCTCGTCGTGCTGGTGGTCGAAATCGGCCATCGCCGTGAAATTTACCGATAGGCATTCATGATCCTCGAAGCCCTGCAATATGCCGCCACACGCGCGGTCACGCCGAAAGAATTCCGGCCGCATATACGCTATTCCGTCAACCTCTGGGCGCGCGCCAACCGCTGCGCCAAAGCCTGGGCGGAGCATGAAAACAACAGCCGGCAATTCGTGCTGCAATCGGCCAGAAAGCTGAAGCAGCGGCGAACGGCGGTCGTGCTGGGCTCGGGCCTGTTGCGCGATGTGCCCTATGATGCGCTGGTGGCGATGTTCGATACGGTCGTTCTGGTCGATCTGGTGCATCTCGCCAGCGTGCAGGCGAAGCTGCGCCTCAATGCCAAAAAGAATGTCCGCATCGCCAACCGCGATCTTTCCGGTTTTGACGATGTTCTCGCCGGCCGGCAGGCGGAACCGCTCGATTTCCTGCGGCGGGTGCCCTATCTCGATCTCGTGATATCGGCCAATCTCTTGTCACAGATCGGCACCGGCGCACGCCACCGGCTGGAGCGGGAAAAGATCGCAGATGCCCCGGACGATCTTCTGCCGAAGCTCATTCACACCCATCTGGAAGCGCTGGCTGGCCTGCCCTGCAAGGCCTGCCTGATAACCGACACCTCCTTCGACGTCATCGGCAAAGACGGCAACCTGCACCAGCACGAAGACCTGCTGCATGGCATCGTTCCTCCTGCCCCCGCCGCCGCATGGGAATGGCCGCTTGCCCCGTTTGGCGAGGAAAGCAGGGATTACCGCATCGTGCATCACGTCATCGCGCGTGAACTGACCTGATCGTCATGCTTATTCCATAATTCCAGCGGTAAATTCACACCATGTCCCAGGTGGTCCGCACATTGATGTTCCTTGCCTGCCTGCTTTACGGCGCAATGCCGGCGCAGATGGCGATGAGCATGCCGACGGGCATGGCGGCTTCCTCACAATCGCCGATGAAACACGACGATGCCCATTCGCATCATGCAGATGATCGGGACCACGGCTCTCAAAAACACGCGGAGAATGCGGCCCATAAAGCGAAAACGGGCGGTTGCTGTCCGCATGGTGACAATGCCGCCCATCCCGGTTCCTGCGCCGCCTGCCTGATCGTGGTTCCACGAACCATCTTCGCCGATAGCGGACGCATGACGTTTGCCTATCCGAAGCCGCAACGCGGCATTGCCTTCGACGGCAAGGCTTTCGCCCCGCCGCTGCCGCCTCCCCGCGCCTGACCGCAGATTTTTTCAGACCACCATCGAAAAATCCGTCAGACACAGGAAGGATAATCCATGTCTATCAAGACCATGACGCTCGCCGTCGCTTTCGCAGCCTCTCTCGCCATGCCCGTTTTTGCACAGGATGATGCGGGCGGCCATGCCGGACATGACATGTCAAAAGGCACCATGAGCGACAGCGCTTCCACCAAGGCCTTCATGGAAGCCAGCAAGAAAATGCATGGCGATATGGCCATCGATTATAGCGGTGATGCCGATGTCGATTTCGTGCGCGGCATGATCCCGCACCATCAGGGCGCAATCGATATGGCCAAGGTCCAGCTGGAATACGGCAAGGACCCGGAAATCCGCAAGCTGGCCGAAGAGGTCATCAAGGCGCAGGAAGGCGAAATCGCCATGATGAAGGCCTGGTTGAAGTCGAAGGGCAAATGATTGATGCCGACGAAGGCGGAACGCCGGTTGCGGCGCTCCCCTTTTCTTCTCCCCGCCGGGGAGAAGGTGGCCCGAAGGGTCGGATGAGGGGCAAGCTCTCCGAATATTTCGACCGTCGCCGCCTCATCCCGCTGCCGCGGACTTCTCCCCCGCGGGGAGAAGAAGAAGGCGGCGGCCTTCCCATGCCAACGGTGCCACTCGCCACTCTGCTACAATCCCGCAAGGCCGGCCTTGTAATCCTCCGACGCCGCCCGGCTGAGGCGTTCCAGTTCCATCGCGGCCCGGCTGGTGTGACGTTCCTTGTGGCGCAGCAAAGCGAAGTTGCGGGCAGGCAGATCGATGCCGGCGCGGACGAGCAACCCTTGCCGCAGGAACAGGGATGCCACCGAGGCCGAGACCGCCGTAGCCGCGCCGCCGGAGCGTGCCGCCATCACCACCGCCTCATTGGACGGCAGTTCCAGCATGACGGACAGTTCAGCGGGGTCCACCCCCATCTGCCGTACGGCCGCCTCGAAGGCGGAGCGGGTGCCGGAGCCCTGCTCGCGCAACACCCAGGAAGTTCCATAGAGCATATCGAGCGCGGTAAGGTAACGGCCATCGGCGAAGGGGTGGGCGGAACCGGTGACGACCAGCAGCTTGTCGGACACGACGGGCTGTACCATTAGTGCGGGCTCATCAATCCTGCCTTCAATGAAACCGACCTCCGCCAGACCATCAAGCACCGCCTGCGTCACCGTCTTGGTATTGCCGATATCGAGCCGCACGGTCACGCCGGGATAAAGCTTCTTGAACTGCATCAGGATCGGCGGTAGCCAGTAGCTTGCAATGGTCTGGCTGGCGCAGACGGTGATTTCGCCGCGTGTCAGCCCACCCATTTCGGAGAGAATCAATTCCGCATTGCGCACACGCGCCAGCGTCGCCTTGGCTTCACCCAGAAAAACCCGACCGCTTTCGGTCAATTCAATGTTGCGGCCGACGCGATGGAACAGCTCGACATTATAAAATGCTTCGAGATTCTTGATGGCGGAGCTGACGGCGGAGGCGGTCAAACCGATGGCTTCTGCGGCCCTTGTGAGGTGCTCGCGTTCGGCAACGGCGATGAAGATGCGAAGTTGTTCAAAGGTCATGATCATTCATTCGATTTTATCGAATAATATATGCCATATTATTTGATAGAATAAAACAGGCGGCTGCGGCATTGTCTGGCCATGGCACAACATCGCACCCTCGCTCATCCCTTTCAGTTTTCGCTTCGCTGGCTAACCCCGCTTCTGCCGGGGATTCTCATCTGCGCGGCGGTCAGCTGCGCCGCCATTCTGGCGGAGCGCTTTCAGGTGCGGTTGGCGGGCCACGCATGGCTTGGCGATCTCGTGCTCGCCATTCTGATCGGAACGCTGCTGCGTTCGCTGGTGTCTCTGCCTGCCGTCGCTTCGGCCGGCATAAAGTTCAGCGCCAAGACGCTGCTCGAAATCGCGGTGGCGCTTCTTGGCGCATCCCTCAGCCTTTCCATTCTCAAAGGCGCAGGCGGTTTGCTGATCGGCGGCATTGCGCTGATTGTCGCGCTCTCGCTGGTTGTGAGCTATGCCGCCGGGCGAATGCTCGGCCTGCCGCCCAAGCTCGCAACGCTGATTGCCTGCGGCAACTCCATCTGCGGCAATTCCGCCATTGCCGCCGCAGCCCCCGCCATTGGCGCCAAGCCGGAAGATGTTGCGGCCTCGATCGCCTTTACCGCTGTTCTCGGCGTCGCCGCCGTTCTGCTGATGCCGTTCCTGCCGCAGCTCCTCGGTCTCGATGCCACCCAATACGGTATTTTCGCCGGCCTGACGGTCTATGCGGTGCCGCAGGTTCTGGCGGCCACCGCCCCGCTCGGCGCGATTGCCGTGCAGACCGGCACCATCGTCAAGCTTATCCGCGTTTTGATGCTGGGGCCTGTGATCGCTGCCCTCTCCGTCATCCACGGTCGCTCCGGCAAGGGACGCCTGAAGCTGCAGCAGATGGTTCCGTGGTTCATCATCGGCTTCGTGCTGATGATCATGGCCCGGTCCTTCGGACTCATTCCCGAGGCTCTGATCGGCCCCGTCGCCTCGCTCTCCAACATCCTCACCATCATGTCGATGGCGGCTTTGGGCCTTTCGGTCGATATCCGCAGCCTGCGTCATGCCGGCGGCAAGGTCATCATCGCCGCCAGCCTGTCGCTCGTGCTGCTTTGTGTTCTGAGTTTCGGCCTGATTGTGCTGACCCAGGCGGCCTGAGCAAAAGGCGGGCCGTTATTTTCCGGTGCTGACCGTCAAGGTGTAGTGCGCGCCCAGCCCACGGCGCGGCGATCCCAGAATAAGCGTCGGGCGGATCAGCCATTCCGTATCCGCCTTCGGCGTCAGCGTTGCGACCTTGCCTTCGGAATCGCTGAAGAAGATCGCGTCCTCATCCGGTGTCGAAAAATCGAAGACCGCCATCAGGACGAATTCGCTGGAGGCGGCAAGCTCGATCTTCACCGTCTGCCCGGCCTTCACTTTCAGGCGATAGACATCGCCGCGCCCGCGCCGCGTCCAGCCGTCAAGCTTCAGCGGGCCGGCTGGCGGCAGCGTCACTTCCTTCAGCCTCTCGCCGTCATCGAGCCAGATGCCGTCTACATTGCGGCCTTCTTCGGCGAAGGAGGAATGCGGCACGGCGGCCGCGGCCATGGTGAGAGCCAGGAGAAGGGAGGTTACCTTCATGGACGTACAAACTCCCGCCGCATGACCTCTATCGGCTGGCGGCAATGACAGCCTTCGATATGATCGTTGACCATACCCATGGCCTGCATGAATGCATAGACGGTCGTCGGGCCGACGAAAGTCCAGCCCCGCTTCTTCAGATCCTTGGAAAGACGCGTGGAGGCGGCGCTGGTGGGATTGGCCCTTAACGTCGCATAGTCGAGCCTTTGCGGCCTTTCTGCGGCGGCGGGTTCGAAACCCCAGAAATAACGCGCGAGCGAACCGAATTCATCGCGCAGCGCCACGGCGCGGCGGGCATTGTTGATGGTCGAAACGATCTTGCCGCGATGGCGGATGATGCCCTTGTCGGCAAGGCAGCGCTCAATATCGGTCTCGCCGAACTCAGCCACCTTTTCGAATTCGAAATTGGCGAAGGCAAGACGGAAAGCCTCGCGCTTGCGCAGAACCGTCAGCCAGGAAAGGCCGGACTGAAAACCTTCCAGGCAGATCTTCTCGAACAGGCGGCGATCATCGGTGACGGGATAACCCCATTCCTCGTCGTGATAACGGCTGTAATCTTCCAGCCCCTGCTGCCAGAAACACCGCACAAGGCCATCCGCGCCCGTTTCAAGTCCCGCTTCGCTCATTGTGCCGACAATCCCTTTCGCTGCCGCCCGCAAGTGGTGTGAACCTGCGCGCTTACCACTCATTCACCACGTTTCAAAACCGGGCGCTAACCTTAAATCCAGCTTTCCCTAATCAAGCGCTTTTTAATGAACAGCCATTTACGATTCGCTGGCGTCAAGGTGCGAACGTGTCCGGCAAAGCGGGCGAACAGTCCCGCAAATCCATAGTTGCGACATCCCGCAGAGAGAGTCCACCCGATGCCGATGAAGTCCGTTTTTCTGGCGCTGAGCCTCGTTTCCACCTTTGCCGCCCCGGCCGCCATGGCCAATGAACGTTATCGCGAGCGTCCGCCCGTCGTCGTCAGCCCGGACCTGTCAGCCCCCTGGGTAACCCAGCTCGGTGGCCGCGGCAATGTCCGGCCCGTGGTCTATCCGCGCGCGCCTGCCGCACGCCAGCCGCTGTTCCAGCAACGCCAGGCGGCCGCCATGCCGCAGCGACCCAGCTCCGGCGTCACATCGCAGCGCCCGGCGCGGGTGCAGAATGCCGCCGTACGCCCCAACGCGCCGGTGCGCACCCAGATCGCGCCGCAATTCCTGCCGCAGATCGTGAACTATGACACCGCTGAGAAGCCCGGCACCATCGTCATCGATACGCCGAACCGCTTCCTCTATCTCGTGCTCGCCGATGGCAAGGCCCGGCGTTACGGCGTCGGCGTCGGCAAGCCCGGTTTCGAATGGGCCGGAACCCACAAGGTGACCCGCAAGGCGGAATGGCCGAGCTGGACCCCGCCGAAGGAAATGATCACCCGCGAGGCGGCCAAGGGACATTACCTGCCGGCCTTCATGGAAGGCGGCCCGGCCAACCCGATGGGCGCGCGCGCCATGTATCTCGGCTCGACGCTTTACCGAATCCACGGCACCAACCAGCCCTGGACGATCGGCAGCAACAATTCCTCCGGCTGCATCCGCATGCGCAACGAGGATGTCACCGATCTTTACGAGCGCGTGAATGTGGGAACCAGGGTCATAGTGATATGATGGCAACGGTTCCGCCATTCCGGCCGCTCAAGGGCCGGAATGGCGGCGTATCCGCTTGAATTGCCGCCTTGCAGCGGTACAATCCGGCTCACTTCAATGGAATTGAGACTTGGCGGGGGACGCCAGGCGCCGGACCTCTCTCAGGGGATGACGGAACGGCCTTAAAACGGGTGGTCAATCGACCGCCCGTTTTTCGTTTCTGTCATTCAAATGTTATCAAAAAACGCTTTGGTGAATTACTGATATCAATCTGGATTCACTTCATGCCGCGCCATACTTCATTTGTTTGCGCCCTGCTCTTCAGCGGCGTTTCCTTCTCTGCCGCGATCGCGGGCGAATTTGAAATTTCCGGTTATGGCGGCTGGCAAAGCGCGCCGCACAGCGACGTGAAGGTTTCCGACGGGCCGGATTTCCGGGCCGGATGGGAAGGAAAGTCCTTTTCCAACCCGCCCTATTGGGGCGTGCGCGGCACCTACTGGTTCGATGAGGGCCAGCTCCGGAATTTCGGTATTTCGCTCGATTTCACCCATGACAAGGTCTATGCTGACGATCAGACGCTTGCCCGTTCCGGCTGGTCGCACTTCGAATTCACCGACGGCCTGAACCTTTTGACGCTGAACGCGCTCTATCGCTTTCCGCTGGAATCCTTGCCGATCACCCCTTACGTCGGCGCCGGCGTCGGCATCAACGTGCCGCATGTGGAAGTATATCGTCCCTCGGGCAAGACCTTCGAATACCAGTTCGGCGGCGCAACCCTGCAGGCGCAGGCCGGCCTCAGCTACCGCATCACCGACAACTGGTCGACCTTCGTGGAATATAAGGGCACTTATTCCTTCGTCGACGTCGATATCGACAATGGCGGCTCGTTGAAGACCGATATCATTACCAATGCGGTGAATTTCGGCGTGGCGTATAAGTTCTAGCTCTCTTCTCTCATTCCCGTGCCTGTCACAGGAAACCAGCCGACGCGCGTCTGCGCGGCGGGGGGAGACCTTTAAGCCCATGGACTTGGGCTGGCTGGCCCCCCTGTGAAAAGCACGGGGATGAGGAGAGTGAAGATACACCGCGTCCAATGTTTGCGTCGTGCATTGACGCTCTGTCGCACCTCATGGGCGCATCGCGCTAAACCGAAAGCCTCGCCGGTTTCGGCCCGCCATAAGCCCAGTCCAGCAGCTCCACCGTATGCAGGATCGGCATGTCAGTACCGGTCCCGATCTGCGTGATGCAGCCGATATTGCCGGTGGCGATGACATCCGCCCGTGTGGCCTCGATGTTTTTCACCTTGCGGGCCTTCAGCTTGCTGGAAATCTCCGGCTGCAGGATGTTGTAGGTTCCGGCCGAGCCGCAGCAGAGATGCCCCTCCGCCGGATCACGCACTATGAAACCCGCCGCCTTCAGCAGCTGCTTCGGTGCGAGCGTTATCTTCTGGCCGTGCTGCATCGAGCAGGCGGAATGATAGGCAACCGTCAGCCCCTGGCTCTGCCTTTGCGGCAGATCGAGACCGGCGAGATATTCGGTGATGTCCTTCGCCAGCGCCGAAACCCGCGCAGCTTTTTCGGCATAGGCCGGATCAAGCCGCAGCATGTGGCCGTAATCCTTGATGGTGGTGCCGCAGCCCGACGCGGTGATGATGATGGCGTCAAGGCCGCCACTTTCCATCTCCCGGGTCCAGACATCGACATTGCGCCTTGCCTGAGCGAGCGCCTCTTCCTCCCGGCCCATATGATGCACCAGCGAGCCGCAGCAGCCCTCGCCTTTCGGCACCACAACCTCGATGCCGAGCCGCGCAAGAAGCCGCAACGTTGCCTCGTTGATACCGGGGTCGAGCACCGGCTGGGCGCAGCCGGTGAGGATGGCGACGCGCCCGCGCTTTTCGCCCTCGGCCGGTCTTTCTCCCGGACGGCTGGAGGCGGAGGCAGGAGGCACGGCAGTGGGGGCGAGAGCGAGCATGGATTGCAGCGGCTTCAGCGCCGGAGCCTTTGCAAGCAGGCCCGCGAAAGGCCGCGCCAGCCTTGCCAGATGCAGCGCCAGCCGGAAACGGGCGGGATGCGGCAGAACCGCGACCAGAAGATTGCGGATCAGCCGATCCATGAAAGGCCGCTTGTACGTCTGTTCGATGTGGGCGCGGGCATGATCGACAAGATGCATGTAATCCACGCCGGAGGGACAGGTGGTGGTGCAGGCAAGACAGGAAAGACAGCGGTCGATATGGGTGACGACCTCACGGTCGGCCGGGCGGCTGTTTTCCAGCATGTCCTTGATGAGGTAAATACGGCCGCGCGGGCTGTCCAGCTCGTTGCCGAGTGTCACATAGGTGGGACAGGTGGCAGTGCAGAAACCGCAATGCACACATTTGCGCAGGATTTTTTCGGATTCCGCCACATGCGGATCGGCCAGCTGCTGCGGCGTGAAGGATGTTTGCATGGTTCAGACCGCCCTTTCCATCGTTACGGCCATCTTGCCGGGATTAAAGATGCCCGCCGGATCGAGTTTTTCCCTGATACGCGCCGACAGCAGCGCTTCCGCCGCCGGGCGCGGTTCGAAGGCCGCCACGGTGGCGCGCACGGCATCGCCTGCCCTCACCAGCGTGGCATGACCGCCGCCCAGCGCCAGGATCGCGCCGCGCAGCAAATCCGCCTCCGGGTCCGCCTCCATCTGCATCCAGACAAGACCGCCCTGCCAGTCGTAAAAGGCGTCGACGCCCGCTTCCATGCGCAGCGCCGCGACAAGCCGGTGCCCCTCCGCAGGTGCGACCGAGACTTTCCAGAGCGGCTTTGCACCCTGCCCGGCATAGGGCGCGACATCACGCACCTGCCGCCATAAAAGCCCGCTTTCCTCGCCCTCCAGCAGCGCCCATGGCCCGACCCGGTCCATGACGGAGAGGAGTTTGCGGGCGCGCGCTTCCACCGAGGCGGGAAGCCCTTCCAGCCGCAGAATTGTCGCCGGACCTTCCGGCAGGTTGCCGTCGATGAAGCGGGAACGCACGCTTTCCGGCAGATGCGCCGCTCCGGAGACCTCGACACTGAGCGCCATCGCCGCCGCCATGATGCGTGTCGCCGCCTCATCGTCGAGACCGGACACGATCACGGTTTTTTCTGCAGGCGGTTTCGGCAATACGCGGAAAGTCACCTCCGTGAGAAAACCGAGCGTGCCGAAAGATCCGGCAAGGAACTTCGACAGGTCGAGCCCGGTGACATTCTTCATCACCCGTCCGCCGGCCTTGATTATCTCGCCGCTGCCATTGACGAAACGGATGCCGAGGAGGCTGTCGCGGGCGGCACCCGCCACATAACGGCGGGGGCCGGAAACATTGGCGGCAAAGACGCCGCCAATGGTCGGCTCACCTTCTGTGCCCATGATCGGGCGGTGGTCCATCGGCTCGAAGGCCATCATCTGCCGGTTTTGTGCAAGGGCGGCTTCGATGGTGGCGAGCGGGGTGCCTGCCCTGACGGTCATGACCATTTCGGCGGGGACGTAGGAGACGATACCGGCCATTGCGCGGGAGGAAAGCGTCTCATCTGCCACTACCGCGTTGCCGAAACCCGAGCGGGTATTGCCACCGAAGATTTTCAGCGGGCTTTTTCGGGTCGCGTGGTCGCGGATGATATCGGCAACCTGGGTTTCTGCGTAAGGCGTCAGCATGGGGTTGCGGGCTCCGGGCATGGGACAGCGAAGTTTGCGCAAGGGATACCCCCCTCTGCCCTGCCGGGCATCTCCCCCTCAAGGGGGGAGATCGACAAGGCGCACCTGCGTCGCTCTATCTCGACCGATAAGAAAGACGAGACCTTGCTGCGAGTCGATCTCCCCCCTTGAGGGGGAGATGCCCGGCAGGGCAGAGGGGGGTAAACCACACCCGTCAACGTCATAAAACTCAAACCCATCACTCCCTCCCCTCCAGCGGAAACACCTTGGAAGGGTTCATCAGCCAGCCCTCGTCAAAGGCAGCACGCACCGCCATCTGCTGGGCAAGATCGGCCTCGCCATATTGATGGCGCATCAGGTCACGCTTTTCGATGCCCACACCATGCTCGCCGGTCAAACAGCCACCCGCATCCACACAGAGCTTCAATATTTCATTGCCTGCCTCTTCCGCGCGGGCCGCGTCTTCAGGATCATTGGCGTTGAACAGAATGAGCGGATGCATGTTGCCATCACCGGCATGAAAGACGTTTGCGACGCGCAGGCCGAGACGGTCAGTGATCTCGCTTGTCTTTTTCAGCACATAAGAAAGCTGGGAAAGTGGCACCGTGCCATCCATGCAGATATAATCCGCGATGCGTCCCGTTGCGCCGAAGGCGGATTTGCGGCCTTTCCAGATCGCAGCCGCCTCCATGGCCGACTGGCATTCCTTCACGGTCTTCACGCCATGTTTTCGAGCAATCGCGACGATATCGGCAAGCATGGCGTCCATTTCCGCCTCGGAGCCTTCGACCTCCACGATCAGAAGCGCGCCGACATCCAGCGGATAGCCCGCTTTGGCGAAGGCCTCGCAAATCTCGATGGCCGGCTTGTCCATGAACTCGATGGCAACAGGGATGATGCCCGCACCGATGATATCGGCCACGCATGAACCCGCTTCTTCCGAGGTTTCGAAACCGAACAGCACCGGGCGCGCGCCTTCCGGCTTGGCGATCAGCCGTACCGTCGCCTCGGTGACGATGCCGAGCTGGCCTTCCGAGCCGCAGACGAGGGCGAGCAGATCGTAACCGCCGGCATCGAGATATTTGCCGCCCAGTTCGAGAACAGTGCCATCCACCAGCACCATTTTCACGCCGAGCAGATTATTGGTTGTGACGCCATATTTCAGGCAATGCGCGCCGCCGGAATTCATGCCGATATTGCCGCCAATGGTGCAAGCAAGCTGCGAGCTTGGGTCCGGCGCATAAAAGAAGCCCTCAGCGCCGGCCGCATCGGAAATGGAGAGATTGGTGACGCCGGCCTGCACCCGCGCCGTGCGATTGTAAAAATCAAGCTCAAGGATCGCGCTCATCTTCGAAAGGCCGATCACCACCGCATCCTCCTGCGGGATCGCGCCGCCGGAAAGCGAGGTGCCGGCGCCGCGCGGCACAACCGGAATGCCATAGCGGTGACAATATTTCATCACCACCGCCACGTCCTCGGTCGTCTTGGGCAGCGCCACGGCAAGCGGCAGCCGACGATAAGAGACGAAGGCGTCGGTTTCGAAAGGCACGAGTTCGCGCGGCTCATGCACAAGACAGTCCGCCGGCAGAATATCCTTGAGATCCGCTATGATGCGGTCGCGATCTGCGACCACCTTCGCGCGCGGCTCCAGAAACTTGATCGGCTGTGTCACCGCCCCTCCTCCATGCCATTTCACCAACTGGTATTGTTTCTTTACCACTTTGAAACAGCGCAATCAAATGATATGGATTTTTTCCATTCCGGAAACAATCAAGGGCAACTATGACAAATCTGGGAGACCTGGAAGTCTTCGCAAGCGTTGCCGCCTCCGGCAGCATGTCGCTTGCCGCCAAGGAGCTTGGTTATTCGCCCGCCGTCATTTCCAAGCGCATCAAGCGGCTGGAAGAAAAACTCGGCGCACGACTTTTCCAGCGCACCACGCGGCAGATTTCTTTGACCGAAGCGGGACAGGGTTTTTACGAGCGGGTGCTGGCCGTGCTGGAAGGGCTTGAAGAGGCGGAGGATTTCGTCTCCGGCCGCGCCAACACCGTCAACGGCACACTGAAGGTTTCCGCACCCACCTCCTTCGGGCGCATGCATATCGCGCCGCATCTGAAGACATTCATGGAGCGGCATCCGGACCTCTCGGTCAATCTGGTGCTCAGCGACGAGTTCATCGATATCATCGAGGGCGGTTACGATCTGGCTATCCGTATTGCCGATCTCAACTCCTCCAGCCTCGTGGCCCGCAGGCTGGCGCCGGTGCGCCGCGTGCTCTGCGCCTCGGCGGATTATGCAGCGGCCCACGGCATGCCGGCGACTATTGAGGATATGAAGAAACACCGCTGCCTGCCGGCGCACAATAACGACGTGTGGCGACTGGAGGGACCGGGCGGCGCGCTCAGCATCCGGCCGGAGGGCATGCTGGTCACCAATTCGAGCGAAGTGATCCGCGAGGCGGTGATATCAGGGCTCGGCATTGCGCTGCGCTCCACCTGGGATATCGGCCATGAACTGCGTAGCGGCAAGCTGGTGCAGGTCCTGCCTGAATATGAGGGATCGCGAAACGTCACGCTCTCGGCGGTTTATCCGAGCCGGCAGTTCCTGCCTGCGAAGGTGCGGCTGTTCATCGATTATCTGGCCGGGCTTTATGGGCCTTCACCCTATTGGGAGCAGGGCTGAGGCGGCGACGCCGTATCAGCACCGCCTCTCCTCCCTCACGCCTGCGCTCGTCACAGGAATGAGGGAAGTTGGAGATCCCTTAATGCCCGCCCTCGGCATGGGAGCGGCGGATGCGGCGCACGACCCACCACACACCAAGCACGGCGAAGGGAACGGAGATACCGGTGACGACGGCCGGATCGACCGGCAGAACGTCATGGCTGATCGCCTTGGTGAGATAACCGACGAGGCCGACAACATAATAGGAAATGGCGGCGACCGAGAGGCCTTCGACCGTCTGCTGCAGGCGAAGCTGCATGGCGGCGCGTTTGTTCATGGTGTTGAGCAACACCGTATTCTGCCGTTCCAGTTCCACATCGATCCAGCTTCGAACCAACGCCGTGGCGCGATAGAGCTTGCGCGACAGGTTGGCCTGCCGCTCCTCCACCGACTGGCAGGTGCGCATGGCGGGCGCCATACGCCGTTCCAGAAAGCTGCCCATGGTCTCATGGCCCTGTACCGGGGTTTCAGCGAGCGCCCGGATGCGTTCGCGCACGATGCCGTCATAGGCGCGGCTGGCGCCGAAACGGTAGAGGCTGAGCGCGGCATTGGCTTCGAGTTCCGCCGCAAGCCGGGTCATCTCCGCCAGCAGCGCATCGGCCTCGTCGCGCGCACCGTTTTTCATGCGCTGGGTGATGCCGGTCAGACCGTCCTCGATGCGGCGGATTTCCGGCGACAGCGTCTGCGCCATCGGCAGGCCGAGCATGGCGAGCGTGCGATAGGTCTCGATATCCAGCAACCGCTGCACCAGCGCGCCGCGGCTGTAATCGGTGAGGCCCCGGTCGATCACCAATATCTGCGTCAGCCCGTCGCGATCCTGGCGGAAATCGGTGAGGATAGCGGCCTGCCCGTCGCGCACATCGCTGTGACAGAGGCTGGTCGGTTCGAACATGGCTTCCGCCTGGGAGGTGACGCCGTTCTCAGGACGAATTTCCAGCCGCACGCCTGAAATCAGTGAGCCGGGCGGCGAAAAACCGTCACCGAAGGGATCGCCGGCGATCTCGCCGCCGAATTTTTCCGGCGCCGGGCCGTCCCAGAACCAGGTCGAGAATTCCGTGTGCCGCTCCCAGCGCAATGTCCCCTGCCCCCAGGGCATGGCATGGTGGCGGGCGTCACGTTCCGGCGGCGCGACACCACGGCTGCGCGACATTTCCGCGATGACCGAGTGATGCACGGCCGAACCGCCATCCATCATGAAGGCAAGCTGCACGATGATGCGCGATGGGGCGAGCAGCACGGTCGGCCGCGCATGCACCTCGCCCAGTGCCAGCGACCTTTCCGGCGCGCTTGCGAATGCAAATCTACCCTTGGCCATTGCGATATCGTCCCCGCTTCTTGTCCCGGATTTCTAAGCCATCGATCGCAATGAAAACACCGCAATCGAAGCCAATGTAATTGTTTTGATCCATCTGGCGGAAGAATCCGCCATCATCACCCTGTCCAGCTGCTGCTTTAACAAAAGCCAGTTTCAAAGGGCAGATGCCGTGTTGCCGCAGGCAGGAAAGGCACGCGAAGAACTGGATAGAATATTTGACCAGTGCGACGCTTCGCTGGTACTTTGCCCGGCATCAAATACGGGGCGGCATCTCGCCGGAGACTTCTGCGATGGACGAAACGCTTTTTGCGCGCATCGAGCACAGCCGCACATCGCAGGAGGTCGTGCTGCGGTTTGAGGAACTGATCCTCGACGGCATCTTGCGGGATGGCGACCGGCTGCCGGGCGAACGGGAACTGGCGCAGAAGCTGGACGTATCACGCCCGATCCTGCGGGAAGCGCTGAAGGAGCTTGAGACCCGCGGCCTTCTCGTGAGCAGACATGGCGGCGGCACCTATGTCGCCGATATTGTCGGCGCGGTCTTCTCAGACCCGCTCAGCGCACTGATCACCCGCCACAGCAGGGCGACGCGGGATTTCCTCGAATATCGCCGTTATATCGAAGGAATGACCGCCGAACTTGCCGCACAGCGGGCGACAGAGCCGGACCGGCGCAACCTTGCCGCCATCGTCGACAGGATGCGTGAAGCGCATGAGGCGGGCCGCTTCGAAGAGGAGCTTTCGGGCGATGTGGAGTTTCACAATGCCATTGGTGAGGCAGCGCATAATATCGTGCTGATGCACACGCTACGCTCCTGCTACCGGCTTCTGAGCGACGACATCTTTTACAATCGCCATCTCATCTTCACCGTCGCAGGCGCCCATGACGAGGTATTGAGGCAGCATATCGCCATCCACGACGCCATCGCCGCCGGCGATCCGGCAGCGGCAAGAGCGGCGGCGGAGGCCCATATCGACTTCATCGTCGAGACGACATCCAAGGCGCATCAGGCGCAGGAATGGGACCGGATTTCCCGTTTGCGACAGCAGCAGCGCAGCGGCTGAAAACACCGTCTTGCGAAATGCGCCATCCATTTTATTCGATTTTTGATGGAACCTTTTGTGCTCTTCGGTCTTTTTATCGGGTTAATTGGAAAAATTTACCAAGATGGGACCCATGACAACCACGAGCGAAACTGAACGCTATCCGCGGATAGCTCTCATATCGACACATGGCTATGTCGCCGCGCACCCGCCACTGGGCGCGGCCGATACCGGGGGACAGGTGGTTTATGTGCTTGAGCTTGCACGCAAACTCGGCCAGCTCGGTTACACTGTCGATCTTTATACCCGCCGTTTCGAAGACCAGCCGGAATTCGATGAGGTTGACGAGCGCGTCCGTGTGGTGCGCATTCCCTGCGGCGGGCGCGATTTCATTCCCAAGGAATATCTCCACCGTCACCTGATGGAATGGTGCGAAAACGCGCTGCGTTTCATCAAGAAGAACGACCTGAATTATTCTTTCATCAACAGCCATTACTGGGACGCCGGCGTGGCAGGCCAGAGGCTCTCCGAAGCGCTCAAAATCCCGCATCTGCACACGCCGCATTCGCTCGGCATCTGGAAGAAGCGCCAGATGGAGACGGACTATCCGGAAAAGGCCGATACGTTCGAACTGGAGTTCAACTTCAGGGAGCGCATCCAGCACGAACTGATCATCTATCGCAGCTGCGACATGGTTATCGCCACCACTCCGGTACAGCTGGATGTCCTGATCGAGGATTACGGGCAAAAACGCAAGCATATCCACATGATCCCGCCGGGTTATGACGACAACCGTTTCTTCCCGGTTTCGGATGCGACGCGGCAGATGATCCGGCAGCGTTTCGGCTTCGAGGGCAAGGTGGTGCTGGCGCTCGGGCGGCTCGCGACGAACAAGGGTTATGATCTGCTGATAGACGGCTTCTCCGTTCTTGCGGAGCGCGAACCGGAAGCCCGTCTACATCTCGCCGTTGGCGGTGAGAATATGGACGAACAGGAAACCACGATCCTCAACCAGCTGAAGGAGCGGGTGAAAGCGCTCGGCCTGGAAGACAAGGTCGCGTTTTCCGGGTATGTCGCGGACGAGGACCTGCCGGATATCTATCGCGCTGCCGATCTTTTCGTGCTTTCCAGTCGCTATGAGCCGTTCGGCATGACCGCGATCGAGGCGATGGCGAGCGGCACGCCAACCGTCGTCACCATCCATGGAGGGTTGTTCCGGGCCGTGAGCTATGGCCGTCATGCGCTGTTTGCCGATCCTTTCGACAAGGAAGACCTCGGCATCACCATGATGAAGCCGTTCAAGCACGAGCGGCTTTACGGGCGGCTTTCCCGCATGGGGGCACACAAGGCGCGCAGCCTGTTCACCTGGACCGGCATTGCCCAGCAGCTGCTCGCCCTTGTGGAAGGCAGGACCATGATGCCGGTTCTGGAAGAAGCCGACTGGGCAGAACCATGGAACGACGGCGATTGAAAACGCTTCGTCTTTTTTCCACCGATCTCGACGGAACCGTTGTCGGCGACAATGACGCCACACGGCGGTTTCGCGATTTCTGGCACGCATTGCCCGAGGCGCGGCGTCCCCTCCTCGTTTTCAACAGCGGCAGGCTGATCGACGACCAGCTTGCCCTTCTGGACGAGGTGCCTCTGCCGCAGCCCGACTATATCATCGGCGGCGTCGGCACGATGCTGCACGCCAAAAAGCGGAGCGAATTGGAAAGCGCCTACACACAGTCGCTCGGCACCGGTTTCGACCCGCAGAAGATTGCGCACGTCATGGCCGGAATTCCCGGTGTAACGATGCAGGAGGAGCGTTACCAGCACGGCTTGAAATCGAGCTGGTTCCTGCATGGCGCCAACGATGCGGCGCTCGGGGAGATCGAAGCAGCGCTCGTGGCGGCCGATATCGACGCCCGTATCGTCTATTCCAGCGATCGCGACCTCGACATCTTGCCGAAAGCCGCCGACAAGGGCGCAGCGCTTGCATGGTTATGTGGACAATTACGCATCGGCCTCGACGAATCAGCGGTTGCGGGCGATACTGGCAATGATCGGGCGATGTTCGAGTTGAAGAATATTCGCGGCGTGATCGTCGGCAATGCCCTGCCAGAGCTTGTCTCGCTGGCGCATCAGGATACTCGCTTTTTTCACGCGACTGCGAGAGAAGCGGACGGTGTGGTCGAGGGCCTCCGGTACTGGGGGATAACCCCTGATTAAAGCAGCCCCGGCCACAATTCATAGCGGCTTTGCATTCTGAATGGCTTGAAGGCACGCAGAGAGAGTATTACCGCATCGGCTGTCCGGCCGCGGGGAACCGCCCGGTCAGAACTTTGTTCGCAAATCCACCACATCCCCTGCGCCCAAAGGCTTCATCAGCATGAAGACAGTAGTGGGTTATGGGTAAAGGGGGATTGGCGGAATCTACGGCATCTCTATATTAGCAATTATCACTACCCGGCAAAGAGGATTTATTCGGATTGAAGATTTTGAATCGATTGGCGACAGATGTTGGCTTGATGTTGCGCAGACCGCCGCGACAGCAATATGCGGCGCTGTGCTATCGATTGTCGAAAAAAAATCCGGGGCCGGAAGTCTTGCTGCTGACCAGCAGGGATACGGGCCGATGGGTCATTCCCAAGGGCTGGCCGATGGCCAACAAGAAGGCCCATGCGGTGGCCGAGCAGGAAGCGTATGAGGAAGCCGGTGTCAAAGGCACGGTGGAAAAGGCGCCCTTCGGTTATTACGACTACGAGAAAAAACTGAACAGCGGCGTCAACGTGCCATGCAGGGTGCAGGTGCATCTGCTCGAAGTTTCGGAAATGCAGGAAAGCTTTCCCGAGAAGGAATCGAGACGTTTGGAATGGGTCAGTCCGCAAGAAGCTGGCAAGCGCGTCAACGAGCCGGAACTGAAGGCGCTTATGCTCGCTTTCGACAAGCGGATGGCGCATTCGAAATAGCGCGCCCGCCCGTGATGTGGCAATGTGCAGTTTGTTTTTCCAACATGGCTTTTATCGTCTTTCCTTTTGGAAAGATGTGCGAGATGTAACAGTCTTTCTGTAAATTGCCTTCAACCTGCGACGCTGCCGGACGAAAGGGAATGCTGGCAAACGAGGTGTGAATGGCAACGAAGCCGCCATCGAACATGAAGCCGACGCTCGACAAGGATCTCGACAAGTTCACCCGTGTCGAAGAGGCGACGTTGCACGTCACGCAGCAGCTTGCCGGCCTTGGCGCGGGGTTCATGTTCGTTGTCCTCGCTGCGGTCTTCGCGGGCGCTTTCGTCACGGGCACTGCGGGTGCCGTTATCATCATCGCCGCCGTCGCCATCGGCGCTTATATGGCCATCAATATCGGCGCGAATGACGTGACGAACAATGTCGGCCCGGCGGTCGGCGCCAAGGCCATGCCGCTTGCCGTTGCGCTCATCGTCGCCGCCATCTGTGAGATCGCCGGGGCATTGATCACCGGCGGCAATGTCGTGGAGACCATTTCCAGCGGCATCATCAACATCGAGACCATTCCCGACAGGACCGCCTTTTCCTGGGCGATGCTGTCGGCGCTTCTCGCCGCCGGCCTTCTCGTCAATATCTCGACCTGGACAAGAGCGCCGATCTCCACCACCCATACGGTGGTGGGCGGGGTTGCGGGCGCCGGAATGGCCGCCTACGGGGCGAAAGCGGTCGACTGGCTTTCGCTCGGCAGCATCGCCTTCGCATGGGTACTCGCACCCTTCATCAGCGCCTTCATCGCCGTCGCCATCCTTGCTTTCATCAAGGAATTCATCATTTACCGCGAGGACAAGATCGGCTCGGCCCGGCTGTGGGTTCCGGTTCTCATCGGCCTGATGGCGGGCGTCTTCATGGCCTATCTCATCTGGGTCGGATTGCGGCAGCTCATGCATGTGTCGCTTGGCCATGCCAGCCTCATAGGGCTGGTGACCGGGCTTGTGGCGTGGCGGCTTTGTGTGCCGATCATCCACAAACAATCGGAAGGGCTGGAGAACCGCAACCAGTCGCTTCGAATCCTGTTCCAATGGCCGCTCGTTCTCGCCGCCGCCTTGATGTCCTTCGCGCATGGGGCAAATGACGTTTCGAACGCCATCGGCCCTGTCGTGGCCATCGTGCGCGCCCTGCATGATGAGGCGGTGAGCACCTCCGCCCGCGCACCGCTGTGGGTGATGCTGGTCGGCGCCTTCGGGCTTTCCTGCGGTATTCTTCTTTATGGCCCGCGCCTCATCCGCCTCGTCGGTGAACAGATCACCAAGCTCAATCCGATGCGCGCGTTTTGCGTTTCCGTGGCCACGGCGCTCACTGTCCTCGTTGCATCGCGCTTCGGCCTGCCGGTCAGCACCACCCACACCGCCATCGGCGCGGTGTTCGGCGTTGGCTTCTTCCGTGAATGGTATACGCAATCGTCACGGCGGCGGCAGGAGCTCGTTCAGGCGGGAGCCGGCCAGACAATCCGCCGCGCCCAAAAATATGCCGACAATCCCTCCGAGGTGCGCCGCCGTTATCTTGTCCGGCGCTCCCACTTCATGACGATCATCGCCGCCTGGCTGGTCACCGTTCCCTTAAGTGCAACGCTTGCAGCGCTGCTCTATTGGCTCATGTCCTTCCTCTTTCTCTGAAACCGAAAAATCCCATGCGCGCTAATTTCCGGATGCAACGCCTGTACATCGAAGCCAATCTTGCCGAAGGCGTCGCGCAGGAGGCAACAACCGAACAGTTCAACTATCTCGCCAATGTGCTGCGCATGACCAACGGCGCGGAAATCCTGCTGTTCAACGGGCGTGACGGCGAATGGAAAACGAGACTTTCCTTTCCGAGCCGCAAGAAGATCGTGCTCGTTCCCCTCGAGCAGACACGTCCGCAGCCGGACGCACCGGACCTGCATTATCTTTTCGCACCGCTGAAAGTCGGGCGCATGGATTATCTGGTGCAGAAGGCGGTGGAGATGGGCGCCGGCCTGTTGCAGCCGGTAATGACGCAGCATGTTCAGGGCAAGATTCACAACACCGAAAAACTGCGCGCCAACGCCATCGAGGCGGCCGAGCAGTGCGGCATACTGTCCCTGCCCGACGTGGCCGAACCGGTGAAACTGAAGGACATGCTTGAGACCTGGCCTCACGACCGGCGCATCATCTATTGTGACGAAGGCGATGCGGGGCAAAATCCGTTGCCCATCCTGCAATCCGTCACGGAACGCAAAATTGCCCTGCTGGTCGGCCCGGAAGGCGGTTTTTCCGAAGAGGAGCGGGAGCTTCTGCGCGGCCTTTCCTTCGTCACCCCCATTCCGCTGGGCCCGCGAATCCTGAGGGCCGACACGGCCGCCGTCGCCGCACTTGCGGTCATTCAGGCTGTTATCGGCGACTGGAACTGAGAGGCACCATTGCGCTTCATGCATCTTTAAAAGAAATTCATTTGCCTCCGGATACGATCCGGCCCTATCTGCCAATCATATGCCTCGCCGCAACAGAGACGTCATAACAAGGTAAGCCATGGCACGCGACACGACCGACCAGACACCCCTCTCCTCCGTCACGGAGCTTACAGATTATCTGGCGGGCGGTTGCAAAGCTGAAGCCGATTTCCGCATCGGCACCGAACACGAAAAATTCGCGTTTTTCCGCAAGGATAACAGTCCCGTTCCCTATTTCGGCGAAGCCAGCATTTCGGCCCTTTTGAAGGGCATGCAGGAAAAGCTCGGCTGGGAGCCGATCATGGACGGCGAGAACATCATCGGCCTTGGCGAACGGCACGGCATGGGAGCCATCTCCATTGAGCCGGGCGGCCAGTTCGAACTGTCAGGCGCGCCGCTCGAAAACCTGCATCAGACCTGCAAGGAATCCAACCAGCATCTGGCGACCGTGCGCGAAGTGGCCGAGCCGATGGGCATTCGTTTCCTTGGCATCGGCGGCAGCCCGTTGTGGAGCTATGACGAAACACCGCATATGCCGAAATCGCGTTACGCGATCATGACGCGCTATATGCCGAAGGTCGGGACCAAGGGTCTCGACATGATGTACCGCACCTGCACCATTCAGGTTAATCTCGATTTCTCCTCTGAAGCCGACATGCGCCAGAAGATGCGCGTTTCCATGAAGCTGCAGTCTCTGGCAACCGCGCTCTTTGCCTCTTCGCCCTTCACCGAAGGCAAGCCGAACGGTCTGCTCTCCTGGCGCGGCGATATCTGGCGCGACACCGACAATCGCCGCTCGGGCGTGCTGCCCTTCACCTTCAACCAGGATTTCGGCTTCAAGGATTATGTGGAATGGGCGCTTGATGTGCCGATGTATTTCATCGTGCGCGACGGCAAATATCACGATTGCACCCATGTCACCTTCCGTCAGTTCATGAATGGCGCGCTGAAGGGCGAAATCGCCGAGTGGCAGCCGACAATGGGCGACTGGACGAACCATCTTTCCACCCTGTTCCCGGATGTGCGCCTGAAGCGTTTTCTGGAAATGCGCGGCGCGGATGGCGGCCCGTGGAGACGCATCTGCGCCCTGCCGGCGTTCTGGGTCGGACTTCTCTATGATCAGGAAGCGCTGGATGCCGCCGATGCACTGACGGCCGGCTGGAATTTCGATGAGGTCATCGCCCTTCGCGACGCCGTACCCACCAAGGGTCTGGCCGCCGAGATCGCCGGCAAGCCGCTGCTCGGCATCGCCCGCGAGGTGCTCGACATTTCCCGCACCGGGCTGAAAAACCGCAAGCGCCTGAATGGCGAAGGCCAGGATGAGACCGTGTTCCTGTCTTCGCTGGATGAGGTTCTGGCCAAGAAGACCACCCTCGCCGAAGACCTGCTTGCGCTTTACAATGGCCGCTGGGGCGGTTCGGTGCTGCCGGTATTCGAGGAATATCAATATTGAGGCATTGCCGCTAAAACTGCGCGGCCATTAAAAAAGCCCGGCGCGGCCGAGGGGCCTGACACCGGGCAAAGGCAGGGCTATTGGCAAATCACCCTGCGGGGAAAACTTTTCAGCTCGGAGCAGTTCCGGCAGCTGGAGGTCTGCCGGAGTTGCGCGAGCAAACTTAGAGCGTCTCAAACCGCGTGGCCGCGCGTAGCTGTGCGGCCCGGGTCAGATGGGCGGTCGGGTCATCGAAAAGGCCGGTATTGAGCGCGTTCGTCACATCCGATCGCACCAGGCCGACATCCGCAAGCAGGCGGTCATCGAGTTCCGTCAGCTCATTGGCGCAGATACGGTTATAGATGCGCTGCAGAAAGGTTTTCACGGTCGAAGCAACACCGACAACGAGGCGACGAAGCGCATCGCTTTCCCTGCCGGTTGCGAGTTCCAGTTCCATTCTCCGTTCTGCCGTGCGCATGACACTTATCCTTCCGTAACGGCACGATGCGGCACCGCTCCCGGCGCACCACGCGCGAGAAGCTGCCTCGGGTTGAGGGCCCGACATCTCGTCGGCCCCAGGGTTGATACTGATTTGCTTGGTGTCAAAATGTCGCAAGACTATTGATCAGTCCAACGAATGTTTCTAATGTGAGACATCAATCATTCTGATGGATGACCATCCATGTCCGCACCTCTCGACATAGACCAGCTGCACACCTTCATCGCCATCGTTGATACGGGCAGCTTCACCAAGGCCGCAGATCGCGTCTTCAAGACGCAATCCGCCGTCTCCATGCAGATGCGCCGGCTTGAGGAACGCATCGGCAAGCAGCTTTTCGCCAAGGACGGGCGCGGCAACCGCCTGACGGCGGAGGGCGAAAAACTGATGAATTACGCCCGCCGCATCATCCGCCTCAATAATGAGGCAATCGCCGCCTTCGACGATAATCGGCTGGAAGGCACGCTGCGCATCGGCACACCTGATGACTATGCCGACCGCTACATGCCTGAGATCATCGGGCGTTTTGCCAAGACTCACCCCAATGTCGAGCTCTATATCGTCTGCGAACCCTCGGTCAGCCTGGCCGAAAAAATGGCGCGCGGGGAACTGGATATTGCCCTCGTCACCCATAATCCACGCGCGCGCTCTTCGGATGTGGTGCGCACTGAACCGCTCTGCTGGGTGGCCTCCGCCAACCATCCGCTGAAGGATGACGCGCCGGTGCCGCTCGCCGTGGGCCGGCGCGACTGCCACTGGCGTCAGCTCGCCTGTTCGGCCCTCGATGCCGATGGGCGGGACTATCAGGTACTGTTTACCAGCTGGTCTTCCACCGTGGTCGCCGCCGCCGTGCTGGCGGGCATGGCCGTTTCGGTGCTGCCGGAATCGGCGCTGCGCACCGGCATGAAGGTTCTAACTGCCGCCGATGGTTTCCCGCCGCTGCCGCCGGTGCAGATCGGCCTGATGAAACGACCGGGCCTCTCGCCTTCGCTGGTGAACGCGATCACCGACCACATCACCGCCTGCCTCGACAATATCTCGCCGATGAGCGTTGCCGACGAGATGGACAATGATGTGAAGACCTACCCCAAGATGCCGCGCCTGCGCGCCGGGCATATGCTGCCGGGGTGGTGAAGGGATAGTGGGTATCGGAAAGGCCGGACATGTCCGGCCTTCCTCTTTTCGAGCTATCGTGCCCGTAGCGTCGCGACCGCCAGCAACGTGTCACCGCTGATACCCACCGAGCCGCTGCCATTGAACAGGGTCATGATGGGATCGGCGACGTTCTGCTGGTTGTCGTACATGATGGTGAAACGGGCGATCAGCTTCTTGACCTTATCCGGGTCCTGAAAATCCTTGATGTCGAAATATTTCTTCATCATCGCCACCTGGGTATCGACGCCCGCATTGCCGAGCTCATCGGGAATGCCGAAGGTGGTCTTGATGAAGTTCTGGATCGCGGTATCGGCAAGGATCGAATAATAGGACGTCGTCCCGGCCGCCATGCGCTTGAAATAGAGCGCCAGTCGCACACCGGCGTTTTCTTCACCCGCCTGCGTTTCCAGCGTCTGGGTCAGATAATTGTCGAGCGTTTCATAAAGTCCGCGCCGGGTCTGGATCAGGCTGCGGTCTTCATGAAGGAGCTTGCCGTCCGTGTCGAAATTGAAGGCGGTGACGAGGCGACGGAAGACCGGATCCATCTCCTTGTTGACGTAGCTGTCCTTGTCATCAAGATTTGACGTGAATATCTTCTGCAGCTGTTCTTTCGTCACGCTCGTGGGGTCAATGCCGAGCGATTCCATCGCGAATTTGGTCAGGCGGTCATTGGCCAGAAATTCACTGAGCGTCTTGATCTTCTGCATTTCGCCCGAGAAATATTTCGCCTCGGCCGTGGCGGCTTCCTTGTCCTTAGCAGTACCGAAAGCCGATTTCTTCTTGATGTAGTCGGCCGACATGGTCTGCAGCTCGATTTCGGACTGCGCCAGAATGGGTGCACCGACCGAACCGTCCTTGGTGAAGTTGAAGAGCTCGGCAAGCTTCACATACCGATCGTCCTTCAGCGTATAAACGTAACTCTTCTTATCCTGAAGGTCGCTGGTCAGCACTCTCTGGATATCGGAGATGTTCACCTTGGCGGGATCGAGGCCGACGGCCTTCAGCGCATAGGTATAGACTGCATTGGTTCCGAGGAAATCATTGACGCTTGTGACCTGGCCAATGCTGCTCTTGAACAGCGTGAGCGCCTTTGCGTCAGCGGCCTCGTCCGCATCATTGTAATGGGTCATGTAACCGCTGGTGGTCGTCGCGGTCTGTGTCGTCGTCTGCGGCGTCGTGCCGGCCGCGAGCGTCCCGTCGGGCAGGAAATTGAACGCGTTTTTCAGGGCGAGGTAACGTTTGTCGTTCTTGCCCATGGTCGCGATGTAATTGTTCGGATCGCTGAGATCGCTTGTGAGGATGTTCTTGATCGTTGCCGGCACGATGGTCAGGTCGTTCAGGTCGAAGGCCGTTCTGATGTAATTGACAAGCCGCGCATCCGACATCAGTTCCTCTACCGTCGTGATGGAACCGATCTTCGATTCGAAGTAGTCGCGGTTCAGCGTCGCGACGGTCGGCGTCACACGGGCTGCGCTGCCGATATAGGAGTCCGTGATGGCTTTCAGATTGTCCGCCGTCTGTGCCCCGCCGGCAGTTACCGTGCCGTCATTCTTGAACTCGAAGGCGTTAGCGATCTGCGCCATCTTGTTATATTGGGTGACGGTGTTCGACAGCGTCGTCTGTTCCGCCTTGATCGCCGCAAGCTTCGCCTCCCACTCATCCTTTGGTGGCAAAACGGCCTCAAGCTGGGTCAGCTGGTCCTGGCGGGTCACCTTTTCCGCCTCGAGTTTCGTGCGCTCCTCGTTTGTCAGACCCGTGCCCGCAAGTTCAGTATCGATGGCCGTAATCCGGGCGGTGACCTGCGCATGCAGTTCGATATTACCCTTCATCGTCAGTTTTTCGACCGCGTCATTATAGGCCGCGCCGTATTTCTGGTTGATGTAGCTATTGGGATCGCTGACGTCGCTCGTCATCAATCCCTTGATATGGGCATAGGAATAGGTCTTCTCATCGATGCCGAAGACCTGGAAGATATAGGCGCGGGTGCGGTCGTTGCGCAGCAGCTGGTCGGCATTTGTCACGGTGCCGATGATTGCCTTGTAATAACGTGTCTCTTCCGCGAGGCTGCTGTTCAGATTGGTGATCGACGTATCATAAAGCCCGATCATCTTGTCGAGCTGCGCGTCCGTCTGCACGGTCTTTGTCGAAGAGCTGAAATTGAAGGCGGCGGCAAATTCCCGATAACGCTCGTCGGTCAGCTTGTTGGCGAAGCTGTTTTGGTCGTTCAAGTCGCTGTCGAGCACCTTTTTCATAAAGGCCTTGGCATAGGTCATCTCGCCCAGACCGAAGGCATCCATGGCATAGGAATAGAGCTGGTAGTTATCGAGGAATTCATCGACGCTTTTCACATTGCCGATGTTTTCCTTGTAATATTTCGTCTGCCGCTCCACGAGCCCCTGCTGCGACACGCGCGAGATGCTTGCCTTCATATCGCGGTTGATGAGTTCGTAGCTGAGATAAGTCGATACCATCCGTATGCCCCCTGGAGCACAGCGCATCCCCTCGGGGGACACCAAAAGCTCCGGTTTTGAACCACCCATCGCGCGCCCATCCGGACGCACGGCAAGCCTTGGCATGACTATGCATGACGCGCCTTGCCCGTAGCTTGAAAGAGCACAATTCCGATCGGGATAAAAACCGCATTGTCCCGATCTGCTTTACCTAAACGAAACCATGCCACAGTGTGTTTTGCTAACCATTTGGGAATGCAAAGTTTTCTTAACCGCGATTTTTAAGCAGTCTCGAACATGCGGCGGATATTCTCCCGACATCAGAGGACGAAAAGTCCCGATGAGAAGACCGGAAACCGGCTCTCAGGTAAAACAAGGGTAGAATAAACATGACCAAGACCGTTCTGAAGCCCGACTGGGCCGTCGCCACTCTCAGACTCGACCCGGCACGTTTTCCGCAACAGGTCACCTATGGAAAAGGCAATGGCGCGACCGATGTCGCCGTCACTCTCGACGAACGGGGCGCCGTTCTGAGAAAGGTTCTGTCCTCTTCCGGCCTGCCTCTGTCCTTCGCCCTGCCTGCCCGCGCTTTCAAGGGTGTTGCCGCCCGCGCCATCGACCATGGCGATGGGCAGGTGACGGTGACCCTGGAACTGCACCATGATGATCCGGATCTCTGCGTTCCGCTTCTCGTCGCTCACGATCTCTGCGATATCGCCGCCGACTGGCGCAGCTGGTCTGAAGCCTACCGTATTCCCATGCTGATGGTGGAAGCCGATGGCGTCGCCCGTCCGCTGGAAGAACATCTCGGCAAGGTGCGCACCCAGAATACCCGTCCGCGCCGCCGCCATTCCTATTTCGCGGAACGCCGTCCCCGCTTCCTCGTTCGCCGCTCCACCGGCTCGCTCGGCATGAGCATGAAGATCGAGGGCAAGGAAATCATCGCCCGCAGCTGACAGGCTCAGCCAGACAAATCAAGAAGCCCGGTGCGGATGACGCAACCGGGCTTTTTCCATTCCGTGTTCTCGCGGTTTACGCCAGCAGGAGCGGCAGGATCAGGCCTGCGAAAATCAGCACGCCGACGCGGTTGTTGGATTTGAACAGGACGAGGCACTGGTCAACGTCATCAATATCAAGCACCCAGACCTGGCGGAACAGCATGAGCGCGGCAGCGGCAAGACCGCTATAGGCAAGAATGTTAACGCCCGCGACCCAGAACGACAGGAACATCATGACAAGGGCTGTGCCATAAAGAAAAACCAGCCAGCGATGTGTGTTCTCTCCAAACAGCAATGCGGTCGAACCGATGCCCACCGCGGTGTCGTCTTCCTTGTCCTGATGGGCGTAGATTGTATCATAACCGATCGTCCAGGCGATGGAGCCGACATAAAGCAGGACAGCCGGCCAGGCGAGCGATCCGAACTGTCCCGCCCAGCCCATCAGCGCGCCCCAGGAAAAGGCAAGGCCGAGGAAAAATTGCGGCCAGTTGGTGAAGCGCTTGGCGAAAGGATAAATCGCCACGAAAACCAGCGAGAATATGCCGGTCGCGATTGCGAAACTGTTGAACTGCAAAAGCACGACGAGCCCGGCAAGCGCCTGCAGGACGATGAAGACCTTGGCCTGCATCCGGCTCACGCGGCCGGAAGGCAGGGGCCGCGAACGGGTGCGCGCCACGGCCATGTCGATCTTGTGGTCGGCCAGATCATTATAGGTGCAGCCCGCACCGCGCATCGCCACCGACCCGATGAAGAACAGCGCCAGATGCCAGATCAGCATCGCCCAGGAAAAGCCGCCGCTTGCCACCGCCACATTGGCCGCAAGGGCCGCGGACCAGAAACACGGCCACATCAACAATTGCCAGCCGATGGGGCGATCCCATCTTGCAAGCTGCGCATAGGGCCAGAGGGACCTCGGCAAAATCCGATAGACCCAGTTATTGGATGGCGCGTCGGAGACGCGGTCTGACAAATCGCTATGGTGAACCATAGGGATGTTCTACAGCATCGGTGGGAAAATCGGAATGGATTTCAAAGTGCAAAGATGTGCGGTTTTTGGCGGATTGCAACACGCTACCGGCAAAGCGAAAACCTCACCGGCGTCATCCTCGGGTCAAGTCCGAGGACGACGCCGAACGCGGATTGGCAGAAACATCAAGGCCCGCAACGGTTTCCTGCGGGCCATCAACCTCAGACATTCGGTTTCTTGTCTCAGGGCAGCGAAAAATTGAATTTATAGCTTGCCTGAACACCGACGATGAACTGGTTTTTCGAGCCGCGCTCGCGCACCAGCGAGCTATCGGCGGCGTCACCGGTGAGGCGGCGATATTCCGCAAAAGACCCGACTTCGGCGTTCTCGGTGACTTTCCAGGTGATGGCGGCGCCGATGCCGGCCGAATGCAGGCCGCCGCCCGTGCTATAGGGCGATGGCGCACCGGCCGCCGTCTGGGCGGCGCTTACACCATAATAACGCTCATTGTACTTGCTGCTCACCCATGTGGCGCGCGGGCCTGCGGAAATCTGGATGCCGGGGGCGATATCGGTGAAGGCATCGACAGCGACATCGCCGACCACACCGCTATGGCTGCGAATGCCCTGACGGACTTCGCCGCGAACGCGCAGCCAGTCGGTCGGATAAGCCTCGGCGAAACCACCAAGCTCACCACCACGCTTGATGCGGGTCATGCCCTTGAGATCGGCGGAATCGCCCTCGTCACGCGGGGAAACCAGCTTACCGGCCAGACCCATGCTGATCGGGCCATTGTCCAGAAGCGAAATCGAGGCACTGTCGTTGCGCGAGGTGAAACGTGCACCCTGCCCCTGACGGCCAAGCGAAATGATGGGCGAAAAGCCGAATTCGTTCTTGTTGTCGCCCTGATATTTCGGCGCGGTGAAACCCGCACCACCGAGCTTCAGATACCAGTCGCCGGAAAACCAGCCCTCCGCATGGGCATTGCCCACGGAAAAAAGCGACAGGACACAGGCGGCGGCGGCCGCTGATGGCTTGAACATGAAAGAACCCCAGAAACGCAATACAGACAAGGTGCCCGTAGAATTAGAGGGATTGTCTTTCCATTCCATTAACCAGAGCGGGAAGAAATGTGCTTCCTGGGGAGGGTGGCGACAAGGCCTAAAACCTCACCGCCGTCATGCTCGGGCCTGTCCCGAGCATCTGCATCCGACAGACTTTAAGCAACGTGGATAGATCCTCGGGACAAGCCCGAGGATGACGCCGAGATTGCGGAGATGTTTGTCAACAATCTCCACAATTCGGTCGCCCGTTACCCACGCCGTCGTCAGAATGTCACCTTCTCCAGCGGTGCGCGCGTCTTCTCGAACTCCAGCAGCTTCGCCTCGTTCTGCGCAATGTAGTCGCGATTATGCGGAACGGCGTCGCGGTCCTTGGCGAGCTGAATCTGGAAAATATGGAAATTTTCGTGGGTAAAGGCCATTTCCGACCCCGCCAGATAAAACTCCCACATGCGGAAGAAACGTTCGTCGTAAAGCGCGACCGCTTCCGCCTTGCGCGCCACGAAACGCTCGCGCCAATGCCGCAGTGTGTGCGCATAGTGCATGGGCAGGATTTCGATATCCTTCACCAGCAGCCCGGATTTCTGGATCGCCGGCAGCACTTCGGCGAGCGAAGGGATATACCCACCCGGGAAAATATATTTTTCGATGAAGGGATTGGTCGCCAGCGCCGGATAGGGCTGGCCGATGGAATGCAGCACCATCACGCCCTTGTCATCAAGCACCTCCGCCACCTTGTCGAAATAGTCTCGATAGTGGGTCGGCCCGACATGTTCGAACATGCCCACGGAGACGATGCGGTCGTATTTCTTCGAAGCCGGCAGATAGCGGTAGTCCTGCAATTCGAAACGGACATTACCGGCAAGCCCGCGTTTTGCCGCACGATCGCGGGAAACGCGCAGCTGTTCCTCGCTGAGCGTGATGCCGGTGACATCTGCACCGGCGCTTTCCGCGATATACATCGCCATGCCGCCCCAGCCGGAGCCGATTTCCAGCACGCTCTGGCCCGGCTCGGTCATCAGCTTGGCGGCAATATGCCGTTTCTTGGCGACCTGCGCTTCATAGAGGCTGATGCCAGGCGGGTTGAAATAGGCGCAGGAATATTGCCAGTCCTCATCGAGGAAGAGATCGAACAGCTTGGCGCTCAGATCGTAATGATGGGCGACGTTGCTCTTGTTGTGATTGACCGGCAGATGCATCTTGATGCGGGCGGCGATGATGCGCGCCATGCCGCGCCAGACCATGCCGAAGGACAGCGCCTCGCTCAGCGTATTGCCCTTGACCAGTGCGAGGAAATCGTAGATGTCGCCTTCGGCAACCTTCACCCGGCCTTCCATGTACATTTCAGCGAGCTTCAGCGCCGGATCGGCGGCGATCTCCTGCATGGCGGCTTCATCGGTGAAGTCCAGAACCACCTTTTTTCCCGTGCCATTGCCGAAAGTACGGCTGCCGCCCGGGCTGTTGACGGTGAGATCACCGATCTTGATTATCTTATCGAGAAGAACATGCAGAGACGACGCCATGGCACCCCCAATTGCTAAGTCTCACTTATCAATTTTGCAGACCGTATTCCTTTCGGCACAAGTTTCAAGATAGTCTTATTTCAAAAAAATTGAACGATTTCATCAAGGAAAAAGCCCCGCCGGGGTATGTGGCGAGGCTTTTTGGTAAAAAATCATTTCAACCCAGGGTCAGCGCCGCTTCATGGCTTCAGCCAGCGCGGCGGCAAGCGCACCACCGGTTTGCGACCCCTCGTTGCGCTCTTTCGGTTTTGATGTCGCGTGGCGCATGGCGCTGGCGTTGCCCTTTTCACGCATCGGCTGCGGCGCTGCCTCGCCGCCATCCTTACGCATGGTGAGGCCGATGCGCTTGCGCTTCACGTCCACTTCCACGACTCGCACCTTGACGACATCGCCCGCCTTGACGACCTCATGCGGGTCCTTCACGAAACGATCGGCAAGCTGCGACACATGCACAAGCCCGTCCTGATGCACGCCAATGTCAACGAAAGCGCCAAACGCGGCGACATTGGTGACGGTGCCTTCGAGCAGCATGCCCGGTTTCAGATCGGTGATCTCGTCCACACCCTCGGCAAAGGTCGCGGTCTTGAAGCTCGGGCGCGGGTCGCGGCCGGGCTTTTCCAGTTCGGCGATGATGTCTTTTACGGTCGGCAGACCGAATTGCTCGTCGATGAACGTCTTCGGATCAAGCGCCTTCAGCGCGGCGCTGTCGCCCATCAGCGAACGCAGATCGCGGCCGCAGGCGGCAACGATCTTTTTCGCCACGCCATAGGCTTCCGGATGAACGGAGGAGGCATCCAGCGGCTCCTTGCCGTTCGGGATGCGCAGGAAGCCCGCGCATTGCTCGAAAGTGCGCTGGCCGAGGCGCGGCACTTTCAGCAATTCCTTGCGGCTGGCAAAGGGGCCGGTCTGGTCACGATGCGCAACGATGGCATCGGCAATCGATGTGCCGAGGCCGGAAACCCGCGCCAGAAGCGGCGACGAGGCCGTGTTGAGATCGACGCCGACGGCGTTCACCGCATCTTCAACGACCGCGTCGAGCGAACGGCTGAGACGGCCCTGATCGACATCGTGCTGATATTGCCCGACGCCGATGGATTTCGGTTCGATCTTCACCAGTTCCGCCAGCGGGTCCTGAAGACGGCGGGCGATGGAAACGGCGCCGCGCAACGAAACGTCGAGATTGGGGAACTCCGCTGCCGCCCGTTCCGAAGCGGAATAAACGGATGCGCCCGCTTCCGAAACGATGACCTTGGTGGGCTTTGCACCGGAAGCAGAAGCCGGCATCTGCGCCAGAAGGTCGGCCACCAGCTTTTCCGTCTCGCGGCTGCCCGTGCCGTTGCCGATGGCGATCAGCTCGACATTGTGCTTGCGGATAAGCAAAGCGAGTTCCGCCTGCGTGCCGCGCACATCGTTCTTCGGCGGGAAGGGATAGACCGTGCTGGTGTCCAGGAGCTTGCCGGTTCCATCCACGATCGCGACCTTCACGCCGGTACGGATACCGGGATCAAGTCCCATGGTGGCGCGGGAGCCGGCGGGCGCTGCCAGCAGCAGGTCCTTCAGATTGCGGGCGAAGACATTGATCGCCTCCTCTTCCGCCCGCTCACGCAGTTCGCGCATCAGATCGAGGGAGAGCGACATGGAAAGCTTCACCCGCCAGGTCCAGCCAGCGACCTCCATCAGCCATTGATCGGCGGGGCCAACATTGCGGATATCGAAGGCGGCGGCGATGGTGCGCTGCGCGGGTTTCACCGGTGAGGGATCATCCGCATCGACATCGATCGTCAGCGTCAGAATTTCTTCGTTCCAGCCGCGCAGCATGGCCAGCGCGCGGTGACCGGGCACCGTTGCCCAGCGCTCGAAATGATCGAAATAGTCGGAGAATTTTTCGCCCGCCGCCTGTTTGCCGTCCACGACCTTGGCGCGGAACGTGGCGTTCTGGCGCATGTAATCACGCAGGCGGCCAAGCAGATCGGCATTTTCCGTCATGGTTTCAGCCACGATGTCGCGTGCGCCCTCAAGCGCCGCCTTCACATCGGCCACCTCGCCCTGCACATAGGATTGAGCAAGCTTTGCCGGATCGGCAGTGCGGTTTTCCCAGATCGCTTCGGCAAGCGGGCCTAGACCACGTTCGCGGGCGATTTCCGCTCGGGTGCGGCGTTTCGGCTTATAGGGCAGGTAGAGGTCTTCCAGCTCCGCCTTGGTCACGGCCTGCATGATCTTGACCATCAGCTCGTCGGTCATCTTGCCCTGACCGGTGATGGAATCGACGATGGAGGCGCGGCGCGCATTCAGTTCGCGCAGATAGACGAGACGTTCCGAAAGCGTGCGTAGCTGGGTATCATCAAGTCCTCCGGTCACTTCCTTGCGGTAACGGGCGATGAAGGGAACGGTCGCGCCCTCGTCCAGCAGGGCCACCGCCGCCTTCACCTGATCGGCGCGGGCGTTGATTTCGGAGGCGATGAGCGTGGTGAGGCGGGCATTATCTGCGGTCATGAGGTTCTCTGATGTCACATCTGGAGCGGCGAACATAATGTCTGATTGTGGCGTGACAACAAGAGGCGGGAACGATTCCACAGGAAAGGCTCACTTCAAGGGAAAGACGGGCATTTGCGGCGCTTTCTCCTTGACCTTTCGCCCCCCTGCCCTTAACGCCGCTCAAACAAGGTTACTGGCGAATTTGCAGGGGTGTTGACCATGAAAGTTCTGTTGATCGGTTCCGGCGGACGCGAACATGCGCTGGCGTGGAAAATCGCCCAGTCTCCCCTGCTCGATGAGCTTTATGCCGCTCCAGGCAATCCCGGCATCGCCGACCACGCGACACTTGTGCCGCTTGATGTGGAAGACCACACGGCCGTCATCGCCTTTACGAAAGAAAAGGCAGTCGACTTCGTTGTCGTCGGCCCGGAAGCGCCGCTGGTTGCGGGTCTGGCGGATGATCTGCGTGCCGCCGGCATCGCCACTTTCGGACCGTCGAAAGCGGCAGCCCAGCTTGAAGGCTCCAAGGGCTTCACCAAGGATCTCTGCGCTCGCTACGATATTCCGACCGGCGCTTACCAGCGCTTCAAGACCGCAGAACCGGCGAAGGACTATGTTCGTGCACAGGGTGCGCCGATTGTCATCAAGGCGGACGGGCTTGCCGCCGGCAAGGGCGTGACCGTGGCCATGACCGAAGCGGAAGCGCTTGCCGCGATTGACGACTGTTTCGACGGCGCCTTCGGCGCAGCTGGCGCCGAAGTGGTGGTGGAGGCCTTCCTCGACGGCGAAGAAGCGAGCTTCTTCTGCCTTTCCGACGGGAAGACCGCTCTCGCGCTCGCCACCGCACAGGATCACAAGCGTGTCGGCGATGGCGATACCGGCCCGAATACCGGCGGCATGGGTGCTTATTCTCCCGCCCCGGTCATGACACCGGCCATGGTGGAGCGCACCATGAAGGAGATCATCGAGCCGACCATCTCGGGCATGGCCAAGGACGGCAATCCCTTCTCCGGCGTGTTTTTCGCAGGCCTGATGATTACCGCCAAAGGCCCGGAACTTATCGAATATAACGTCCGTTTCGGCGATCCCGAATGCCAGGTGCTGATGATGCGCCTGAAAAGCGATCTGCTGCCGATCCTCTACGCCACCGCCACTGGCACGCTGGACAAGGTTGAGGCCGAATGGCGCGACGACGCAGCGCTGACTGTCGTTCTCGCCTCGAAGGGTTATCCCGGCGCTTACGACAAGAATACGCCGATCGCCCATATTCCCGAGGCGAGCGAAGAGGCGAAGGTCTTCCATGCCGGAACCGCGCTGAAGGACGGCGGTCTAGTGGCAACGGGTGGACGCGTGCTGAACGTCACCGCCCTTGGAAAGACGGTGACGGAAGCGCAGGCCCGCGCCTATGCGCTGGCGGACAAGGTGGAATGGGAAAACGGCTTTTGCCGCCGCGATATCGGCTGGCAGGCCGTCGCACGCGAAAAGGCCTGATCCTTAAGGAAAACGGGGTTGGACGCGACTATTTCGTTCAATTTTTACCAAGTTTGCTGACCCGATGGAAACGAAACATCGATAATACTTGCCGGAATATTGAATGGCGCACTGTGTCTCGATCACGAGGACGCGCCTTCATTTCGGGGGTTTTTCGATGCGTCGTCTTTTTCTGACAGCTGTTATCGCGCTGACCGGCGGGTCGGCGATGGCATCTTCCATCGAATATATAAACGGCGTGCACGTGGCCAATGGCAGCTTCGTTCGTCGCGATTGCGCGGGCTGCCAGCCCGTGAAAGGCAAAGCCGTAACGCAGGATTATGCCATTCCTTCCATTGAGCCGGGCACGCAGCACACGGAAATGCGCGAAGTGGACGGCAAGCGTACCCTGGTGCGCACCGAAGCCTGGCTTGGCGGTGCGCCCGTCACCTTCGTCAGCACCAATCCCGCATGGATGGCGGAAACCTCCAGCACGGCCATCGCGACCTATGACGAGGCAGAGCCCGCGGCACATCCGGCTGAGATGGTTTCGACACCGGCCGGTATCGACGTGACGACGACCACGGCAGCCGTCAAGGAACTTTCCACCGAAAACGCAGCCGAACCGGCCAGCGCCTCGGTAATCGGTGCCCCCCAGTTCCCGGATTTCAAATTGCGCGGCAATTGACCGGCCGATGACGCATTTCATGACGAAGGTCAAATAATCGCGTCATCGCTGCATTCCCGAAATGGGGCCGCAACCATGCGGGGAATATTGCTTTTTCCCCCGCTTATTCTGCCTGTCGGGCCTGATAAAGCTTTCGCTAATTAAATATTTATTCAAATTTTTAGCCGCTAAGTGGGTCTATAGTGCGATGCAGCACAGGATGAGGCCACGGCGCGGAGACGCGCTTTTCTGGCCTTTTATCGCGCATCATGCGCCTCTCCCTTCTCTGAAACATCGGTACCGCGCGGCATTTTCAGGCGCGCGATTCCAAACGCTTGTGAGCGCCCATGAAGAACCTTTCCATTTCCCGTCAGTTGATCGTTCTCGTGGTGGCCCTGATGGCCGCCTTCGCCGTGGCGACGTTTTACCAGCTGAAATCCGCCACCGACGCCATCTATGAGGAACGCTACGGCATGCTGCGGACGCAGGTGCAATCGGCGATCTCCATCCTGCAATCCTTCAACGACAAGGAAAAGGCCGGAACGCTTTCGCGCGACGAGGCCATGAAACAGGCTTACGCGACTGTCAGCGCCATGCGCTTCACTCCCGACGGCTATCTCTTCGGTTATGACTACGACGTGACGATGAAATTCCATCCCGATGCCAAGCGCGTCGGCGAAAGCTTCAAGGGCAAGCCTGACAGCAAGGGTTTCGCCTATCGTGACGAGCTGGTGCGGCTTGGCCGCAATGGCGGCGGCCAGACGGATTTCTACGGCCCGAAGCCCGGCATGGAAGGCAATGATTACGCGAAGAGCTCCTATGCCCTTGCCTTTGAACCCTGGCAGGTGGTGGTCGTGACCGGCGTTTACATCGATGATTTGAACGCGCAGGTTCGCGGCGATGTGATGAAGGCGCTGTCGATCGGCGCGTTGATCTTCGTGCTGGCGCTTGCCGCCGCTTTCTACGTTATCCGAGGTATCTCGAAGCCGCTCGGCGATATTCACCGCGCGCTTGGCGAAGTGGCCAATGAAAATGTCTCGCTCGCCATTCCCCATACCGGCCTCACCAACGAGGTGGGCATGATGGCGAAGGCCACCGCCTCGCTTCAGGACAAGGTGCGCGAGCGCCACGCCATGCAGCGCCGGGAGGAAGAGCAGCAGCGGCAGCTCAATGCCGAGCGCCAGAACAATCTCGACATGCAGCGCGACGAGGCCGAATTGCAGGCACGCGTCGTCGCCACCATCGGCGAGTCCCTCGAGAAGCTCGCCGGCGGCGATCTGACCGTGCGTTGCGGCGATCTCGGCAATCGCTATGCGGCGCTGCGTGACAATTTCAACGAAGCCCTGATCCATCTTGACGCCGCCATGGCCAAGGTGAATTCGAAGAGCATCGATATTGGCGGCTCCAAGGAGGAAATCCGCAAGGCTTCAAACGAGCTTTCACAGCGCACCGAACGGCAGGCCGCCAATCTGGAAGAAACCTCCGCAGCGCTCGACGAGCTGACCGTTGCGGTGCGCCAGACGGCGGAAGGGGCGGCCGACGCCGCCAAGCGCGTCACCACCGTCAGCTCCGAAGCCATGCGCAGCGACCGGGTGGTGGAAGAGGCGATTACCGCGATGAGCGGTATCGAGCAGTCTTCCGACCAGATTTCGAACATCATCGGCGTGATCGACGACATCGCCTTCCAGACCAATCTTCTGGCGCTGAATGCCGGCGTGGAAGCGGCACGCGCAGGTGAGGCCGGCAAGGGCTTTGCCGTGGTGGCGCAGGAAGTGCGCGAACTGGCGCAGAAATCCGCCGCCGCCGCCAAGGAGATCAAGGACCAGATCGCCCGCTCTTCCGCCCAGGTGGAAAATGGCGTGCGGCTCGTCGGCGAGGCCGGCGACGCGCTGAAACGCATCTCCGACCAGATCAAATCCGCCAACGAGATCGTCAGCAAGATCGCCCACTCGGCCGCCGAGCAGGATACGACGCTTCGCTCGATCTCTTCCTCGCTCAACCAGCTCGACGTCGCCACCCAACACAATGCCGCCATGGCGGAAGAAACCACGGCTTCGGCGGAAGCGCTGGCGGTGGATACCGAAGAGCTGCTGAACCTCATCCGCGGCTTCCGCGTCTCCTCCGGCCATCAGCTTCATGGCATGGCGCAGCAGATGCGCATGGCGGGGTGAAACGAACGGTCTCATGCGATTGAAACAAAAATGCCGGGCACAGACCCGACATTTTTATGTGCTCTCCAACAGGTTCCCCACGCATTCGGCGTCATCCTCGCCTCAAGGGCGA